>NZ_WCJE01000099.1 GCF_016743335.1 Streptococcus suis | reverse complement strand
ACCAAGTAGGTAGTTTGCTGCAATTGCTCCTAAAACTCCAAGGAGAAGATTAACAATCCAATGTGCCAAGGTTACCTTATCGCTGAGTTTTGAAGCAACAAAGGTAATAGCAGATGAAATGATAAGACCGAAAAGGCCAGATAAAACAATAGATAACATGAGATAAACTCGCTTTCTTTATTTGATATGTATAGTATAATTCTTTAAATAATAGATTAGAACGACAAGATGATGCAAAAGTGTCGGTTACTGTTTTTATCATTTCTACTACAGAAATTATTGACTATTTTTAATGTTTAGTAAGGCTTGTTTTGATTTTTCTAGGTTTAAATTTGTCAGATAAGGGACTGCCTGGTCTAATTGAGCATCAGAAAAGTGCCACCATTCTAGTTCGTTTAGAAATGTAATCATTTCAGTAGAAAACCGATAACGTATAATTCGTGCAGGATTGCCCGCAACAATAGCATAGTCTGGGACAGCTTTTGAAACAACTGCATTACTGCCAATAACTGCACCATTTCCGATAGTCACTCCAGGTAAAATCGTTGCATTTCGACCAATCCAAACATCATGACCGACGATAGTATCTCCTTTTTGTGGCATATCCTGTACAGTCATACTAGTTTTATCAGCCCATTCATTTTTAACTAACATAAATGGATAGGTTGAAAAGGATGTCATAGAGTGATTTGCTGAAGGCATAATAAATTCTACTCCGTTTGCAATACTAGTAAAATTTCCAATGATTAAATTTGATCGCCCTTCTTTGTTATATAGAACATAGTCACGTTCAAAGTCCTCATGAATATT
>NZ_WCJE01000098.1 GCF_016743335.1 Streptococcus suis | reverse complement strand
GTTTTATATTCATTTCCAGAAATACCAATAACTGGTTTTTTCATTGCTTATCCTTTTCGCATAAAGTAGAGTAGTGTCTGTAATTCACTAGTCAAATCAACATACTGGACAACGACATCTTTTGGGACAGACAAGTTAACTGGTGAAAAGCTCAGAATTCCCTTGACACCAGCTTCAACAAGAATATCGGTCACTTCTTGTGCCTTGACGCTGGGTACCGTTAGAATGGCTGTCTGAGAGTTTGCTTCGCTGATACGTTCCTTGATTTCTGAGATTGCATGGATTGGGATATTTTCATCTGTCGTTCCAACAGCTGGATTATCATCTGCTTCAAAAGCCATGACTATTTTCATTTTATTTCGTTCGTGGAAGCGATAGTGTAGCAAGGCCCGCCCCATATTCCCAACACCAACAAGCATAACATTGGTGATGGAGGTATCATTTAGAATATCCGCAAAGAAATCCATCAACTCTTTGACATTGTAGCCAAAGCCACGACGACCAAGCTCTCCAAAATAGGAAAAATCTCGGCGGACGGTAGCTGAATCGATTCCGATAGCTTCGGCAATTTCTTTTGAACTAGCTTTTTCAATATTTCCTGCATAGAAACGTTTAAAAATGCGATAATAGAGGGATAGACGTTTGGCAGTAGCGCGTGGAATATCAGATTTTTTATCGTTTTTCACTTTAGACTCCTTTATTTCGATAGAATACGCTTTATCGATTATTTATATATTAAACAGTTCTTTATTCTATTCTAGTCCAAGTTTGTGAAAAAATCAACAGATTGATTTTAAAAAAAGATTAAACAGGAAACTGTCTAATCTAGTGTTTGTAAAG
>NZ_WCJE01000097.1 GCF_016743335.1 Streptococcus suis | reverse complement strand
ATCAAAAAAAGCATCGAATTCAAAATCCGATGCTTTTTGTTATTAGAAGTTCAACAAAGCCAAGAAACTTTCTGCTTCAAGTGATGCACCACCAACAAGCGCACCGTCAACGTCTGGACATGCCATGTATTCAGCAACATTTGATGGGTTTACAGAACCACCGTATTGAACGCGAACTTTGTCTGCAACTTCTTGACCAAAGTCAGCAGCAACAACGTCACGGACAGCTTTACACATGTTTTGTGCATCGTCTTTAGTAGCTGATTTACCAGTACCGATTGCCCAGATTGGCTCGTAAGCAATAACAAGTGATGCTACTTGTTCAGCAGTCAAGTCTTTCAAAGCTGCAGAAACTTGTGCACCTACAAATTCTACTGCTTTGCCAGCTTCGTAAGTTTCAAGTGACTCACCACAACAGATGATTGGAGTCAAACCGTTACGGAAGATTGCATGAGCTTTTTTATTAATATCTTCATCAGTTTCGTGGAAGTAATCACGACGCTCTGAGTGACCGATAACAACATAGTTAACACCCATTTCAGCCAATACTTTTGGAGATGTTTCACCAGTGAAGGCACCAGCATCTTCAAAGTAGCAGTTTTGAGCTGCAACTTTCAATTCAGAATCTTTAGCGAACCATAAGAGAGCGTTCAAATCTACAGCTGGAGCTGCGATAGCTGCTTCAATTTTGTCTCCTGCAGGCAATTTTCCTGCAATTGCCTCAACGAAAGCTTGTGCTTCTTGAGGATTTTTGTTCATTTTCCAGTTACCGGCAATGATTGGTTTACGTGACATTTCACTTACCTCTTCTATATTTATTGTACAAGGTACATTATAGCATAAACTTAGCTAAGATTAAAGAATTTCTGTGCATTTTATGAATACTTACAGAAAAACTCTCTACCCGAAAGTAGAGAGTTACAATTAAG
>NZ_WCJE01000096.1 GCF_016743335.1 Streptococcus suis | reverse complement strand
GCAGCCCAAAAAGAAAGCACCCATGCTTTCTTTTTTCCTTGCGTCGGTTCTAACGAACCGATGTTTTGCGAACCGCGCAAAACCTGCTCGCGAAGATTGCTCGCAAAAATTTATTGATTCAGGTTATTTAAAATAGCTTAGTTTTGTTTCTATAATTCAATACTAAGTGAGTCAGTGGTATAATAAAAGTATCTAAACTAGATTGAGTCAAGATTTATGGAGTTGATTGAAACTAGTAAACTGAAAAATGAAAATCAGTTGAAGATTATAATCAGAGATCTAGCAGGGGAATCCGTTAACTGCTAAACAGATTCCTGGCACAGTTGGTATCAATATTGTAACTGTTGGAACTATTTTATTGACAAAAGATAAGGTTTCACAGGGAAAAGTTAGATCGACTACTCGGTATCAACTCAATCCAAATTATTTTCACTTTTTATCTCTTATATTGTATCGGAAGAAATACAAGGCTAACTTTGAACGAAAGGAATAATGAAAAGCCTTGATTGCAAGGCTAGAGCATTGGGATGGGGAAGTATCAAAGTGAGTAATTTTTATGGAGTGATGGCTAGAAATTATCTATTTCCATTTATCCTGTGGGAATGCGTTTGTTTCCATTGACAAGGAATTTATATGAATAGAAACGTACCCACTAAAAAATATGTTAGTGATTGTTCAAATTTTATATTATCGCTTGCTAAAACGAATTATTATCTATAGAATGGAACAGATTGGATGGTAAAGGTATGATTAGAAAATTTCAAAAAGAAGATATTGAAATAATAGTTCAACTTTGGTTGACTGTCAATGTTGAGACCCATGCATTTATCCCAGCTGAGTATTGGGAATCAAAAATTGACTTTGTAACATCTCAGCTATTAGATGCAGAGATTTATGTTTATGTTTTTGAAGAAAGAATTGTTGGATTCATTGGAATGCAAGGAACATATCTAGCAGGAATTTTTG
>NZ_WCJE01000095.1 GCF_016743335.1 Streptococcus suis | reverse complement strand
TATATAAGTCTTGTCTAATAAAATTGCTTATCTATGTATATCGTATATGCGTCTGTATTTAGAAATGTAATCATATACTAGGAGTTCCTATGAGACGTAAACGAATTAATAAAGATTTTGATGAAATCGGACGCAAGAGCCGTGTCAAGATGCATAAATCTGGTAAAAACTGGGTGCGAACAGTTATGTCCCAACTCAGTCTTTTACGCGTGATGCGAGGGAGCAGTCAGGAGTCGGTATCGGCATCACTGCCTCTTGTAGATAGTGCAGAGCGCTTAGAAAGTCAACGTTACCAGTACCTAAAAGCTGCCTTGGCATCAGGAGCGGTGGTGGCAGGAGCGACGGTTTCGCCAGCAGCCTTTGCGGAAGAACTGCCGATTGCTGTTGAGCAACAACTCGAGGAAACAACGGACACAGTTGTTGACAAGAACCTTATCGTTGTTAAAACCACGGCTACTGAAGTGGTGTCCCAAGACGATGCTTCATCGGTCGGACAGACAGATGCGGTGAGTTTATCTACTTCCATCAGTATCAGTGAGTCAGCTTCTGCTTCGACCAGTCTAAGTGTTTCCGCCTCGGAATCTGTCTCATTATCAGAGTCGGTTTCTGCCTCGGAATCTGTCTCATCATCAGAGTCGGTCTCTGTCTCTGAATCAACGTCTACTTCTCTAGCGACAGAAACGACTGCGGTAGAGCCGACTGTCACAGAATCAGCTTCACAGCTTGCGACTCAAACTGCTACTGAGCGCACAGCAACTATCGACTACATCGTAGCCTATCAGAACGAAGAAGGTACCATGGTATCAGGGACGGCTCACAAGCTATCGCTCACAACGACAGATACCGTTGCCAAGACTACTGTCCAAATTGTTGCGGCCCTCCCAGACGGCTATCAATTGGCAGCAGGACAGGAAGCTACGCTTTCCCAAGAAGTTACTGAAAATGCCCTCAACCTTATCACGGTAAAAGTGGTTAAGGAGGAAGCCGAAGCAAGCGAGCAGGCCTCAGCCCTTCAAGA
>NZ_WCJE01000094.1 GCF_016743335.1 Streptococcus suis | reverse complement strand
CGAAATTCGTTCTCTCTTTCTTTATGTTCAAAGCAATCAAAATCCGTTTTTTAAAGTTTTCAAAGTTCCTGAAACCAAAGGCATTTCTCTTAATGACTTTGATGAGATTGTTAGTAGCTTCCAGTTTGGCGTTGGAATAGGGCAATTCTAGGGCATTCAATACCTTGTCTTTATCCTTTAGAAATGTCTTAAATACCGTCTGGAAAATAGGATTAACATTGGCTATTTCCTGTTTGATAAGGTCAAAGAAATAATCTGAGTTTTTCTCTTGGAAATGAAATAAGAGAAGCTGATAGAGTTGATAGTGTTGTCGTAGTTCCTCTGAAAAAGACAGTAGTTTTTCTAAGATTTCCTTGTTAGTCAAATGCATTCGAAACATAGGGCGATAAAATCGTTTATCATTGATTTTACGACTATCTTGTTGTATCAGTTTCCAGTAGCGTTTCAAGACCTTGTATTCGTGGGATTTTCTATCGAATTGGTTCATGATTTGAATGCGAACGCGGTTCATAGCACGGCTAAGGTGCTGCACAATGTGAAAGCGATCAAGGACGATTTTGGCATGCGGAAAAAGCTGTTTAGCCAATTGGTAGTATGGGCTAAACATGTCCATAGTGATGACTTTAACTCGGTTTCTAGCCTGTCTGGAATAGCGTAGGAAGTGGTTTCTAATCGTGGCTTGCGTGCGTCCATCGAGGATAGTGATGACTTTTAGCGAGTCGAAATCCTGAGCGATGAAACTCATTTTTCCTTTCTTGAAGCCGTACTCATCCCAGCTTATATTCTCAGGCAACCAATTCCAGTCGGTTTTAAATTGGAACTCATTTAGCTTGCGAATGACGGTTGAGGTAGAAACAGCAAGGCGCTTAGTGATATCGGTCATAGACTGTTTTTCAATGAGAAGTTGAGCTATTTTCTGGCGAACGATGTTTGCGATTTGGTGGTTCTTCTTGACCAGAGAAGTTTCCGCGACAGCCATTTTTCCGCACTCCTTACACTTGAAACGGCGCTTTTTCAGGCGAATGAGAGTTTGGTAGCCAGCACACTCCAGATAAGGGATTTTAGAAGCTTT
>NZ_WCJE01000093.1 GCF_016743335.1 Streptococcus suis | reverse complement strand
CTGGTTATCCACTCCTTATCCGTCTTAGAAAGCGTCGTTTCAAGTGTAAAGATTGTGGGAAAATGGCGGTCGCTGAAACTCCTCTTGTCAAGAAGAACCACCAAATCTCCGTCGCTGTTAGCCAGAAGATCGCTCAATTACTCATCGAAAATCAAGCAATGACACATATTGCACACAGGCTATCTATCTCAACATCATCAGTTAGTCGAAAGCTTAATGAGTTCAAGTTTGAAACAGATTGGAATACCTTACCTGAGGTGATGAGCTGGGACGAGTATGCTTTCAAGAAGGGGAAGATGAGCTTTATCGCACAAGATTTCAACTCCCTAAACGTCATTGCCATCCTCAACGGAAGAACCCAAGCAACCATCCGAAACCACTTTCTACGCTATCCTAGAAAGGTTAGAAATCGGGTCAAAGTGATTACCATGGATATGTTTAGTCCCTATTATCAACTTGCTAAACAGCTTTTTCCGAATGCAAAAATTGTACTCGACCGCTTTCATATTGTTCAACACCTTAGTCGTGCTATGAACCGTGTTCGTATTCAAATTATGAATCAATTCGACAGAACATCGCAGGAATACCGAGCCTTGAAACGCTACTGGAAATTGATTCAACAGGATAGTCGTAAACTCAGCGATAAACGATTTTATCGCCCTATGTTTCGAATGCATTTGACTAACAAGGAAATACTGGAAAAACTCCTGTCTTTCTCCGAGGAACTACGACAGCACTATGAACTCTATCAATTGCTCTTATTCCATTTCCAAGAGAAGAACTCAGACCATTTCTTTGACCTCATCGAACAGGAAATAGCCACTGTTAATCCTATTTTCCAGACGGTATTTAAGACATTTCTAAAGGATAAAGACAAGGTTTTGAATGCCCTAGAATTGCCTTATTCCAACGCCAAACTGGAAGCTACCAATAATCTCATCAAAGTCATTAAGAGAAATGCCTTTGGTTTCAGGAACTTTGAAAACTTTAAAAAGCGAATTTTGATTGCTTTGAACATAAAGAAAGAGAGAACGAAGTTCGTCCTCTCTAGGTGTTAGCTTTTCATCTACCCACTACAGTTGACAAAGAGCC
>NZ_WCJE01000092.1 GCF_016743335.1 Streptococcus suis | reverse complement strand
TGAACTGCACCCCAAAAGTTAGACAGAAAAAATCTAACATTTGGGGTGCTATTTTTATGAAATTGAGCTATGAAGACAAAATCGAAATCTATGAACTACGCCAAAGTGGTCAGTCTATCAAGAACTTGTCAAACCAATTTACTATTTCAGAATCTGTTATCCAATATATGCTTCGACTGATTGATAGGTATGGAATAAACATTGTCAAGAAAGGTAAGAACACTTATTATCCTCCAGAACTCAAGCAGGAAATGATTGATAAAGTACTTCTTCAGAAGCAGTCGAGTCTGTCAGTCTCACTTGATTACGCCTTGCCAAACCGAGGAACTCTCCCAAACTGGATAGCACAATACAAGAAAAACGGGTATACTATTCTTGAGAAAACAAGAGGGAGGCCACCAAAGATGGGGCGTAAACCAAAGAAAACCTGGGAAGAGATGACGGAGTTAGAGCGACTTCAGGAGGAAAATGAACGGCTTAGAACGGAGAATGCCTATCTAAAAAAGTTGAGAGCGCTTCGTTTAAGGGACGAAGCCAGAGAACAAGAAAGGCTCAGACAGTTAGAGAGATGGTCGCAGAAGGATTCCGACTAAATCTACTGCTGACGATTGCTCAATTAGTTCCTTCTACCTATCATTATCAAGTCAAACAACTGGACAAACCAGATAAAGATAAGGACTTAAAAGCTGAAATTCAAGCCATTTATGATGAACATAAGGGAAACTATGGCTACCGTCGCATTCACCTTGAGCTAAGAAATCGTGGATTTTCTGTCAACCACAAGAAAGTACAAGGGCTGATGAAAGAGTTAGGTTTGACTGCTCGTATTCGTAGATGCAAGAGATACAAGTCTTACAAGGGCGATGTGGGCAAGAAAGCTCCTAATCTCATTGAGAGAGCCTTTGAAGGGTCTAAGCCTTTTGAGAAGTGCTATACAGATGTGACGGAGTTCGCTCTACCAAATTGTGCTGAAAAACTCTATCTTTCTCCTGTTCTCGATGGCTATAATAGTGAAATTATTGATTTTACCTTATCCCGCTCTCCAAACCTCATACAAGTCAAGACCATGCTTGAGAAGGTCTTCCCTGAGGAAACTTACCCAAATACCATTCTCCATAGTGACCAAGGTTGGCAATACCAACATGAAGTCTATCACCGTTTTCTTGCAAGTAAAGGCATACGTCCTTCCATGTCTCGCAAGGGAACCAGCACAGATAATGGCATGATGGAATCCTTCTTTGGTGTCTTGAAAACAGAAATGTTTTACGGATTTGAGAAAAATTTCAAGTCTCTGGATCAACTGGAGCAAGCCATCACCGAGTATATTTTTTACTACAACAATAAACGCATTAAAGCAAAACTAAAAGGACTTAGTCCTGTTCAGTATAGAACTAAATCCTTTCAATAATATTTTTTGTCTAACTTTTTGGGGTCAGTACA
>NZ_WCJE01000091.1 GCF_016743335.1 Streptococcus suis | reverse complement strand
TATAGGTATTCGGCAATAGATTTGGAAGAACCAACTCATGATTATTCACTATGGTATCTCCAACTAATCCAGAAAGTAGTTCTTCTTGATTGCCATTTTTTCGATAGAGTTGGAAACGAGCGTTTAAACCTCTATTGGTATCATTGTAATCCCGCTTACGGATTTTCACTGTAAATGGTGTCCGGTCATTTTTTACGGTGATTGGGATAATCTTATCCGCACCCTGATCTTGGCTAGTTCCAACCTCAATCTTAGCATCAGCATTAGTAATCTGAGCCGAACCATTGGCGTCAATTATGATTTGGTATTTGCGAGCATTAGCCTGATAACCTGTCGGTGGCTGGCTTTCTTGTAAATAGTAGGTACCTGGTTCCAAACCTGGAAGCGTGATCTCACCATTACTGTCTGTCGTCACTTCCTGACCTATCTGCGTATTTTCATCCGGTCCAAATATCTTGAAGCGTGCACCTGCTAGCTTGCGGTTGGCGTCGCGGCTGTCGACTTTGGTAATCTTTATCTTAGGCTTGAAGACGTTGGTGAGTTTGATATTGATCCGTCCGTCTTTTTGCCCCTGACTAACCTGTTCAGGATTTGTTCCCTGAGCAAGCTGGACACTACCATCTTCTGCCACAGTGATATCGAAAGGCTGTAGCTGCTCGTAACCTGCTGGTGCAGAGAGTTCGCTGATGGTATAGGTTCCCTGTGGCAATCGTAAAACAGCATTGCCTGCATTGGAGCTCGTCCACTCAAGGGCCTTTTCAGTGTCAATCACACGACCTTGATAGTTCGTCACATGCCAGTTTCGCTCACTAAATTGTGGCATCTGATTGCCATTCTTAGCCTGAATCCGCAACCGCACACCTGTCAAGGTTGTCTCGTTGCTACGTTTGTCCACCTTCTGAATACTGATTGGCGTAAACGGTCTATTCTTGATGGTTAGTTGGATAAGATGACTGTCATCTGCTGATTGAATAGCGATTAAGTCACTTGGTCCTGACTGGATAGTCAGCTGCCCTGTTTGGTCAATGGTCAAATGAATCGGCGCTATTGGATTGTAATTGGCAGGAGCCACTGTCTCTTTCAGGACATAGCTATTCGGACTCAGGTTTGGGAACGTCAAGCTAAATCCGTCCTGACTGGTATTTCCACGTTCGATAACAGTCGTACCCGTTGCATCATACAGCTCGAAGCGTGCATCAAGACCTGTCGCCGCATTATTGACATCGCGTTTGAGTATCTTGAGATGATAGGTCAGAGGTTCATTTTTTACGATGAACTTCAGCACATTGGCTGTGTTGGTATCAATCCGAACCTTATCATTTGTTCCAACGAGGTTGAATCGTGTCACTGTCTTCATCTGGCTTCCGCTATGGGGTTGCTGTAGTGTCTGCAAGTCTAGTAAGATTGGACTAGCTAAACCACGATAACCAGTTGGCGGTGTGCCTTCGACAAGGGCATAACGACCGTGCACCTTGGCTTCTAAGGTCTGACGAACTTGCCCATTTGTCAAGGTAAAGGTTTGGACAAGATTTTGATCTGTCAGAGCGCCTGTCACCGTTTGTGACGTTGCATCATCTGGAACTTTATAGAGCTTAAATGTCACTGCTTGTTGGATAATACGGTTATTCATGTCCTGCTTCTCAATTTGAATCTCAGGATGTTGGATATTTCCGATC
>NZ_WCJE01000090.1 GCF_016743335.1 Streptococcus suis | reverse complement strand
CATAGGTATTCGGCAAGAGATTTGGAAGGATTAGTTCAGAATTTGCCCCAGAGGTATTGCCGACTAGACCTTGAAGCAGTACTTCTTGGTCACCATCTTTACGGTAGAGTTGGAAGCGAGCATCCAGACCTCTACTGGTATCATCATAATCACGTTTACGGATTTTGACTGTAAATGGTGTCCGGTCATTTTTAACGGTGATTGGAATAATTTTATCCGCACCCTGATCTTGGCTAGTTCCAGCCTCAATCTTATTATCAGCATTATTTATCTGAGCCGAACCATTATCAGCGATTACAATTTGGTATTTGCGAGTGTTGGCCTGATAGCCTGTCGGCGGCTGGCTTTCTTGCAAATAGTAGGTACCTGGTTCCAAGCCTGGAAGCGTGATTTCACCGTTGCTGTCTGTCGTCACTTCCTGACCTATCTGCGTATTTTCATTCGGTCCAAATAGCTTGAAGCGTGCACCTGTAAGCTTGCGATTGGCATCACGGCTATCGACTTTGGTAATCTTTATCTTAGGCTTGAAAACGTTGGTGAGTTTGATATTGATACGACCATCTTTTCGACCCTGACTAACCTGTTCAGGATTTGTTCCTTGAGCAAGCTGGACACTACCATCTTCTGCCACAGTGATATCGAAAGGCTGTAGTTGCTCGTAACCTGCTGGTGCAGAGAGTTCGCTGATAGTATAGGTTCCTTGTGGTAGCTGGAAGACAGCATTTCCAGCAGTTGAGCTCGTCCACTCAAGGGCCTTTTCAGTGTCAATCACACGACCTTGATAGTTCGTTACATGCCAGTTTCGCTCACTAAATTGTGGCATCTGATTGCCATTCTTAGCCTGAATCCGCAAGCGTACACCTGTCAAGGTTGTTTCGTTGTTGCGTTTATCTACTTTCTGGATACTCACGGGCGTAAACGGTCTATTCTTGATGGTTAATTGGATAAGATGACTGTCATCTGCTGATTGAATAGCGATTAAGTCACTTGGTCCTGACTGGATCGTCAGCTGCCCTGCTTGGTCAATGGTCAAATGAATCGGCGCTATCGAATTGTAATTGGCAGGAGCCACTGTCTCTTTCAGGACATAGCGATTCGGGCTCAGGTTTGGGAACGTCAAGCTAAATCCGTCCTGACTGGTATTGCCACGTTCGATAACAGTCGTACCCGTTGCATCATAGAGTTCAAAGCGAGCATCGAGGCCTGTCGCCGCATTATTGACATCTCGTTTGAGTATCTTGAGACGATAGGTCAGAGGTTCATTTTTTACAATGAACTTCAGCACATTTGCTGTGTTGGTATCAATCCTAACCTTATCATTTGTTCCAACGAGGTTGAAGCGTGTCACTGTCTTCATCTGGCTTCCGCTATGGGGTTGCTGTAGTGTCTGCAAGTCTAGTAAGACTGGACTAGCTAAACCACGATAACCAGTTGGCGGTGCGCCTTCGACAAGGGCATAGCGACCGAGCACCTTGGCTTCTAATGTTTGACGAACTTGCCCATTTGTCAAGGTAAAGGTTTGGACGAGGTTTTGATCTGTCAGAGCACCTGTCACCGTTTGTGGCGTTGCATCATCTGGAACTTTATAGAGCTTAAACGTCACTGCTTGTTGGATGATACGGTTATTCATGTCCTGCTTCTCGATTTGAATCTCAGGATGTTGGATATTTCCGATT
>NZ_WCJE01000009.1 GCF_016743335.1 Streptococcus suis | reverse complement strand
CAGAATTCTTGCCACCTGTTCTGCCGTGCGGACTAGGTTTTTTTCTGCTTTTTGAAGCGTGTCCTCCAAACTTTCAACGCTTGCAATTATCGGAAAAGCGGCGCAGATATTTTCAAAAGGAAACTCGGGAAGATCGTCTTTGAGGCTACCACAAATTGCAATGATGGGAATCCCCGTCGGTGTACGTCTAGCTACTCCTATCGGAGTCTTCCCTGATAAGCTTTGGGCATCCATCCGCCCTTCTCCGACCACAACCAGATCCGCTTTGGCGACGCGATGATCAAAGTCCAACTGATCCAAGACAAAGTCGATGCCTTTTTGAATGCGAGCACCTGCAAATTGGACTAGACCTGCTGCCATACCTCCTCCAGCACCCGCTCCTGCCAAATCGAGTAGCATTGGATTAACCAATTTATAAAAGGACTCCATTTTCTTGTCTACTAGTTCAAATTCAGCAGAGGCAAGACCTTTCTGACCTGCAAAAACAAATGTGGCACCCGCTGGTCCGCAAAGCGGATTCTCCACATCCGTTACCAAATCAATCCTGACCTGAGATAGATCTACCAACATATCCTCTGTGGAATAGCTGACAATCTCCCCGATATGAGCTCCGATTGCCTCTACTTCTTTTCCCTCTCGATTATAAAATTTCACTCCTAAACCTGACGCCATTCCGATACCACCATCATGACTGGCAGAGCCACCTACTCCTATAAATATGCGTTTAACACCATTTTGAACGAGCTCCACAATCAGCTCCCCAACCCCTTGTGTCTTAATAAAGAGAGGACTCCTTCTTTCATGCGGGATACTTGCCAGCCCTACAATTTCAGCCATTTCAAAAACCGCAAGATCATCTTTAACCGCATAGGAAACCTTAATTTTATCTCCAAATGGACCTGTCACCCAAGTCTAGGTTCCATCCAAGGATAAGGCCTGCATTAGACTCTCAACTGTCCCTTCGCCACCATCTCCTAGGGGAATTAAGTCGTACCCTGCTTGTGGGTAAACCTTAGAAAATCCTTTTTTAATCGCCTCAGCAACCTTTGTAGCTGAAAGAGACTCTTTAAATGAATCCGGAGCAATGAGAATATGCATGGTACTAACCTCCTTTATATTATTAGTATATCACACTCCTATTCAGCTTTCAATAAATCTTTTCTGTTTTTCATCGTCTGTGTTATACTGAAAGAAAGGAGATAAGTATGTATCAAACTATATTATTTGACTTAGATGGAACTCTTACTGATTCTGGACAAGGAATCTTAAACTCCGTCGCCTACGCACTAGAAAAAATGGGAATCGAAGAACCAGATACAGCCAATTTAAACCGATTCATCGGCCCGCCACTCTATGAATCTTTTTCACGATTCTACCAACTCAGCCCTGAAGATACACAAAGTGCAGTTGATGCTTTCCGTGTCTATTTTAAAGAAAAAGGAATGTTTGAAAATCAACTCTATCCTGGAATCATCTCTCTGCTTGAAGAATTGAGAACGGCTGGAAAAACACTAGTAATTGCTACCTCAAAGCCAGAAATATTTGCCAAACAGATTCTAGAACATTTTGGTATCGCTCACTACTTTGATGTCATTGCCGGTGCTAGTCTGGATAGTAGTCGCATCAGTAAGGCGGACGTCATCGGCTACGCTATAAATCAATTAGAAGCATTTCCAAAACATGCTGTGATGATTGGAGATAGGGAACATGACATTGAAGGAGCACGCATGCACCAACTTCCCGCCATTGGTGTTCTTTACGGCTATGGGAGCAAACAGGAATTTGAAAAGGCCGGGGCCACCATGATAGTCGAAACCGTCCAAGATTTGAAAAAGGTTTTACTGACAACAGAATAGAAGAGGCTGGGCAAAAAGACCAACCTCGCTTCTCAGGGTTCGTGTCAACATCTCAGCGCAGTGGTTGATTGGGTTTAACAGTCCAGTGGACTGTTAAAGGTTGGAGATAAGATTTGCGAAGCAAATCTCAGCAGTTCGTGTTTTACACTCCAAATCTGACAATTACGACTGTTGCGAACAAAGTTCGCTTCATCTCCAACCTCAAACTGTCTCCCAGACAGTTTGAGCTGTGCGGGGGCGGGAGTTTAAAAGGTCTGGGAGACCTTTTAAAGTGGGAGATATAAGCTGACGGCAGTCAGCTCACATAAATTGATGTCTGGGGATAGACTATTTCAGCTCAACAACTTAAAACGAAAAATTGTTGACGAACCCTTTTTTTTTGACCAGTCGAGTTCTTTCCCGCTCCCATTATTTACTATCTAAAATCTCTATTAGTTTATAGAGATTTTTTTCATTTATTTGGTAGGGCGCCTGTTCTTGGACAATCGGTTTAGCACAGAAAGCTACTCCAATTCCTGCTCGTTGAATCATTGGTAGATCATTTGCTCCATCCCCCATAGCAATCGTTTGAGATAGACTCAGCCCATTTTCTGCCGCCCATTCTTCTAAACATGCTTTTTTAGTATCCTTCGTTACAATTTCCCCCAATACTTGTCCCGTCAATACTCCATCCACTACTTCTAATCGATTAGCCCGAACATAGTCTAACTCTAACTGTGCAGCTAGTCGATCGACTGTTTCATGAAACCCGCCTGAAACGACTGCTACCTTATAGCCTCGCATTTTTAATTCTGAGACTAATTCTGCTGCTCCAGGCGTAAAGTGGATTTTTTTGATAATTCGATCAAACACAGAAACAGGCAATCCCTTTAACAACGCCACACGTTCACGTAAGGCTTCTTCAAAATCCAATTCCCCACGCATAGCACGTTCGGTAATTGCTGCAACTTGCTCTCCTAAACCGGCCTCTTCTCCAAGTAAATCTATTCCTTCTTCCAAAATTAATGTTGAATCAACATCCATAACTAATAATCCAGTTGTCATCCCCAATATTCCTTTCAAAGTATAAAAATAAAAAGCCAAATGGCTTTTTATCTAGTAGCGAATGGCTTCGCGAGTTTTTTCGTATGAACGTACAAAACGCTCTGTTACACCAGGTTCAACTGTTTCCAGAGCAAATGAAATTTCTTCAAATGCTGCTTGGTAATCAAAATCCTTTTCAAAAATTGATAATGAACGGTTGAATGCTTTTTGCACACTTTCATCGAATGAACGATAACGGTTAGAGTATTGTAGCAACTGCTCTGTTAAAGTCGCATTTTGCACAATCAAATACGCTAACTCTTCCAATTGATTCATATCATACGTTGCATTTTCCAACAAACGGTTAACAACTTCGATATTGATTCGTTTATAGTCTAACTCGGCAATCAAGGCTTCCACATGATCGCTCGTTCTAAAGAAGTTTGTTAAAAATTCAGCTGGAATTCCTGGAAGATTTCGTTTTTCCATATAACGCTTAAGGGTATGCAATTTGTTGATATAAAGTGTAGCTTTCTTACGCGCTGTGTTCTCTGACAATTCTTGTGATTTAAGATAGTCAGCTAAAACAAGCTGCTCCTCTTCGATTTCTTTCAAGCTTGCCAATGAATGGTCCAAACGCTCTTCCAAAATAGAATATGCAACTTGTGGATTTTCAATGTCTTCCACACTTTCTGTAACAACAATTTCAATCGATTCCAAACGAGCTTTAAGCTGATTGATACGTGAAAGTTTGCTATCTGCCAGCAAGTAAGTTGCGTTTAGGCGTTGGCTTTCCTCATCCAAGAGCTGTGTATTTTGGACAACATGCTCCAAGAATTTTGGCAAGTTTTTACTAATCTTAACAGCTTCCTTATTCGCTTCGATTTCACGATTGAAGACTTTATACAAATGATCAATTTTTGCTTGAATTCCCTCATTTTCAGCTTCTGCAGCATCCAAATCAAAGGAAACAATCAAAGCAGTATTTTCACGAATTGAAACGCGAATATTTTGGAACTGTGACTCAATGTTAGCTTCTGTGAACAAATAATTCTGCTCAACCAGTTTACGATAACCCGACTCCAAATCTTCCAATTGCTCTGGGAAATCTTTTGTAACTCGTTCAATCAAACTTGGAATGCGATCCATGATTTGATTGAGAGCAATCATATGCTCTTCAGCCTTATCAAGGATTTCAGAAGCTTCAATCGGGTCACCTGAGGAATTGAGCATCACAAATTCAGAAAACTCAACTTCAATATTTTTCAATTGTTTCTCAAGTTCTGGTAATGTCTCACCGTAGCTATCTGGATTTTCACGAACAGCTTCCTGTAAACTATCGAACAAGTTTAACGCATGTTTTACACGACCAGAGTTTTTCTCTTCTTGCTCCTTCAACTCCATCAAACCATGACGGATAGAGGCGATGTCTTCTTCAATTAAATCAATTTGGCTTTCGATACTGTCGATAGCGTTCTTTGCACTCACAAAGCGAAAAGCATTGTTATAGCCTTCTGCCTCAAAGATATGATTTTCAATGTCGGCAAATGAATTGAGCGACAAATCAACCCATTTTTGATTCCATTCACGGAATGACACCTGACTTTGACCAATCAAATGAAGGGCTTTGACAGCTTCGACTTCTTCATTAACTGGAAGGTTAAATAGCTCTTCCTTACGTTCTTCCAATGCAACCAAAAGGTTGTCATTTCGTTTACGAACAATCAGGCAAGCTACATAGGCAATGATTAAAATAATAACAATCGAAACGATTAAGATGATTGTTCCTGTAGGCATGTAAATCTCCTTAGCTCATAGTAATTACTAGAAAATATCGCTTAATTATACCATAAATCTCTAGTATATGCACTTGTTTTTTTAGTTTTTAGACATCCAATGTTGAATAAACAGCATTTTCCTCGATAAACTCTCGACGAGGTTCAACCTTATCCCCCATTAGCATGTCAAAAATCTTATCGGCTTCTGCCGCATCATCAACTGAAACGCGTGCCATGAGACGATTTTCAGGATTCATCGTAGTTTCCCACAACTGATGATCATCCATTTCTCCCAAACCTTTGTAACGTTGGATCGTTGGCTTGGACCGTCCCGTACTATGTCTTTCTAAGGCATCTTGCAATTCTTGCTCTTGATTAACCCCAGGTTGAATATATTCTTTTATCTCACTTCCAACCTTGATACCGTAAATAGGTGGTTGAGCGATATATACGTATCCCGCTTCTACAACAGGACGCATGTAGCGGTAAAATAATGTCAGAAGGAGTGTCCGAATATGGGCACCATCGACATCGGCATCTGTCATAATGACTAATTTTTGATAACGTGCCTTGCTAACGTCGAAATCAGCACCAAAGCCAGTTCCCATAGCTGTAAATAGACTACGGATTTCTTCGTTGGCCAAAATCTTGTCCATGCTGGCTTTTTCTACGTTCAAAATCTTACCACGAATCGGTAAAATAGCCTGAAATTCACGGTCGCGACCGGATTTAGCTGAACCACCGGCTGAGTCCCCCTCAACGATGAAAAGCTCTGTCTTCGTTGCATCATTTGAGGAACAGTCTGCTAACTTACCTGGGAGGTTTGAGATTTCAAGACCCGATTTCTTACGAGTTACCTCACGCGCACGCTTAGCAGCAATACGAGCCTTGCTTGCCAAAATCCCTTTTTCAACAATCCGTCTAGCAATCTGTGGATTTTCCAAAAGAAATTCTGCAAAGGCATCAGAGAAAAGGCGGTTGGTAATCTTGACCACTTCACTATTCCCAAGTTTTGTCTTAGTTTGTCCCTCAAATTGAGGACCTGGGTGCTTAACAGAAATGACCGCTGTCAAGCCTTCACGCACATCTTCACCAGTCAAATTATCCTCATTTTCTTTGAGAATTTTATTTTTCTTGGCGTAGTCGTTGATAACACGTGTCAGAGCTGTACGGAATCCTTGCTCATGGGTACCACCTTCATGTGTGTGAATATTGTTGGCAAAACTAACTACGTTTTCATGATAACTCGTCGTATATTGCATGGCAACCTCAACGGTAATATCATCCATCTCCCCTTCTGTATAGATAGGGGTCTCAAAAATGACATCCTTGTTCTCATTAAGATACTCAACGTAGGAAGCAATACCACCTTCATAGTGATATTCCTTTGTTTGCTCTACTCCCTCACGTTTGTCCGTAATAGAGAGATTTAAACCACGATTTAGGAAGGCCAATTCTTGGATCCGCTTATTTAATTTTGCAAAGTCGAACTCAGTCGTCTCAGTAAAAATTTCTGGGTCAGGTGTAAAATGTACAGTTGTACCAGAACGGTCTGTTTCTCCAACAACCTCCAAATCTGCAACGACTTCACCTCGTTTATACTCTTGGAAATAGACCTGACCATTTTTGTAGACATGGACGTCTAACTGAGTAGATAGGGCGTTTACGACTGATGAACCTACGCCGTGCAATCCACCTGAGACCTTATAACCGCCTCCGCCAAATTTACCACCTGCATGGAGCACTGTAAAAACAGTTTCTACCGCTGGACGACCAGTTTTTTCCTGAATATCTACCGGAATCCCACGTCCATTATCAATAACCGTGATGGAGTTATCTGGCT
This sequence comes from Streptococcus suis, assembly GCF_016743335.1. Taxonomy (GTDB): domain Bacteria; phylum Bacillota; class Bacilli; order Lactobacillales; family Streptococcaceae; genus Streptococcus; species Streptococcus suis_Y. The sequence continues at coordinate 64,934 of NZ_WCJE01000009.1, read as the reverse complement.
CAATATAAACTTCAATTTTATCCGCAAAACCAGCCAGCGCCTCATCGATTGAGTTATCGACAATTTCCCAAACCAAGTGATGGAGACCTTCTTTAGATGTTGAGCCGATATACATCCCTGGACGCATTCGAACAGCTTCAAGACCTTCCAAGACTTGAATCTGACTGGCATCATATTCTTGAGCCTTCTCTTGTAAATCTTTGATTTCTTCTGTCATTTCTTTTCCTTATTTTCTATTTGTTGCTCCTTAAAAATAGAAAAGCCAATCCATCTGGATAAAAGCGAGACATATTTTTAGAGCAAAAATCATTCTAACGAATACCCTTTATTATACCATATTTTCTAATATTTTGATAGAAAAAAGAAGAGGAAACATTAGCTCCATCTTCTTCATTACTTTAACTATGATAAACCATTGTTTGAGCTAGGCTTTCTCCATCTCCACCAAATAAATCAACCAATTTATAGGCGAAATCCAAACTTGTTCCAGCACCTCTGCTAGTGATAATTGGACCATCAACGACCACATCCTCTTCCAGATGAATACCTGACGGAATGTCTTTTTCTTTCCCTGGGAAACATGTATAGTGACGACTATCTAACAAACCAGCCTTATCCAGAACAATTGGAGCCGCACAGATTGCTGCTACTGATTTTCCTGATGCAACCGCTCTTTGCAATTCCGTAATCAGGGACTCTGAATCTCTAAGGTGAACAGAACCTGGCATTCCTCCTGGTAAAACAATCAGATCAAAAGAAGACAGGTCTCCATCAAAGACTTGGTCAGTTTGAACACGAATACCGTGCGATCCCTCCACTTCATGACTATCTAAACCAACAATCTGACAGTCAAAATGAGCTCGACGGAATACATCTACAGGGGCCAATGCTTCGATTTCTTCAAAACCATCGGCTAAAACAACCGCAACTCTTGTCATATAAACCAACTTTCTAACGTTTTATCGTAATTTTTCTATAGCGACGTGATCGATTTGTTTCCTTCTCATCAGCTAGTCGTGACTGATACCCCATTGACAGCACTAGACCAACACCAATCAGATTTGAAACCATGGACGAACCACCTTGGGAGATAAACGGCAAAGGAATACCTGTTAAAGGCAACAAACCCGTTGCAGCGCCAACATTTTCAAACACATGGAACAAGAGCATCATGATATAGCCAGTTGATATGTAGGTGTAGTATCGATTGTTTGACTTCAACGTTACCCGCAGCATTCGATAAATGAGCAACAAGTATAGTACAATCAATACCGTCCCACCAATAAAACCAAAGTCCTCTCCAATCACCGTAAAAATCATATCACTTTCTCGAACAGGTATAAGAAGATTTGTTTTATTGAAACCTAGTCCTTTTAAGCCACCACTTCCGATAGCTATCAAACTTTGAGCTTGCTGGTAGGTCGTTGATTGGGCATTTTTAAAGGGATCAAGCCAGGCTGCAATACGATTGATTTTATAAGTGTCCATCCCCAAATTGTGGAGGAATGTTGTTCCACCAGGAGAAATAAAAATCAGCATAAATCCACCAACCAAAACGATCCCCGTTAAGGCAGTCGGTAATAGAATTTTCCAAGAAACTCCTGATAATAGAAGCATTCCGCTAAAGATTGCTACAAATACTAAGGAGGTTCCTAAATCTTTCTGTAAGGCCAACAAAATCAAGACTGGGATAGTAAACAGTGTCATATAACCAATCAACATAAAATCCTCACGAATTTTTCGATTTGGATAATATTTATGAAAGGTGACAATCACCCTTGACAACATAATGATGTAGGCTATTTTCATAAATTCGGATGGTTGAAAAAGAGTCATTCCACCAATCGTTACCCAGTTTTTTGCTCCCGTTGACGCTACTAAGTCTGGACTGTAGAAAAACAAAGGCAATACCATAAGTCCTAGCCCAAGTACGTACAAGTAAGGTGTGATTTGCCACAGAAACTTAGTGGAAAAGAACATGACCAAAAAAGCTACCACTGTTCCAATTCCTATCCAAGCAATTTGTTGACCAACCATCTGTACAACATTATCCGGATAATCTTGACTAACCGCAATGTAGAGAGAAATAATCCCCACAACTAATAAAAAAAAGACCGGTAAAATAAGTGAGTAGTCTACTCGACTATCGATTGTGCCCCTATTTTTCATCAATTTCCTCATACTTTCACTTCAAATTCTTACTCGTTCCATTATAGCAGAAATCATCTCTCATTGAAACTAAAAATCTAGTTACATCAGCGGGGATACGATTTATACTCAACGAAAATCAAAAGTAGCCTAGGAAACGAAGTCGAAGATAGAACTGGAGTTCCTCAAGGCTCTTGACAACGGATAATTTTGATTTTCGAAGAGTATTACTAGTGCACAAATCATAAAATACGTATCAAGGCTTTCAGCTATTCTTTAAATAATTACTATATTAAGTACAGAAAAGGCTACTTGTAATTCTGTTTGTGTCTGCGTATTGTCGTAAGCTGCCTGTGTGGTATGCCAGCCAACAGTTAAGGGCTTTTTTAATTTTGTCATTACAAAAAGGTGGAATAGTTTTTATTCTGCCTTTTATTGTTATTCTACGATGTTACGGAAAAACGCCAACTCCAGCAGGTCGGCGCGTGGAAATATACAAATTGATTGACATATAACCTATAATGGGGGTATAATCATAGTGTAAAGAATTGTTGTGAGGACAATTCTAGCACTAAATCAAAAAAGCCCCCAACGTGCCAGCGTTGAGGGTTTTTGTTTGCCCCTGTTTGGGGTTAGTCGTCGTTATCGTCTAAATAATACTTAACTACTTCAGTCAAGATATTAACCAATAACGGCGCTAGAATACTTGTGAGGATAAGCTCTAGCAACTAAACCACCTCCCTTCAGTAAATTCAAAGGGGGCTTGTATATCTTATCAGATAGTTTATTTTGTTGTCAAATTCTCCCCGCTTACACATGGCAACGTGTAAGTAACCATATTTTTATGATTGATATTTAATCCCAAATACTATAAACTAGATAAACGGAGAAAGCATTTATAACACCCGAGGGTGTATATTTGCGTGAGGTGTCTAGTTTTGCTAGGCACTTTTTTCATTCTTAGCAACAAAATTAGAAACCACTTATAAACACGCGCATACTATTTTATTCTTTCGATTAGGTGGGGAAACCAATAGGAAGGATAAACAAATGATTAAGCAATACCAATTAAAAGACGGCTCTGTTAGATACTCTTATATAGCCTATGTAGGTATAGATCCACTTACAGGCAAAGAAAAGCGTGTAAGGAAAAGCGGTTTTAAAACTCAAAAAGAAGCCCGAATAGCTGAAAGCCAGCTCCTTCTAAAAGTGGAGCAAGACGGATTTTTTGACAAGCCAGATAGAATAACCTTTAGTGAAGTGTATAAGATATGGCTGGAACACTATAAACATACCGTAAAGGCTAGTACATACGCCAGACAAAAGGCACAAGCAGACCTACACATCATTCCAGCATTTGGCGCGTGCTACGTGGATAAAATAAGCCTACCAATGTGCCAAAAGCAAGCACAAGAATGGTTTAAGGGCTACAAGAAATACGCTAACTTTATCGGTATGACTAAGATGGTTTTAGATTTTGCGGTAAATCTGGGCTACATTCATGACAACCCAATGAAGAAGATAATAAAGCCCCGCAAATCCTCTGAAGTCGATGAAGAAGAAAAGAAAAAAGAGAACTTCTACAGCCGTGAAGACTTGCAAAAGTTCCTAGACTGCGTAGCAAAGGAAGACAAGGAAGAAATAGCTTGTATTTTCCGCTTACTCGCCTTTACAGGTATGAGAAAAAGCGAAGTACTTGCCCTACGGTGGAAAGACTTAGACTTCTTTACCTCGCGTTTATCAGTTAGCCAAATAGTAGCCTACGGAGAAAATAACACTATTGTCTATCAAACACCCAAAACAAAAAAGAGTAAGCGCACTATCACGCTTGACCCTATTACCGTGTCTATTCTGAAAAAGTGGGAAAAGACTAGACATTTTTTAAACTTCCCCCAGCGCGTGAAACCTACTGACCTAGTTTTTCCAGCAGAAACAGGCAACGCCCATAGTTTTGATTATATAAATTATAATCTACGTTGTATTCTGAAAAAATATGACTTGCCTTATATAACGCCCCACGGTTTCCGCCATACTCATTGTAGCTTATTATTTGAAGCAGGGGCATCGATTAAGGAAGTACAAGAAAGATTAGGGCATGAAGATATAAAAACAACTATGAATATTTACGCGCATGTTACGGAAAACACAAAAGAAAAAACGGCTGAAAAGTTTGCCCAATTTTTGGGAATGTAACGCCCAGCCGTTACCATTTCCGTTACCATTTCAAAAAGAAAACCACTCCCAAGGCACGGGAATGGCTTAAAATCAACGTTTCTAACGGTTTTATAACGCTGATTATTTGAGACCGTATTTTTTGTTGAAGCGATCCACACGTCCATCTGCTTGAGTGAACTTTTGACGTCCAGTATAGAATGGGTGTGAGTCTGATGAAATTTCCACACGGATCAATGGGTAAGTTTCACCTTCGAATTCAACTGTTTCGTTAGATTTCTTAGTTGAACCGCTAAGGAACTTGTAGCCAGTAGTTGTGTCCATGAAGACAACAGTGCGATATTCTGGATGGATATCTTTTTTCATTTTAAAATTCCTTTCTGCCATGGACTCTTTCCGAGCCATAGATTATAACCATTTAAGTTTACCAAAAGTTTGTTCTTATGGCAAGTCTTTTTACCTATTTTTTTAATATTTTTTTCAAGTTATAGTACGGAAGCACCTGATGCCAGGTCAGAAGTTACTCTGGCGCCAAATCCCCCTCTTGAAGGACTGCCCAAGCTATCAGAAATTCTTTCTTTACCAGCAAGAACTTTCTCAGAAAGTCCTGAGGTCACTAGAATCCTGCCATCCAGCCCAATCAGAACCGCTTCGATACCATCCGTTTCTTCTACCATCTTATAAATCCGAGTTATTTCTTGACCAAACAGTCGAGTCGTCCAAATCTCACCATCAACAGATTGCTTGGACACAATGGTCAAACTAGCCAGCTGCGACTCGATTGGATAGCCAGTCTCAGGACTCAAAATATGATGATAGGTCTTTCCATTCACGGTAAGGGTTCTTTCGTAAATACCGGAGGTGACTACCGATTCTTCTCCTATTTTGAGGACGAGGGCATTTTCACCCCGTGTTTTCTGAGGAGCCTGTATACCAATTCGCCAATAACCATCTGGATTGTGAGGAGCCTGACCAAAGGTCAGAATATTGCCACCCAGGTTAATCAGTCCAGCTACCACACCTATTCTTTTCAAGAAGTCAATAATCTTATCTGCTACATAGCCTTTGGCTAGGGCGCCCAGATCAATCGCCATACCTTCCTTTTTCAAATAGACTGTCTGCTCCTCATCATCTAATTCGATGTCCCTTGGATTGATGAGCTGGAGTTTTTCACTGATCATTTCTTGGGTTGGAAGTTTGGCATCGCTAAATCCAATCCGCCAGCTTTGCACAAGGGGACCAATAGTAATGTTCAGAAAACTAGCTTCAGCCAGACTGTGTTCTTTGCCCAATTTAATCAATTCATACAGGTCATCGGCAACAGGAACCGCCTGAACACCCGCATTGAGGTTGACCTCCATCAATTCTGACGTCAAATCATTGGCAGAAAACCGATCTTTATAAAGATACAGCAACTCTTCAACCTGATCTAAAATTGGTTCTGCATCTGGGTGCCAAATTTTAGTTTCTATGATAGTCCCCATTAGACGAAGGGAACGGCTACTTGCTTGCATTCCTCACGACCTCTTGAATTTCTTGATAGATTTGCTCATTTTCGGAGAGGGAATAAGAATTAGCACCGCTGGCTAGTGGGTGGCCACCGCCATCGTGGCGCTTGGCAATCTCGTTTATCGGAATGTACTTGCTGCGTAAACGAACCCTGTAATTTCCGTCAGTTTGTTCCACAAAAATCCCCCAAGATTGAACAGTGCCAATCCGTCCTGGAGCCCCAACGATAAAGGAAGTGTCCGCATCGGTCACCCCGTATTTTTCGAGAATATCCTGTGTCAAAATAACACGTGCCGCACCATGTTCATCCACTTCCAAGTTGTCGTAAACGTAACCTGTCAACTTGGCAATCTTGAAATCAATGGTGTCCATCTGGCGAGACATCCTTGCAAAGTCAAAATCTTCTTGGCGGAGACGAGCAACAATTTCAAAAGTGCGTGAGCTAGTCGCCGGATAAAGAAAACGTCCCGTATCGCCAACAATACCAGCATATAGCAGACGAGCAGTTTCCCCGTCCAATTCCAACTGACTTTGAAGGGCCAATTCTGCAATCATTTCACTGCAAGAACTAGCTTCCGTATTGACCCAGAGCAGGTCGCCGTAAGGCTCTTCATTTGGATGATGGTCGATTTTAATCAGGAATTCACCCTGAGTGTAGCGGTCATCATCCACACGGGCTGTATTGGCAGTATCCGTTACGATAACCAAGGCTCCTTGATAATCTTGGTCGGAAACCTGATCCATTTCTGCCATCCAGGCAAGATTCGGCTCATTGAAACCAGTTACCTTGATGGTTTTTTCAGGAAAATTCTTCTGTAAGAGTTTCTGCAAGCCAACTTGACTACCAATGGCATCCGGATCTGGTCGTTTATGTCGGTGAATAATAATCGTGTCGTATTCGTGAATTTTTTCAATAATTTTACTGTAAATTGTCATAGCAACTCCTTTTCATCATTTTAGCATAAACTTCCCCTTTTGAAAATGATGGGAGTGTGGTATAATGGAATTACTATGTAATTTGGAGGAAATTATGGCACTAGCAAAAATAGTTTACGCTAGTATGACTGGTAACACAGAAGAAATTGCTGACATCGTCGCCAGTAAGCTAGAAGAGTTAGGTTTGGAAGTACAGGTTCACGAATGTACGACTATTGAAACCGAAGAAATCTTGGATGCGGACCTCATCGTGGTAGCCAGCTACACCTATTCTTACGGTGGAGACGGTGAGCTTCCAGATGAAATCGTTGATTTCTATGCTGACCTAGCTGACTTAGATTTGACCGGTAAGGTCTACGGTGTTTGTGGTTCTGGCGATACCTTCTATGATGACTTCTGTAGTGCAGTAGATGACTTTGATGTCATGCTTGGTTCACGTGGTGCAACTAAGGGTGCCGAAAATGTTAAGGTAGACCTTGCCGCTGAAGATGAGGATATTGTTAACCTTGAGCAATTTGCGACAGACCTTGTTGCTAAACTAGATACAATGAATTAACTGACAGACAGACTGGCTTATCAATAGGTCTAGTCTGTTTTCTTTTAGCCTTTTATTAAGATTGTACACCTATTGCTTGCAATCTTAATAGTTTTGATATGTAATTAACTGGTTAAGTTTTTTAAAAAAGGAGAATTTTATGGCTAAAAAATCAAAAATGGCACGCTATCAGAGACAGTTGGAGTTAATCGAGCGCTATGCGGATTTACGTAAAAGTCTCAAAGAAAAAGGTGACTATCAAGCACTTCGAAAATTGCCTCGCGACTCAAATCCAAATCGACTGAAATACCGCGACAGGACTGATGGCCGTCCGCATGCCTATATGCGAAAATTCGGTGTGAGTCGGATTACCTTCCGTGAATTAGCCCATCTTGGTCAACTTCCTGGGGTAAAAAAAGCAAGTTGGTAACTTCCTCAAACAAGGCTAGTATTCTGCCTTGTTTTTTGCTATACTAAAAAACAACTGAAACAATATACGGAGGTTTATAAGATGAATTTGGATTGCATCCGCGAACAGATTAACACGATTGATAGCCAATTGGTTGAACTACTTGAAAAACGAATGGAGTTGGTCGACCAAGTTACAGCCTATAAGCGTGCAACAGGTAAGCCTGTTTTGGATACCAGCCGAGAAAATGCTGTCCTTGAAAGAGTTGGAAAATTAGTTCAAAAGGATGATTACCGCTCTGCCATTCAAGCAACCTTTAGCGATATTATGGCCCAATCAAGAGCTTATCAATCTTCCAAGTTAGCGAATCATGAGCAATAAGATGAAACAAGCCATCCAACTCCTTTTCTTTTCCAGCTTAATTGGAGTCGGTGCAGGAATTATCACCACACTTTTTGGGAAAATTCTACTAGGGATTGGAGACTTACGGTCTGAATATTTTACATATCTAATCCCCTTTCTGCCACTTGCAGGGGTGGTGATTGTTTTCATTTATCAAAAATGGGGAAGGGAAGTCCAAGCAGGTATGGGCTTAGTCTTCAAAGCTGGACAAGGGGAGCTAGTGCAAATTTCTCCAGTTCTCATTCCACTCATCATCTCTACAACTTGGCTCAGTCATCTTGTCGGTGCTTCCGTTGGTCGCGAAGGTGTAGCTGTCCAACTTGGAGCCAGTCTCTCACACTGGTTACAAAAACATGATTTCACACACTTGCCCAAAGATATGATAACAAAGATTGGTATGGCCGCAGGTTTTACAGGGCTATTTCAAACACCATGGGCTGCTAGTTTCTTTGCCATTGAGGTATTAATCGTTGGCCAATATTCTTGGACTAGTCTCCCCTATTGTCTAGTTGCCGCTTTCACGGCTTCTACTATTTCCCATTTATTGGGATTAGAGAAATTTTCGCACACTATTTCATCTTTTTCATTCCAGTTTACAGATAGTTTCAAATGGCTATTTATTGCCCTTTGCTTCGGTTTCATCGGCAATTTATTTGCTTGGTTTCTGGCGCAAGCAAAAAGCATCTCGACTCGATGGCTTCCAAATCCTTACATTAAAATAGCTATCATGGGAGTTGGACTGACCGTTCTACTATTCTTCTTTCATCAAGGTCGTTATGCTGGTTTGGGAACCAATTTGATCGATGCCAGTTTAGCTGGGGAACAGGTGTTTGCTTTCGATTGGCTACTAAAACTCCTACTAACCTGTCTTTGTTTGGCTGCAGGTTTTCAAGGGGGCGAAGTTACTCCACTCTTTGCGATTGGAGCAAGTTCTGGGGCTGTTTTAGCAGGATTACTAGGTCTACCAACTGAACTTGTTGCAGCCCTTGGGTATTGTGCCGTATTTGGAACAGCCACCAATACCATACTGGCTCCTCTCTTCATTAGTTATGAAGTATTCGGTGCTAATATCCTGCCCTATGCTATTCCTGTACTTGCCATAGCTTATCTTATAAACAGAAAACAGACTATTTATGGGGTGCAGGTGAGATGAACTATTGGATTCATAGTTTGCCCCTTTCTTACCCCTCGGTCACATTTTGGAAAAAACAAAACCCTTGAAAACATTGATATTTCAAGGGTTTTCGTTGTATTTCCATCTCCCCTGCAGGAATCGAACCTGCAACTAATTCTTAGGAGGAATTTGTTATATCCATTTAACTAAGGGAAGTCTGCTTCTCTATTGTACACCAGAAGAGAGCAGATTGCAAGAGCAAGGTTATGTAAGTTTTTTCAAATTTTTACAAAAAAGCAGAACTTACTCTAAGATGAAATACTTATTATTTTTATGCATTTCTCTCATGATAGTCTCTAAAAGAAGTAATTCTAGAATGTACCTCGAAAGTTTGTCGTTTTTATGCTTGATTCCTATTCCCCTTCCTTACGTCTCATTGAGACAGCCATTCCGAGTGAAACTAAGCCACCCAAGCTAATAAGAAGGGAGCCTAGGGCTTCTTGACCGGTATTTGGAAGTGTTTGATTTCCTGATGCTTTTTTAGCTTTCTTATTTGAAATAGGAGCCACACTTCCAGATGGTGCCGGTTGCTCGTTTGCTTTCTGATTTGCCACACTATCGCCACCGTCGCTTACTTTTTCAGGTGTTTTCGTATCGGTAGTTGTCCCAGCAGTATCTCCTTTTTCTTCTGCTTTTGGTTCTTCTACGTACTCCTCTACAAATGCTTTTCTACCTGTAATAGTTGCACTAATGGTTTGACCTGCTTTTTCTAAATCAGTCAAATATTCAACAAATACTTCTGTATCTGGATTGATAGCGCCAATCAGTTTAGCTTCTTTGAAAATCGAGAAGCCATCCCCACCGCCAAATAGGAAGTCATTGATGACAAGTGTATAGGTTTCTGTCGGAACAATCTCTGTTCCATCTTCTTTGAAGGCTTTAACAACCTTGTAAGGATTTTCTTCCGTTGGATTATCTGCTTTCGTGTAGATATATTTAATTCCAGACATTTGAAGGAAATATTTTTCGCCTTCATCGTATTGTTGATTTAAGGCTGTATAGATCTGCTCACCTGTCATTTGAACGACTTGTAGGATATTCCCAAATGGTTGAACAGCTTGTGCTGATCCCCAAGTAACTGTTCCATCCTCTTGGACCTTCAAATCTGCCCGAATCCCGCCATTGTTGGTCATTGCAAAGTCAACATCATAACCTGATTTCTTAGCAATAGCTAATTGAGCCGATGTTACTAAATTGCCCACAGCACTTTCTTTAAATTCATTTACCTCGCGAGAAATATCTGTCGCTTGACTAGCCGTACCAATTTTTTGCTCTGTTACTTTTTTAACGATGGTATTTGCTTCGTCTACAATCGCCTGAATTTCTGGACTTGGTGTTTTCTGCCCTGGTGCTACTGCAATAATTTTCGCAGTCGGAACTTCTTTAAAGTCGGCAATATCTGTATCATAAACAGCTCTAACATCTGCATAAGCCTTACCTTGTGAGGTAGCTTGTACAATCAAGGTTTTGCCTGTTGTACCGTTTGTATAGACATGGTTGTGACCGGCAAATACAAGGTCAACGGAGTGTTCAGGATAGATTTCATTTAGCTTAGCAATCATATCTGCAGCTTCACCAGCAGCCACACCATCCTTGCTTGTAGCTGGGACGTGAGCCAGTACAACTATCGCATTTACACCCTTTTCAGCTAACTCACGCGCATATTTCGCAATCGTCTCTGCCTCATTCAAAAAAGTGTACTGCTCATAGTTTTTCTTCAAAACAAGATTAGGAATTTCTGTCGTAACTACACCAATAAAGCCAATATTTGCTTCTTTATCATTTACAGGAATAGTCTTAATAGCATACGGTTTCCAGCCATACGGAATTTCACCCGTCTCTTTGTCAATAACGTTGGCGATAACAATCTCCTGTTTGGCTGCTTCATGAGTATAATTATCTACAATCTCATTAAACTGGCCTTCTTTTGGAGCTTCACCAGTCATGATACGGTTATACTCATCAAGTCCCTCATCAAATTCATGGTTCCCCAAAGTACCGTATTCAACATCCATTTTGTTAAAGACTTTTACAGTTGGTTCATCTTGTAAAAGTCCAGAATTCGATGGACTTGCACCAACCATATCTCCAGCTTGAACACGGATAGACTCTGCAGGTGTTTCTGTTTCTGCTGCTGTTTCTTCAAATTCTGCTTGCGAATCATCCATGTAAGCATCAAGCAAAGCGGCAGTTCCTGCATTCCGAACTGTTTCCCCCTCCAATCGCGCTGTCCCTGTCGTATCAAGCGCACCATGGAAATCATTAACTCCCATAATTTGGACAGCTAATTCATCTGCTAAAACAGCCTGTGTTGTAATGACACTAAAACCAGCTACAAGAGCTAGTACACTGCTTTTCAACCGAATATTCTTTTTCATAAGCAAAACAATGCTCCTTCTATTTTTTTCATATTGACATATCTATAATAATCCTTTTTTTACGGCTTTTCAATATCAAATCAGTCATTTATAACAAAAAATTATAAAAATATTCGTTTATTCTTACTTTTACATCATTTTTCTGAAAATATCTTGTTGTTTTTATCCATAATACGAAAAATCATCACTCTTCCCTTACACAATTCTCTCCAAAATACTCCTCACAACTAAAAAAGGGAGTGGGAAAGAACTCGACCATTCATAGAAGAGTTCGTCTTCCCACCCCCGCACAGTTGATTAGGTCAGATTTGGAGTGTAAAACACGAATAAATCTGCCAATCAACCACTGCGCTGAGATGTTGACACTAACGTTGAGAAGCGGTGCTGGGCTTTTTACCCAGCCTCACTGCTCTTATTTAGCTGCTTTATAAAGTTCGTTAACCTTGTCCCAGTTAATCACTTCAAAGAAGGCTTTGATGTAGTTTGGACGGACGTTACGGTAGTTAAGGTAGTAAGCATGCTCCCAAACATCCAATGCCAAGATTGGTTTCAAACCTTGCATGATTGGTGTGTCTTGGTTAGCAGTTGAGATAACTTCCAACTTACCTTCTTTATTAACAACCAAGAAAGCCCAGCCTGAACCGAAACGAGTTGTTGCTGCAGTTGTGAAGGCATCTTTGAAGGCATCAAATGAACCAAAGGTCGCATCAATATCGGCTGCCAATTCTGCTGAAATGTCTGTTTTTTCAGGTGTAAGCAATTCCCAGAAAAGAGCATGGTTCAAATGACCACCACCGTTGTTAATCAAAGCTTGACGAATGTCAGCTGGAATTTGCTCCACATCTGACAAAAGTGCTACCAAGTCTTCACCGATTTCTGGGTGTTTTTCAAGGGCTGCATTAGCATTTGCAACATAAGTTGCATGGTGCTTGTCATGGTGCAGGGTCATTGTTTCTGCATCAATATGTGGTTCCAAGGCATCGTATGCGTATGGAAGGTCTGGTAAAATAATTGCCATTTTCGTTTTCTCCTATACTAAGTGATAGTTCTATTCTACTCCAATGTGAGAGCCTTTTCAATTTTTTTGTCTGAAAATACTAATCAGACACTTAACTCGTTGCAATTTTTAACAATGTAAGATCAAACAAGTAATCCTTATCAAACCGTCCTGTCTTGATTTGATAATCTGTTTCTATCAATAATCGAACAACTTTTTTCAAAAATCCAATGGACAGATGGCGTGAATCACGCAAAGCATACTTTACTTGGTATGGATTCACCTTACGCCCCATAATAGTTGATAACTCAGCTACTATCTGCTGTTCCCCTCGGCCTTGCTCTACTAGGATTTGCACTTGTAGATAGGTTCGAAATTGAGTTAACATGATGGCAATCAACTTAACCTCTTCCTCCCCTTGCAACCGCAAGTCACGAACTAAGTTGCGAGCCTCGTCTACCTTGGATTGTAGAATTAACTGTGTTAAATCAAAGATATTATCCTGTAGTGTCTTGGGGATAGCCGCATCAATATCTGAAATTTCAATCGTCTCTTTTCCCTTATAAGATTGAAGAAAGACTAGGTTCTTACTGATTTCTGCAAAATCAAAATTGGACTTTTCTAAAAGATATTGAAAAACCTCTCCTCCCATCTGCAATCCAAAACGCATTATCTCCTTTTGGAAATGATTTTTCAAATCCATCTCCTTCAGAGGATTGGCTTCTAATACTAGTCCATCTCGTTTGAGGAGTTTAACCAGGCGTCGCTTGCTATCCAACTTTCCTGGGGCTAGGATAATCAAACGTGTTGTTTCGACAGGATTTTCCAAATAAGCCTCAAACTGTTTAAGCTCATCGTCTGTCAAATGCCGCTTCTTGTCTGTGGTCAAATCAGAAAAATAATCCAGTATGACAACTTTTTCGTCTGAAAAAAATGGGAGAGAAACCAAATCCAAATCTACCTGATGATAATCAGCCTCCGACATATCAAAATAGGCAAAACCTAAATCTGCCGCATCAAAATCAAGCTTCCGAAGAAGTGAGTCTTTCGCTATTTGGTATTGTCCGATGTCTTCACCGCATAAAACGGTCAGAAGCTCTAATTTCTCTTTTTTTAATTTTTCAATCTGTTCAATAACTAACATGTATACCTCATATTCTGTTTTCATTTTACCACAAAAGCAATGAGGCTGGCAAAGTGTCTAACAAAATCAATTACTATACTATTTGCAAAAACGCTTAATTTCTGTTATATTCTAGATAACAACATGAACTAGAAAAGGGGAAAATATGGAACGGAAACAAAGATTTTCTATAAAAAAATTATCAATCGGTGTTGTGTCCATTTGTATCGGATTTGCATTTCTTACTCAAGGAAACAGTACTGTAGCAGCCGCTGAAAAGAGTGTTGAAGTTATTGTTAGCAACGCAACAGGCGAAGAGGAAAACATCCCTACTCAACCTACGGAAACTCCTAACAATAGAGAGAGCATTCAAAATACGGAAACTACTACTCAAGAAGAAATCACCATAGATAATACGGTTGAGGGACAAACTGATACAGAAAAAAGTACCAGTCCGGAACAAGCGGTACCCGAATCTACCGCCAGTCATACTGACCACCTTGCAAATACCGTAGACACCACTACAACTTCATCTTCAACAGAGAGCTCAGTAAATGAAGTAGAGTTACCAACGGAAACTACTGCTCTTTACTCCCCTGAATCATCCTCTAAAATAGAAACTATCGACGCCAGTCTTAAAGCAGAGCAACCTAACACAAGCGAAGGAACAACAGCCCTTCGTGCCGCAACCAATACAAGCCCCACAACTACTGTGTCTGGAAATGATACTGCAATCCAAGCAATCGAAAAAGGAAGCATCACTCAGTCTAAAACGATAGCATCTCTAAACGCTGAAGAGAAACAAACACTTAGCAACCTCATTCTCACAAACTTTGAAACCAGCGCTGATAAAGTAGCTTTACTAGATGTTGTGAAACCTAAAGAATGGTTAAGCCCTGCTGACTCAACGAAGTATTTCATTCCACTGATCCAAAAGATTAGATTGGATGAAAAATACAAAAATCTCTCTAATGCTGAAAAAGTAGAAGAAGCAAGAAAATTAGCACTGATTGAAGCGAACAAAAACCTCTACGAAGATGCGAGTATTGAAGCTCTTGCGCCTGAGGCGAAAAACACTTTCCAACAACTACTTGCATATAACAATGGTCAGCTACTTACGGAAAAATCAGGGCTTACAGTTGAAACTCTAAAAAATAATCTTAGTCAACTCTACCGTGGCGTCCTTTATCTCCAGCAACAATACTCCTTTGAAAAAGATTTACCACAAACTCTTGTCTTTACTCCCCACACAATTGGTAATATCCAAGCAGACCAAACAAGTGCCTATGACCGATTGATGGCTTATGGTGGTCGTATTACTGATAAACGGTCACTTGCCTTAAATCTCAATCAGAATCAGTTCAAGGAACGCCTAATTAGCCAATATACCGGTACTAAGTCTACGGCTGAATTGGTTGAAAAAATTGCTCAATCAAAAGGTAAAGATGTCAATAGTTACTTTACAGAACAGTCCCAAGCTTTGATTGGAACAAGCCCAAACATCTCCATCTTTGAATTATTAAAAACAAATAAGCCAGATTACATTCTCCCTATCCTCTCACAAGGAAGAGGAATTTACGTTGCGGGTACTAGCAATAGTTTGACTCTTGGACTTTTAGATTCGTATACAGACCTGTACCCTGAGTTGAAAAACTTTACTAAAGAACGTGGGGTACAACAACCTACATCTACTTTCTTCGAAAAAATCCTTACCTACCAAGAAAATTGGTTGACTTTCCTTAACTCTGCTAAAAAAGATAGTACAACTATTCCATTTACACTAGCAGTTGATACGATGAATGTCTATAACGAGACCACCAAAGCACACACTTGGTCACCTAACGAAGGCACTTCTGCACATTCTGCGGTACTCAACTTCTTCTCTCCAATGAATCTCTGGGAAAATTATGTTCGTTCAGGAGTTGGACTAGGAGGTGTTGCAAATGGTGAAAATATGATTAAAGCCTACGAGACACGCTTTATGCACAGTAACCTTTCAGGTGTCGCACTGTTCACTCACGAAATGACTCATACAAACGATGAGGCTAGGTTGTTCGGTGGAACTTATCGAAAAGAAGGTCGACGAGCTGGTCAAGGACCTGAAGTGTATGCACGAGGTTTATTTGAAGTAATTGATAATACACAAAACGGTGTTCCTGGTGAGTACAAACCTGTCTTTAATTTGAATACCACTCTCACTATTGCTGAAAGTTCTAATCGTACTCAAGCATTAACACCTCAAACTTCTACAGAAAAGTTAGCAAATTACACAAAAAATCTTGTTGATTTAGTCGCTTATTTAGAAGCTGTTGAAGCGAGGGTTGCTTTAAAATCCCTAGCAGAGAATGAATTAGCTACTTATTTCAATAAGGTCGTCCAAGTACCTCGCAATACCACTTCTAACACTAGCACGACAACCACCAGTCTCCCTTCTACCAACGATGCATTTCTCCCCTATGGGCAGTTGACGGTTGCTTCACTTACTAAACCAACTAGCATCAATGATTTGGTTGACCAAGATGCAGTCAGTGGTCAGTTTATCCCTCGTGGAATTTCCCCTATCCTAACGGAATTAAGTCATAACCAATATGATCATGTCCCACTTCTAGAAAGCTTCTACGGTGCTTCAGAAGCTCCAAGTGGCAATAATACCGTTGGAGATATCTCTTTCAAGCGACATGCATATGAAATATTGGCATGGAAAGGCTGGGATGCCTTTATAAGTTACATTAGTAACAGATACAATAGCGACTCAGAAGCTTTTAAAGCAATCTTAGGAAACGAATATTCAGATTGGGCTAGTTTCAAAAAAGCGCAATATAAACGGTTAGAAGATAAGGAACCGGTTAATCAATTGTGGCAAACTAGCCAATTGGAGAAAGAGTTAGAAACAGCTATAAAAGCTGATTTAGCAGTATTAACCACCTATCGAAATTCAATTAACAGTCTACTTAACAGTCGTTCCACTGTTACTCAAACGCAGTTAGACCAAGCAGCTCAAAAAGCTTCAGTTGCTCGGTTAGCAACTAATGTCCGTAAAGTTAAATTAGATATTCTAAACAAAGCTCTACAGTTTAACAATCTAGAAGCTAGTATCTTTGAAGCACCAAAACAATCTGACATTATCTATGTAAAAAATGGCGGAAACGGACAAGGACTGACAGAAGATACCCCTATGGGAAGTTTGGCTGAAGCCTTGCAGAAAGCTACAGATGGTACTATCATCAAACTGGTCGGCAATGCCACCGAGCGAACTCCACTCGTCATCAATAAAGCAGTTACCATTGAGAGTGATAGCAGTGAAAATGCGATTATTTTTAATGAGAGTATTCAAATTTCAAATAACGTTACCCTACGTAATTTAAGTATTCATGCTTTAACAGAAAGCAATGTCCCTGGAAACATCTACATAGATGGTCAAGTGACAATGGATCATGTATCCACTCTTATATCCAATCGTCAAACTGATAAACGCCCTAGTCTTATCATAGGTTCATCAGCAGATACAACTGATAAGCGTGAATCCAGTTTGAAAATTTTAAATACAAATGAAACTGTTTTCGATAAGATGACCGTCCAAAATGCCGCAGATATTGCGATTGCAAATGGTACACAAATTAAAAACGGTGTCGAAGTGACTACACCTTCTCCTGTTACAATCACTTCCGAAAGTAATCAGGTCAATAAATTCCAAGCACCTGAAACCAATCAGGTAACCCTTATTTTTAATAATAGCAAAGCAAGTAATGTAGAGTTAAAAAACATCTCAAATCTCATAGTAAAAAACAATTCCTTTATCTCCCTAAACAGCCAATCACTCAATCCAATCCAACAGGCATTAACAGTAGAAACTGGTAGCCAAATAAATTTGGGAGATTTAGAAGCTCGTTTCCAATCACTTAAAGGAGATGGAATATTAGGATTCACAGATAAGGGACAATTAGCCTTACAAGATTTAGACGGACAAGCGACTATCCAGTTTAAACGCAAAGATATGAATTTCTCTGAATCAGACGGTAAGACATTTGTCACTATTGCTTCTAAACAAAGTGGCCTTTCAGTCAAGCTAATACCGCTGGATGAAATACTTAAAATGGACAAAGACGGAAATTACATCTATCATCAGCCTTACTCAGCAGGATATTATTTTGAATCCGTAGAACTTGATAAGATATTGCCAAGTGAAGTCGAAGATTTATTGCCAGAAGATAAGGAAAGTCCTAATCAAGCGATTCCACAACCAGAAGCGATTACTGAAATAGTTGTAGATGGGGATGGAAGATGGGTCTTTGACAGATGGGAACTTGATTCTAATAGTACTACAAAACGACAATTCTATACCGGTTACTGGCGCTATACGACTTCCCCTCAAACAACCGTTCGTTTTGAAGAGATTCCATTTACAACTATCTATCAAGCCGACGAAAACAGAACGGCTGGGGAAAAAGAAACCATCTCTAGCGGAAAACTTGGAAAGGTAAAAATTACTGAGACAGAAGGTTCTGAGCCAGTAAGAGAAGTCCTTGAAAAACCACAAAACGAAATTGTCGCTGTCGGTACAAAACCAGTTGTTGTAACCAACATCTTGAAATACAAGACAACTACCGTAGAAGACCCTGAATTGCCAAAAGGACACACAGAGACCGTCACTCAAGGTAAAGAAGGCAAGGAAATCATTACTACAACCTACACACTGGATACCAAAACTGGAAACATTACTGCGAACACCGTAACGGAAACAATTGAACCAGTCGAAAAAGTTGTGAAAATCGGAACCAAATCTTCCCCTCAAACAACCGTTCGATTCGAAGAGATTCCGTTTACAGTTATCTACCAAGCTGACGAAAACAGAACAGCTGGAGAAAAAGAAACCATCTCTAGCGGAAAACTTGGAAAGGCAAAAATTACTGAGACAGAAGGTTCTGAGCCGGTAAGAGAAGTCCTTGAAAAACCACAAAACGAAATTGTCGTTGTCGGTACAAAACCAGTTGTTGTAACCAACGTCTTGAAATACAAGACAACTACCGTAGAAGACCCTGAATTGCCAAAAGGACACACAGAGACCATCACTCAAGGGAAAGAAGGCAAGGAAATCATCACTACGACCTACACACTGGATACCAAAACTGGAAACATTACTGCGAACACCGTAACGGAAACAATCGAACCAGTTGAGCATGTCGTGAAAATCGGAACTTTAGAAATAAAAGTTCCCGAAACTGCTCCTGAACAACACATAAAACCTGAACTCAAATGGAGTACAACAATCATACCAATTCCTTTCCAAACGAAATACATCGTGGATAATCAGTTGAAACAGGGAGAAGAAATTATCCTTGTACAAGGAAAAGACGGTCAACGACAAATTATTGCTCTCATAAATGGAGCGGTCGTTGGAAGAAACAATGAAGAAATTATTTCTGATACCATCCTCCTTGAGCCGATTGAACAAGTTATCAAAATCGGAAGTCGCAGTACCGATAACCTCCCAAACAAGGAAGAAAAACCAGATACTCCAAATCTTGTACCGATTTTGCCACCAACATTGCCAACTAATGAAGCAATCCCTACTCCAATGAAGCTCGCAGAGACACCAAAATCGATAGAATATCTGTCGAATAGACAACATGATGCTATCGTTTCTCCGAGCCAGCTTCAACAAACCAATGGCGCACTATTACCAAAAACTGGTGAGCAAAAAGAAAACTTCCTATCTAGATTGGGATACATTTTCCTAGTATCTTTAGGACTTGGTTGGGCTATCTTGCCTCTTCTCAAAACTAAAAAGGAAAAGTAAATAATATATACTACCCCAAAAAAGTTAGATATTTCTATCTAACTTTTGGGGTGATTCAATATAAGATTACTTCTCAGAAGCGATCAACTCCTTCTGAAGGGACTTTTGGGAAATCAACCAAATCTATCCTGAGAGACTGTAATGTCGTCTTCTCACCTCCTCTCCAAAGAACTTTGTGGAGATAAGAAACGAGTACCAACTAGAATAAACTACATACATGAATAACTTGCTAAAAAGCTGAGGCTATCCAACTCCCCTAATGGGCACTATAATTTCTGCAGTGGGTAAATCCACCAGAGAGATTATAGGGCCCTTTTTTAAAACCATCACTCCCTCACCGTTTCAATTCGCCACTTCTTCCAGCCTCGAAAGCGAATGGCGCCCTGCTGATCAGTTCGATAGACTTGGATATTCCGGCTGTCAAAACGGTCCAAGGTTTCTTGGTGAGGATGCTTGTAGCGGTTACTTTCTCCTGCTGATACCAGGGCAATCTTGGCTCCGATATGGTCCAAAAATTCAGGATAGGAAGAGCCTTTGGAGCCGTGGTGACCAGCTTTGAGAACATCAACAGGCAGATTGGGATAGGTTTTAATCAAGTCCAACTCTCCCTGCTCCAAGTCCCCTGTAAAGAGGAAATTGGTTTCCAGCAAGCGACCGTAGAGAACAATGGAATCATTATTACCTCCGTCCCCTGTCCCGTCTGGATAGAGGACTTCCAGATAGGAGTTAAAAATCGGCAAGCGGTCACCCACTTTTATCACATGGATAGGCACATTGATTTTTTTCAGAGTTGCTACAAAGTCAGGCACCGCCAGACTTCCAGGCGACACGTAAATCCGACCAATCTGGACCTGCTTGGCCACTTCCAGCACATCGCCCACATGGTCTGCGTCGGTATGGGTCAGGACTAAACTATCAATCCTGTCCACGCCCCGACTATGCAGATAGGGAATCAAAGTCCGCTCTGCATTAGCCTGCGAAGACCGCTCCTGCCACTCCTCCTTAGCCGCAAAATCAACCCGTCCGCCCACATCAATCAGGACCGTCCGCCCCCGCATATCCCGCAAAAAGATACTGTCCCCCTGCCCGATATCCACCACCGTCACCTCGTTTTCCAGCGGGTGTTTGGTTATGAAAAATAGCAGAGCGAGGACCAGGCTCAGACCTAGGAGCCAGTTCTTTTTCCTGTGGAAATCATAAAGTAAGAAGAGACAGATTAGCAAGAGAACAAGAATTACCCCAGACGGCTTGCCCAGTATCCAAGGTCGCAATCCCAAATCCGCCACCCAGACAATGATTTTTTCCATAAAGACAAAAAATCCGTTGACCCAAGTTATCTTGACAACTGGCGACAGGAGAAAAATGACTGACAAACCTGGCAAAAGCAAGACATCAAAGATAAAGGAAAAGACAAAAGTCAAGAGAATAGACAAGGGCTGAAAGGCATAGAAATAGGTCATGAGCACCGGCAAAATTCCAAGTGAAATACTGAGACTCTCCACCGCAGCCTTTTTGACCTGCCCCAAGTCCTCAAAATCAAAGACCGTCAGCAAAAAAGCATAGGTAAAGGTCAAGACACCACCAGCTGTCAGCAAAAATCGGGGCAGAATCAGCAGACAGACAAAAACTGTCACCGCAAAGTTATCCAGCTTCCGCAAGCCCATATTACCCAGAATTTTCTGGACCAAGGATCGCACAACCGACACAGAAAAGCCTGTCAAACCAGCATAAACAATGGAAAAGGGAATCTGCAACTTGTCTACGGTTTCCTTGGTCAAGCCCAAACGCAGTAAAATCCAGCGAAACTTGTCGATGAAAAATCCCACCTGCATGCCAGACAGGGCAAAGAGATGAATGATTCCTAAACTAGAATAGAGGTCACTCATCTGGTCGAAATCACTATCCAGCTCCCCAAACAAAAGCCCTGTCATGTAGTGACTCATCGGAGCTGGAAAATTGGTTTTGACATAGACCAAGGCATGCCTCCGCCAGCTTGATAACCAGTCAAAAATATTCCACGACTGGACAAGGACAATCTTCTTTATCGCAGAAATCTTAACTGTCCGATAAATTCCCTGCGTTTTCAGATAGGTCTGATAGTCAAAGCCCTTGAAATTACGTTGACCAGCTGGCAGGCTGACCTCTGCTTCCACTTCTAGTTGGACCAGACCTGTCAGTTTTTGAAAATAGGCCTGTTCCTCCTGACTAGCTAATTTGTAGAAAACCTGATAGGTTTGTCCGTCAGCCCGACCCCGAAAGGACAGACTGTCCCCGTTTACTTCAATGGTATCTGGAATGACCTGCACAGTTGTGACTTGCTCTGGGGCTAACTGGTCTGCCCGCTCCCATTGGACCTTTTGACATCCGAAAAACAGACCGCACAGGGCTAGAAGCAGCAGCGTTTTGAGGAAAACCGTCTTACCTTGCCGAAAACCAAAGACAGCTAACACCAAACTGAGCAGGCCCATTGTCAAAAGGGAAAAAGAGTGGACTGCAAAGTAGGCCACCACCGCTAAGATGGCTAGGTGGATGGGCTGGCAGGGGAGCTTACTCAACCGTGACATAAGGTCGAATGCTTTCCATGGTCTTGTCGCCAATGCCTGAAACATTGTTAAGGTCGTCCACCGATTTGAAGCCGCCATTGGCCTCACGATAGGCGATAATGTCCGCCGCTCGCTTGGAACCGATGCCCGAAATAGTCTGTAGGTCCGCCTCAGTCGCCGTGTTGAGATTGACTAGACTGGTGTTTTTTTCTTCTTGGGACATAGCAGAGCTGGCCGTCGTGCTAGTCACCACCGAGATATTTTCATCCTTGCTGGCCACATAGACCACCGCTTCGTCGCTGAGCTTCTGAGCCAGATTGATAGACTTGGGGTCTGCCTGACTGGTCAAGCCGCCAGCTGCTTCAACTGCATCATTGACACGCGCATCAGCTTCTAAAGTGTAGAGTCCCGGCTTTGCTACTGCTCCTTTGACATCAACGACCAGCTGGCTGGGCTCTTCGCTTGCTTCTGTACTGGTTTCCTCGACCAAGTCAGAGCTACTAGAAGTTTGTTCGGTCTGTGGAAAATCTGTCAGGCCTGTCTGATCAGACTTGGCTGATTGACTGAATATTAAGAACGTCGCCATTAGCAAGCCAGCCACTGCAGGCAGGGCAATCTGCCACTTATATTCTTTAAGCATTTCTATATAAGTTTTAATCGTTTCCATAAATTACCTCCACCTATATAGTTCGTAAAAAATACAAAAAACCCGCAAGCTGCGAGTTTCATTTACTTATTTTTTATCCAACTGAGTACTTGGTTGCCAGAAGAAGCTGGCAATATAGCTAAAGACGTAGGTCAAGCCCAAGATAAGAGCAACCAGCAAAAGAACTGGGATACGGTAGATATAGGTCAAGATATTTGGCTTTTTCTTGGTTTGGAAAGAAGTCGCATGGTCATCTAAGCGTTTGAATTCAGCCTCGATACGGCTAGTTACTTCTGCTGTACCTGCATCGTCCATACGCTTGATGTCTGAAACATCGATAGGATTTCCAAAAGCTACATCGATTCGTTCACCAGCTAAAAGCCCTTTGATAGTCATGGGACCCACATAGGTTGCTGGCATGAGTTTGACCTTGGCTGACTTGGCGATGACTGCTACTCCACCTTTTAGTTCAGATGAATGACGGCTACCTGATGGGAACATGACAAGTGAGCGGTCACTTTTTTTCAACATGTTGACAGGATACTTGATAGCAGCCATACCAGGATTGTCACGGTCAATTGGAAAGGCACCGCATTTTGATATCCACCAGCCAAAGCCGCGGTCCTTGAAGAGTTCTTTTTTAGCCATAAAGATGAACTGCTTGGGAGCAGCTGCGTAGCCAAGAAAGACTGGATCCCAGAAGGTTTTGTGTGGGGCGATAAGAATATAATTTTCCTCCTGTGGCAAAATCTTTCCTCTATCATGATAGTGAATATTGCCATTGATGGCCCACAACAAGAATGTTAATAGTGTTCGTAGATAAGAATAAAACATAAACTTCTCCTTTTTCAATCCCCTCTATTATAGCACAAATTTACTCCTTGGCGAAATGTCATATTCATTCAAATTTACGGTCAAAATACCCACTATTTACATAGCCCAGACTTGTCAAATATCCTCGATAGGTTTACAATAGAAACATGATTACAATTGAACGTGTATTAGAAATATTGAAGGCGGATGCTAACTTCCGCCAAATCAAACAAAATAACCAGACTGACAGCACATGGACTGATGTCCAATTTGACGCTCTCAGCTATGACAGCCGGACTGTTAGCCCAAGGACCCTCTTTTTTGCCAAGGGTTTGGCCTTTAAGAAGGAGTTTCTGGAAAAGGCTATCGAGGCTGGTCTTGCTTTTTACGTGTCTGAAATCGACTATGAGGTCGGCATTCCTGCTATCATCGTCCAGGACATCAAACAGGCCATGAGCCTGATTGCTATGGATTTTCATGGTCATCCTCAGAAACAGCTCAAACTCCTGGCCTTCACCGGCACCAAGGGTAAAACAACGGCGGCTTATTTTGCTTTTAACATCCTCAAACAGAGCCACAAGCCTGCCATGCTTTCGACCATGAATACCACACTGGACGGTGAGACTTTCTTTAAGTCCGCCCTGACCACGCCTGAAAGTCTGGACCTCTTTGCTATGATGGCGGAGGCGGTCAAGAACGGTATGACCCACTTGATTATGGAGGTGTCCAGCCAGGCCTATCTGGTCAAGCGGGTTTACGGGCTGACCTTTGATGTCGGTGTCTTCCTCAACATCAGCCCCGACCACATCGGCCCCATTGAGCACCCGACCTTTGAGGACTATTTCTACCACAAGCGACTTTTGATGGACAATAGCAGAGCAGTCATTGTCAATGCTGGAATGGACCATTTTGAGGTCGTGAAAGACCAAGTCAGCTCAAAGGACCATGACTTCTATGGACCTACTTCTAAAAACCAGATTAGCCAATCAGCAGGTTTTGACTTCACAGCGACTGGCAAATTGGCTGGCCATTACGACATCCAGCTGATTGGTGGCTTCAACCAAGAAAATGCCATCGCAGCAGGACTGGCCTGTCTCCGTTTGGGAGCAAGTCTGGAAGATATTCACACAGGAATTGCCCAAACCAATGTCCCTGGCCGCATGGAAGTCCTGACCCAGCAAAATGGTGCCAAGGTCTTTGTGGACTACGCCCACAACGGCGACAGCGTGAAAAAGTTAATCGATGTCGTCTTGGAACACCAGACAGGCAAGGTTATCTTGATACTTGGAGCTCCAGGTAACAAGGGAGAAAGCCGCCGCAAGGACTTCGGACTTCTGCTCAATGACTATCCGCAGATTGAAGTGATCCTGACAGCTGATGACCCCAACCGTGAAGATCCAGCTGCTATTGCTGAACAAATCCGTGCCCACATGACCCGTCCAAGCAACTTTATCTTGGACCGAGAAGAAGCCATTCGCACAGCCATGAGTCAGACAAGCTCTACAAAAGATGCCGTCATCATCGCAGGCAAGGGGGCTGACGCCTACCAGATTGTCAATGGCGAAAAAGCCGCCTATGACGGTGACATCGAAGTAGCAAAACAATATTTGTAACATACGGTCCTTGTTCACAAACAAGGACTTTTTTATAACGATTCTCATTAAATTAAAATTTTCAGAAAACTCTTTGTTTTGGTAAATTTTTTTGATATAATACTGGTCGGAACAAATTATTAATGAGTCATATTCTGGAAAGGAGGAGTTTGTGTCTTCGATTCAAGCGGAAAATATCCAAGTCTCTTACGACAATCGGATTATTATTGATGAATTATCAACAAGTATTCCAAAAGGAAGTATAACGACAATCATTGGTGCCAATGGCTGTGGAAAATCGACCTTGCTTAAAGCGATGACAAGGATTATCCCTGTTCAAGAAGGGGCTATCTATTTAGATGGACAAGCCATTTCACAACTACCAACCAAAGAAGTTGCAAAAAAATTGGCCCTGCTCCCTCAGGTCTTAGAAGCGACAGAAGGGATTTCCGTTTATGAACTGGTCTCCTATGGTCGCTTTCCGCATCAAAATGGGCTGGGGCATCTCACTAATCAGGATAGAGATAAAATCAACTGGGCCTTGGAAGTCACCCAGACCGCTCCCTACGCTAGGTTACCAGTTGATGATTTATCAGGTGGTCAGAGGCAACGTGTTTGGATTGCGATGGCACTTGCCCAAGATACGGATACCATTTTCTTAGATGAACCAACAACCTATCTTGATCTCAATCATCAATTGGAAGTCTTAGAACTTTTAAAAGAACTGAATCAAAGCCGACGGAAAACCATTGTGATGGTCCTTCACGATGTCAATTTATCAGCTCGATTTTCAGATTATATGATTGCCATGAAAGAGGGAGATATTCGCTACCATGGGTCTGTGTCCAATATGATGACAACTGAGATACTGAGGGACATTTTTAGCATTGAACCTCAATTGATGCAGGTTACTGGTCAAGATTACCCTATTTTGCTAACTTACGATTTAAAAAAATAATAAGGAGAAAAAATGAAAAAGTTTTTAGCTATTTTTAGTTTATTTGTTGGGCTGGTTTTCTTAACAGCTTGTTCTACCTCTTCCTCTTCAACAGACGTAGAACTGTCTAGCATGCCAAAGATTGAAGGCATTACTTACCACGGTGACATTCCTAAAAATCCTAAAAAAGTTGTCAACTTTGCTTACTCTTACACAGGCTATCTCTTACAATTAGGAATTGATGTATCTAGCTATAGTCTAGATTTAGAGAAAAATAGTCCCGTCTTTGGAGACAAACTAAAGGATGTTCCACAATTGACAACGGCAGATACAGAAGCGATTGCCGCACAAAAGCCAGATGTCATTCTAGTATTTGCTGGTGATGATAACTTAGAAACACTGAAAGAAATTGCTCCAGTTATTGAAATCACTTATGGAAAGAGTGACTACTTAAAAATGCTGACAGATATTGGTCAGATTTTTGGAAAAGAAAAGGAAGCACAAGCCTGGTTAGATCAATGGGATAAGAAAGTTGCTACTGCGAAAGAAGAATTGAAAGGATTGATTGATACAAGTTCCACATTTACCGTCATGGACTTCTTCGATAAGAACATCTTCCTTTATGGTAATAACTTTGGTCGTGGTGGAGAATTAATCTATCGCGCTCTCGGTTTTGCCGCTCCTGCAAAGGTTCAAGAAGACATCATCAATAAAGAAGGCTGGTTTGGGGTATCTCAAGAAGCTCTTCCAGAATATGTTGGCGATTATGTCCTTGTTAACGTCAATGATAAAACAAAAGAAGCAGCTGCCTCTCTCAAAGAAAGTGATATTTGGAAAAATCTACCTGCTGTAAAGAATGGTCACGTCATCGAGATAGACTATAACCTCTTCTACTTCTCCGATCCGATGTCTTTAGATTTACAAATTGACGCCTTTGTCTCAGAAATTCAAAAACTTCAGTAAAAGGACTGGATATATGAACAAACTAGTAAGTTCTCGTTATCCCAAAACAAAGCCAAAGAATATTTGGCTTGTTTTTTTCATCATCTGTCTTTCTTTCATAGCTGGAGTCTATCTTAGTTTACGCTTTGGAGCTATTTCTTATAGCCACCAACAACTGATAGAAACCCTAAAGCATCCACTGACAGATTCTTCCGCTCAGGATGTTATCATCGATTTGCGCTTGCCTAGAATGGTAGCCGCCATCTTAGTGGGAGCTGCCATGGCCCAAGCTGGGGCAATGATGCAAGGAATTACACGCAATCCGATTGCCGATCCTGGCTTATTAGGAATCAATGCTGGAGCAGGACTTGCTCTCATTGTTGCCTATGCTCTATTCGGCGGTTTGCACTACAGTCAAATTTTATTAATATGTTTACTGGGCTCCTGTCTAGCAGCCGGTCTAGTCTTTGGTCTAGCTTATCAGGTGCAAAAAGGCTACAATCAACTCCGTTTAATTTTATCTGGCGCCATGGTAGCAAGTCTATTTTCTGCTATTGGTCAGGCTATTACTATCTACTTTGATTTATCAACTGCAGTGATTGGCTGGCAAGCAGGGGGATTGGTACAGGTAAACTGGAAGATGCTGGCCATCATTGCTCCTCTTATCATCATCGGCCTCATCCTTGCTCAGCTCTTTTCGCATCAGCTGACCATCCTGAGTCTCAACGAAACCGTTGCTAAAAATCTAGGTCAACGAACCTTACTGATAACCTTGGTTTTGTTGGGAATTGTCCTTCTACTCTCAGCTTCTGCGGTAGCTCTTGTGGGCTCACTTTCTTTTATCGGGCTCATTATTCCTCACTTTATCCGCATGTTTACAGGGAAAAATTACAAGCTACTCTTGCCATTAACTGCCTTTGCAGGGGCTAGTTTCCTCATCTGGGTAGATTTGGTTTGCCGTTCTATCAATCCACCTGTTGAAACTCCCATTAGCGCAGTCATCAGTATCATTGGTCTCCCTTGCTTCCTATGGTTGATTAGAAAGGAGAAACACTTTTGATAAGACATCACAACTATCTAAAAATATTCACATTCCTGCTAATCCTTTTATTTGTCATTTTCCTACTTTCCTTATCTATCGGCTATAGCAATTCATCCTTTTCAGATCTCATCGACATCATGAGTGGGCGTGCCAGTTCATCGACTCTACTGATCATTGGGCGAATTCGCTTACCTAGAATAATCGCCTCCATGATCGGAGGGGCTTCTCTGGCTTTGGCGGGTTTGTTGCTACAAACTTTGACCCGCAATCCTCTGGCAGATTCTGGAATATTAGGAATCAACGCAGGAGCTGGTCTTGTTGTGGCACTATTTGTCGGTCTCTCTTCAAAAATCAGCCCTGTCTTATTGAGTCTCATGCCTCTATTTGCTATGATGGGCGGTGGATTAACTATTTTTCTAGTTTACTGGATTGCACGTAAGAAGCTGTACGGCATCCATCCTGCACGCTTAATTATCACGGGAGTTGGAATTTCGAGCATGCTGTCTGGTATCATGGTCAGCATCATCAGCCAATTAGATGACTTTAAGATGGAATACATTGTCCAGTGGCTCAGCGGTCGAGTAAATGGTGGAGATTGGAAAACTATCGCAATCTATACTCCTCTTCTTCTATTGGTGTGGATGGCAACATTTAGTCGAAGTCGCTCACTCAATATTATGAATCTAAACGACCAGACAGCCATGGCTTTGGGACTCCACTTACAGCGTGAAAGGCGGACTACCTTGGTATTGGCTACCGCCCTAGCCTCTCTTAGTGTCATTTTAGTTGGTAATATAACCTTCGTTGGTCTCATTGCTGGTCACATTGTGCGCAAATGGTTAGGAAATGACCATCGTGTCATCATTCCAGCTACTATGATAATAGGAAGCTTCATTCTACTTCTAGCGGATACCATAGGACGAGTACTACTTGTCGGAACAGGCATCCCAACCGGCATCATCGTCTCCCTTATCGGCGCTCCCTATTTTCTGTGGTTACTAAAACAAGAAGGCTAGATGACTCCAGCCTTCTTGTTATGTTTCTAGGTAAAGTTCAATATCCTCTTTAAGTTTTAATGGACTAGTTGTTGGTAAATATCGTTCGACCACACGCCCTTGTCTATCCACCAAAAACTTGGTAAAATTCCACTCGATTCGACCTCCCAATAAGGTCGATTTTTCTTTCTTAAGATAGCGATATAGCGGACTAGCTTCAGATCCATTCACAGCAATTTTAGCAAAACGAGGAAAAGTTGTACCATAATTCAAGCTACAGGTCTGATTGATGTCTTCCGCAGAACCGAGAGCCTGATTTAAAAATTGATTACAAGGGAAATCCAACACTACAAAACCTTGGCCTCGATAGCTATCATATAGCTCCTGTAGTTCCTTGTATTGTGGTGCCAATCCACAACCTGGCGCTGTATTGACTATAAGTAAAACTTGTCCTTGATACTCAGCCATGGACTGATCTGTTCCATCTTGTTTTTGTACTGTAAAATCATAAATGCTCATTATATATCCTCCTCTAGTCAAAATAAGTGAATAAATGTTCCATTTCATTTGGTGTGAGTTGTCTGTATGCACCTCGTTCCAAATCCCGCAGTTCAAAACCACCAAAGGAAATCCGCTTGAGATAAGTGACCTTGACACCATAGGCTAAAAACATCTTTTTGACCTGATGAAACTTACCTTCTGCCAGCTTGATGGTCGCTCTGCTATGGTCCAAAGAAGCCTCCAAGACAGTCAAATCTGCAGGCTGACACCGTGTTCCATCCAAGAAAGTAACACCTGAGGCAAAAAATTTTGAAGCATCCTCAGCCAAGCATCCATTTACCTCCACATAGTAGACCTTGTCCACATGGTGGCTGGGATGGAGCATGCGATAACCGAGCGGACCATTGTTGGTAATGAGGACTAGGCCTTCGGTATCCCTGTCCAGGCGACCGACTGGGTAGAGACCTTCCCTACTGTCTTGCGGAGAAATCAAGTCGATGACTGTCTGATGCTCCTGGTCTGTCACTGCAGAAACGATACCTGCTGGTTTATGGAGCAAATAATAGGCAGATCCTTCTAAAGCAACTTTTTTACCCGAAACTTGGATAGTTTGTAACTCTGGGTCAACAATCTGGCTTAGGCTTTGAGCTGCTTGTCCGTTAATCTTGATTTGCTGGGCTTTGAAAAGTTTTTTAACTTGCTTACGCGAGCCAACTTTGGCTTTCTCTAAACATTTGTCCAATCTCATGGGACTATTGTATCACAAATCATATAGCTTGACTCTTTTTGAAAAAAGTTTATAATACTAGTTAGTGATATATTTTTTTACAAAGGAAATCCAATCATCCTATTGGATTTCCCATTTTTTCAGTAAGGGAGAAAATTCATGGGACTTTTACAAGATGGCAAATGGGTGGATCAGTGGTATGATACCAAATCAACAGGCGGTAAATTTGTCCGTACTGTCACACAATTTCGCAACTGGATTACTCCAGATGGACAAGCAGGTCCGACAGGAAAAGGCGGTTTCAAGGCCGAGTCTGGTCGCTACCACCTCTACGTTTCTCTGGCTTGTCCTTGGGCGAGTCGGACCTTAATCATGCGAAAATTGAAGGGTCTGGAAGACCATATTTCCTTGTCTGTCGTTCATCCCCTCATGTTAGAAAATGGTTGGACCTTTGCGGACGGACCTGGTGTTATCAAGGATACCCTCTTTAACAGCGATTATCTCTATCAGGTCTATTTGAAGGCTAACCCAGCTTACTCTGGTCGGGTGACGGTGCCTGTACTTTGGGACAAAGAAACCAATACCATTGTCAGCAATGAATCGGCTGAAATCATGCGCATGTTTAACTCTGCTTTTAATGATATTACTGGAAATTACGATGACTATTATCCAGCAAACCTGCAAGCCGAGATTGATGCTATGAACGACTTTATCTATCCAAACATCAACAATGGAGTCTACAAGGCAGGTTTTTCAACTAATCAAAACGTTTACGACAAAGAAGTCAAAAATCTCTTTGCTGCCTTGGATAAACTAGAAGAGCATTTGGCTGATAAGGACTATCTGGTGGGCAATCAGCTGACAGAGGCTGATATTCGTCTCTTTACTACATTAGTGCGGTTTGATCCAGTTTACTTTGGGCATTTCAAATGCAATATCAAGGCTTTGGTTGACTATCCAAACTTGTGGGATTATACCAAGCGGATTTACAACCACTCAGGTATTGCGGAGACGGTTGACTTTGACCATATCAAACAGCACTACTACGGTAGCCACAAAAACATTAACCCAACAGGTATTGTCCCAGTCGGACCAGACTTGGACTGGACATTGTAAGAAATAAAGGGAGATGACAGCCTCCCTTTTCGTATGGTATAATAGGTCAGATTTTTTGAAAAGGAGATTTCCATGTCTGAAATTATCGCAAAACGCGTATCCAACTATGAATTATTTTATGATTTGGTCTTTGTCCTGGCCACTTCTTCACTGACTGGACTTTTGCACGGTGACCATATCGGTCTCAGGGAAATTCTAACTTTTATCACCGCCAACCTGATTATTATGACCTTGTGGATTAATGAGACGATTTACCTCAACAAATATGGTGAGCGAGATTTGCTGGATATTTTCACTATCATCGCTTCTATGTTTGTTGTAGGACAATTATCCCTAAACTTTAGTCATGATTTTAAAGCGACAGCCCTACCCTTTACTATCTTTTTGACCCTGTCTTATTTGCTACTTTGCTTGCAGTACTACCTTCGTGGGCGAAAAATCGGTTTTACGGCTGATATTAAGCATAGTCTCTATATGTTTGGGATTTATTTGCTGGTATTTTTCTTGGCTTTGGTAGCTATTTACTTCAATTTCTGGACCTATGATGAAAAGAGCCTCTTGCTTTTTTATCTTCCATTTTTCATTTCCTATTTTTTCAAAGACAAACTCAGCCATGATGTGATGAACTTTCCTCATATCGTAGAACGCTGCCAGCTGATTACTATTATCACCTTTGGTGAAACAGTCATTGCGATTTTGAAAAATTATCCGATTCTAGAACTTCCTTTGGAAGGAATCCTCCTCTTCTTCGCAATGGCGACTCTGTTCATCTTCTATATTTCTCAGACCTATCTCACTATCGACCATCACCGCAAGGCAGATGCGACTGTTCTGCTATACGCTCACTTGGTGATTGTTCTTGGCTTGAATTTCTTCACAGTGGCAATGGAACTTTTCCCTAGTCATCATAATGATTTGGCCTTGCCCATGCTGATTGTAGGAAACCTTCTCTTCTATAGTGGTATCCTTTCGACCTCCTTCTATAATCAACAAGTCCATCAAGTTGGCAGGAGAGGGCTGTTCATCTATGCTCTCATTTTACTAATTGGAAATGTTGCCTTATTGCTGGATGGGCATTCAAATATCCTACTATTTGTTATCTTAAACCTGCTCTCACACGCTATGGTTGCCTATCATGTTATTCGCTTCCGCAAAGCCAACCACAGTTTGTTGGGGGAAGATATATAATCATTCAGTTTATTACAGTAAAAGAACAAAAAAAGCAAGGAGACTTCCTAATTCAAAGCCTTCTTGCTTTTTATTATAACTGTATCTAACTATTTCAAAAATAAGTTTAAATCTCCCTTATATGCAGCCCATTCGGAAGTTAAAAATTCTTTTTTTAACTGATAATGAACAGGTGCTTGTTGTTCTGTCAAGAATGGGTGGATATACTTATCAAGCTCCAGCCAGCCTTGCCAACCGATGTGGATTGTATCTTGCATAAAATAATCTATCCCCCCCTGCTCCGACAAATCAGCAATATGATTGAAACCTTGACTGGTCAACTGGTACTTAATCTTTGCTACTGTTGCCCGATACATATCTTTATTGAGACCAGTGTAGTTCATCCAACGTTCATTAACTGGGGGAATTACAAATAGCACATCAGTCTGATGTTTAGCAAATTCATTCAAAACCAGCTGAAAATCATTGTACTCCGGTGATTGCAGATAAGATATTTTTGTCTGGGATTGTTTGAGTTTTTTGATTTTTGACTGAAGACGATTTCTATAAAACCTATCATCAATTTGGAAATCATTTGATTGAGTAGAACGACTCCCGTCCTCATTAGCCACTTTACTCAAGCGGTCATAGGAAAAAGGCTCTGGAAGTTTCATCGCTTCCGTTTCTACCAATCCTAAATTACTACCAGAATCAGCAAAGCGACTAAATAAGGCATCTTGCTTTTCTAATAAATAGGCTTGCCAGGTCAACTGCTCTCTATCCCATTTCGACAATTCCTTACCACTAGCTACTTTTTGAAACATTCCTGTCAAACTACAGTCTGATTTAAGCTCTAAGAAACGCTTTGCTGCATATCTATCATAGTCATCCTCAGCACTTGTTTGCAGAAAATGAGTGGCTTGATCACTACTAAAATATTGTTCAAATGCCTTGGATGATGCCCCTTTGGGTGAAAACCATTGAGGAGAAACAACATAGATAGCCTGACTATTTTTTAAATGTGCCCCAATCTGTTGCATGCCAAAATATTGTGTCAGCGAAGCTGCACCACGTTGTCCTAACAAATAGGGAGTATACTCTCTCTGATAGGCATCTGCCAACACTGACGGATGCATACTATCAAAACGTGACCATTCACTTGACCCAAAGAAAGGAACAAAGCGATGATTTTTGTCTCCCAGAGCTCTATTTTTCTTATATTTGCTCTTAAAACTAATATAAGACAATGCTACTGCATCTTGTTTTTCTTCTTTGAAATTTGACCGAGAAGAACTCGGGAAAAACAACAAGGTGAGAATAACTAAAAACGTTGCACAAATCACAGGCCCAAAAATCTGCCACAATTGCTTACGCATGCATCAACTCCACAACACCAGAAATGATTTTGTTAGCTGTATTCCAATCTTCACGACCAAACTCTGAAACTGGAACTGTAATATTAAAACGACTTTCTAACTCCACAATAAGTTCTACAGTTCCCATACTATCCAAAACACCCGCATCAAATAGGTCTTCATCCATCATTTCAGATACATCTTCCATAAATAATTCTTCGATAATATTCAATATTGTTTCTTTTACATCCATTTTTTATTCCTTTCTACGATTCATACAATCGTTACCTATTGTCTACTTGAACCACAATTTATCTAAAAATCCTGAAAATATCAAGAAAGAGAACATGACCGTATGGAAGGTCACAAACATACCAGCGAAACTCGTCCAACGATTATCCAGCAGTGGTTCTTGCCCAGCTTTTTTTCGAGCTAAATTAATTGATTTCCTCTTACGAATCCAAGCGTCATTGATGATCAACCCCAAAGCATGAAAGAGACCATATGCAATATAATACCATGTTACACCATGCCACAAGCCCATCAAGAGCATATTTAACAGATAGGCAACATTAGATACCGTATTTCGATTTTTGAAAACCTTATGTTTTAACAAAGTCTTAACCAGACGCATGAAGACGAAATCACGGAACCAAAAAGATAAGCTGATATGCCATCGATTCCAAAATTCCTTAAGATCACGCGATTTGAACGGTTGATCAAAGTTAATTGGGCAACGAATACCCATAAGATTGGAAATACCTATGGCAAACATGGAATAGCCTGCAAAGTCAAAGAATAATTCAAAACCATAGAGATACATAACTCCAATAGTAGGTAAGTTAAACCATCCACCTTGATCCAAGGCGACTGCCTTTAAAGGCTCCAGTAAAGTATGCCCGATAAAATAGGCTAGAATAAACTTATATAAGAAGCCCATCATAATATAATGCACAGTCTGATCGAGCATATTTAATAACTCAGTTCGCTCAGGAATTTGTTTGTAATCTTCCGTAAACCGTCTATAACGATCAATAGGACCACTCGAAATAGTTGGCATAAATAGCAAAAATCGTAAAAAACTCCCTAAACTAAATTCCGTTAGTAAACCGTCCCGCATTTCAATCACCATTCCGACCGACCGAAACGTTAAATAAGAAATACCTAAAAAACCGAAAATTGCCCCATGCTGACTAAAAGTCGGGGCCAACTTTACCCAAGTCAACGGAAAAACAGCTAAACACACGATTAAATAGAAGACCCAGCTTTGATTTGCCCGTTGACGATAATGTTTGTAGAAAAAAATCAACATTGTCTGCCAAATAATATAGGCCAATAAAGACAGCAATTGCATTGTCTTTGTATCTGTAAACATCAAGACAATGAAGGCTAAACTAACACCTGTTTCATACAAGGGGAAACGTTTTTTAAAAAGGAGTCCTATAAAAATTGGTACTAGCGCCAAGACTAGATAGAAAAAGTACAATGGATTCCCATAAGGCTCTAACTGAGGTAGCTGTTTGAAAAACTCCATCATTGAGCATTCACCTCAGCGATCAATCCCTTAATATCAATCTTCCCATTTGCAGTCAAAGGAAGACTGTCTCGATAAATAAACTTCGAAGGCATCATATAATCCATCATCCGTTCTTTTAACTCCTGCTTGATGACCTTGGTTAACTCCAACTCTCGATCGAACTGCTCCATAATCCCTGCTTTAGGGACAACATAAGCTAACAGATTTTGCACTTTATGGTCAGCATTATAACGTGGAACAGCTACCGCAGCCTCAATATAGGTTGATTTATTTAAGTGTTGGGCAACTTCTTCCAACTCGATACGATAACCATTATATTTAATTTGGAAATCCATACGCCCACCATAGAGTAACAGACCTTCATCTGTCATTACACCCAAATCCCCAGTATGATAGGCCTGTAAGCCGTCAAACTGGAAAAATGCCGCCTCGGTTCTCTCAGGATTATTCAAATATCCTTTAGAGACAGCAGGACCTGATACAACAATTTCTCCCTGTTGACCATTCGGTACTACTTGACCATCCTCATCCAAAATAAAAGTTGGTGAGTCTGGTTTGGTATAACCAATCGGCAAACGTTTATAATTCACTAACATCTCATCAGTGATAGCAACTGCTGATAAGGCGACTGTAGCTTCGGTCGGTCCATAAGCGTTAACAATCACAGCTTTTGGAAAACGTTCGCGGAGCTTCTGAGCTGTTTTTACAGTTAACTCCTCTCCGTCAAAATAGAAATGCGTCAAATTTGGTAAATGTTTCCCATCGAACTCACGAGATAGCAAAGCCATATCGACAAATGATGGTGTCGAAGTCCAAATCTTAAATGGCAAAGTTTGAATAGCTGCAAATAAGGTTTTAAAATCCAAAGTCAACTCTTTCGGTAGGGCAAATAAGGTCCCACCAAGGGCAAGCGTCGGAGCCCAATACATAACCGACAAGTCAAACGAATAGGAAGGTTGAGCCAACATTTGCGGTCGCTCTGGTAGCGCAAACTCCTTATCCATTATCATCCAGTTGGTGAAGCTGAGCAAATTGTCATGCGAAATTTGCACCCCTTTTGGTTTACCCGTTGTCCCAGAAGTGAAGATAATATAGTAGGTATCATCTCCACTTACAGGATGCATCAACTGATAAGTCGACTTCTTCTCAAAAATGGCTTCAACTTCAGACAAACCAAGCACTGGCAAACTTGTCTCTAGCGGAAAGTCTGCTACCGCAAACACCAAACTCGGCTCTGCTATTTCCAGAATAGCTTCAATCCGATCCAAAGCAGAATGACTATCTACAGGGATATATGGATGGCCAGCCTTGGTTAAGGCAACAAAGATTGCCAACATCTGGTACTCCTGTCCGCCAAAAACAAGAACAGGAGAGTTTGCTGGTAAATCCAAACTATCAATATGGGCTGCTAAAGAATCTGAATCTGCCTTTAAATCCCCATAACTGTACAACTGTCCTAGATAATGGTAAACAGGGTAGTCAGGATTTTCTGTCGCAAAATGCTCTACCCGCTCTAACATACTGCTAATCTTTTTTATACTCTCCTCTTTAAAACTCATTATAGATAAATCCTCCCTGTCCAATGTCTAAATAACTATACAGATACAAAAGTAGTAACAATATAAAAAAATAGAACAGGGTTCTACAGATAAATCGTACAACTGGATGTTGCATGTTCTATCTCCTTCCATCTCTTATTCCTGCGAATTACTTTAAATACAATGTCTAGTCAATCTTGACTTACTTCGAACTCATTCCATTCATTAAATGATTAATTTTAAATCAACCTACATTTTACCATAATTTTGTCAATTTATTTCTTTTTTCACTAAAAAATACAAGAATATACCTGTTACACAAAGACTACCCGTGTGCTAGTTCATTTCAAAATAGCGTAAGTTATGAGCTAGAATAATTTGTTAGATTCGTAACTGTAGTCCAGCTAGCCCTCTAGCTAATGTCTGTTCGATGTCAAAGAGATGACACAGTTCAGAAAAACGTGTTTCAATAGTTCGTCTCATGGCCATCACTTTCCAATCATTATGTTTTTCAGCACCTGCCATATTTTGTCGAAATAGCGTCCATAGATGGCACCTTTCCCGTTTCAAGTCCTTTGCTTAGGTAGCCTAAATCACCCAGGATAACCGATTACTTACACCCTTCTAATAGCTCATAAACCACCTTGATATCGTGGACAGAGGCTGGTGTGACAACATAATTCAGAATATAACCTGATAAGGTCACGGTCACCAGCATATGAACCTTGAAACCGTAGAACCAAAGATGTTTAGAGGCGTTGTAACCAATATCGGCTAATCCTTTAAAAATGGTAGCTCTGTGATTGCGAACAGGTTGACAAAGTGGCAAAGGAAAACTATCTATAATGACAATGTCATCGGGATTAATCATATCATTCAAGGCTTTTCGGATGAATTGGACGAGCCAAATCAATTGTCTAGACCGACGATTGAAACGACTTCTTTCTAGTAACCGACCACAAGGAAAGAGGCGGCAGATGTTGTAGAAATGGCGTTGTGATGTCATGCCTAGTTCAGCTTGTAACAAAAGCAAGACAAGGAGCGATTCATCTGAAACTTTGGCTAAGCCAACATTACGCCGATATTTGAAGGAATCCGGGCAATAGTTGTGGTAGAAGTGATGACAAATTTGTGATAATTGGCGTACATTCCATTGCAAATGATGAGATTTAGCAGTGTACTGTAAGCGGCTCATTGGGACTAACCTCCTGTATGTTTCGTCACTTACAGTATAGTCCATTTGGGCTTTTTATTGTATTTTGAAATGAACTAGCACCACGGGTATTTCCTATTTCTTCAAGGACAAACTCAGCCATGATGTGATGAACTTTCCTCATATCGTAGAACGCTGCCAGCTGATTACTATTATCACCTTTGGTGAAACAGTCATTGCGATTTTGAAAAATTATCCGATTCAGACGCATCTGTTCGACAGTGTTATATTGTTCTTGGCAATGGCTTTCTCCTTTATGTTTTACATTTCGCAAACCTATCTCAATATCAACCACCATCAAAAGACAAATGTAGCCACCTTACTCTATGCCCATATGGTACTGGTTTTGGGTCTCAACTTCTTCACAGTCTCTGTGGAGGTCTTGCCTGGTGAGCATGCTAGTTTGGGCTTGCCTTTCCTCCTCATTGGTTACTTCCTCTACTTTATAGGAATCCTGATGACCAGTCGCTACAACCAGGACCTTTATCAACTAGATAAGATGGTTTGGCTTCAATATGCTATTGTAGTATTCACTACCATCATTCTTCTGATAGCCTTCCACCACTATCTAAC
This sequence comes from Streptococcus suis, assembly GCF_016743335.1. Taxonomy (GTDB): domain Bacteria; phylum Bacillota; class Bacilli; order Lactobacillales; family Streptococcaceae; genus Streptococcus; species Streptococcus suis_Y. Next base: position 26,117 of record NZ_WCJE01000009.1, on the reverse strand, counting down.
CTTGATTGCCGCTATACTGGTTGCTAGTTCATTTATGATGCTGGTCATCTCTTTCCGCCACCGCAATCGTGTAGAAGCTGACCTTGAATCCTAAAAAAACCGACTACCAAAAATGGTAGTCGGTTTTGTCTATTATGCTAATTTACTCGCAGCGGATTGGTCGAGGATAAGGATGACATTGTCGTGGTTTTGGAGGACGCTAGCTGGGACTTGCTCTGTCACTGGTCCTTCCACCGTCGCCTTTATGGCGTCAGCTTTTTCCTGACCATAGGCCATGAGAACAATGGTCTTGGCTGCCATAATGTTGGCGATGCCCATGGAGATAGCTTGTTTTGGCACATCTTCTAGATTTTCAAAGAAGCGAGCGTTGGCTTCGATGGTTGATGGCGCCAATTCAACCAGATGGGTCTGACCATCAAATGGAGCACCTGGTTCGTTGAAACCAATATGTCCGTTGCGACCGATACCCAAAATTTGGAAATCAATTGGATGCTCTGCCAATACTTGGTTGTAACGTTCTGTTTCAGCAACTACATCTGTCGCCAAACCATTCGGTAAATAAGATTTCTTAAATGGTTTGTCATTGAAAAGATTTTCCTTCATAAAATGAATATAGGATTGGTCGCTCTCCTCACCTAAACCAACATACTCATCCAAGTTTACAGATGTCACATCCGAAAAGTCTAAATCCGACTCACGAATCAATCTGTAAAATTCTAACGGACTGGAGCCTGTTGCCAAACCTAATACCTTGGCACCTCCGTTCAATTTTTCTCTTAAAATGTCTAATGCTACAGTTGCTCCTTCAACTTGATTGTTTACTACATGAATTTTCATAACACACCTCTTTGGTCTATACCATTTATTGCTTTTCTTTATTATATGGTATAGACCAATTTTTGTCAAGAATTTATACTTATAGAGTATTACATCAGCACGAATAATTTTAATTCTCTTCCCATCCATCAAGACTTAAGTGTCTAACTATGATATAATACATTTATGACAGATGTGCTTTTTTACTTATTTTTTATTGGTATTCTGTTCTGCCTTACTGGCTATTTTATTTCTAAATCAAAGGTCCTAAAGTTTATTTTCTACCTGATTGGTAGTCTATTGGTGGCTTTGCCATTTGCCCTATTGATTTATTTTACCTATATTTTATTTTAGTCTAAGGAGTGAATATGAATACTGCAGATTTTGATTTTGATTTACCCGAAGAGCTTATCGCTCAAGTTCCCCTTGAAAAGCGCGACAGCTCTAAACTATTGATCCTCGACCGCAAAAAACAGAGCATGGTTGACAGTCACTTTGACCATATCATCGACCAGCTGAATCCCGGTGATGCTCTGGTCATGAACAATACACGTGTTCTGCCTGCCCGTCTCTATGGCTACAAGCCTGAAACTATGGGACATGTTGAGCTTTTGCTTTTGAAAAATACCCAAGGTGATCAGTGGGAAGTTCTTGCCAAACCAGCAAAACGTCTGAAAGTCGGTACCACAGTCGCTTTTGGTGACGGACGATTAACTGCTACTATCGTAGAAGAATTAGAACACGGTGGAAGAATTGTTGAATTCTCCTATGAAGGTATCTTCCTTGAAGTCTTGGAAAGTCTAGGCGAAATGCCACTTCCACCTTACATTCATGAGAAATTAGAAGACCGTGAACGCTATCAAACAGTTTATGCCAAGGAAAACGGTTCTGCCGCAGCTCCAACTGCTGGACTACATTTCACCCAAGAGTTACTCGAAAAAATCGAAGCTAAAGGAGTGAAGCTAGTCTATTTGACTCTTCACGTTGGGCTTGGGACCTTCCGACCAGTCTCTGTTGATAACGTTGATGAGCATGAAATGCACTCGGAATTCTATAACCTATCAGCAGAAGCTGCTCAAACCCTCAATCAAGTCAAAGATAACGGTGGTCGTATCGTCGCAGTCGGCACTACATCCATCCGCACCCTCGAAACCATCGGTAATAAATTTGATGGCCGTTTGGAAGCTGATTCTGGTTGGACAAATATCTTCATCAAACCTGGCTACACCTTCCGAATCGTTGATGCCTTCTCAACCAATTTCCACCTGCCAAAATCTACTTTGGTTATGCTAGTTTCTGCCTTTGCAGGTAGAGAATTTACCTTAGATGCCTATAAACATGCTGTTGAAGAACGTTACCGCTTCTTTAGTTTTGGGGATGCAATGTTTATTCAATAGGCTGTTATCACCAATTTATTCTGAGTTCAGATTTTATTTTCCTTACATCTCAAGGAGGGCCCTATGAACAAGATTGAAAGCCGCCATCAGCTGATCCTATCTCTAATCATGGAGAAGAAAATACATACCCAGCAGGAATTGCAAGAATTACTAGAGGTCAACGGAGTCTCCGTCACCCAATCTACCCTCTCCCGTGACATCAAGATGCTCAATCTTGTCAAAGTCAACGAAGATGATTCTTCTCACTATGTCATCAACCCCATTGCTCCTACTCGCTGGGAAAAACGACTGCGACTCTATATGGAAGATGCTTTGGTCATGCTAAAACCTATCCAACATCAAGTGGTGCTCAAGACCCTACCTGGATTGGCCAACTCATTCGGTTCTATTTTGGATGCCATGGAGATTCCTCAAATTGTAGCGACCGTCTGCGGTGACGATGTCTGTCTCATCATTTGTGAAGATGTCGAGGGGGCACAAGCTTGCTTCGAGCACTTGAAACAGTTTACTCCACCATTTTTCTTTAGTAAATTATAAAAATTTGTGTTCACAAACAACATACTTAATTTTAAAGATAATTTTTCAAATAAATATCAATAACTTCCCTTTATACTCATAAACGAAAATATAACATGTAAGTGTTTTATTGTAGAATAGTCTAACTTGACTTATTCTATATGCAGATGGGTTCTATTTCTAAAATAGCATATAATAAGTCACACTTTCATATATTTTTGTCCACTTCTTGTAAACAGTGACACATTTCTATCTCATCTTTCAATGTTATTCTTCATAAGAAAAGCTCTTAGATATTTCACTAAGAGCTTTTAAACTGTAATTTACTATTCAATACTGATAGTGGCTATTCCGCAGCTAGGCGATAGACTGCCTCAGCATAAATATCCATTGTTTTATATAAGTCTTCTAATGGCATGCGTTCATTTTCCTGATGCTCTGTTTGTTCTGTATCTGGGAAACATGCACCAAAGGCCACACAGTTTGGCATGGTACGAGCAAAGGTAGCCCCACCTGACGAGATTGGCTCGCTTGTTAAATCTCCTGTCTTATCTTGATAAACAGACATGAGCGTAGATACCAGCTGGCTGTCTAATGGCACATACAAGGAAGCAAGGTAGTCGTACTCTTCATAGGTCAAGCCACATGATTGCGCTTTGGCTTGTAAAGTAGAAACTAGGGCTTCTTTATCCGCAGTGACAGGAATACGAATGTCCAAGCGAATTTCTGATTTTTTTGCGCTAATGGTTAGACCTGCAATATTGAAACTGAGTGTCCCTGATGGTTCATCGGTCACATCACCAAAAAGCTTAAATCCTGTGGCATCTTCACCAACTGCATTGACGATAAAGTCCAAGGCTGGATGACTTTCGAAATGTTCCAAAGCCTTTGCCAAACGAACGATGGCATTGACCCCCTCGGCAGCATCCTTGGCGTGCCGCGAAATACCAAGAACCGTTACTTGATCATCTTTGGTTTCATAATCAAAGCCTAATTGATCTAATTCCGCAATAACTCCTGCTAATAAATGACCGGAATAGCTTGCCTTGGCAGGTACTACGTTATAGGCAGTTCCCGCTTCGATACTCAGACAAGGGTGACCTGGACCATGCAATTTGGCCTGTAGCAATCCTTTTTCAGCATAAGTCAAAGGGAAGGAAGAATCTGGTGCAAAGCCCATAGTTGCCACTTCTTCCAACTGATTGTAGCGGTTCATACACCGCCATAAGGTCTCTTCATCTGTTCCAAAAATGAAACGAATCCGTTTGTTAAATTGGACTCCCGCATCAAGAAGTGCTTTTACTGCAAATAAGGCCGCCATCGAAGGACCTTTATCATCCTGAACCCCGCGTCCAATAATGTAATCTCCCTCTACCACAGCCTCAAAAGGCGGCGTCTGCCATTGACTAAGATCACCAGCAGGTACCACATCTAAGTGGCAAAGGATTGCTAATAATTCTTCGCCTTGCCCAATTTCAGCATAGCCATAATAGCCAGCAGGGTCTAAATAAGTTTTAAAACCCATTTTTTCCGTCAAAGCCAACGTGTGCTCCAGAACATCCTGAATCGCCTGACCAAATGGTGTTTGGTTTTGACCTTCATGCAGGACAGACGGAAAAGCTACCAGTTCCTTAATCGCCTCTACACAAGCCTCTTGATGCTGTGCTTGAATAAAACTTGTTTCCATTGTTTCTCCTTTCAACAGATTAAAATATAGTTCTTTCTGTTTTCATTCTATCACAAATGGAAAAACTGAGCCAAATTTATCTGTATTCATGATAAAATCTGACCCAGAATTTCGATTAGAAGAATGTCGCAATGACAAGAATAGCAATTGATGCAAGTACAATAGCTGCAATCAATTTACCTACAAATTTATACCAAGTACCAATTTCAACACGACCAAGTGCCAAGGCTCCCATTACAATACCTGATGTTGGAGCCACCAAGTTCAAGAGACCTGATGCAGCTTGGAAAGCTGTGATAACCAAGCTCGCTGGTACATTTACAAATTCACCAAGAGGTGCCATGATACCCATAGAAGCCCCTGCAAGACCTGATGAAGATGGAATCAGGAAGGACATTGGTAGATAGAAGAGATATGTCAAAATGATGAATACTTGTGAAGACAAACCTTGCAAGCCAACTTCACCCCAATGCAGAATAGTCGCTGTAATCATACCGTCATTCATGATGACTTGAATACCACGCGCCACCGCACAGATAAGGGCAACACTGAGCAAGTCTGCCGCACCATTCATAAAGGCTTTTACCAGACGTGCTTCATCCATGCCATAGACAATACCGACCAAGACACCAGCAAAGGCAAAGAGCATAGCTCCTTCAGGGAAATACCACCAGCCAAATGGATAGGCTGAACTACCAATCACCTGACCGATTCCTGGCAAGCCAAGTAACCAGGTGTTAAAATCTGCAAAGACAGAAACACCCAAGTCTTCCCAAGGAATAAAACTACAAATCATGACTACAAAAGTCAATACGAAGACCCAAAGGACACGTTTTTGAGCAGGTGTCAAGACAGCATTGACTTCTTCACTTGATGTGTTGACATTGAAATGAGCCATATCTGCTTCACGTTGTTTGTAAACGAGGGATTTAGTTGGGTCGTTTTTCACTTTTTCAGCATAGTTAGCAACGAACCACACACCCAGACCCAAAATAACGATAAAGAAGATAATCCGCCATATCATACCATCGGCCAAGGAAACCCCTGCTGCATCCGAAGCCACACCTGTCGCAAATGGGTTTACAGTCGAAGCCAAACAGCCGATTTGAGAACCCAACAAGATAATAGCAACACCTGTAATACTATCAAAACCAACTGCCATCATAACAGGAACAAGGAGCGGGAAGAAGGCCATGGTTTCCTCACCCATACCGTAGGTAGAACCGCCCAAGGCAAACAAAGGCATGAGAATGTAAATCAGCATTTTCTCGCGACCCTTGAAGCGTTTCACAATGGAGGCAATCCCCACATCAAGCGCACCAGTTTCATTGACCACGCCTAAGAAGGAACCAACCATCAGAATAAAGAAGGCAACGTCAATAGCCTTACTAGTATCGCCATGACCCAACATAGCACGGACAGGTGCCATCAGAATATCCCAAATTCCCTGCGGATTTTGAGCCACTGCTTGATAGGTGCCTGTGATAAATTTTCCAGCTTCGTCTTTTTCATACTGACCTGCTGGAATAACCCATGTCATCACTGCCATAAAGGCAATAATGAGCATCAAAATAGAATACGATGAAGGCATTTTAAAGCCTTTTTTCACTTTTTCGCTCATCGCAAAAACCTCCTATAATATTTTAAAAGTTTATCCCCTATTTAAGGGAAATTGTATCCGTAATAACCGTATCAAATATCCACCTATCTTCAAGAGATGTCTATCTCCTTCAGTCTATTATCTGAAATCATTGCTTATAGATAGATACTTGATAGGAAATGGATGAGAGGGGAGAGAGCTTAGACGCCCAGACCTTCATGTTTAGATTAAAGGGAACCCTTATGGGACTATCAACACTTTCTCTCCCCTAACTCCATCAATAAATAACCCGTCTAGTTTAAAAACTATATTTGCATGCAGAGTACATCAATAAATAGAAGCCTCAACGATACATACAGCTACTTAGCCTTTGACAATGATAGTGCCGCTATCGGATTCAATCAAAGCACCTAAGTTTTCTAATGAGGTAATGACTGCTTTTGATTGCGGCTTATTGTTTACAAAAGCAATAGCTGCTTCAACTTTCGGTAGCATGGAACCTGGTGCGAATTGATTTTGTTTGATATATTCTTCCAATTCAGCTACGGTAACTGTTTCTAATTTTTCTTGGTCTGGTTTGTTGTAGTTAACAAAGACATAGTCTACACCGGTCAAGACGATAAACAAGTCTGCGTCAACCAATTCTGCCAAACATTGAGAAGCAAAGTCCTTATCGATAACTGCTTCCACACCGGTCAGGGTGCCATCTGCTTCTTGGACAACTGGAATACCTCCGCCTCCAGCAGCTACGACTACCTCACCTGCATTGAGAAGGGTACGAATGGTACCTATCTCTTTGATTCCTACAGGTTTTGGCGAAGCAACGACTTTGCGCCAGCCACGACCAGCATCTTCTTTGAAGGTTGCACCAGTCTTTTCTGCTTCTGCTTTCGCTTCTTCTTCTGTATAGAATGGTCCAATCGGCTTGGTCAAATTTTCGAAGGCGGGATCATTCTTATCCACGATAACCTGGGTCACAACAGATGCTACATCTTTTTCAATGCCTTCCTTGAGCAATTCATTTTCCAAGGCATTTTGCAACCAGAAACCAATCGAACCTTCTGTCATGGCTACCAAACTGTCTAATGGAAAAGCTGGGTTCTTTTCCGAATCAGCAGCAAGGTTTTGAAGAAGTAAGTTTCCAACCTGAGGACCATTACCATGCGTGATAATAAGGTCATCCCCATTTTTTATCAATTTTACAAGGTGCTTGGCTGTTTGTACCAAGGCCTCTTTTTGTGCTTTAGCCGATGGGTCGGACGATAAAATGGCATTGCCACCCAAGGCTACTACAATTTTACGATTTGCCATATCTCTTGCTTTTTCCTCACTTTCGCGAAATAGTAATCGCTTACACATCTATCCTCAAAATAAGGGGGCTGGGTGCCAGCCCCCGGAGGTTGCGATGACTAGAGAATATACTCAATGAAAATCAAAATCAGACTTGCTTCAAAGGTTCGGGGAACCTTTGGAGGTTGGAAATAGAGCGAGCGAAGTTCGCTTCACATATGAAGATAGAACTCCGTTCCTTTCATACTTCAAGGGAACAGGCTGAAAACCTCCACTGGAGCTTTTCAGTCATCAAATCGAGTCGACAACGTATGAGTTTGATTTTCGAAGAGTATTACACACGTGGAACAAATGGATCCCCTAAAGTAGCCGCCATCACTGCTTTAATAGTGTGCATACGGTTTTCAGCTTGGTCGAAGTGACGAGCATATTTGCTACGGAATACTTCGTCTGTTACTTCCATTTCTTCTACGCCGAATTTTTCAGCGACATCTTTACCATAAACAGTGTTTGTATCATGGAAGGCAGGCAAACAGTGTAGGAAGATAAGATTGTCGTTTTCTGCTTTTTTCACCAATTCCATATTCACTTGGTATGGTTTCAAGAGGGCAACGCGTTCTGCAAATTTATCTTCTTCACCCATTGATACCCAAACGTCTGTATAGAGAACATCTGCGCCTTTGACTGCTTCGTCAGCATTGTCAGTAATGAGAACACGTGCTCCACTTTCTTTGGCAAAGCCTTCTGCCAATGCCACAACAGTTTCATCAGGGAAGAGTTCTTTTGGAGAGAAGATATGGACATTGACACCAAGAATGGCACCAGTCACCAAGAGAGAGTTGGCAACGTTGTTCCGGCCATCACCACAGTAAACCAAAGTCAAGCCTTCCAACTTGCCAAAGTTTTCTTTAACAGTCAAGTAGTCCGCCAACATTTGAGTTGGGTGCCATGCATCTGTCAAACCATTCCATACTGGCACACCAGAGAATTCTGCCAATTCTTCCACCATTTTTTGGCTGAAACCACGGAATTCAATACCGTCGAACATGCGTCCCAAAACTTTAGCAGTATCTTCTGTAGATTCTTTCTTACCAAGCTGGATGTCGTTTGCACCAAGATATTCTGGATGGGCACCAAGGTCAATCGATGCTACTGTGAAGGCAGCACGAGTACGTGTTGATGTTTTTTCAAACAAGAGAGCAATATTTTTACCTTCCAAATAACGATGTGGAATATTGCGTTTTTTCAAATCTTTCAAATGAGCTGAGAAATCAATCAACCATTCCAATTCTGCGCGCGTGAAATCTTTCTCTGCAAGGAAATGTCTTCCCTTAAAAATGTTTGTCATTGTTTTTCTCCTAATGTTTAAATAAATTTTGTCAATGTCTGGCACCATTCTCCATCTTCTTGATAAACTTCAGAAGTTGCTTGGTAGCCAACTGACTCATAAAAAGTCTTTGCAGTTAACTCCGAATGTATATTCAACTGATGAAAGCCTGCTTCACGTGCATAAGCTTCCAAAGAGCTGATAATCATTTTTCCATAGCCTTTTCCACGAAAATTCGGTAGAGTGGCTATTCGGGTTAGACGAGCTTGACCAGGACCGACAGGAAGAAAACGTCCCGTCGAAACAGGCTCTTCACCAATAAAGAGATTGGCGTAAACTCTTCCTTCCGTATCATTCTGGTCAAATTCATCTTCCTTTGCAATACCACGCTCAAGGACAAATACCTTATAGCGGACATAGATAGAGGCTGCGCGTTGCCATTCTTCCGAACCGATTGTTGTTCGTTCTATACTCGGCATTAGATGTCTTCCCGTTCGAACGGCATTGACATACAACGAGGTCCACCACGACCACGAACCAATTCGCTTCCGCCAATCTTAATCAAACGAAGCCCTTTGGACTCGAGGATTGCATTGGTAATCGTATTGCGTTTGTAAACAACTACCACACCTGGTGCAATAGTCAATGTATTTGAACCATCATTCCATTGCTCACGACCAGCAGCAACCATATCACCGCCACCACAACGAATCAATTCTACTTTTTCAAGACCAAGGTTCACAGCCAAAAGTTCTGCCAAGTCACCATGTTCTTCTTCAATATGAAGTGTATCATTTTCATAGGTTACAGAGAAGACACGAAGGTCACCTTCAATTTCTGGGTGGATAGTAAACTTATCGTAGTCAACCATGGTAAATACTGTATCCAAGTGCATGAATTTACGGTTGTTAGCAAATTCGAATGCCAATACTTTCTTGAAGCCAACATGCTGTTCAAAGATATTTACCAATAGTTTTTCAATTGATGCAGCATCGGTACGTTGTGAAATACCTACTGCCAAAACATCTTTTGAAAGAACCAATTCGTCACCACCCTCTATACGAGTAGTTTCTTCTCGATTGTAAACCAATGGAACTTTTCCACCATATTCTGGGTGATGAGTGAAGATGTATTTACCATACAAGGTTTCACGGTTCCGTGTTTCTGAATACATGTGGTTAAGAGAAACAGCATTACCAATCGTAGCAAATGGATCCCGTGTGAAGTAAAGGTTTGGCATTGGGTCTATTGCAAATGGGTAAGAGGATTCAACCAAATCTGTCAAACCTTTTTCTTCAGAAGGGATTTCTGGCAATTCTGCCTTTTGAACACCAGCCATCGTTTTCTCAACCAGTTCTTGATTATCTTCAATAGACATCAACAACTTGCGGATTGCCTTCTTAGTCGCCCGACCACGAATGTTAGCTTCTTCGAGATATTCATCAATAAATTGTTCACGAATTTCAGGCGTAACAAGTGACTCAGCAGCTAATTTTTCCAAGTAGAGCACTTCAACCCCTTCATCACGAAGAGCTTGAGCAAAAGCATCATGCTCTCTCTGCGCATCTTCTAAGAATGGAATATCATCGAAGAGTAGGCGTTCTAGGTAGTCAGGCATCAGGTTTTCAATTTCCTTACCTGGTCTGTGTAACATAACTTTTTTCAGCTTACCAATTTCTGAAAAAACATGAATTGGATGGTTTGACATGATCTGTCCTCCTTGTAGATTTATACATGATGGGAAACGAGGAGGACCGTACGCTTTCCTGCCTCTCATTTCCTCTTTACATCCATAGTTTAACAGAGCAAAAAAACAAAAACTTGAAAACGCTCACATTTATTTTGAGAAATTCTTCACATTTTCAACCTTATTTATAAATAATTATCGATTATATCGCCTATATTCCGCATAATTCTTTGCGTTATATCATTATATGAATTTTTATTTTTTATAAAAAAACAGAAACTTCAATGAGTTTCTGTCAAATTTTCTAAGAAATAATCAATATCTAAATAAGTTAACTGTTTATGGCTATAAGCAATTTTTCCATTCTGCTTCAGTTGCTTCAAAACATAGCTAACTGTTTCCCGTGTCGTAGCTGCTAAACGCGAAATCTCTTGAATATGAATTTCAAATGGCAAGGTAGCAAACTGCTCTCGCTGGCACATATCCCAATAAAGAAGAGCCAAGGCTTGAACGACTCGATCTGATGCCTTGGAACGCATCGCATTTCGCAAGCGCAACTCTTGAAAACGAAGCACTTTGGATAATTTTTGACAGATATAAGTCATTTGACTCGGATTTATCTTCGACAAGGTTTCAAACAAGACCATCGGTACAATAAAATACTCTAGGTCCGTTATGGCAATGGCAGTATAATGATAAGGTTTGTCCTGAAACATATCTCCAAAAGGGAAGGCACCGCCCTGCCGAATATAGTCCAAATACGTAAAACTATCCGTCTCATCATATTGTTCAATCCGAGCATAGCCCTTATACAATACAAATAGATAATCTCTAGGATCCTCTGCGTAAAAAAAGATTTGTCCCTTAGGAATCTTTCGAAAACGAATATGCTTAGCTAATTGATCAAAGCTATCACGTGTCAAACGTTCAAAAGTTGGATGTGCCCTTAGATAATCATATTGTTCGTTGCTTATCATCAAAACTCCTTTCTAGCTAAAGTATCCTTCTATCTATTCTAACATATATTAATGTTATATGCTAATCATTACTGAAAAATTCATAAAACAGGGTCATTCCTGTGAAGAAGAATACTATAGTAGTTTGAATTAGGAAAAGGACAGTTTTGAGTTATAGTGTTAATAACCCACTCCTAAAATAACTTTAGAATTCTCAAATTGACAAACTTAGATATATCCTGTTTCTAATTCACTCTACTATATCACAGCTAATACAAAAAACTGGTCCTCTCGAACCAGTCTTTGTATCGTCGAATGAATTAACTTTCAGACAAGGAACTGAGGTGCAAGCAATACTAGAGTACGGCAAGCCGAAAGTAACGATGTATCAAAGTTAATTCAAATGTCTATAACATTCTATGTATACCTATCTATTCAGTCAATTCATCCGCAATCTTATTGATTTTCCGCAAACGATGGTTGACACCACTTTTAGTGATCGGTACCGTTAGACTATCTGCCAATTGCTGAATGGAATAGTCTGGATTCTGAATTCGCAACTGGGCAATCTCCTGCAAGTCACCTGACAACTGATCTAGACCGATAGTATCCATAATTTTGATAATATTATTGATTGTTTTCATACTAGCATTGACCGTCTTTGCAATATTAGCGGCTTCCGCATTTGTAGCTCGATTTAGGTCATTGCGAGCCTCACGAAGCAATTTAACATTCTCAAATTCTGTCTTTGTCTCTTCTGCTCCAATCACCAAAAGAAAGTCCATAATGTCCTCTGCACGTTGCAGGTAGGTAATGGTTCCCTTACTTCGCTCAATGACTTTGGCATCCAAAAGAAATTTCTGCATCAGATTGGCCAGGTCATTGGCATGGTCACTATAGACAGAAGCTATTTCAAGCTGGTATTTTCCTTTTTCAGGATCCTTAACAGAGCCTGCCGCTAAAAATGCTCCACGAAGATAGGCTTGACTCCACGAATCATTTTCCAAAACCAAGGGAGAAATCCCCGTCTCTAATCCAAAGAAGCTATCAGCCAAATGCAAATCGTTCAATATCTCATTCACGCCGTCTTCTATCAAAACTGCATACACACGATTCTTTTTGAGATTAGGTTTTTGATGATGGCGAATCTCAGCCTTAATCTGGTAGAAATGGAGTAACAGTTCATAAATGTGACGGGCAATCTTTGCATTTTCCGTGCTGATAGAAAGAGTCAAACCTGATGAAGCTAAGCCCAAACTACCTGATAATTTGATAATAGCAGATAGCTCGCTCTTATTTTGGCTAGACTGAAGCAGCAATTCTTCCTTTACTTGTACTGTAAAACTCATGGCCGCACCTGCAAAATCTTGAGCAACTCTTCTACCACCAAGTCACCATCATGGAAAGCTCCGCCATTTTCCAAACGAAGAAAATTCGAAGAAATCACACGATTAGCCTGTTTTTGTAAACCTGCAAAATCGTGTTTTACCTGTACCAAGTATTCATCAAACTGGTTACTATTCATATACTCTTGTGGAACTGGCTCAATATTGACCAAAACTGTATCAATGAATTGTTCAGCTAGGTGTGCATTGAGAACCGCCACGTGGTCCGCATCTGAGAAAAACTCAGTCTCTCCCCGTTGGGTCATAATGTTGCACACATAGGTCACTTCAGCCTTGGTTTCTTTTAGGGCTTTGCCAATGTCAGAAATCATCAGATTCGGCAAGATTGAGGTAAAAAGAGAACCCGGTCCAAGTACAATCATGTCACTTTCCATAATCGTTTCAACTACCTGGCGACTGGCTTTCGGTTCATCATCATTATAAGAGTTTGTCACATAGACATGATCAATCATCCCATTATGCTTGGAAATCTTGCTCTCACCTGCCACCTCGGTCCCGTCTGTAAAAATAGCATGAAGGGTCAAGGCCTGTTCGCTAGATGGATAAATCCGCCCTGTCGTATGGAAAAAGCGCGTCAACAACCTCATCGCATTGTAGGTTGAACCCTGCATCTCAGAAATACCAGCGATGATGAGATTCCCTAGTGGATGACCAGCCAAGGGTCCATCTGAATCCGCAAAACGATACTGGAAAATTTGTTCATAAAGTTTGGGCATATCCGACATAGCCAATAGGACGTTACGCAAATCACCTGGAGGGGTCACCTGCAAAGCCTGACGGATTTCCCCCGAAGATCCTCCGTCATCAGCTACCGTCACGATAGCGGTAATCTCTACATCCTTATCCCGCAAACTCTTCAAAATGACTGGAATTCCCGTTCCGCCCCCGATAACTGTAATCTTTGGTTTTCTCATGAGCGGTTGACCGTCTCCTTCCGTCTGTCCTTATCGCGATGGCTACGATTGACAATCCAGTTTTTCTCCAAATCATCTGCCAAGCGTTTGGCAAAAGCAACGCTTCTATGTTGACCACCCGTACATCCAACTGCAATAGTTAGAACTGATTTTCCTTCCTTCTGATAACCTGGCAGAATTGGCTCAATCAAGCCTAGAAGATTTCTGTAAAAGTCTTCTGATTCCTGATGGTCCATAACATAATCAAATACAGCAGGATCCAATCCAGTCAAGTTGCGCAATTCTACTTTATAGTAAGGATTTGGCAAGAAACGCACATCAAAGACCAAGTCCGCATCCAGAGGCAGACCATATTTGAAACCAAAGGACATGACTTCCACACGGAAGGATGGCTGATTATCTTGACTAGCAAACTGCTCTGAGATTGCCTTACGGAGATTACGAGGAGTCAGCTCTGTCGTGTCAATGACATTCTGGCTCATATTTTTCAAGGGAGCCAAAAGTTCACGTTCTAGCTGAATCCCGTCCAAAACACGACCATCAGCCGCAAGAGGATGTGACCGTCGGGTTTCCTTATAGCGAGCTACCAATTCGCTGTCTGTTGCATCCAAGAATAGGACTTTAAAATCTAAATCCTCTGCCCCCTCAATCTCATCCAACACCTCTCGAATCTCCGAGAAGAAGGAGCGACTCCGCATATCTACAACAAGAGCAATCTTATTGTTATCCTGGCTATGGCGAATTAACTCTAAAAACTTTGGCAAGAGAGTCGGTGGCATATTGTCAATGGTAAAATAGCCCAAGTCCTCAAAAGACTGAATGGCTACTGTCTTACCAGCTCCCGACATCCCTGTCACAATTACTAAGTGGAGTTTGTCTGACATGACATTCCCTCCTTTTCTTTCTACTCTACTACTGCAATCACTTCAATTTCGACTTTGACATCACGTGGCAAGCGAGCTACTTCCACCGCTGAACGAGCTGGAAAATCTGCTGAAAAGGCTGTTTTATAGACCTCGTTAAAAGCTACAAAGTCATTCATATCTTTGAGGAAACATGTCGTCTTAACCACATGATCAAAGTCTGTCCCAGCTTCTTCTAAAATTGCTGCGACATTTTTCAAGACTTGCTCAGTCTGCTCCTGAATGGTTTCACCAACCACTTCACCAGTTTCAGGTGACAAGGGAACCTGACCAGAGGCAAATAGGAAATTTCCAACAACCTTCCCTTGAACGTATGGGCCAATTGCTGCAGGTGCTTTATCTGTATGAATCGTTTTCATCTGATGATCTCCTTTTTATATTTCTATTGATATTATACCAAAAAACCGGCCTAATCGGCCAGTTTTCGTGTTTGTACAATAAATCTCCAGGTCAGGAAAATCGCTCTTAAAAGCAAATCAATCAAAATAGACAGCCAGACGCCGGCAATTCCTAAACCGAACATCTGACCTAAGACGACAACGCCTAAAACGCGCAGCCCCCACATCCCTATCACTGTGGAATAGAGAGGCAACTTGGTATCCCCCAAGCCCTGCAGTGCGCCAGCCATAATCAAAGAAACCGCCAGCCCCGGCTGGTTAAAAGCATCGATACGTAAAGCTGTGACGACTTGGCTGACAGCTTCTAAGTCTTTGGTAAATAGCAGAGCAAAACTTGGAGCTCCGAAAAATAAGACGATTCCCAGCAGGGACATGATGGCAACACCATAGGCAGAGCTAAGAAATGCGACCCGTCTAACTGTGAGGATGTCCCCTTTTCCCAAGGCTTGACCGATCAAAACCGCCGCCGCTGTCGCAAGACCATAGGCAGGCATATAGGTAAAACTCTCGATATTACCTGCAATCATATGAGAAGCATAGACAGTCGTCCCCAGCCCCACAATCAAACTGAAATAGACAACCTGTCCCAACCGCATAACCAAGCGTTCGGCTGCTGCAGGTAGGGTCAAATCCACCATTTCCTTAGGACTTCCCAAGTGGAACAGTTGCTTGAGATTAACTGCCAAGTCAGTCTGTTGCACCTTTCGGTAAAGCAAGACTGTACCAAGCAAGCGAGCTAAGACGGTTCCCAAGGCTGTCCCTACAATCCCCCAACCTGACCAAGAGCCAATACCAAAAATCAAGAAATAGTCCAAGACCACATTAAAACCATTGGTCAGTAAGCTCATTTTCATAGGGGTTGGGCAAAAAGCCTAGCACCACTTTTCAGAGTTCGTGTCAACATCTCAGCGCAGTGGTTGATTGGCAGATTTGTTCGTGTTTTACACTCCAAATCTGATTTCTACGACTGATGCGAACAGAGTTCGCTTCATTTCCAACCTTCAACAGTCACTACTCTGACTGTTGAAGCTATGCGGGGGTGGGAGTAAAATAGTCCAGTGGACTATTTTAGCCCGAACCTACATATTTGGAAGTGAGGGGAACTCTTTTTTAACTAGTCGAGTTCTTTCCCACTCCCCAGATGCCTGCAGGATTGTTCCCAAAATGGTCATCAAGGCCTGAAAAATCGTCAAACCACCAACCCAGTAAAAAAATACCTGGGCGCCAGCCAAACTCTCCGCATCTGCCCCCATTAAAACCAGCATCTGCCGCCCGAAAACAAGGGATAGTAAACCCAATAGCAGACCTACACCTACTGAAAGCACTAAGGCTTGACGGACATGAAAGGTAAGAGATTCCCTATCTCCTGCGCCAATAGACCGAGCAAGCAAAGCAGTTGCCCCAACTCCCAAAGCTATGTAAACCGCCAAATAGACATTCAAAATCGTATTGGCAAGACCAACTGCCGTCACCGCTACCAGCCCTAGCTGGGCTATTAAGAGGGTATCCACAAAACCAACCAAGGTCTGAAAGATATTTTCCACCGTAGCAGGCAAGGCCAAACGAATAATTTCTTTTCCTAAACTTTCTTGCTTCATTTTCCTCTCCACGATTTTATTTAGAATAATTATAAATAAAACCCAGTGAAAAAGCAAGAAAACAGACCACGTTTGTAGTCTGTTTGGTGAGTTATAATTTCAGGATACTTTGAATATGACAAAGATTAATCCATGTATTTTCTACGACGACGACTTGCAGCTAGTACAAGACCGCCCGCTAAGGATGTCATACCTAGAAGACTAATGTAGCTGCTTTCTTTCTCACCTGTGGCTGGGAGTGTTGAAGTCTTCGTCGAATGTGCATTTACTTCTACAGCTGTAGGATTATGCAGCGTTTTAGTGATGACCTCATCCACTTTTTGTTTAACAGAAGTTTCGGTCTCTGTATTCCTGTCAACAAAGGTTGATTTCTTCTTATTCATCGGTACAGTAACAGGAGGTTTAGATACCAGTTCTTCTTTTACTACTGGTTGCAAATCCTCATTGTTATTGATTGGTTGAGAAGGATTTTTTTGCTCCTCTTCGACAACTTTTGTTCCTAGAACAACAATCTCGTCAATTGCATCTTTAAGTATTTCTCTCTCAACTTCCGTTGTGATTTGACCTGTTTTAGGATCTTTTGTATTCGTTATTGTAACTTTGACCAGTCCATTTTCGCCAACTTGCTTAGTGTATTTATAACCTAGTGGTTGACTTGAATCAGTTTCTTCTCGGCTTGCGTATGCAAGAACTTCAATCGTACTTCCAACAGTAACTTCTGGTTTTTCTGAAATTTCTTCAGTGACTTCTTTTATTCCTACTAAAATAATTTCATCAATCGTGTCTTTTAAAACCGTTGTACTAGTCGTTTCTGTTACTTGACCTGTTTTACTATCTACAGTATAGGTGGTTTTTGTTTCCAACTGACCATTTTGACCTGCTTGCTTCACTACACGATAGCCGACTGGTTTGCTAGCATCCGACTCTTCTACAGTTTTAAATGTAATGGATTCTATAGTAACTTTAGGCTTTGTTCCTACTAAAACTTTACCATTTTGAGCTGGAGTGATATTAGTTGTAACACCATCTACAACAGTTTCTTTGATAACTTCTGGTTCAAAAAGCTTTTTGTAAATGGATTCCCAGTAAAATTCTGAAGCTTCAACAGGGCTATAACCTACATCATAGACTGTTTCTTTCATGGCATCATACTCAGCGTTTAGTCCAGCTAGGAAAGGTTTGTACTCATAAACCACACCATCAATCTTTTTATATCTCCTATAAGGAGTGCCAAAGATTTTATGGTTGATATACTCTCCTAGAGAATCCGCCCAGGCCTCACTTGGGGTCCATCTGATATATTCCCAAACATCTTCTTTGTTAAGGAAATACTCTTCAAAGACTTTTAGAAATTCATTCGAGTAGGACAGACGTCCGTTTGCTCTCATAAAAGAATATGTATCTTCGGGTTGGTAGGCATAGTAATCGTAAACGAATTTCCCAGACCTGAAATCAATAACATGCCCCAGTTCATGTAAGAAGATATCAATCAAATCATCTGGCTGCTTAGGAGAGAGTGTGACTTTCTTTTTCCCTTGACTCGAAAGGACTGGAAATGCCCTTTCTGTAAAATGTCTAATTTGAATATGGGAAGTTTCTAAATAAGCCCCTCCACGGTATTGTGGACCAGAGTCAAGAACCTCATCTGACACAATCAATTTGAGCAGATTCGACTTAACCGTATCTGGAAGCTGGGAAAGTTTTTCAACTAGGGCAGACTGGTCTTCGGCTGACAGGCTTGTATTCTCAAAAACGATTGGGTTTTGAATACTTCCTTTGGCATCATTGTAGCGTTTGGTAATCGTATCAAAAGCATACTGACCTGTTCGAATGATAGGGTTTTCTTGCATTATTATATAAGGATTTCCATCCTCGTCAACTGTACCTCCACCAAAGACTCTTTCTTTCAATTCTCCTTCTTTCACAGCTAGAAGGAATCTCTCGTAATTGGCCTTGGCGTCAGCATACAGTTGTTCGCTTATGGGGAGTTTACTTGTAAAATAGCTCTTAACTGCAGTTGCTTCATCATTGCCTTCACCCACAAGAGCATTGATATAACGGAAACCAGCCAAGTTGGCAAGCACTTCAGAGGATTTTTTCGCTAATTCAACATAGACTGCTTTACGCAATTGACTGTTGTTTGTGTCTTGTAAATCTCCTGTCCATGGGGTTGAAACCCCATTTTCTCTAGCAGTTCCTCTGAAACTGTATTCCTCCAACAGTGCTTGAAAGGTTGGATTCGTTGGATCAATACTTTCAGTAGTCAGATATATATTTGGCTTAGTGCCATCAACACTCGTCAATTTCAAAAAGCCTTGTGCTTCTGGTGGCGTTTCATACCTTACAAAATCTAGGTACTCTACCCCTGTCACAATATCACGGATGGATTGATGATTCTTGATTTCTTCTTCCGTCAATGGCTGAACATCCGAGAAGATACGGTCGATGACGATTTTATCACTCGGTTTTTCCTGACTATCATCAACATGATAAAAGTCCGTTGAGCCGTATTTGTAGTCAGTTGAGGCCATAGTATCTTTCGCCGATTGATCTACCATTTCTACTGGTTTCTCAACCACTTTATAATTTGTTACGGTTTCAGTCATACCGTCTACTGCTGGGGTAACAACTTCTATTTTACCGTACTCCAAGCTATCATCTGCAAGATATTCAGTTGTAGCTGGAATAGGGCTTGTTTCAACTTTAGGCTGAATACTTACAAATGTTGGGTCAGTTGTCGTTCCCACGCTAGTTGCTGGTCCGACTGTATCTTGATTTGATACTTCATCTGCAGCTACCGTTGGCGCAAGTAGGACCAAACCTAACAAGACGCTCCCAATTCCCAGGCTGGTCTTACGAATAGAGAAAATTTGTTTTTTGTCCCAAAACATTCCTACACCTCATTAAATATTTTTTATACTATTTTACCCCCCCCCCGATTTTGTCAAGGATTTTATTGTATTTTTATATAAGAATTTTAAATGGAAAATTCAGTTTTTTAGCAATTTCTAGCCACAGAACTATTTATAAAAATTAGCATTTCTATTTCGCACCCTCTATAGATTGATATATTAAAAACAATAAAATCTGGCTATTAACTTTTGAAAATAACACAGGAAGTTACAGTTAATTTTAGTCAGCAAAGTAAAGAATCACTAAATGCTGAGTAGGCTTCCTACTTAATAAATGGGGAAGATATAAAAGGTGGGTATGTCCCATAAGTCATGCCATTATCTTTATCAATATTCGAATCATTTTTGTAGACAAACAAGGTGCTACAGTAAGAAAACAGCCATTAAATTAATTTTCTTGGTGAACATTGTAAATGTCGATTGGGAAACGGCAGGTTCTGACCTGGATGATAGTGAGATTTCATTTAACAATCTATTTGAAGTAGCCTAGCAAAAACGACTATCCATCACTAACCTATAATGTTTAACAGGACCAACATGATCTGCTCCCTTCATAGTCGAATTTATTGGCTATCAGACAGGGGAACTGATGTGCAGGTTACTTCTACCAACATACGGATGTGCAATAAAAATTGAAAGCAAGTCACTTCCGCAGAGTAGGGTAAACCAATTTTGCTCAATTCTACTAATACTCAAAAAAAACAGACCACATTTGTAGTCTGTCAATGAATATTTATTTCGCAGTCTTTCAGTTTACTTTTAGTACTAGGCAACGAGCTACAGGCTGTACTAAGGTACGGCAAAGCGAGTTAACGACGTAATAAAAGAAAAACTGAACAACTGTATTACGGATGCAAGCGGTGCAACATACGTGGGAACGGAATGGCTTCACGGATGTGTTTTGTACCAGCGACGAAGGTTACCATACGCTCAATACCGATACCGAAACCACCGTGTGGCACAGAGCCGTATTTACGTAGGTCAAGGTAGAATTCGTATTCTGACTTGTCCATGCCTAGCTCATCCATCTTGGCTACCAAGGAATCGTAGTTATCCTCACGCATAGAACCACCGATGATTTCACCGTAGCCTTCTGGAGCAAGCAAGTCCGCACAGAGCACGCGCTCTGGATTGCCAGGAACTGGCTTCATATAGAAAGCCTTAAAGCTTGCTGGATAGTTAACAACGAAAGTCGGTACACCAAAGTAGTTTGAAATCCAAGTTTCATGTGGCGATCCAAAGTCATCACCATGCTCGATGTGTTCGTAGTCTGTATCTTCATCAGCTTCATGTTCTTGAAGAAGGGTAATGGCATCATCATAAGCCACACGTTTAAATGGCTCCGCAATGTAGCGTTTGAGGGCATCCACATCACGCTCAAGAGTTTCCAAGGCTTGTGGAGCACGGTCGATAACCCCTTGAATCAAGGCTTTGACATAAGCTTCTTGCAAGTCAAGTGACTCTTCATGGCTGAGGAATGAATACTCGGCATCCATCATCCAGAACTCAGTCAAGTGACGGCGAGTTTTTGACTTTTCAGCACGGAAAACAGGTCCAAAGTCGAAAACACGACCAAGGGCCATAGCACCAGCTTCCAGGTAAAGCTGACCTGATTGACTGAGGTAGGCAGGCTGACCAAAGTAGTCTGTTTCGAACAATTCTGTTGAATCTTCTGCCGCATTTCCAGACAAGATTGGGCTATCAAACTTGATAAAGCCATTCTTTTCAAAGAATTCATAAGTCGCATAGATGATGGCGTTACGAATTTGCTGGATAGCGACCTGTTTACGAGAACGCAACCAGAGGTGACGGTTGTCCATAAGGAAGTCCGTACCGTGTTCTTTCGGTGTGATTGGGTAATCTTGTGACTCACCAATGACTTCCAAGTCTGTCACATCCAACTCGTAACCAAACTTAGAACGCTCATCTTCCTTGACAATCCCTGTTACATAAACAGAGGTTTCTTGGCTGAGGCGTTTTGCTACATCGAACTTCTCAGTACCAGCTTCTTCACCGAATTTTTCGATGAAGTTTGGTTTGAAGGCAACTGCTTGGAAGAAGGCTGTTCCGTCACGCAATTGCAGGAAGGCTAACTTGCCCTTGCCTGACTTGTTGGCAACCCAGGCACCGATGGTCACTTCTTGACCGACATAATCTTTTACTTGGTTAATGGTAATCAATTTTCTAGACATTATTTTTCCTCTTTTTATTTTTTCATAAATGTGTGTAGTCGTGCCACTGCTTCTTTGAGCGTGTCCATATCTGTTGCATAGCTGAGGCGGATATTCTCAGGAGCTCCAAAACCAGCACCGGTCACCAAGGCTACTCCTACTTCTTCCAAAATGGCTGTGGTAAATTCAGTTACATCTGTGTAGCCCTTCATTTCCATAGCCTTTTTGACATTTGGGAAGAGATAGAAGGCACCTTCTGGCTTAATCACTTCAAAACCTGGTACTTCTGCCAGCAAGGGATAAATGGTATTGAGCCGCTCTTCAAAGGCCTGACGCATGGTTTCTACCGTATCTTGCGGACCTGTAAAGGCTTCAATAGCCGCATACTGAGCAGCGGTTGTTAAGTTTGACGTCGTTTGACCGACAATCTTACTCATGGCCGCAATGATTTCAGGATTACCAACGGCAAAACCAACCCGCCAACCTGTCATAGCATAGGCCTTTGCCACCCCATTGACAACAATAGTCTGCTGGCGAATGCTTTCTGAAATGCTTGAAATCGGTGTGAAGCTATTTCCATTATAGACCAAACGACCGTAAATATCGTCTGCCAAGATGAGAATATCGTGCTCTACAGCCCAGTTTCCAATAGCTTCCAATTCCTCACGACTGTAAATCATACCTGTCGGATTGGACGGACTATTGAGCAAGAGGACCTTGGTCTTGTCTGTCCGAGCCGCTTCCAGCTGGTCAACTGTTACCTTGAAATTGTGCTCTTCACTTGCAGTGACAAAGACAGGCACGCCTTCGTTCATCTTAATCTGGTCAGCATAGGAAACCCAGTAAGGTGTCGGAATAATCACCTCATCACCAGGATTGATGACCGCCGCAAAGAAAGCATAGAGAACAAATTTGGCACCTGTCGCAAGAACGACTTGATTGCGTTCGATAGAGTAGCCATAGAAATTCTCAAAGTAGGTATTGACTGCGTCCTTCAACTCAGGAAGTCCTGAAGCTACCGTATAAAAACTCGCCTTACCATCTTCGATAGACTTAATAGCAGCTTCTTGAATATTTTTCGGTGTGACGAAGTCTGGCTCACCCAAGGTCAGCTCTAAAATATCACGTCCTTCCGCCTTCAAGGCCTTGGCCCGTGCACCTGCTGCCAGAGTGACACTTTCTTCCATCTCTAAGACTCGTCTTGATAACTTGCTCATAAGCCCTCCCGTTTGATAAAGTTCCCTGTTTCAAATTCAACTAAATAGTAGGCAGTGCCTGACTTGACTTCCCAAATTGGTTTGTCATCCCTAAAACCTAGAATCACCCTATCAGCTGCTGACGCACCATTCTCTGTAGCGACTGCCTGCGCTTCTTCCTTAGAAATACCATTCGCCATTGGATAAATGTACACAGTATTTGTCTCTTCAGGAATGATAACCGCAATCATTTCCCCCTGACTCGTCTTTCCTTGTAGGCTAAAGTATGTTTCTGTCCCGTTGTAGATAGAGACATCATCAACATCCTC
The DNA here is from genome assembly GCF_016743335.1 of Streptococcus suis. Classification (GTDB taxonomy): domain Bacteria; phylum Bacillota; class Bacilli; order Lactobacillales; family Streptococcaceae; genus Streptococcus; species Streptococcus suis_Y. The sequence continues at coordinate 2,994 of NZ_WCJE01000009.1, read as the reverse complement.
TATATCCGTATAGTCTCGAGCTACAGAAATAGCGTGATTCTGTACATCAGAAAAAGGCTTAGCTGCAAGGTCCCAAATAACGAATATCGAAAAAGTCATGACACTTAGGAGTATAAAGGAACCAGCTATCAGCTGTCCCTTCTTCGTTGCCAATACTTCCAAAAGTTGAAAAATCTTTTTTTCCATAGTAGTCCTATTATACTACAAGTTAAAGCATATTTCCATTTTTTCCGTAATTGAATTGTGAATAAACTTTCATTCTCCTTCAGACAGCGAACGGATATAAGAACTGGGACCCACAGTTCAGCTCCTCTATGCTATATAACCTACTTTACCTATGAATATAGGATTTAACTTTTTTTGCTTGATAACCGAACTATTTATTGCTAAAATATTCTCATGAGAACTGTTGAACAATCTTTAAACGAGAACAAGCATGCACTTCACAGTCTAGTCGTCTTTCGCAGAGCAGCTAATACTATCACAAAATCAGAATTAGAAACAATCAAAAAATACGGACTGACAGTTTGTCAGTTTGGAGTGATGGAGGCACTCTACAACAAAGGAAATCTGCGGATTCAAGACTTAATTGATAAATTATTAAGTACTTCTGGCAACATGACTGTCGTTATAAAAAACATGATTCGAGATGGTTATATCTACAAGACTATCGATACAAATGACCGTCGTGCTTCCTTGATTGCTCTCACTCCACTTGGACGCGAAACCATTGAAAAAATCCTTCCAGAGCATTATGATCACGTTGGAGAGATTTTTTCTGTCCTTAGTTCAGAAGAACAAGACCAATTAGCCGAGATACTTAAAAAATTCAAGAATCAGCAGACCTAGGATTGCCAACAAAAGACAAATACGATATACTAAATTTATGTTTTTATGAAAAGGAGGCCATCATGGCAAACGTATTGTTTTTAGTTGGTTCACTACGTGACGGTTCTTTTAACCATCAAATGGCCAAAAAAGCTGAAGCGTTCTTGGCTGAGAAGGCTCAAGTATCTTACATTGATCTTGCAAAAATTCCCCTATTCAACCAAGACATCGAGACACCTATCCTTCCTGAAATTGCAGAGCTACGTGCACAAGTAGACGCTGCGGATGCTATCTGGATTTTCTCACCAGTATATAACTATGCAATCCCAGGCATCGTAAAAAATGCTCTCGATTGGCTCAGTCGTTCGCTCGATTTATCCAATCCAAAAGGACCATCTATCCTACAAGATAAAATCACAACTGTCTCTGCCGTCGCTAACAGCGGTCACGACCACCTATTCAAAGACTTCCAACACCTTCTTCCATTTATTTTATTCGCACTCAGATTGCTGGTAAATTTACAGGTTCAACCATCAATCCAGAAGCATGGGGAACAGGTGTATTGGAGTTATCTGACGAAACTCTAGCAAAACTCGAGCAACAGGCAGCTGACCTGTTGGCAGCAATTCAATAATCAAAAAAAAACAGAATTTCTGGTTTTTTTTTGATTAATATTTTGAGAGCATTTCATACTCAACGAAAATCAAAAGTAGCCTAGGAAACGAAGTCGAAGATAGAACTGGAGTTCATCAAGGCAAGTTGACAACGGATAATTTTGATTTTCGAAGAGTATCAACTTCTGCCAAGAATCAATTACTACTTTGATGACTTCTCAAAATCATTCCCCAACTTCATTTCTCACACATTGCAAGGCTGCACCGATAACCTGGTGCATATCGTAGTAACGATAATGACCAAGACGCCCGCCGAATATAACATTCTCTTGTTGTTCTGCGAGGCGTTTATAAGCAGTATAGAGTTTGTTGTTACGCTCATTGTTCACTGGATAATACGGCTCATCACCTCGTTTCCAGGTCTTCGAATACTCACGAGTAATTATGGTTTTATCTTGTGTACCGAATTCGAAATGTTTGTGTTCGATGATTCGAGTATATGGTGTCTCGCTATCTGTATAGTTGACAACCGCATTCCCTTGATAGTTTTCCATATCCAACACTTCTGTCTCAAATCGAAGGCTACGGTACTCCAATTCACCAAGTTGGTAATCAAAGAACTCGTCAATCATTCCTGTAAAGACAATCTTCGGATAGGTAGCTAAATAGTCTTCCTTATTGGCAAAGAAATCAACATTTATCTCAACATCGATATTTTCATGATCCAACATTTTTTCAACAATCTGCGTGTAACCGCCGATTGGAATACCTTGATAAGTATCGTTAAAGTAGTTATTATCATAAGTCAAACGCACGGGCAAACGACGGATGATGAAGGCTGGTAACTCCGTACATGGTTTTTCCCATTGTTTTTCTGTGTAGGACTTGATCAATTTTTCATAGATGTCTGTACCAACTAGTGAGATGGCTTGCTCTTCCAAGTTCTCAGGTGTTTTACCTCCCAATACAGCTCGTTGCTCAGCAATCTTCGCTTCAGCTTCAGCAGGGGTCACCACACCCCAAAGCTTGTTAAAGGTATTCATGTTGAAGGGAAGATTGTAAATCTCACCCTTGTAGTTGGCGACTGGTGTGTTTGTATAGCGATTGAACTCAGCAAACTGATTCACATAATCCCAAATTTCTTTTTCAGAAGTATGGAAAATATGCGCGCCATATTCATGGACTTGAATACCTTCTACTTCTTTTGTATAGATGTTACCTGCAATGTGTTCTCGTTTTTCGATAACCTTTATTTTTTTACCCTTTTTAGCTGCCTCATGAGCAAAGACCGCTCCGAACAGACCTGCACCAACAACTAGATAATCGTATTTTTTCATATTGTTTTTACATTTAACTTTCTAGGAAAGTCATTTCTCCAAATCTTTTACTAGACTATCATTTATACCATCGTCTCATAGACAATAAAGAATGAGTTGTGATAATCTCTTCCCTAAAACCTTTCACTTAAAGCTTGCAATATCCAATATTATAACAGACAATACAACCTTCATCAAGTTTAGCAATAATAGAGAGAATAGCAGGAAATAAATAA
>NZ_WCJE01000089.1 GCF_016743335.1 Streptococcus suis | reverse complement strand
TTTTTGACTTAGTCGAGTTCTTTATACGAAGACTCAAAAGAATGCAAAAACTCCCTCCCTATGATAGAATCAAAGCGAAAAAAATTTTGTATTTAGGCTACTAGCTCGTCCCTAGTAGTCTTTTTCTGTGCTAAAAATTCAGAATACGTTATCTGCTCTTTTAAGAGACAAACTATAAGAATTGTCAATAGTTTGTTCTAAATTTTTTTAGAAAACTTTAGAATGTGTTTTAGACATGACAAAAAGCCTTTTAAAACAGTTGTTTTAAAAAGTCTTTTATCTCTGCTTTTGTTGGTTTATCTCAGTTTAACTTCATCAAAAGGTTCACTATTTTTAAGTAGGTGAAACAGTACTCGAATGAGTTTCTTAGCGACATGAGAAATAGCGACATTGAAGTGTTTCCCTTGCTCTAACTTAATTCTAAAGTAAGCTTTAAACGTAGGGGAGTATCTAACTACTTTAATAGCAGCTTGTATGAGTGCCCAACGTAGATGCGATGAGCCTCGTTTGACCATGTTCCCTTGAGTATCTAGTTGTCCAGATTGGTAGATAGAGGGTTCTAATCCTGCAAAAGCTTGTAATTGGGCTGGATTAGTGAAAGTATTAATGTTTCTGATTTCTGCTAAGATGACAGAGCCAAGGCGATTACCAATTCCAGGTATCGTAGTGATGACCGAGTTGAGCTCAGCTCAGCCATCAACTCATCAATCTTCTTTTCGGCTTGTTTGATGAGTTTTTCGTAGTGTTGGATGTTCTCAATGATTTCAACCAATTCAAATTCACGAGCAAAAGAAGTTGTGCCAATAGAATTTGGAGCTAGTTCGAGAATATCCAACGCATGTTTAGCTGTTAATCGTTTAATCTCAATAAGTTTATCAAATCCAGCAGTTACCATTTTCTCAGGAGAAGGGAAACATTTGAGCAACTCATAGACATAGTCAGAGTGTTTAGAAACGACCTGATGTAGTTCAGGGAAAATGATATCTAAACACTTGGTATATTGGACTTTCCAATCTGATTGATGTTTCTTTAAACGATTCATGTGACGTGTCATAATCTTAAGTTCTTCTTGCTTGTTGTCATGCATAAATAGGGCACGATTAGGGTCAGAAAGCAACTTAAGAGCTATTGTACGTGCGTCCTTCTTATCTGTTTTCGTTTTACGAAGTGAGAGAGATTTTGTAAATTCCTTGATGAGTAAGGGGTTATAGGTGTAAATCGTATAGTTTTTCTGATGTAAGAACGTTAAGAGATTTAAGGCATAATGTCCAGTATCTTCCATGGCGATAAGACAGTCTTGTCTAAGCTGTTTCAAGGTGTTATGAAGTAGTTCAAATCCTTGTTTACGGTTTGTAATAGTGATAGGTTTCAATACCATTTTCCCTGTGTTATCAATAACTGTCACATCGTGTTTGTTTTTAGCGACATCAATGCCAACATAGAGCATAAGAGTACCCCCAGATATTAAGTATTAAGCCCACTTGGTATCCACTTACTTTTTGCCTTGTCACCTTACTGAAGATTAAACGTCTAGCGTTATCAAACTCATTACCAATTGAAACAAAAAGCTGTGGTTAGAGCCTCTCTGAAATCGTCAAGCGATTGGAGAACGTACTAATCCACAGTGGCTTTTTCCAAGTATAACACTTGGACTTTGGCAGTAGCTAACTGCACTAAATATAATATA
>NZ_WCJE01000088.1 GCF_016743335.1 Streptococcus suis | reverse complement strand
CTCCTCGTAAAATAAGTTTATGGGGATTTTTCAATCCCGAATTTTTAATAATTGTTATAACGTTAACTTGACTATTGCAAGGTTTTCCAGAACAATAGAGTCATGGAATGGACTCATGGTTGTTTCTTTTTCTCCTTGTTGCTTAGACTTCATTTTTAAGTCTGTTACCCAAGCGTTGTGCCTACTTCCAACACACTAGCTGTTTCCATTACGCTCACTTCTGTACGTAGTAGCGTACAGGCGGCAGGTGAGCTAGTGACTAGAATTCTCTTATGCGAGGCTGTTGGTTCAACGTGTTTCTGGGGAACCTTACAGTAGTCAAGAAACTTTCCAAATACAAATGAAAGGAGACCTTCCAAATGAAATGTTTTGTCGGTTTAGACGTTAGCTCTACCAAATTAGATGTCTGTATCATGCTTAGTGATACAACAACTCCCTTTACAGCTTCTCTTCCTAATGACCTAGTAGGGGCTCAAGAAATCAAGAAACAAATTCTTGAACTCAATGATTCCCAGTCATTTGAGCGCATCGTCATTGGTATGGAAGCTACCAGCCTTTATAGCTTTCACCCTGCCATGTTCTTTCATGAAGATAGCGACTTGAAAGCTCTAATGGTTGAAGTCATGGTGGAACAACCCAATAAGATTAAGAAATATCGGGAAGCCTTTGAAGAAAGTAAAAATGATACTATTGATGCCTTCTACATCGCCGATTATTTTCGTGCTGAGCGATTTTCACCTGCTTTTCTCAAAGAAGAAAAGTATTTGGCTCTCCAACACCTAACCAGAACGAGACTACAACTCATTGAACAGTTGACAAGAACAAAACAACACTTTATTGAAAATATTTATTATAAGTGCAATACCTTATCTACTGAAATCAAGAATGAGAGCCTCACAACTTCTCTCTGGTCTAGCACCATTATTTCCTTAATGACTGAAGACTATACCCTCGACGAGTTAGCGACCGTTCCTCTCAACGACCTAGCGGACTTTATCCAAAAATTGGGGAGAGGACGATTCAAAGCGCCTGAAAAATTAGCTAAAGCTATTCAATCAGCTGTCAGGGGATCTTATCGTCTACCCAAGCTACAACAAGATTCTGTCAATGTTATTCTCGGTCTATTAGCTCGAGAAATCAGAAACCTTGAGAAATTAATCAAGGATATTGATAAAGCTATTGAAGAGATGGTAGAAGTCATCCCTGAATACCAGTGCTTAACTTCTGTTCCTGGTGTGGGGAAAGTGTACGCTGCAGGCATTATCGCTGAAATTGGACAGATTGATCGCTTTAAAGACCACCCTCAAGTCGCTAAATATGCAGGCTTGAATTGGAAACAGAATCAATCCGGGAACACTAACTCTCAAAATACTGAACTTGTCAAACGAGGCAACCGCTATCTCCGTTATTACTTAGTTGAAGCCGCCAACTCGGTCAGACGACACGATAGTGAGTATCAAACCTTTTACAAGAAGAAGTATCATGAAGTTCCTAAACATCAACACAAACGAGCCATCGTCTTAACCGCTAGAAAATTTGTGCGTCTGGTGGATGCGCTACTACGCAATCGCCAACTCTATGCGCCACCAAGGAGGCTTATGGAAGATAGATAATGATCTGCACAAGTCCTTGGATAAACTGGTGAAAAAAAGCGATTTTCACTAGGTGTTTTTAGTGCACCCTGTTTTCTAAAAAACAACTAGAATTTTCTCAACTTTCTATTGACTTTTTACCACTAGACT
>NZ_WCJE01000087.1 GCF_016743335.1 Streptococcus suis | reverse complement strand
TGTGGATTATCGGAAAGGGTTACGATATCCAGATTAACCTTAGGCTCAAAGTCAAGCTGTGGGATAGGCGCATCCTCTACCAACGAGTTCCAATAACTTTCATTCACGCCTCCCAGTTCCGGAGTAAAATCACGATCAAACATGGTTCTTGTAAAGATGGAGCCTAGGGTGAAATATGGCACCAATTTCTTATCATGCTCACTGGGAGCAATACCAAGATCTTCACCATTTTCAGACTTGTAATCTTGGATATAAGGTATATATCCCAGCAGCTTTTTATTAATTTTATCTCCCTCTCCCTGAAATAAACCCATGTCATACGGGAAATATCGTGCCGGTGATGTAGCGTGATCACCGTTGCTTGTTTCTTCGTCCTTATTTACCCAGTTATATTGCTTATTAGTCGGATTCGAAAATTGCGGCAGTACGCCGTCTTGCGGTGTACTTCCGTCCACATTCGGATATTTTTTCTCCATCTCTACCGCTTCATTTTTCATAACTTCCGGCAAGCCAGAGAAGTCGATATTGTCTACGATACCCTTTGCAAAGTTATTTTCTGTGTTTTCGAGCGTTGTTTTCACCAGATTCTTCACTGCATCGAGAGTATTATACACATGTAATGTAATTTCTCTCCAGTTTTTATCTTCTTGGATAATTTGTCCATCTTTTTTTACGATAAACTTAAATTTTAATTTCTGTTGAGGATTTAAAACCGTCCACTCATCATTATTATATCGGAGTGTATTCATAATCTCGTTCATAGCCCCAGCAAAGGTTGTCTGCTGACCACTCGAATTTGCAAAGATCACTTCCACGCCTTCTGGCAATTTCATGACGGTATTTGGCTTATTGACCTTATCATCACTTCCAGCTATATGCGACAAGAACAAACCAAAATTCGTATAAGACTGGTCATTTGGTCCTGCCTGCTCCACAGCCTCACGGATATTGTCCACCACCAACAACGTATTATTTTCTTCCGGCAAATATATCGATGGGGTACCCGGATTTTCCATATTCTTAAACTCAATCTCCGATACAAAGGAGCCCGGTCGTGCCAATGCTACAAGTACACTATCAGACGCCGCATCATCAATAGTAGCCCCTTCAGAAATACTATCTCCACCAAAAACCAGATTTTTTCTATGGTGGAACTTCGTCAGGTCATAGCTTTCCTCAATAGAGGTCGGGGCGGAGGTAAAGTCCGATTCCTGAATAATATATACTTTATCGGTTGCCTGCAATGTACCGTTTGTCGCTTTGTATGCCGCAGCATCTTCAAATTCGCCTGCTCGTTGTGCCGCCTTTGCTATATCCACGGTAACCGGACCGCTAAACTTCTTATACTTATAGGTTCCATCCGTCTTCTTTAGTGCAATGATAGGACTCGGTTCCATATCCTCCCACTTGAAGTTTTGCGTTGTTACGCTGATAGCCGTATATTGTCCCGTACGCTCGGAAATCTCATCTATACCGCTTTGGTTGGCATCTGCTACCCCTGATATCGTTGCAGCTAGCATAACCGTCACTTCTTCCGCTCCTGTAAAGCTTGTCAGCTCTGGACCCAAGTTTCCTACTGCGGTACGGATAGCTGTGATTTGGGCATTGATATCTTCAAGACTGGCATGTTCATCCGCAAAGACTTGGTTGGCTGCTTCTGCTGCTGCTTTGGTTGCATTAGCTGCTGATTGAAGCGAGCTTGTGTCTGCTGTTGACTTAGCTGCTTTACGAAGAGCATCGGCTGACAAGACTTCCGCTTCTGAGATGACTTCTTCGAGAACTTTCTTGGCT
>NZ_WCJE01000086.1 GCF_016743335.1 Streptococcus suis | reverse complement strand
GAAATACTTAGCTCGCAAGCCCTAGCTGAGAGCGTTGGCACCAATGCCAGCTACATCCGCAAGGTGATTGCTCTTTTTCAAAATCAGATGGACAGCAAAATTGAAAAATATGAAAACCTAGTAATCAATTTGGAAACACTAATAAAGATGATATCTGGGCGACATAATTGCATTGACAAGAAAGAAAATACGAAATCTATTTGAATTGAGTTCATAGCTACAAAAATAAAAATCTATGTGGGGAAAATATGTGGGGAAAAGCTGAGGAAATAAAATATAAAACAACTCATAAACTTATTTTAAGTTTTTGAGTTGTTTTTTAGCTTTTTGTATCATAAACACCCCTTGCCCAATTAAGATAGTGAGCACACTTAGTCCAAGAGCGTAGGTCAAAAATAGTTTACTTTCATGGCTATCTGCTTGTCCAAACTGTTTTAACATCATAGTTTGGAGAAAGAATAGTGCAAATAATGAATTAGTGAAACTTATCTGTTTACTAGATTTTTCTCGAGGAGATGGATTTTTTCTATAACGAAACAGACTAGAAAAAGAATTAATAAAATTGATGAATGTGATTAGTGCAGTAAGATAAACTAACAAAGGAAAAGCTGAATTAACCTTGTCCATCCCTTTTGTAACAAAATAGAATATTGATAAAAATACTCCTGATGAAAAGAGGATGAAAACTCCCACTCTGCCATAGTTATTCCAATCTTCTTCCTCGACTTCTTTACGGAAGCGTTTTCCAATTAAAAATTTGACACAGGCAAAAGTTAAATGATAAAAAGCAAATATCAAATACCAAACTGAATGATGAAGGTACCCCGAAATCAGGGATAATAATACATAGACAGCATTATAGAATGTCCCAACTAAAAGTGAGACACGGCTGGTCAAATATGTATTTTGAATAAGAGATACACTATTAACTAGTCTTCGAACAACTTGTACTAGTAGGAGTACGTCAATAACAGCAACTATGCCTGATAAAACACTAGCAAGAATGTTAAATAGACTTCTATCTGGAAGGATTTTAGTGATAACTAAAGCGCCAAAGATGAGCATACAAACATTGGCTAGTAAAAAGTACTGCCAATAATCTTTAACGAACTGTAACTGCTTATCAATTTTTTCCAAAATGATGCTCCTAAAATACAATTTCATGAATGATGCGAATAATGTCATCGACATCGTCTAAACAATCACTTAGCACCCAATCATTTATTATTGCTCGTAGACCGGCTACGTAAAAGCGCGCAGTTAATTCTATTTGCCTAGAATCTTTTATGCCATTGAATTTAAGTCTTTTTGAAAATGTCTTTTCCATATGGTAGGAAAACGTTTCTTCTTTATTAAATTCCCGAGACCTTCCTAGATAGATACGATATAACTTTCTATGTTTTTTGATAAAGAGGAGATATGGCTTTAAATAATAAGTATCCAAAATACTATCTATATCTGAAGTTTGTTGTAGTTTCGTTTGCTCTAACTCATATTCCTCATCGAAAAGTCTAGAAATTCCTTGTAAAGCATCTTCTAAAAGTTCATATTGATGATTATAGTAGGAATAAAATGTTGAACGATGAACGCTAGCTTCTTTACAAATCTTGCTTACTGAAATTTGATCAAGTTCTTGTTGGTCTAATAATTTAATTAGGGCTTGTTGCAATCTTAATGGTGCTTTATTTTCCATAGTTCACTCAAAATTTTGATTAATTTTGATTAATTATAACAAAATCCAACACTTTTTTCAAAACTTGTCGTGTTGCCAGGTGTTACACTAGCGTATAATAGCTACCATAATCGAAAGGAGCTCACAATGACAAAATCACAAAACTTTTATCTAAAAGATACCATACAGAGCAAAAATATTTTTGTTGGAAAATATACCTACTTTGCTA
>NZ_WCJE01000085.1 GCF_016743335.1 Streptococcus suis | reverse complement strand
TACCTAACGTTTCAATAAAATATAAGCGTAGGAACGAGGAAATTCCTCTGGTCTATTGTGTCCCAGAGCCTTTGTCACAATTTTACAAGCTTTTCTGTCGAGCGAGATGCCAACTAACTCTTTACGCAGATGGATAACTTCTTTACGATTTCTAATCTTGGAAATTTCGCGTGCTACACTGCGATAAACACGCTCTGCATACTCTGCACGATATTTGTGTGGCTTTAATGCTGTTGGAACTTTCTTTCCATCAAAATCGTCGAGGATTAAATCTTTGGGAACATGAAAGACTTTCTTTTCTCCTGCTCGTTGGAAAATAGCAACTAACCACTCTTCTTCCTCTTGACTAGTAGCCATGATGGGAGACCAGCGATCTCTGCGTCCTTTTGTGCGATGCTTATGGCCGTCTAAATTTAAATACCAACGGCCATCACGGCCGCGTTGCAGAGCATCACCAGTGACGTGGATCAATTCACTTTTTCGTAAGCCTGTTGCGGTAACTACTTTATGCCAGTAGTCGTTATTTTTGTTGGATAAACGATAGTCTTTATGCAATACACGATTATTCATACGATTTGCACGAGTACGTGGTTGTGTAGCGATGAAATTAGTTGAGGAAACTCCGAGAACTTTGGCCAATGCTGCTTTGTAGGTCGCTTGTGTATATGGACTTAAACCAATCTCTATACAATATTGTAAGTATTGATTGACAAGTTCTATCCAACCTTCCGTATCTTTTTCAACATTACCTAATGCCATTAACTGTTCTGGCGAAATGTTAATCGAAACCCATTTTGCAAAACAGTGCCATGAACCCGAATAGTTATGAAATGTACGATGAGTGTGGACTAACTCAATCTCATCTCCTGTTTCTTTGGCCTCTTTACGCTTAATGCCTTTTCCTTTTTTGAATCGTTTCTTTAAACTTGATACTCCTTGAGAATGGACAAACTGAAGTCGGCCTTCTGGTGTTTTTAGCGCTTTGTTTTGTTTTTCTATCGCATGTTTTTTCATTTTTCTACGATCTGAACGTGATCGTCTTTTTTTATTTTTAGTCATAACTGACTCCTTTCTTTTTGGTACCAATGGTTGAGGTGTTTTCGATTAACGCAATACTTCCGAAAACAGTGTCTTCCTGCTGCGGCAGGTGTTCTTTATGTTTTTTTAATTGGAGAAGACTACTCCAATACTCAATTTGGATTCGAGAGCTTGAATAATTGAAACGCATTATAACGTTTATTTTTTGTATTTTTTCGATTTGAACGATTTCTTGCTTTGGTTTCGCTATTCGTAAAACTGGATTATAACAATTGACTCAGTAATATTTCCTCCTTTATGATGCAGAATTTATTTAATAATATTTCAATTTGATTGTGACTATATCTTTGTTACTTTATCTGGACCTACGGCCTAAAAACTCCTTTCTATATGTTGTTAATTGAATAATTGAGTCATTATTTTGAAATAATTGAACCTTACGAATATGAAATCGCACTATTTCCTCCTGTCTATCTGATGTTGAAAAAACACCAGATAGTGTTTAGCTCTAGTCATTCAATTTTTACGATATTACTATGCCACATTTTCAAAATCAAAAAAAAAACACAGAAACATTTTTCTGTGAATAAATAAGAAACTGAAAAGTATTCGACATGCCTATTCTGTAGAGAGAAATAGGATAACTTGAAAAGGTAAAAGATGACTATTTGAAAATCTATTAGCTTAACGAATTATTTAATAGTAAAACTAGCTCATTAAGAGCTAAAAGATGGTTAAGTAGAGTTTCCCATTTTATCGCTAAATGTGGAATAGTAAAGAAGTCCAAGTTTTCTTAAAAAGTGGATTTGAATAGAGGTCCATTATGATAGAAATAATGGTGTATTAGAGTAGCCCACTTCGATTTGCGATATGGACTTTTAGAATAATCCATATTTTCAGTAATGTTGGAATACTAAAGAGAACCATGAAAACTTAACTTGTTGGTTCATAGAGGAATCCATTTTTCTATGAAAGATGGGCCATTAAAGTAACCGATTCAGTCGTAAAAGATGGCTAACTTAAAACCACCATTTAGTTTATGTTTATGGACGAATATAACCATCCATTATTTCTCAAAAAGTGGAATAGTAAAGAAGTCTGTGGAATAGGTAAAAGGCAGGAGATTTCGATATTTTCTGCCTATTTTTATTTATTCTACTGATGTTATTATTGAGATAATCTCGTTTTTGATGAGATACGTGTTTAGCGTGAGTAAACTATCGTTACTCATCGCTAAACACGTAGGCTT
>NZ_WCJE01000084.1 GCF_016743335.1 Streptococcus suis | reverse complement strand
TACAATGGGTAATATGATATGGTAATATGATATATCTTTTAGTCTCTATTCCTTCGTGTAAATATAACGAGTTTATGGTATAATATAGTGTAATAGAGGCAATGTTATACAAGGAGGTGTGCCATGACTCTTGATGTAAATAAAGAAAAATTAACAATTTTAGGGATTCCCTTTGATAACTTTTCAGATTTTGATACCGTCTGGTATGCCATTGGGTCATCAATGATTGAAAATTATGAACCTACCGTTCAAGATGTGATTGATTTAAAAACTTATGTTATCAATAGACGAAAGGAATTGAATATTGGTTAAAAATCAATACGATGGCTATGAGTACATTGACCCCAATCACCAATATTCCTATCCAAATTCCACAGTCTTAATCAACAAACAAAATATTACAAATATTGAAGAAGCCTACCGAAATGAACACTTATTCGTTACTAGAAGACTTGCAGACTTGCGTTTGAAAGCCATTGAAGTCTATTCCATGAGTGATATTTTAGCCATTCATAACTATTTATTTCAAGATGTTTATGCTTGGTCGGGACAATATCGTAAGGTGAATATCTCTAAAAGTGGTAATCCTTTTATGCCAATACAATCATTTAATGCTGCAGAAACTTATATAAATCGTCTCATTCATTCCTATCATCAAACTGCTAACTCAAAAGATGAAATCATTAAGTATTTAGCAAAAATTCTTGATAATCTTAATTATTTTCATCCCTTTCGAGAAGGTAATGGGCGAACTCAACGAGAAGTTATTCGTTCCTTAGCACTATCAAAAGGGTATTCTGCACAAATACGAGTAGAACAGGATGATGAAGTTTACAATCTTTATATGGATGGAACTGTCTATGGTGATTTGGAGAAATTAGAAGAATTATTTGGTAAAATACTAGAAAAACATTACTGAGTACTAGATTGGAGAAAAGTCCATTTGGATAATTTTCTTCAATCTTTTTTCTTTAGTAATAAATAAAAACTCTTAGAAATACTGCTATGTCAGGAATTCTAAGAGTTTTTATTATTTTTCAATTTTCGATATTGTGTTTAATTCTTCAATAAAATATTGTCCTATTTTTTGAAAAGAACTACTATTGATTTTTGATTCTTTTTGCTTACCTATATAAATATTGAATTTTAGTTGAAAAGAATTATCTATTTCAACTAAATTTATATCTTTAAAGTTCCCTAAATCCACTAATATTCCTATTGAATTTCTCCGTTCAATTAAGGTTTTAAAGCTACTTAAATCACTAACTTCCGCTAAAATATTTGGAATAAACTTTGAATCATTGATATATTTCCAAAAAACTTCATTGTGTACAAAACGTTCATTAAATATAACAAGGTCTTCACTACTACAGTTTATCAAACTAATTGTAGCTGAATTAGCAAATTTATGTTTTTTTGATACTGCTAGTTTAAATGGCAAAGAGGTTAGTTTCATTAAATCAAGGTGATCACTATAAACTTCTTTATATGATGCGAAGAGTGCAATATCTACTTCGTTGGATGATATTTTACTAGTTATTTCTTTTGAACCATCTTCAATTAAACTAATTTCATTTTGAAATATATTTTCAATATCTGAAAGATGGTTAGTAAGATTGAAAAATCGTGATAAATTTGCTGATATACCAAATTTTATCCGTGGATTTTTAAAAGATTTTAATGCGGCTCTCCCAATATCTAGTTGTTGTATAGCCTTTTCGGAATATTTTCTAAAGAGTTCCCCTTCTGATGTTAAAATAATCTCTGAATGTGATTGATTTCTAGTAACAAGCGAAGTATTTAGGCTTTTTTCAAGAGATTTGATAGCATAACTAACGGTAGGTTGACTGACTTTAAATTTCTCTGCTACTTTTGAGTATGTTTTTAAAGTGCATAAGGCATTAAAGTATTCCAATTGACGAAGTTTCATTTTATTACCTCATATAGATAATTTTTATAGGAAATGTTGTGTTTGACTATATTACATTCTTTCTCCTATAATGTCAACCATAAAGTAGCTTCCAAAATCAATAATACAGTGGTTTGCTATTTTGATTTAATCAAATTGATCAAGTATTTTTTCAAAAATTTCAATAAGAGATGCTTGTTTCTCTTTGGGAAGTTGCTTTATTTTCATTTTTAAGCGTCTAAAGGTGACATCAGATAGTGGTTCAGGCACTTCTTCTAAGTTATTAAAATTAAAAAATTCTTCTGTCGTTAAATCTGGCGCAGCAATAACTTTATTAAGAGTTTGAATGCTTATATTAATGTTTTGATTTCTTTAATCTGATTAATATATTTTAAACCTAACCCAGCTTTTTCTGAT
>NZ_WCJE01000083.1 GCF_016743335.1 Streptococcus suis | reverse complement strand
TGTTTCGCTATTAACCAGTCCCTCAAGAGACAACTCAATTATTCTATCACGACTTATATACTTTGTCAACCGGGTTTTTGAGATTTTTTGGATTTTTTTACCTTTTTTAACTCTCTCTATTCTTCCAGTTCGTGATTCCCTTCTTGTAGAACCCGTACGGATATGCTCTCTCGTACAACTCCTAATGTCAATCCAAGTTTATATGTTCGTGCTTGAGAAAATCTCCCACATCAATACACAGTTTATTTTTGACAACATTCCTTCTTTGTTAACTTTTCAGCAGCAATGTGGAGAGCTATATAGCTGATATTCTTTCCTGTTTATTATGTAGTGGCCGAATTTGCTCCTCACCGACTTTATATCTAGGTTATTTTTTCCAAAAACAAAAGTCGCTAGATTTTTCTAACGACTTTGTTATTATACGCGTTCAACTTTGCCTGATTTTAGTGCACGTGCTGAAGCCCAAACTTTTTTAGGTTTACCATCAATCAAAACAGTTACTTTTTGAAGGTTTGGTTTAACTGCGCGTTTAGTTTGGTTCATAGCGTGTGAACGGTTGTTACCTGATACAGTCTTACGACCAGTGAAATAACATACTTTAGCCATTGTATCTTCCTCCTCATTTGATCAAATATATCGGATGTGCTAGCACCACATACCACATTATTCTAACAGAAAAGATTGGACTTGGCAAGAATTATTTTCATTTTATTTTTTTAAAGTATCTATACTCATAGGTAAATATTTTAATACTAGAGTTTGCGCACTACCCATAATTCTTCGTTCTCTAAGTTATTACAGTCATGAGAGCGGTTTATATTTTAACTGTTCTCTGCTCACTTCTATCGTAGATTTCTTCATAGCAAAGAACTAGATCAAACTTAATCAACTATTATAATAAAAAGGATTCTCGAAAGAAAATCCTTCTTGGTCTAATCTAAGAAACTTATGCTTTGTTTGCTTGAAATCTGAGATTTCTTAGCAGTTATACTAAGCTTTGTTCGCTGAACCGAATACGTCGATACGCTCTTCAACAGATGCTTGGATAGCTTTCACACCGTCTGCCAAGAATTTACGTGGGTCAAAGAGTTTTTTCTTATCGTATTCTGCTTCGTTTGCTTCATAAGCCGCTGCAAACTTACGAGTTGCGTTTGCAAATGCGATTTGGCACTCAGTGTTTACGTTAACTTTAGCAACACCCAATTTGATTGCTTCTTGGATTTGTGCATCTGGAATACCTGAACCACCGTGCAATACGATTGGGAAACCTGGTACAGCTTCAGTCAATTTACGCAAGTGGTCAAGGTCAAGACCTTCCCAGTTTGCTGGGTATGGACCGTGGATGTTACCGATACCTGCTGCCAAGAAGTCAATACCAGTTGCAACCATTGCTACTGCATCTTCAATTGGAGCCAATTCACCAGCACCTACGATACCATCTTCTTCACCACCGATAGTACCAACTTCAGCTTCAACTGAGATACCTTTAGCGTGCGCCAATTCTACAACTTCTTTTGCTTTTGCAAGGTTTTCTTCTACTGGAAGGTGTGAACCATCAAACATGATAGAAGTGTAACCAACTTCGATACACTCAAGTGCATCTTCGTAGTGACCGTGGTCAAGGTGAATAGCAACTGGAACTGTAATGTTCATTGATTCAATCAAGTTTGCAATCAAGTTACGAGCTACTTTGTAACCCCCCATGTACTTAGCTGCACCCATAGAAGTTTGGATAAGAACTGGAGCTTGTTTTGCTTCTGCTGCACGCAAGATAGCTTGAGTCCACTCAAGGTTGTTTGTGTTAAATCCACCAACTGCATAACCGTTGTCACGCGCTGCTTGGACAAATTTTTCTGCTGAAACTAATGGCATTTCGATAGCCTCCTAATATTTTTTGAGGTTGCACCTCATACTCTTCTATTCTACCATTTTTATTTTGAAAATGCTAGTTGAAACCGTCTAGTTTTGAGAAAACTTTCACATATCTTTTCATGAAAGCCATAATAATGCCTGTTTCGTATCATTTTTGTAATTTATGAACTTGCACATATCGTGCTCTGCACTTATCTAGACAAAGTAAAAGGACTAGCCTTAGCTAGTCCACTATGCGGAGAGTGGGACTTGAACCCACACGACCTAAAGCGGTCACAGGATCCTTAGTCCTGCGCGTCTGCCAATTCCGCCATCCCCGCTTAACACAAGAACTAGTATATCATTAGGAACTAGCCTTGTCAACACTTTTTTTGAATTTTATTTTTTATTTTTACCTTATTTTTACCTTTTTTACCAAAACGTATTGATTTAGCTGATTCTTTTGCAATATTCTACTATATATAATGCTTAAAACCATCTAGACAATGATGCCATATGGGGGGTATTTCGTATTTTCTTCTATAAATACTGACATCTTTTCGTTTCTTTATATAAAATATAGAAGAAGATTGAATAGTACCAATCTTCTTCTATAACGGCT
>NZ_WCJE01000082.1 GCF_016743335.1 Streptococcus suis | reverse complement strand
GTTTTTACTACATTAAACTAACTATCATGCCAAGCAAGTAAAGAACTGACACGATGCCCAAAAATACCAAATGCGTCTTTCGGCTCATGACCACATAACCTACAAATTCACGAATGAAGGCATTAAGGCTAAAGTAAAATTTGGTTTTGGCGCCATAGCCGATACATTTGATTTTCAGTTTCCGGGCCAATAGCAGAGCTCTGAAAACATGATAGTAATTGGTTACAAGTGCAAATCGACTGCCTGGTTTCATCAAGGTATAGGAGTATTTCAAATTTTCTTCTGTATTGGTCGATTGGTTTTCGATGAGAATGTCTTCAGCAGGCACTCCTTTCTCCAAGGCATAATTTGCCATAGCTTGACCTTCAGCTATTATTTCATCAGGACCTTGTCCGCCTGACATGATGAGCTTACTGCCAGGTTGCTTCTGATAAATCGCTATGCCTTTGTCAATCCGCGAAGTCAAGAGTGGCGTCACCTTGTCACCAATCAAGCCAGCACCTAAGACCACTACATAATCAAGCTTGCCTGGGAAAAGATTGACCAAATTGACAAAGCTAGATGTCGTATAAAGCATGCTGATGATAATAGCATAGGACACTAAAAATCCAACATAGACAAACACCATATTGAAAAAACTGATACCAGAAAGGGAGCTTGCTACAGTCGGCGCGATAAAGAGATAAAAAGTTAAGCCGAAAGCCAATCCTAACGATAAAAAGTTATGAAAACGGACACCTTCTCGCTTCAAAATCCGAAAACCGTTCAGATAGAGGGTAATCAGCAAGACAAATGGACCACTTAAGAAGGCTAGAGCCAATACCATTGCCAGAGCGATTGCCAATAACCGCAAGATTTCGTTATTTTCTAAAATACCTGTTGAAACAATCCAAGCCAAGGCCCAGACCAGGATGTTCAAGGCAAATAGGGAGATAAAAATCGACCGTCGCTCCCAGAAATAGACGAGAGCAAATAGACCGATAGCCGCTAAAAATAACCAGAAAAAGACTATCAAGACTAGTTTCCCCCTGCTAGCATTGACTTAATGGGCTCAAAGGTCTTACGGTGAATGGGCGTGATGCCTAACTTGTTCAATCCTTCCAAATGCTCTGCCGTTCCATAGCCAGCATTCTTGGCGAAGCCATAGCCAGCGAAC
Source organism: Streptococcus suis (assembly GCF_016743335.1). Lineage (GTDB taxonomy): Bacteria > Bacillota > Bacilli > Lactobacillales > Streptococcaceae > Streptococcus > Streptococcus suis_Y. The sequence continues at coordinate 1,453 of NZ_WCJE01000082.1, read as the reverse complement.
TCCTTGTCATAGTCCGCCATCATCTTATCCCGCGTCACCTTGGCAACGATTGAAGCTGCTGCGATAGACAGGCTATTGGCATCTCCCTTGATGATGGAAGTTTGCGGTATGGGCGTATCCAACTTCATAGCGTCTATCAAAAGGTGTTCAGGCTCTTGGCTCAACTGCCCCAAAGCTTCCAACATGACTAACTTGGTTGCCTCGTAGATATTGACCTGGTCAATGACAGCTGCATCTTTTATTCCCACACCGACTGCTACCGCTCGCTCCATGACTTCTTGGTAGATGGCTTCGTGCTTGGACTTAGGGATTTTTTTGGAGTCGTTGAGGTAGCGGATTTTGCACCCTTTGGGCAAGATGACCGCCGCTGCCACCACAGGACCTGCTAGAGGCCCTCGGCCGACTTCGTCGATTCCAGCAATGAACTCCACCCCATTTTCATAAAGGGCTTTTTCGTAACATAGCATAGCTTCTAAGCGGACATCTTCTGCCGCTTCTTTTTCCAGCTCCTTACGGCGTTTCTTGATGGCAACCTGAACCCCTGCTCGATCATCCTGAGCTAAGTCCGCCCAGACAGGGCTGTCTAGACTATCTACCTGAGTCAGCAGAGCAGTCACTTCCTTAATCGTTGCCATCTAAGTCACTCACCTTGTCCAATGTATAGGTGCCCAAACGCCCGTCTCGAACGTCCTTGACAAAGAGATTGTAAAAACGATCATAATCATCACGGAAGCCCAGTTTCTTGGTCCAGTCCATGATGAGTTCAGGCGTTTCCTGCTCCAAATCCATGCCCTTGAACCGCTCTTGTAGACGTTCTGGGTAGTTGGCTTTGAAATAATCCAAACCAAAAATAGTCACTTCGTCCATAGGCAAAAGTTGGTCCTTGATAGCCCCAGTCAGAGCCAACTTAAGTCCAACTTCCTGGTCCTCAAACTTAGGCCAGAGAATCCCAGGTGTATCAAGGATTTCAAGGTCTTTATTGGACTTGAGCCACTGTTGACCCTTAGTCACACCTGGTTTGTTGCCGACAACAGCGATTTTTTTACCAGCCAGACGGTTCATGAGAGTGGATTTTCCAGCGTTTGGAATACCGATAATCATGGTCCGCAAGGTTTCTTTTTGAATACCTCTTTGGCGTAGGCGTTCAATCTTCTCTTTCATAAGGCTCTTGGCTGCGTCGGTCACCTTTTTCACCGTCGCTTGTTCTTTTGAGTTAATAGCAAGGGTACGAATACCCTGACCTTCAAAGTAGCTCTGCCATTCTTTCGTACGGACAGGGTCTGCCAAATCGACCTTGTTGAGAATCATGAGCTTGGGCTTGTCGCCGACAATCTTGGTCAGCATGGGGTTTTGGCTGGATAGGGGTAGGCGGGCATCGACCAAAATGGTCACGAAATCAACGTGCTTGATGTTCTCCTGCACCTGCCTGCGAGCTTTTGACATGTGGCCCGGA
>NZ_WCJE01000081.1 GCF_016743335.1 Streptococcus suis | reverse complement strand
CTTAGATAGTGAAACTATAAAAAGTATTGTACATAGAAAATGGATTTGTTCAGATTTTTGAAATCGAATGAGTATGAAGTTGGTATCAGTTTAAAATATTCCCTTGCTTACGCTTGATTAACTAGCACAACGGGTAGTACATAATGTAAACATCATGAATGGTTTTAGGATTGACCACAAGTGACCAATCAAAGAACCTTGATAACGCAGCTTAAAATCAGTTTTTACCATTTCTTTCAAAAGAATCTGGTTTTCTCTATTCAATAAGTTCATAACTATTCCTTATAAGCAAATTTTGTAATAATGAGTGTTGTAAATACCAATGTATGGAAAGCCTTATTTTTCCTCAATCCATATTTTCTCAAAATCCTGAATCGTTCAAGCATTGGTTTATCCATAATGGTTACAAATGCTTCAATTAATTCTCTATTTGACTGAGATAGAGGCATTTGTAGTAAGTGTCGGGCTTGTTTTTGACTATTTTTTATCAAATCCCAATAGACAGCAAATAAAATATGAGGGCGAATCCATTTTTTAAAGCGTTTTGAGAGTGTTCGAGCCCCTAAAACATTATCAGAATGCTGGCGGTACAGTTCCCCTGGTTGATCAATAAATACCAAATTTCCAAAGGCTGACGCAAGCAGGGCCAGATACCAATCATGCATCAAAATATCCTCAGTTACTTGCCACATTTCAGCAAGATGATGATTAATCATGGCGACACCGCCAGTTACAGTATTCTCAGTCAACTCTTGCACCAATTCCGTATTGGCATGATGAGATTGAGATTTTACCATACTTTCTGCCATAACCTCTAGATTTTGATTGACAACTTTGAGGTCCATATAAAGCATCAATGGCAAATTTGCTGGATAGGCCTGTGCTTTTTTTAGGCTAACTTCCAGTTTATTTGGCAGCCAAACATCATCTTGGTCACTGAAAAAATAGAAATCAGCAGTATCATAATGAACTAGCCTATGAAAACTTTTGATGACACCGAGATTTTCGTCTGTCTCAACATCTATGAAATGAATTCGCTGATCTTGTTCAACAAAATCTTTAATAATCTCTCTAGTTCGATCACTGGAACCATCATCACGAATGAACAGTGTCCAGTCTGTGTAAGTCTGTTCTTGAATAGAACGAATTTGCTCAGCTAAGAACTGTTGACCATTGTAGGTCGACATGAGTATGTTTACTTTCATTGTAAAAATAATTCCTCGTACTCTTGGACGATTTTTTCCCAGGTGTATTCATCCTTCATGTGTTTTTTCGCAATTTCTCCTAATTCCACCGCTTCAGCATTCTCATCAATTTGGTTAATTAATTGACTCAGGCTACCTGACTCCTTACTCCAATACCGAGCACCTTCTAGGGCAACTTTGCGGTTAAAATCAACACCTAAAACCAAATTTTCATTGGTTTGCGCCAGCGCTTCTAGGAGACTAGGATTGGTTCCTCCAACTTCATGTCCATGAATATAAGCTCGACATTCTTGGCGCAGATACTTAAGTAGTTCTTGGTCATATACTGTTCCTACAAACTTAATCCGCTTATCGGATATAAAGCCTGTCTCATCTTTTAATTTTTGAAAATAGGCAGAGCCTTCATGGTTTGCAACGATGACTAAATCACGTCTCGTGTTGCTTGCCATAAACTCCCGAATTGCTGTCACATAGTTATTCTCGGGTACAAAACGACCGATAATCAGATAAAATTCTTTCTCTTTAATGTTCCAATTTGTAAAATATTGGCGAACTTGCTCAGATTCTTTTGTTAACTTAGTCGGACTTAAATCTGTACCATAGGCAATAAAGCGTGTATTGGTAGCCGAGTATTCAGATTGAATATAATCCTCAATTCCCTCATTATCAGCAATAATCAAATCAGCATATTTGACCATCATTTTTTCAGAAAATTTTAGATATTTTTGGACTGGCTTAGCCCACTTGGCCCGTTTCCATTCCAAACCATCTGGATTGACAAACAAGGTACCTCCAACAGAGTGAATCTGTTTCGCAAAAGGTACTATGAAGCCACCTATGGTATTTCCCAAGATATAGAAAATTGGTCGCTCTATCTGCTGTTCCTTAATGATTTTAAGGGCATAAGTGATTGCCATCATATCATAAGCAATCACACGAGCTGGTCCAAGTTTTGGTGGATTAATGGTGAAGCAATCTGCACCCAGGTAGGTCGAATGTTGGCGATGACTTGTATCCGATAAACAAGCCACATGATAACAAATCTTCTCAGATTGCTGGTGACTGACCAATTGTTGGACAAAGGTCTCAAAGCCACCATATTTTGCTGGCAGTCCACGACTACCGATAATAAAAACGTGTTTCATGAATCCTCTCCATCAAATTGCAGTTCTTTTCATTATACCATTTTTTAGTTTTTTTTCCTAATTCTATCCTAGTTTGCTGACAAAAAACAGAATGTTCTATTCATTTTATATTGCTTTGATATATACTTCAATTACTTATATTTTACATTCAAGTTAAATACCATTTAAACTTATTTTATTATTTTAGCAATAAAAAGACCACTTAATATGACAGTCCACTACAATTTAACTGCATACCATAAGTAGTCTTTTCAAATTTTATTTTAAATAGAAAAAATTTATCATAATTTTATCCCGATAGGCGAATAGTCAAGACAATTTGTTGAGTTAGCTATCAAGATAGTATAATT
>NZ_WCJE01000080.1 GCF_016743335.1 Streptococcus suis | reverse complement strand
ACTCTTTTTTTGACCAGTCGAGTTCTTTCCCGCTCCCAGGGAACCTTATTCTCTAGCAATCTGATAGAGATAGGCAAAGAGTGGCTTGATGATGTCCCTCTTCAGCCGTTGTTTGAAATAGTCTACTTCCAGTAGCTGGCAGGCAAAGTTCTCTGCTTTTTCTAGCTCTGCTCTACTGGTCGAGTAGGTAGCAGGGAACATGGTCTTGCCCAGATAGAGCATATCTCCCTCGTAGGGCACTCCATGGCTCTGGTAAAAGTGGCGATTGGCCCGATTCAGTCGCTCGAGGGTGACAGACTGAGGGACTGACGAAGCACTGCCCTCTCTAGCTCGAACATGGATCAGATGGAGGTGAAGCAAGTAGACCTCCTCTTCCATGATGATTCGCCTGTGAAGCTCAAAGTCCTCAACCCCATCGAAGCGGGAGTCATAGCGGTACCCTTTCTCCTTCCAGCTCTTTGTCCTAAAAATCACGCCAGGGTGCAGGAGGTAGGGATGAAAAAGATAGAACGTCCTCAATTCATTAAAGGTGGTCAAGCGTCTTTCACCAAAAGCCACCTCCCACTTGTTGCCATGAACAGGGCCTGGATAGCTGGTACAGCCACTCATAAAGACCCGTGGGTTATTTTCCATAAAGTTGACCTGTATCCGAATACGGTCATAATGAGCCAAATCATCTGCATCCATACGGATGATATAATCTGTATCGATATGGTCAATGCCATAGTTGAGAGCATAGGAAATGCCTTTGTTCTCCTCATAGGAAAGAATTTTCACGGGATATTGTTGCAATTTTTCTAAAGTTTTATCTCTACTACCATCGTTAACAACCACTATCTGATAATTATCATAGCTTTGTTTCAATAGACTATCCAAACAATCTCCGATGTGTTCCTCCCCGTTATAAACAGGAATAAGCACCGTTACAGATGGTTGAGTTTTCTCTGTCAAAACATCTCCTCCTCTCCAATAAAACAACAAATAAACAGCATATATATATCAGAGGCTATCCTTTTTATAAAATATCCCTTTTTCACAAGGATTATAAGACCTCGTAAAAAAAGTATACACAATTTAACTTTAGCATATTTAAAATAAAAACTCCAGTAAAAACATACATTTTATGAAAAATATTCGTTTATTTTTTCAGGAATAATAATCACTTAATATAGCGACATGTATTAAAAATAAGGCATATCTAAACTTATCAATTTGAGAACTCTAAAACTATTTTGAGAATGGGCTACTGACACTATAACTTAAGGTTGTCCTAATATCAAATAGTTCAATAAAATACGCTAAATTACTAATCTACTTTTTACCTTTTTCATTCTAAATTGTAAAGTACAAACAAGTACAATATACTAGAGGGGTAGTAAAAAGGTATTAAATTGATGAGTTCAGCAGGAAGGGAAATAGTACCTTATCAAGAGCCAGCTGAAAAAGGCAATAACATGAAAATATTATGAATGATGACTTCTGATATACAGGAATATAATGCAAAAAAAAAAAAAAACGAATGATGTACTATCTTTTTACTTCAAAGAGCAAACATCATTCGTTTTTTGTTGACTGATTTTTGGGGTTGATTACTTTTTCAGTGACCTCCCTTATCAAGGTGCTATTTTTTAATTAATGCCACGTTAACTTTCGATTGATGAATTTTATTGATTGGGACTTCTTTCATTTCACGGTAAACATCGATGAAATTCTTTCCTACATTGTTTTTGGAGTTAACTGCATTTGTTTTTATATTAATAACTTTTTTAGTATCGAAAGAATGGTTTAAGAAATCCATAACTAACTCTCCTTTCTCATCTTGTAATCAAGATTTTTATCAATGTCAAAATAGTATTTTCTATCAATCCAAATTGGTCCTTCTCCTTTAGAAATAGCAAGTACATCTACTGGACCTCCTACTGTTTCAAGAGTGTTGACAATTTTTCTCTTAAATGAAGTTAATTCAATAAATGTTTTAGCTGTACTCGCCATTTCATTAAGTGGTTGCATTCCAATAAGGTCTATTATAGGATTTATAAAATATTTTTGCTGTATAGATGATATATTTTCAAATATATTCTCAGTTTCATCACCCAATCCATTTTTCTCCAGAACTGATGATACTTGCTCTGCGATATGTTCATTTAAGTTAGGATCTATACCATTCATAATCGTCTCAACCATCTCTGACTGTGCAAAAGGGATTATATGACAAGTTTTATGATGATTTATCTCGCTTTCATTAACAACTTTCCAAATTAATCGTTTAGAAAAAATTCCATATAATTCAATTTTTTATTTAATATTCCAATTTCTGCTGTCAAAATATCACCTAAACTTTCTAAACCTGCTCTTGCTCTAATGGTACAACGGCTAAGGTCTTACCAAGACTTGCCAATACTTTTAAAACTGTATCAAGTTGTGGGCTTGTCTTTCCTGTTTCCATTCTAGCGATAACTGGCTGACTAACACCGCTCATCTCCTCTAGTTTCTTCTGACTAATGCCCTTTTCATTTCTAGCCTTGATAAGCTCACTCATGATAGCCACGCGCATATCACTTTCCAAAATTTCCTCTTCGCTGAATAATTCAGCTCTTACATCTTTCCAGTTACTACCAATAGCGTTATTTTTCATTGTCTAAACCTCTTTCTTTTAAATCTGCTAACTCACGTTTAGCTTGCTCAATTTCTCTTTTAGGTGTTTTCTGTGTCTTTTTCATAAAATGGTGCAGTAAAACAAAGCTACCATCAATCCAATCCACAAATAAAATTCTATCTCTAAGTGGTCTTAATTCACAAATTTCAGCATCTAAATGCTTAATATAGGGTTCGCCTGCTCGTGTTCCATGCTGGCTTAGTAACTCAATATAATCATTGATTTTATTGAGCTTAATTCTACTATCTTTCCATTTTTTACTGGCAAGCTCTCACATATAATCTAAAACAGGCTCATTCCCATTCTTATCCTTATAAAAATAGATATTATGCACTATTAGCACCTCTTTCTAAGACCTGTTATAACCTAAAAGTTATTATTTGTAAATACTTTTAAGTTATTAAAACAAAAAAAAGCACCTAGTTTCCTAGATGCTAGCACAATAGCCCGGATTCGAACCGGAATCTCCTCCATCAAGGCGTAATCCCTATATACTACTCCTTGTGCCTTAGAATATTAG
>NZ_WCJE01000008.1 GCF_016743335.1 Streptococcus suis | reverse complement strand
GACTTGATATCTTTTCTTCTTATTTATATAGTCGAGTCCATATGGTCTGTTTCTTCAATAAACCGTTTAGCCATATCTTCTCGATTCAATTGTTCTGTATCAAGTGTGATGGCCTCATCTGATACAAGGTCTGTATCCGCAAAAAACTCAATATGATTTTGAAGGTTATTCAGTTCGACTGGAGCATCTCCACCAAACTCCCCATCTAGATTGAGCAGTAGACGGTTATCCGGGTTAAGATTTTCGATGGATAGGCTCTTTGTTTTTATGTATTCAACTAAATCACTCTCAATGTGTTTGCCACCGTCTAAGACTTGACGAATCAGATGCAGAATTTCAAATAGATTCCCTGTTTTAACCATCAATAAGGTAAAATTACCATCATCTAACTTAGCATCGGGAACAATCTGTTCAAAACCACCAATTGAATTGGTTAAGGCAACAAAAATCATTGAAACCGAGCCTTCAAATACTCCCTCGTCATGCTCTACACGAACAGGTGTAAATTGTACTTGTGGCAGGAGTTCTGCTCCTTTTACTACATAGGCCAAATAGCCAAACATGGTCTTAAGTTGACTGGGAACACTGTAGGTCAACTCCGTAAGAGTACCTGCCGCAGCAATATTGATAAAATAATGTTCTTGATGAAAACCATTTTTTTGATTTTTGGCTAAACCAATATCCATTAAAATGGTCTGTTGCTTACCGATAACCTTAGCTGCTTCTACAGGATTTCCCCTGGGCACTTTTAAAGCACGCGCATAGTCATTGGTGGTGCCAGTCGGTATGATGGCCATCTGCGGACGTTTTTCAAGCGGAGCAATTCCATTGACGACTTCATTGATCGTTCCATCTCCACCAGCCGCGATAATCAAGTCAAAGCCTGCAAACGCCGCACGTGTAGCTTCATTCTTTGCAGAGTCTTTCTCAGCAGTTGTTTGGAAAGCTGAAGTTTCATAACCGTAGCCTTCCAAAATTTCCAATACTTCGGCCACATTTTTCTTCATGATTTCTTGACCTGAGGTCGGATTATATATTAGTCTAGCACGTTTTCTTTCTTCCATCATTTTACCTTTACAAGCTCTCTAACCAAGCCTCATCTTTAATTTCGATACCTAGCTCCTGTGCTTTGGTCAATTTACTGCCTGCATCTGTTCCGGCAACCACAAGATTAGTTTTTTTAGAAACAGATCCCGCTACATTTGCCCCTAAAGCTTCTAATTTAGCTTTGGCTTCGTTTCGTTTCATTCGCTCCAATTTACCAGTCAGTACAACTGTCATACCCGATAGCGCAGCATTTTCATCTACTACTTGTCCAAGATAGGTCAAGTTTACCTTAGCTTCCTTAAGTTCAGCTAAAAGTTGTTGCGCACCCTCACTAGCAAAAAAAGTTGTCAAAGACTTAGCAATAACCTGACCAAGCCCTTCTAGCGAAGCAATTGCTTCTTGATCAGCAAATGCTAGAGTTTCTAAATCACCAAATTTTTCTACTAAAATCTTACTTGCCTTACTACCTACATGGCGAATACCTAGTCCAAATAGGAGGCGTTCTGCTGAGTTGCTCTTAGAAGTTTGAATAGCTTGATAGAGCTTGTCAGCTGATTTTTCTTTGAAACCTTCCAAGGTCAATAGGTCATCAACAGTTAATTTATAAATATCAGCAACATCGTGTACCAAGCCTGCCCCAAAGAGTTTTTCAACGATTGAAGACCCTAGCCCTGCGATGTTCATAGCATCTCGACTTGCAAAATGTTCCAACTTACTCATCAGCTGGCTAGGACAAATAGGGTTGATACAGCGGAGGGCAACTTCGTCCTCATAGTGTTGTAGGTCGCTCTGACAAGACGGACAATGACTAGGAATGGGCATGATTTCTTGCTCTTTTCGATACTTGTCCACCACTTTCAGAACTGCTGGAATAATATCTCCTGCCTTATAAACAATGACCGTATCGCCAATACGAATATCTTTTTCGGCGATATAATCTACGTTGTGCAAGGTCGCTCGACTGACAGTCGTTCCTGCCAGTTGAACAGGACTAAGGTTGGCAGTTGGTGTCACAACACCTGTTCGGCCAACAGTCCAATCAACCGACAAGATTTCTGCTTCTTTTTCCTCAGCTGGAAACTTGTAAGCTACTGCCCATCGTGGCGCTTTTACTGTAAATCCTAGTTCTTCTTGTATAGCTAGGTCATTGACCTTAATCACGATACCATCTATCTCATAGGGCAAATCATCTCTACGCTCTGCTATTTTTTCAATAAAATCCCACGTGTCATCAATCGACTCCGCCAAGCAATATTCGTGGTTGGTCACAAATCCCAGAGAATCTAACTTGCGAAGCACTTCGGACTGACTAGTCGCTTCAGAGGGACTGGCCTCTTGGTAGAGGAAGGTAGCGAGACCACGCTGGGCCACCACTCCCGTATCAAGCTGGCGGAGGGTCCCTGCTGCTGCATTACGCGGATTGGCAAATTCAGCTTCACCAGCCTCCTGACGCTGTTTGTTAACACGGTCAAAGGAAGCCTTTGGCATATAACACTCACCTCGGACAGTGATGTCCACAGCTTCTGGTAGGGTCAAAGGAATATCAGCCACTCGTTTGAGATTTTCTGTGATATTTTCACCGACACTACCGTCGCCACGTGTAGCACCCACGACTAAATTACCCGCTTCATAGGTCAGGGAAATAGATAGACCATCAATCTTCAATTCACAGATATAAGTTGCTTGAGGAAATTCCTTGCGAACTCGCTGGTCAAAAGCTTCTAACTCTTCACGAGAAAAGGCATCCTGCAAACTAAAAAGAGGATAAACATGACTATATTTTTCAAATCCGTCTAGCACCTTTCCCCCAACCCGATGGGTAGGACTATCTGGTAAAATCAGTTCAGGATGAGCCGTTTCTAGCTCTACTAATTCACGATAAAGCGTATCATATTCTGCATCTGATACGCTAGGTTGGTCTAATTGATAATACTCTTTAGCGTATTGATTGAGCACGCTAACTAATTCTGATATTCTTGTTTTCATAAGAATATTATATCATGATTTGAGGGTGCTAACTATATTTGCGCTTCAATAAAAACAGATTCCTTTAGATAATTTTTAGTAAAAAATGTATAATGTGTATATAAAATTTTTGGAGGTGCCCTATGGCTGTAACCTATAAACGACAAGATGATTTAGAAAAGATGCTGGAAGAATTTGCTTCATTTGAAAAATTGGAAGAAATTGAGTATCCAGATCCAAAATCAAAAGAACATTCCGGGAAAAACAACTTGAATCAGGATAAAAAATAATATGTTCGGTCTTGATCAATTACCTACCTCCGTCCTACAGGCGGGGGCTATTTTCCTGTCTATCATGATTGAAGCCTTGCCCTTTGTCTTGATTGGAGCTATTATTTCAGGTTTTATCGATGTGTTTATAACACCAGATAAGGTTCGTAAACTCTTACCCAAAAACAAGTTTCTTGCCATTCTATTTGGAACCTTTATCGGCTTCATTTTTCCGTCTTGCGAATGTGGTATTGTCCCTATTGTCAATCGGCTATTAGAGAAAAAAGTGCCGAGTTACACTGCTGTTCCCTTTTTAGTAACGGCGCCTGTCATTAATCCTATCGTCCTTTTTGCAACCTTTACCGCTTTTGGCAATTCCCTACTTTTCGCCCTCTATAGAGCCCTAGGAGCCATCATTGTATCCCTAGTATTGGGAATCATTCTTGGTTTTTTCGTAAAAGGACAAATTCTTAAAGGAAGCAAGTTTGACCATCACCAGCATGATTATTCAGATAAAACCAGCTGGCAAAAAGTTGGCTTCGCACTTATTCATGCCATTGATGAATTTTTTGATACGGGACGTTACCTAGTCTTTGGTTGTCTATTTGCCAGTCTCGTACAAGTCTATATTCCAACTGCTGTCCTGACTACCATCGGTCACAGTCCATTAACAGCTATTATACTGATGATGTTGCTGGCCTTTCTTCTTTCCCTATGTTCTGAAGCCGATGCCTTTATTGGTGCATCCCTACTATCCAGCTTCGGATTTGCCCCAGTAATGGCTTTCTTAGTTATCGGACCCATGGTGGATGTTAAAAACTTGCTCATGATGAAACATTATTTCAAGGGAAAATTTATAGCCGGTTTTATCATTACTATCACTCTCGTTATTTTGGGATATAGTCTGATACTTGGAGGTGTAGTATGATTCGTTTTTTAATTCTTGCAGGTTACTTTGAAATGACCATGTATCTCTATATTTCTGGAAAATTAGACCAATACATCAATCTACACTATAGCTATCTAGCCTATCTATCCATGATTTTATCTTTCATACTTGCCATCGTACAATTGTATGTCTGGGTAAAAGAAATTCGAGTACATAGCCATTTAAAAAGCAAAATTGCCAAACTATCAAGCATTGGACTATTGCTCATTCCTCTTGCTATAGCCTGGCTCTTTCCTACGGTCAGCCTGGATTCAACAACTGTTGCTGCCAAGGGCTATCATTTCCCACTAGCAGCAGAAAACGATGCTAATACACAAAACCAAGAAGGGACGACTGTTCAGTATCTCAAGCCTGATACTTCTATTTATTTTACAAAATCTGCCTATCAAAACCAGATGCGTGAAATTGCTGATAGATACTTGGCTGAAGAAACCATTGTTGTTACTAATGAAAACTATATGGAAGTGATGGAAGCAATCTACGACTATCCTACGGAATTTTCAGGAAAAACGATTGAAATGATTGGATTTGTCTACAATGACCCTGACAATAGCCAGCAATTTTTCCTTTTCCGCTTTGGTATTATCCACTGCATTGCTGATTCTGGGGTATATGGCTTACTCTCTACGGGGGCTACCACAGAATTTCCTAACAATACTTGGGTAAAAGCCCGAGGAACAATCAAGGTTTCCTACCACACATCGTTGAAACAAAATCTCCCAACACTTGAATTACAATCGATGGTTCAGATTGAACAGCCAGATTCCCCATACGTCTACCGTGTTTTCTAATAATCCCAACTCAAAAAGTGAATTTTCTGACAATTTGTGGTATACTATTAATGATATTCAACAGATAGGAATGAAATTATGTCATCACATGTATTGTTTACAATTTTTGGTGCTAGTGGCGACCTTGCCAAACGCAAACTTTACCCATCTTTATTTCGCCTCTATAAGGCCGGACACATCAAGGAAAACTTTGCAGTAATTGGTACAGCTCGCAGACCCTGGACCAAGGAATTTTTTGAGCAAACCGTCATTGAATCACTGGGTGATCTGCCTGACACACCACGTCAAGCTCATGAATTTGCAAGTCATTTCTACTACCAAAGCCATGATGTCAATGACACGGAACATTATATAGCTCTTCGTAAATTGCAGGATGACTTATGTGAAAAATACGATACCCAGCACAACAAGGTCTTCTTCCTCTCTATGGCGCCTGAATTTTTCGGAACCATTGCCAAACACCTCAAATCTGAGCAGATTGTTGATGGACAAGGTTTTGAACGCTTGATTATTGAAAAACCTTTCGGAACTAGCCTTGCTACAGCTACCAAACTCAATGATGAATTGGCAGCAGCCTTCAATGAGGACCAAATCTACCGCATCGACCATTACCTAGGCAAGGAAATGGTACAAAATATCTTTGCGGTTCGCTTTGCCAATATCATTTTTGAGCATATTTGGAACCGCGATTACATCGATAACGTCCAAATTACATTTGCTGAAGCGATTGGTGTTGAGGATCGTGGGGGCTACTACGATCATTCTGGCGCCTTAAAAGACATGGTGCAAAACCATGCCCTTCAAGTTCTTTCCCTTCTAGCAATGGATAAGCCAGCCAGCTTCAAGGAGGAAGATGTCCGCGCTGAGAAAATCAAGGTCTTCCAACACTTGCGTCAGCCTTCTGACGAAGACCTCAAGCGCAACTTCATCCGTGGTCAATATGCAGCAGGTTCCATCGACGGAAAAGACTACGTTAGCTACTTGGATGAACCAAATATTGCCGAAGCTTCTCAGACAGAAACCTTTGCTGGAGGCGTCTTCTTCGTCGATACTGACCGATTCCGTGATGTTCCTTTCTTCTTCCGTACAGGTAAACGCCTGACTGAAAAAGGCACGCGCGTAACTATCACCTTTAAACATGCAGAAGATATTTTTGGTCAACCTTCTGAAGCCAATGTCTTGACCATCTTTATCCAACCAACAGAAGGTTTTATGCTTTCCATCAATGGTAAAGAAGTTGGTTCTCACTTTGCATTGACACCTGCTAAACTCAACTTCCGCCACAATGCTACTGCTCTGGGTAATTCACCTGAAGCCTACGAGAAACTCTTTTTCGATGTCCTAAATGGCGACTCTACCAACTTTAGCCATTGGGAAGAAGTGAAAGCAAGCTGGAGCTTGATTGACCGCATTGTTGATTTGTGGGCAAGCAACCAAGTCCCACTCCACACCTATCCAGCTGGAACTATGGGACCTGAGGCAGCCTTTGATTTGCTAGAAAGCTACGGTTGCAAGTGGGTATGGACACCTGATGTATGGTATCGTGAACGTGGCTTATTGAAATAGTCATTTAGTTTATCTTTGATTACTTCGTTAACTCGCTTTGCCGTACTCCACGAAAGTGACTTGCTTCGCATGTCTTATTTCCAACCTAGAACAGCCTCTAGGCTGTTCTAGCAACCTGCACCTCGTTGCCTTGTACTAAAAGCAAACTAAACGACTACATATAAAAACTGGAGCAATCCAGTTTTTTTGATATACGGATTAAAAATTGAAAAATATATTCGTAAAATCAAAAAATATGTGATATAATTCCGTTATAGAAAGGTGGTACTTATGAGAGGTGGCGTCCGAAAAAATGCTGGAAGAAAAGAAATTAGTCCAGAAGAGAAAAAAATAGCAAAATCAATTCATGTTGATCCCTTACTCTACCAAAAAATACAGGAACTAGTGATAGACGGAAACGATAGTTTTTCTAGTAAATGTCACTATCTATTAGAAGAAGGATTGCATTATCTTTCCTCGAAGTCAGTAAAAAAAGACTGTAAATTGACATTTATTGATTTATTTGCTGGTGTTGGGGGTATACGAAAAGGGTTTGAAGATGGGCAAACCAAATGTGTCTTTTCTTCGGAATGGGATAAATTTTCAGCCAAAACCTATGAGGCAAATTATGGAGAAGTACCTCATGGAGATATCACGAAAATAGATGAGCAGGATATTCCAAAACACGATGTTCTCTTGGCAGGTTTTCCTTGCCAGCCATTTTCTAATATTGGGAAGCGAGAGGGCTTTGAACATTCCACTCAAGGAACTCTATTTTTCGATGTGCTTAGAATTTTAAAATACCATATGCCCAAAATGTTTCTTTTAGAAAATGTCCCCGGCTTGCTGACCATTCAAAATGGTGAAACGTTTAAAATTATTCTCCAAAGTTTAGAAGAACTGGGTTACTCTGTCTTCTATGATGTTCTTGATGCACAAAACTTTGGTTTAGCTCAAGTACGAAAACGAGTTGTGATAGTTGGATTTCACCCTGATTTGGCTATTACTAGCTTTGCTTTCCCACAGGGAAATCCAGAAAAAAAAGTTCCTGTTTCCAGTATTCTAGAAGACAATCCTACTGGATATGCCATTTCCGAACATTTACAAAAATCCTATCTTTTTAAAAAGGATGACGGAAAACCCCAAATAGTGGATACTCATTCGACTATTCAAGTCAAAACACTGGTAGCATCCTATCATAAAATCCAACGTTTAACGGGGACTTTTGTAAAGGGAGGTGAAACTGGGATTCGCTTACTTTCAGAATTAGAATGCAAACGATTGATGGGATTTCCAGATGAGTTTATTATCCCAGTTAGTCGAACACAAATGTATCGTCAAATGGGCAATTCTGTTGCTGTACCAATGATGCGTGCGGTTGCCAATGCTATGAAGGAAGAACTTGCCCTAGCTGAAATGGAGAAAAGGATGCATTATGCCTAATAAAGTTAATAAAGGAGAGTGGGCTGAACTATTTGTCTTCTTAAAAGCTCTCTCTGATGGGAAGATATTTGCGGCCGATGAACGATTAAACAAGATTGAACATTTATTCTATACGATATTATCTGCATTGAACCTCCATGAAGACTTTAAAAAGGAGTATATCAGAGATAGCAATTCTAACTGCATCATTTTAGAAGAAAATGGAAGAGAGTTGCTACGTGTTCCTATTCAAGAGTTCAAACAGTCTGCTGATATTTTATTAAAAGCTATTCAAAATGGTAAGGGGACTTTTGAAATTCCAGAAATAGAGCCCTTACTAACAAAACTCAAAGTAGATAAAATCAAGGCCAGTAATGACAGCAAAAAAGACATTATCTTTAAAATTCATGACCATTTCACAGGCACACAACCTTTTATTGGCTTTTCCATAAAATCATATATAGGAAGCAAGCCTACTTTGTTAAATGCAAGTGGAGCTACTCGCATCCACTATCGGTGTTCATCTGATATTTCTGAAAAATTGAAAGAACAGGTCCATTCAATTTCTACCAAAAATAAAATCAAGGACCGCATACAGTATTTAAAGGAAAATAAGGTTGAACTCATCTTCGATAGTCTCCCCAACTCAACATTTGAGAGAAATTTACAAATGATTGATTATCGTATGCCTGAAATACTCGCCTATCTCTTTCTAACTTCTTACTCTGTTAACGGCAAATCTGTTTCGGATGTAGTAAAAACTTACTGTCAACTCTACAATGAAGATATGGAATTAGTGGAATACAAAGTAAAAGATTTACTTGCAGCTATTGCCCTGGGTATGGAACCTAATTCAAAATGGTCTGGTTTGGAAGATGCAAATGGAGGCTATATTGTAGTGAAGGAAGACGGCGAAATCCTATGTTACCATATCTACGATCGGAATAAATTGAGAGAATATTTATACCGCAATACAAAATTTGATAGTCCTTCAAGCAAACGGACTGGTGCTGGGATGTTTTTTTCTGAAAACGAACAAGAGAAATTTTCACTGACTGTGCAAATTCGATTCTAGGTAGAGGACTAATTACCATGACACAAATAAAAGAATTACTCACCCAACTTGAAGCAGCCAGCCATGCTGGCACCCTCAAGCGTTATGAAAAAATTGGCGAAACCAAGCCCTACTACGGCGTTCCAATGGGAGCTATTTCTAGTATCGCAAAAGCTTATAAAAATCGACTGGACTTGTTTGCCCCTCTCTGGCAAACGGGTATCCTAGAAGCTCAATATCTGGCTATTCAACTGGCAAAAACCAAGCCAGACCAGCTAGCCCTAGCTGATTTAGAGAACTGCCTCAGTGAACAGGTTTCAGTCAATGTTCTCGATAAACTGGCTTCTATCATTCTCAGTAAACGAAAAGACAGTAGGGATTGGGAAGAAACCTTGCTTGCCCAAAAACCAGCCATCTTTCAACGCCTAGGTTGGTTCCTTCGTGCCAAATACTTTGCGGGTAATTCAGCTTCAAATCAAGAAATCGAAGAAACTCTAGCTTATATTAGCGAGCATTTGCAAACCGCAGACCCACTTATTCAATGGACCATGAATCAATGCTTGGTGGAGATTGCGGTTGCCTATCCCAACTATCTGGAACAAGGCCTTGCAATCGGTCAGGAATTGGCCGTCTATGCGGACATGAAAGTTCCAAAAGGCTGTACTTCTGCCTACGCACCCGACTGGATTGAGGCATTATTGAGGAGGAAATGAGATGCAACATAAAGGAACTCAGATTTTAGAAACAGAACGACTGATTTTACGCCCTTTTCAAGCAACAGATGTTGAGCCCGTTTTCCAAAACTGGACTTCAGATGAAAAGGTTACCACCTATCTGACCTGGCCAACTCATCAGACAATTCAAGACACCCAAGACTACATCCAGTTCTGTATCCAATCCTATTCACAGAAAAAAACATACAGGTGGGTAATCGAGCTCAAAGAAAATCAGCACCCCATTGGAGATATTTCCGTTGTCAGCCTTGATGAAAGAGTACAGGCTGCTGAATTAGGTTGGGTGTTAGGTAGCAGGTGGTGGGGCCAAGGTTATATGCCCGAAGCCCTTGAAGCAGTCACTCACTTTCTGCTGGAAGAAGTTGGTTGTTTACGGATTACGGCTGTTCACGATAGTGAGAACCGTCCTTCTGGTCGTGTCATGGAAAAAGTCGGTATGACCTATGAAGGAACTCTCCGCCAAGCCGCTCGAAACAATCGTGGTATTGTGGATATTGCCATTTACTCACTGTTACATACAGATAGAAAAAGTCGCTAGTTCTTGTTGAACTAACGACTTTTTTCTATACCAATCCTTCCAAAAGCCCACGCATGAACTCTTCGGATTTGAATTCTCCGATATCATCGATTTTCTCACCGAAACCAATCAGCTTAACTGGAATATCTAGTTCCTGACGGATAGCTAGAACGACACCACCCTTTGCAGTACCGTCTAGCTTGGTCAAGACAAGACCCGTCAATGGGGTAATTTTTGCAAATTCCTTGGCTTGACTGAGAGCGTTTTGACCTGTGGAAGCATCCAATGCTAAGAGGGTTTCATGCGGTGCATCAGGTAGGGTCCGTTTGATGATGCGACCGATTTTTTCCAGCTCTGCCATAAGGTTATCTTTATTTTGCAAGCGACCTGCTGTGTCAATCATGAGAATATCCACGCCTTCTGCCACGGCACGTTTTACCCCATCAAAAACCACACTAGCTGGGTCTGACTTTTCAGGTCCTGTGACTACTGGCACATTGACACGGCGCCCCCACTCGACCAGCTGGGCTACCGCACCCGCACGGAAGGTGTCCGCTGCGACCAACATGACCTTCTTGCCAGCCTGCTTGTACTTGTAGGCTAACTTACCGATAGACGTCGTCTTCCCAACACCGTTGACACCGACAAAGAGCATGACTGTCAAATCATCTTGGAAATTGATTTGCTCGCTGAATTGACCATCTTTTTCGTAAATATCCACCAATTTTTCGATGATAACCCGACGGAGTTCATCTGTCTTCTTGGCATTTTGTAGCTTGGCTTCATAGCGGAGCTCCTCTGTCAGCGTAGAAGCAACTTGCACACCTACGTCTGACAAAATCAGCATTTCTTCCAACTCTTCGAAAAATTCTTCATCAACCGAACGGAAATTGGCAAAGAATTCATTGAGCCTTGCCCCAAAGCCTGTACGTGTCTTTTTCAAGGTACGCTGGTACTTATCCTGCTCACTTTCTTGCTCTACTGGAGCCACTTCCTGAACAGGCTCTTCTTTGACCTTGGTTTGAATAGCAGGGTCAAAGCCTTGTTCCTGCGCTTCCTTCACTCGAGCCGCAGCGGCTTCTTTGGCTGCATAATATTGAGCCATCATGTCTAAGGTCCGTTGTTTCTGAGCTTCTTGCTCGGCTGTCAATTCAGGCTCTGCTACTTCAGACTGGAAATCTTCCATTTCTTGAGTAGCAGACTCAACTTCAGTAGTTACTGTATCTTCGCTAGAAGCCGACTGCTCCCTTTCCACTTCTTCAACAAGAGCGACTTGCTCCTCTTGTTTTTCTTGTCCAAATAATCGATCAAATAATCCCATACTAGTCCTCATTCAATACATAGTGCTCGATGGCCCAAGCAATGCCATCTTCATCATTAGTTTTTGGCAGGACAAGGTTGGCCGCAGACTTGATTTCATCAGTCGCATTAGCCATGGCAACACCCAGACCAGCCCATTCAATCATCGAAAGATCATTCCCTTCATCGCCACAAGCCATAACTTCTGACTGATCAATCCCCAGATGTCCAATCAACTTGGCCAGACCATTTGCCTTATGAACACCTTTTGGACTCCACTCGAGCAGAATATCACGCGATTTGAAAATCTCGAAACGATCGTACAATTCCGCAGGAATTTTTGGAATTTGTCCATCCAAAAAGTCTGCTGCCACAGCTGAAACTGCCTTATTGTAGACAAAATCTTCTGGCATTTCCTCATCGCTTGCCACAATTTTATTAAGCAATGGATTACAAGTCAGATAAAGTGATTCATGGGCTGATGGTAGAGAATAGACATCACCACCATAGAGAACATCCAGAGGCAGGTCCAAGTCATTTGTCACACGACGGATGGCACGGACATCTTCAATGGTGAAGCCAACCTTATCCAAAACTCGACCTGTATTTTCCTGTACTAGACCACCGTTAAATGTAATCGAATATTGATTCTCCCCTAGCAGATCTAGTTCTTCTAGAAAAGTACCGATAGCTTGTAAAGGACGCCCTGTTGTCAGAACTACATAAACTCCACACTCACGCGCTGCCTGCAAGGCCTTTTTATTAGCTTCTGAAATTCGTTTGTCTGATGTCAGCAACGTTCCATCCAAATCCAATGCAATCAACTTAATTGCCATTTACTTCCTCCTCTAAATAGGCTAATACTGCTCCATCATTGCAATGACCAATAATAGAATCTGCCTGGGCCTTCACTTCCTCTCTTGCATTTTCTGTCGCAAGAGCCAGACCTGCAAAGTCAAACATATCTAAATCATTTTGATTATCACCAAATGCCACTACATCCTGACTGGTAATTCCAAAATGAGCACAGAGATGGCTCAATCCAACTGATTTATTTGAACCACTTGGAATTATATCAATATTGTCAAAACCAGTTGTCATGGCCGTTACACCTTCAAATGTATCATTTAACCATCGTCTGGCATCGTCCATTTCCACAGGAGAAAATTTGGCATTGATTTTTATAATCTCTTCTCGAACTTCTTCAAATGTGTCTACCAATCGAAAATGTGCGTAATAATTCGTCATCGCTTCTAAAAACTGAGGCTCAGCATTTTTTAATAAATAAAAGTTTTCGAGTCCAGACAGCACCATGGACTGACTGCTACCAAAGGGACCTGCATCAATACCCGCGATAATCGGCAGATAGATTTCAGGACTAATTGGATCATCCATAAAGATAGTCTGCCCCTGATATTCAACGATTGAACCATTTTCTGCCACAAAACCGATTTCATCTACAAAATCTTCAAAAACAAGTTTCAGGCTTTGCATAGATCGCCCACTTGCTGCCACAAATAAATAACCTTTTTCCTTAAACTGATTCAGTATACGACGAAACCGTTCCTTATCAAAACTATGGTCTTCTCGTAAAAAGGTACCATCCATATCACTGGCGTAAATTTTGTTAATCATAATTTCTCCACATCTTTCAGCTTAACGGAAACAATCTTGGACACACCAGATTCCTGCATGGTCACCCCATACATGGCATCCGCTGCAGCCATGGTCCCCTTACGGTGGGTCACGACGATAAACTGACTCTCCTTATCAAATCGGTTGAGGTAGTCGCCAAAACGTTTGACATTGGCCTCATCCAAGGCTGCCTCCACCTCATCGAGAATTACAAAAGGAATGGTCTTAACACGGATAATGGAAAATAGCAGAGCGAGGGCCGAAAGGGCTTTTTCGCCACCTGACATAAGATTGAGAGATTGAATTTTCTTACCCGGAGGTTGAACTGAAATCTCCACACCCGCAGTCAATAGGTCACCTTCTGTCAAAATCAAATCCGCTGAACCACCGCCAAACATTTGTTTGAATGTCTGCTTAAAGCTTTCACGAATAGCTTCAAAAGTAACCTTGAAGCGCTCTTTGACTTCATCATCCATCTCGTGGATAGTATCTAGTAGTAAATCACGCGCCGACAAAATATCTGTCCGTTGCTCATTGAGGAAGGTAAGGCGATTATTAACCTCGTCATACTGCTCAATAGCATCCAAATTGACTGGGCCCAAAGCACGAATAGCTCTTTCTAGGTCTTTGAGGCTTTGTTCAGCAACTGCAAGATTCTCAACTTCCTTAGCCTGAGACTGGGCAGCTTCAAAACTCAATTTAAAATGCTCGGTCAAATTACCAAGTAGAGTCCGTAATTTATCGCCCGCTTGCTCACAATCCGCCTCTAACTTAGCCTGCTTACGAATCAAATCATCATTCTTAGTCCGAGCTTGTTGCAATCTTTCTTCCAAGTCTTCAAACTGCCCATCAATATCTTCCAATTCAAACTTTAAGCGAATTAGAATCTGATTGGTCTGGTTCTGCTTATCAGATGCGGCCTGCAATTGTTCTTCAAGAATCTCAATACTAGTATCTTCAAGAGCTTCTAGCTTCTGGTCAATCATATCCTCTAAAAGAGAAATTTCCTTATCTGCAACCACTTTTTCTTCTTGCAAACGTCTCAAATCTGTCTGTTCAAAACGAAGTTGGCTAGTCAGTTCAGCCTGTTCCAAAGTTAGTTGACCCTTCTGAGTCTGTAGTTTCTGCAAGCTTTCTTGAATACTGTCGCGATTATCACGGACTTGATTGATTTGTTGGTCCAAGGCTAGTTTTTTCTCATTCAAGGCTTGGACATTTACTTCTTCCTTAGCAGCAGCCTCTTCTAGCTCAGTCAAAATGGTCGGACTAACCTGACTCATTTGCAGGTCATACTGGGCTGATAGCTGAGCCAGTCTATTTTCTGCCTGTTCCTGATGAATCCTTGCGCTCTGCTGGTTCAATCTAGCTTCTTCCCCCTCCGCCTTAATCGTTTCCAAGGCTTCTCTGGTCTGGTCTAAGCTAGTTTTCTTAGCTGCAACCAAGCTTTCTTGCTCCTGCAACTGGCTAGACAGCTCTGCTATTTCTCCTAAAAGAGCATCTAGTTCTGGTTTGATAAAGGTCGTGCTGTTATTTCGATTGCTACCACCAGCAAAGGCTCCACCAGGACGGATTTCCGCTCCATCCATGGTCACCATACGCACTTGAAACTTGGTTGCCCGCGCCGCCTGATTGGCATGGTCAATGGTATCAAAAATCGCGATAGTGCCTAGCAAATTTTGGAAAATCGCATCTAAATTTGGCTGATAAGTCACCAAATCACTCGCTAAACCCAAAAATCCATCGGAAGATTCTAGCAAAGAGATTTGCTGTCCAGAAAGCTGACGTGGCTTGATAGTTGTTAGAGGTAAGAAGGTTGCCCGTCCTTGCCGTTTTTCTTTCAAAAATGCGATAGCTCGTTTAGCAGTCGCTTCATCTTCAACGATGACGTTTTGACTAGCACCGCCAAGAGCAATTTCCAAAGCCGTTTGGTAACGAGTATCAAAGGTCAATTGTTCACTGACTGCTCCAATAATTCCTCCTAAGCTTGGTGCCGCCTGTAAGACAGCCTTAACCCCCGCGTAGAAATTGGAATGATTTTTTAAAATAGCTTCTAAACTAGACTGGCGAGCCTGCTTGCCTTTCAACTGATCCAGCAAATCAAACAAGTGACCTTGCTCAGCCTGATAAGCAGTCTGGACTTGATCCAATTCTGTTTTTTTGATCTGATAGCTCTCAAGCAACTGGCGTAACACGTGATCAGCTTCTTCTAAACTTTTCCGACTCTTATCAAGTACTTCTTGAGCTGTTTGTTTTTCCGTCTGCAAGCGTGCCAAGTCTTCAGATTTACTCTCAGAAAGACTGATTTGATTGGCAATATCCTGCTGAATCTTGGTCAGACGGTTTGAAGCTTCTGCCTCTTCCTGCATCAGAGCAACATACTGTTCACGCAGATGATCTAAAACCTGATCAGGATCTTCTGAAAAGTAGGAAATTTCTTTGTCTACCGCAGCAATATCGTCTTTCAAGCTAGATAAGGAACTATCTAATTGCGTAAGCATTTCTTGCTTTTGCTCAATCTGTTCTGCCAACTGCTCTCGTCTAGTCAACAAGTTTTCCAAACGCGCCAGCGCTTCTTGACGACTTGATTCGTTTTGACTAGATTCCAGTTTATGAACCTCAATTTTTCGCTCCAAATCACTGATTAACTTGGTCAAATCCAACAGAACTGCCTGTTCACGCTCCAATTGTTCTGAAAGGCGGTGGCGCTTCTCTTTCAAGTTCTGATTTTCTTGCTCCAGCTCAGAACGCTGTTTGTAGTAGCTAGTCAATTCCGTTTTGACAGACTCTAGTTCGGCTTCTTTTTCCGATAACTTTTCCTTACCAAGCGACAACTGAGCCACCAAAACATCTAAGTATAATTCCTTACGTTGACCATCTAATTCTAGAAATTTCTTAGCAGTTTGTGCCTGTTTCTCCAATGGTTTGACCTGATTATCCAATTCATAGATAATATCATCCAAGCGGTCCAAGTTGCCTTGAGCCTGAGCCAGCTTACTTTCTGTTTCTTTTTTACGCGTCTTGTATTTTAAGACCCCTGCCGCCTCTTCAAAAATAGCACGGCGTTCCTCAGGCTTGGAATTGAAAATTGCTTCAACCCGCCCTTGTGAAATGATAGAGAAAGAATCACGTCCCAAGCCCGTATCCATGAAAAGATCATGAATATCCCGTAGACGAACCTTTTGCCCATCAATCAAGTACTCACTATCACCAGATCGATAAATGTGGCGTTCTACCTTGATTTCTTTCTGTTTATTGGCGATAAAACCTGTGCTATTATCCAAGGTCACGACAACCGAGGCATAGTTAAGAGCCTTACGGCTTTCTGTTCCCGCAAAGATGACGTCTGGCATCTTGCCTCCACGTAGGCTCTTGGCAGAAGATTCCCCCAAGGCCCAACGTAGACTTTCTGTAATATTGGACTTGCCAGAACCATTCGGCCCTACAACGGCTGTCACTCCACGATCAAAGACTACCTTAGTCTTATCCGCAAAGGACTTGAAGCCCTGCATTTCAATCGATTTAAGATACATACCTATCCTCTAGCCTCCACAGCATTTTTGGCGGCGGCTTGTTCAGCTAATTTCTTAGAGCGACCACGACCACGACCAATCACACGCTGATCAGCAGATACCTCCACTTCAAAGGTCTTATCATGGGCAGGTCCAGACTCAGCTATTACTTGATACGAAATAGCAATCTCACCATTGACCTGCAAAATTTCCTGCAAAGCAGTCTTATAGTCGGTCACGCGCTCAAAATTCCCTTTTTCTAAACGAGGAATCATGACCTTATGGATAAATTCCTCCACGGTCTTTTCCCCCTTGTCCAATAGCAGAGCTCCTAAGAACGCCTCGAAAGCATCTCCTAAAATAGTATCGCGATTTCGCCCTCCAGACTTCTCTTCCCCCTTACCAAGACGAAGAAACCGATCAAAACCACAAGCACGTGAAAAACCAGCCAAAGACTCCTCACGTACAAAGGTCGAACGCAACTTGGACATCTCACCTTCCGGTCTATCAGGATATTTTTTATAGAGGTACTTGGAAATCATCAATTGGAGAACAGCGTCTCCTAAAAATTCCAAGCGTTCATTATGTGAAATTTTTAGAAGGCGATGCTCATTGGCATAAGAAGTATGGGTAAAAGCCGTTTCTAATAAATTCAAATCCGAAAAATCAATCCCAAAATCAGCCAATAATTTTGCACGTAAATCTTTCATCTATATGCTCCTTTCTAACTTAAACGAAATAGATGGTTTACATTTACTCCGTCCTAACATTATACCATATTTTCCACTGGACTTCTCTTGTCAACTAAGTTTCAGCCAGCACCTCTCCACATCTTTTTGCAAACATTTACATATTCATCAGATTTCGATAAAATAGAAGAAAAAAAGAAAAACGTTAGCATGCAAAATAAGACAAAACCACTCAATACATCACTACTCTCCCTCATCCAGTTCATCGGAGCCATTCTCGTTATCGCCCTCCATTGCCGCAGGTTATTTGAAGCAGACCAGCTCCACTTCATCCAAAAATCAATCTTTAGCCGCATGGTCGTCCCCTACTTCATGGTCACCGCCAGCTTCTTCCTCCGACATAACTACTCTAGTCTCTCCAAACAATA
Organism: Streptococcus suis; assembly: GCF_016743335.1. GTDB lineage: Bacteria > Bacillota > Bacilli > Lactobacillales > Streptococcaceae > Streptococcus > Streptococcus suis_Y. The sequence goes on along the minus strand of NZ_WCJE01000008.1, from coordinate 54,226 downwards.
CCTCATCCGCTACAGCAAACAATACTTGACCTGGTCCGCCCTCTACCTGCCCTTCTACCTCATCTACCTAACACTCCAAGAAATCCCCTTCCCCTACTATCCCCTCGCACTCCTAGTCGGCCTGACCTACACCGGCACCAGCTACCAACTCTGGTACATGCCCGCCTTCTTGCTAGGACTTGTCCTCGTCCATTTTTCCTTGGAGAAATGGGGCTGGCGCATCACAGCTTGTCTAGCCTGCCTTCTCTATCTCCTAGGCTCAGTCGAAACCTACTCCTCCTACCTGGCAGAATCGATTTTCCTGACCGCATTTGACAGCTACAAAACCTTCTTTTTCACCAGCCGCAACGGCCTCTTCTACGCACCGATTTTTGTCCTGACAGGCTTTTATCTAGCCGACAAACTCAATCACCCCATTTTCCAATACCGACAAAAAAACAAACTACTTGTCTGCTCAGCCCTTTTAGCTTTTGAAGCCACTGTCATCTATCTCAAACAGGGCTACGACAAGAACTTTCTATTTAGCCTGATTCCATTCACAGCCTATCTAGTCGCCTGGACCCTAACCACAGATCTCTTCCGCCAGAAAAAATTCCAATTTCTCAAAGGATACGCCAGCTATTATTATTTTATCCATGTTATCCCAGTGGAAATCAGCTTTTTCTTCCTAGAAACTAGTTCCCTGACCAAAATACAGCAAGGTTGGCTGGTTTTCTTTATCACCATCATCACTTGCCAACTGCTCAGCTGGTTAATCATTAATACTCAAAGAAAATCAAAAACAGACTAGCTCCAACAGTCTGGGAATAGACTGTTGGAGGTCGGAAATTAGACGAACTTGGTTCGTGACCGTAAGATGCGGATAGAACACTGTTCCTTATTATATTTCAAGGGAACAGGCTGAAAAGATCCACTGGACCTTTTCACTCATCAAATCAAGTCAACAACGTCTGATTTTGATTTTCGAAGAGTATAAGCACAAAAGAACCTTGTAAGACTTAACTTACAAGGCTTTTTTACAAATCAAAATCTTCTTTCAACTTATCAATCACCTGTTGGAGTAAATCCCGATTGACACTGTATTTGACATTCTTGTCTTTAGCATTAAAGAGAAGCAGGTCGCCGTTAATCAGCTTTTGGGTGTGGAAGGATACAGCTGCTCCTGTGATATTGAGTCGCTCTGCGATGTCCTTGCTCTTGGCATGAGGCTTGGTCAGTTCCACCAAGACCTGATAGCGCGTGCTATCGCTGATGACTTTAAGAGCCGTTGTCAAATCATCCAGATCCAGCTCGTCATTTGACAGCATAATCTGATCAATTCGACAGGACGCTAAAAGAGCGACTTTCATATAGTCAAATTGTTCATTGCCATAATAAGCAAACCAATAATTCCACGGACTGAGAACGAAGAATTGAGCATTTTCAACACTCAAAGCATCCAAGCTAGTCATGGATAACCGCTTGGACTCTTGATAGAGTTTTTCAATGTCAAATTCACGAGCAAAGGTTTCCCTCTCTGTCCTTGCCTGCTCAAAATAGGGCTGATAGATTGGCAGCATCTTATCCAAGAGATGGACAGACCGCTGAACTGTTTCCAGGGGATTGCGAATAGCCAGTGACCAGTACCACTTATCTGTCGGCTTTTTATCCGTTTTTTCCAAAAGTTCCATGAGGCTAAGGGTCTTCTCACGATGTCCGTCATTTTCAGACGCCAACATGGTTCGCATGGCATCTTCTACTTCTTCTTGAGACAGCTTTAAAATCAATTGACAAGCTTCCTCGACTGTCTTAGGATCCTGTCCTTGATCCAAGAGGTAGAAATACAAGGTGTGCAGGATTGTAAAGATATGTCCCCAGACAAAGACTTGATTGACTTCCTGACGAAAATCTGCCAACTTTTCTTCCATCTCATCACGAATGTCCAAGGCATCTTTGAGAATGTCTTTTTCTTTCTGTGAAAAATCCGCCTCAATCGGTTCCTCACGTTCCGTAACAATTAAAGGAATAAAAAATTTTTCGACAATTTCGCTTCTATAATCTCGGTAATCTAATTTCATACGCATACTTTCTAAGCTTTAACAACTACTTCATTTTTAGGCCTACGCCCCACAAGAATAGTATAGCTTACTAGTCCCACAGAAAGCAAGAGGAAGATGAGGGAAATACTTGTAACAGATAAGATTGTTATCATAAGGGCGACCAAGGCTTGGCCTGCAAGCATCCCAATATTAAATATAGTCCCCATTCCTGCATTGATAGTCGCCAATTTATCTTCGGGTAGTTCATTCATTATCAGGGCATACAATTTTGGATTGATAATGCCAGTCGTCATGGTAGTGACTAAGATAGTCGCCATCACAATATAAATATTATGAAGGTAGAAGCCAACAAACAGGATGACCGACAAAACTGTACAACACTTGAGCAGGTTAGACAAGCTGATATGTTTGAAGAAAGCCATACCTAGACTAGAGCCAAGGATGTAACCAACAGAAAATAGATTGAATACCAAGGCAAGAGTTATACCAGAATTGACAATCACGAAGTCTGAAAATTCCTTCATAGACAGGATAACCATGGGAGATACGGCACTAACAACCGTATTGATACCCGAAATGGTCAGAATAGAAGCTTTTAGTACAGGGATGTTTTGAATGGCTTGATAAGATTCTTTAAGGCTCTGACCAATTCCCTTGACAAGTCCTGCTTCTGTTTCAGTTTGTTCAACCTCTTGGATAGGATTTTCTTTCAACAACTTGGCAAAAGCTGGACGCAGACCTACCATAATCGCAAGGCTGACCAAGAAGGTCCCAGCATTGAAAAAGGCAAGATTCTGGTAAGACATGAAACCGATGAGAATGGCACCGCTGGATCGAAAGACAATCATCAAGATGCCGCCCACGGTATTCTTAAAAGCCATGGCTGTTTCACGGTCTTCTGCCTCCAAGACCCGCAGGCTAAGTGGCATATAAAGCCCGTTTTCATACTGACCAGCCAAGTCAGATAGGAAATTGACCACACAAACTACCGCTACAATCCACAGGGCTGGTGTAAATCCCATCAGTAAGCCAACGAGGGCATAAAGAACAAAACGAATCACCAGAGTAGCCAAAATCGTATCCAATTTATTTTTTGTCCGATCAGCCCAGATTCCCATAAAAAGTCCCGACAAGATTGGCAGAGTTTCAGAAACCGTAATCATGGCCAAGGCAAACTTGGTATCTGGTAAAAACAAGACATAGTTCATCAAAGCCAGATAGTAAAGCGTATCGCCAAAGTTGGAAATCACATCTGCTAGGTAGCTTGATAAGAACAATTTATTGTTGAGTATCTTTTTCAAAGTAATTTTCCTTCTAGTAGTCAAATTTTTCTATCTATGCACTAGCTACAATCTTTTCAGTATTTTTTCCTGTAAAAATGCTATAACCCAAGAGTCCCACAGAAAGCAAGAGGAAGATGAGAGAAATACTTGTCGCAGAAAGCACCGTCACCATAAGAGCAACCAAGGCTTGACCAGCTACCATACCAATCTGGCAGAAAGCATCAATCCCACCACCGACAGTTGCCAATTTATCCTCTGGCAGTTCATTCATAACCAGAGCACTCATTTTCGGGTTGAAAATTCCCAGTGTCACTGCCGTTACGAAGATCACTGCCAATACTACATAGATGTTGTGAAGAAAGAAACCTGAGAAAAGTAAAACAGGCATAAGAGTAGAGAACTTGAGGAGGTTGACCAAGCTAACATTTTTGAACAAAGCCATACCGATACTTGACCCCAAGATACTACCAACTGAGAAGAGAATGGAAATCAGAGCCACCGTTGTCCCCGCATTGACAATCACAAAGTCTGAAAACTCCTTCATATTAAGAATTGCTAATGGTGAGAGGGCAGTAAAAATCGCATTCAAGCTTGCAATGGTAATGATTGACGCTTTAAGAACAGGAATATTCTGCACGGCTTGGTAGGAATCTTTGATACTCTGACCAATCCCCTTGATAATGCCTGCTTCTGTTTCTGTTTGCTCAGCTTCTTGGATAGGATTCTCTTTCAACAACTTGGCAAAAGCTGGACGCAAACCTGCCATAATCGCAAGGCTGACCAAGAAGGTCCCAGCGTTGAAGAAGGCTAGGTTTTGATAAGACATAAATCCGATCAGGATGGCACCACTGGCTTGAAAGGCGATCTGCAAGAGATTTTTAACAGTCATTTTAAAAGCCATAGCTGTTTCACGGTCTTCAGCAGCCACAACCCGCAAGCTGACTGGCATATAGAGACCGTTTTCGTATTGACCAGCAAGGTCAGACAGGAAATTGATGACACATACGACTGCTACAATCCACAGGGCTGGGGAAAATCCCATCAAGAAGCCAACCAAGGTATACAAACCAACACGAACCAGTAGGGTCGCTAGGATGGTATCCAATTTGTTTTTGGTCTTGTCTGCCCAAATCCCGATAAAGAGACCAGCCAAAATCGGCAAGGTTTCAGATGCGGTAATCATGGCCAGAGCAAATTTGGTATCTGGTAGAAGCAATACATAGTTCATCAGGGCCAGATAGTAAAGCGTATCTCCAAAGTTAGAAATCAAGTCTGCTACAAAGCTGGACAGGAACAATTTATTGTTGACTAATTTTTTCATAAGAAACTCCTTTTAATAAAATTAAATATTTGTTTAATATAATTTTACACTTTATTTTGATAAAGTCAATACTTAATTTTATAAAAATTAAATATTTTTTAAACACTTGTTTAATTTTTCTTCTATCTGACTTTTTCTTGACAAGATTAGCACAGTTTGTTATAGTATTGTTCGGGCACCTCTTTTGAGAGGTCGGAGAAAAGGCTCCCTAGTTTTAGGGAGCTATTTTTTGTTTTCCCAGAGAATAATACACATTTGGAGGACATATTTATGAAAAAAATCGCATTTGATTCAACTAAATATTTGAATTTGCAACGTGACCATATTTTAGAACGAATTGCTCAGTTTGAAGGCAAGCTCTATATGGAATTTGGCGGAAAAATGCTGGAAGATTTCCACGCAGCCCGTGTTTTACCTGGCTATGAACCAGATAATAAAATCAAACTCCTCCAAGAATTAAAAGACCAAGTAGAAATTGTCATCACCATCAATGCCAGCAATATCGAGCATTCTAAGGCACGCGGCGACCTAGGCATTTCTTACGACCAAGAAGTCTTCCGCTTGATTGATACATTTAATGATATTGATATTTATGTTGGTTCTGTGGTCATTACCCAGTACCGCAATCAACCAGCCGCAGACGCCTTCCGCAAACAGTTGGAAAAACACGGTATCAAGTCCTATCTCCACTACCCAATCAAGGGCTATCCTTCTGATATTGACCACATCATCTCACCAGAAGGTATGGGCAAAAATGACTACATTGAAACTAGTCGCAATCTCGTAGTTGTCACCGCACCTGGACCTGGTTCAGGTAAATTGGCGACCTGTATCTCCCAACTTTACCACGACCAACTGCATGGCGTAACATCAGGCTATGCCAAGTTTGAAACCTTCCCAGTTTGGAACTTACCACTCCACCATCCCGTTAACTTGGCCTATGAAGCAGCAACTGCCGACCTAGACGACCTCAACATGATCGACCCCTTCCACCTGCAAACTTACGGCAAAACTGCGGTCAACTACAACCGTGACATCGAGGTCTTCCCTGTCCTCAACCGTACCTTTGAACGTATTTTGAACAAATCACCTTACGCCTCACCGACAGATATGGGCGTTAACATGGTGGGCTACTCCATCGTTGATGAAGAAGCTGCTATTGAGGCTTCCAAGCAAGAAATCATCCGCCGCTACTACCAGACCTTGGTTGATTTCAAAGCAGAGCGGGTGAGCGAGCAAGCAGTTAAAAAGATTGAACTCCTCATGAATGAAGTCGGCGTGACACCAGCAGATCGTAAGGTTGTTATCGCTGCGCGCGAAAAAGCAGAGCTGACAACTAGCCCTGCCCTTGCTATTCAGTTACCAACTGGAGAGATTGTAACAGGTAAGACATCCGACCTCCTTAAACCAACTGCAACTGTCCTCCTGAATGCTATCAAGCAAATTGCTAACATCGATGATGAAACACTTCTCATCGAACCAAACTACATCCGTCCAATTCAAGAATTGAAGGCAGATTATCTGGATAAGACCAATACACGACTCGATGCAAGTGAGATTCTTAACGCCCTTGCCATTACTGCACAAGACAGCCCTCTTGCTGCACGTGCCATGAAAGAATTAGGCCAATTAAATGGTAGCGAAGCTCATTCGACTGTTATCCTATCTGATGAAGACAAGAGTGTCCTTCGTAAATTAGGCATCAATCTTACCTTTGACCCTATCTACCAACACAATAAGTTTTATCAAGCTAAATAACCAAATCCTGTTCTAATCTCATTTTGAGGTTAGAACTTTTTTTCGTGAATGAATGGTTGCCAGTACGTAAGTAAAAGAGGCTGGGACAAAAGTCCTGGCCTCCTTAGTTTTTTTCAATAGTTAAACTTGACGCAGTGGTTGAGTGGGCTCTAATTAGGGAGTGGGAAAGAACTCGACCAGTTTAAAAAGAGTTCGTCAACAAGTCTTTATTTCTAGTTGTTGAGCTGAAACAGTCTATTCCCAGACTGTTTCACTCCCACCCCCACACAGCTCAAACTGTCTGGGAGACAGTTTGAGGTTGGAGATGAAGCGAACTCTGTTCGCATCAGTCGTATAGGTCAGATTTGGAGTGTGAAACACGAACAAATCTGCCAATCAACCACTGCGCTGAGATGTTGACACGAACTCTGAGAAGCGAGGCTGGACTTTCTGCCCAGCCTCTTTACAGCCCTACTCAACTGTGCGGGGGTGGGCTAACGACTCATCGAACCCTGCGGGTTACCAATTTTTGTCCCACTCCCTTATTATTTTATTGAACGTCAAATACCACTGACTTCACTTTCGTCATCGCTTCGATACTATAACGGATACCTTGAACACCTGCTCCTGAACCCTTGACACCCAAGAACGGGAAGTTATCTGGACCACGTTGGGTCTTGGCATTGATATGAACCGTACCAACTTCTAATTTAGAAGCAAAATCAAAAGCAAATGGATAGTTGCTTGTAAAGATAGAAGATTGAAGACCATACTCAGATTGGTTACACAATTCCAACATTTCATCCAATGATGAAACACGAATAATTGGAAGAACTGGTCCAAACGGTTCTTCCCAAGCAATTTCCATATCTGGTGTAACATGGTCAAGAAGGGTTGGCCAAATCAAGTTTTTCTCACGTTTGTATGGTGTCAATTCAGTTGCACCTTTTGCCTGAGCATCTCTAACCAGACCTTCAATAAATTCTGCTGATTGTTCGTCAATAACTGGCGTAATGTCCTTGTTCTCAAATGGATCACCGACAGTCAATTTCTCAACTTCTGCTTTCAACTTCGCAGCCAATTCATCAGCTACAGAATCCATAACAAGGACACGCTTAATAGCCGTACAACGTTGACCTGAATAGCTGTAGGCACCACTTACAATTTCTTTTGCAGTGTGGTCCAAATCCGCATCTTCCATAACAACTGCTGCATCCTTACCACCCAATTCAAGCATAATTGGACGAATGCCTGCTAATTTACCGACTTTTTGACCAATTGGCGTTGAACCCGTAAAGTTAATGAAGTTTACTTCTGGATGTTCAATGATGTAGTCACCAATTTCTGAACCGCGACCAGTAATGGTATTAAAGACACCCGCTGGGATACCAGCATCTGCAAAAGCTTCCGCCAACAATAGACCAGAAATTGAACCCTGTGTAGGTGGTTTAAACATAACTACGTTGCCACCGATTAAGGCAGGAGCAATTTTTGAAGCAGACAAATTGACAGGATAGTTATAAGGCGCAATCGCCAATACGATACCTACCGGTTCACGACGAACCAAGGAAACCTTTGACTTAGCAGTTGGTTCGTAGGTTCCACCCTCTAAAGATGAACCATAAACACGCAAACCTTCTTCTGCAGCAAAACGAATGAGGTGGGCAGAACGATCCACTTCTCCGATGGAAGCCTTGATCCCTTTCGAAACTTCTTTAGCTAAAATTTCACCGATTGCATCCTTACGCTCTTCCAAAATATTTGCTGCCTTATGCAAATATTGAGCACGTTCAAATGCTGAAAGGGCACGCCAAGCGGGCAATGCCTTTCTAGCGGCATCCATCGCCTTATCAACTTCTTCTTTTGACATAGCAGGTACTGTACCAAGTTTTTCTTGATTAATCGGTGAGTGAATCGCGATTGATTTTTCTGAACCAACCCAAGAACCGTTAATATAATTATTATACGCCTTCATTTTTTCCTCCTTTGAGTATAATGTGATTATTGTAACATAACAAATCTTATTTTGCAACAATTTTTAGAAAATTTCAAATTTTCTTTCAAGTTAATTTCAATCTTCAAAGTATTTTAAGCCGTATATCTCAAAAAATATATAGTACTCAATGCTGGAGCATACAAAAAAAGTTTGAAGTAGTTTATCTACTCCAAACTTTAAATTTCTTATTAATCGAAATCAACATACTCTTTTTGAAGTTCAAGAACTTCTTCTGCCGTTGCACATTCTGTCAAGGCACGGTGAGCATATTCTTCCATCTTAGCTGTATCAAGTTTCTTCATAAGGCTACGTGTACGAAGTACAGATGTTGCACTCATAGAGAACTCATCCAAGCCCATACCTACAAGAAGTGGAACAGCTTGTTGATCACCAGCCATCTCACCACACATACCAGCCCATTTGCCTTCTGCGTGCGCTGCCTTGATAACATTGTTGATCAAGCGAAGGATTGATGGGTTATATGGTTGGTAGAGGTATGACACTTGTTCGTTCATACGGTCAGCAGCCATTGTGTACTGGATAAGGTCGTTTGTACCAATTGAGAAGAAGTCAACTTCTTTAGCAAATTGGTCTGCAAGCATTGCTGCTGCAGGGATTTCAATCATGATACCAACTTGGATATCATCCGCGACTGCAACACCTTCTGCCAACAAGTTTGTTTTTTCTTCTTCAAGGATTGCTTTTGCTGCACGGAATTCTGTCAACAAGGCAACCATTGGGAACATGATACGAAGTTTACCATGTACTGATGAGCGAAGAAGGGCACGCAACTGCGTACGGAACATTTGGTTACCAGTCTCAGAGATAGAGATACGAAGGGCACGGAAACCAAGGAATGGGTTCATTTCGTGTGGAAGGTCGAAGTAAGGAAGTTCCTTATCACCACCAATATCCATTGTACGAACCACAACAGGCTTGCCGTTCATACCTTCAAGAACAGCCTTGTAAGCTTCGTATTGCTCGTCTTCTGTTGGGAAGTCTTGTGAGTCCATGTACAAGAATTCTGTACGGTAAAGACCAACAGCTTCTGCACCGTTATCATTTACACCTTCAACGTCTTTTGGTGTACCGATATTTGCTGCCAATTCAAAGTGTTTTCCGTCAGCTGTTACTGTTTGAGCATCTTTCAAAAGTGCCCACTCAGCTTTTTGTTTTGCATAAGCTTCACCAGCCGCTTTAAATTCTGCAATCACTTCTTCAGAAGGGTTGATAACCACTTCACCTGTGATACCGTTAACAGCGAGTACATCGCCATCTTTAACGATTTCAGTAATGTTATTTGTCCCCAAAACAGCAGCAATTTCAAGTGTACGAGCCATGATAGCTGAGTGGCTTGTACGACCACCGATGTTTGTTACAAAGGCTTTTACAAACTGTTTGTTCAATTGTGCTGTATCTGAAGGTGTCAAGTCATGTGCAATAACGATTGACTCTTCATCAATTGTCGCAGGGTTTGGCAAACGAACGCCAAGCAAGTGAGCTAGGACACGTTTTGCAACGTCGCGGATATCTGCTGCACGCTCTTGCATGTATGGGTTATCTTCCATACCTTCAAAAATAGCGATGAACATATCCGTTACTTCTTTCAAACCAGTCTCAGCGTTTGTTTTCTTAGCACGAATAGTTTCCTTAATTTGACCAATCATTTCTGGGTCAGCAAGAACCATCAAGTGTGCATCAAATACGGCTGCGGCCTCTTCACCTAGGCTAGCTACTGCGTTCTCACGAATAAGAGAAAGCTCGTTTTGAGATGCTGCAAGAGCTGCATCCAAACGAGCTTCTTCTGCATTTGTATCTTCAACTGTAACAGTTTCGAAGGACAAATCTGGCTGAACGAGTAGATATGCCTTAGCAACGGCAACACCATCAGATGCTGCGATTCCTTTAAGCATTTCTGTCATATTCTTATGCCAATCCTTCTTTTTCCATTGTTTCAGTGATAGCTGCGATTGCGTCGTCAGCATCAGCACCTTCAGCAGAGATTGTTACGTCAGCACCTTGACCAACACCAAGACTCATAACACCCATGATAGATTTAAGGTTAACTGATTTATCTTTGTAGTTCAAAGTGATGTCTGAAGCGAATTTGCTAGCAGTTTGAACAAGCAAAGTTGCTGGACGAGCGTGGATACCTGTTTCTGCCACAATGTGGAAGTCTTTTGAAGCCATATTTGGATTCTCCTTTATTTTTACAAAATTGTGAGTTATTTGTGATAACCCTTACAAAAGACATTATACCACTTTTTGAAATCATTTTCAAGATTTTTTTACCTTTCTTTCATGTTTCCGTCATAAAAAGAGAGGTTCAGTTTACTTTTTCTTCATTAAATAGAATCTATTAGAACTTCTGAAAATTGACTAGTAGATTGATGAGCAACGTCCAAAATTTTAGCAAAATCAAGCGTAACATTTTTATTTATAAAAGCATCTTCCAAGGCCTGAATAATTAAAGCAGCTGCTTCTTTCCAGCCTATATATTCCAACATCATACAAGCAGAAAGCAAGAGGGAACATGGATTAGCCAAATCCTTTCCTGCAATATCGGGAGCAGTTCCATGCGTTGCTTCAAAGATAGCATGACCTGTCTGGTAGTTAATGTTGGCACCCGGTGAGATGCCTATTCCTCCGACCTGAGCCGCAAGAGCATCTGATGCATAATCTCCATTTAGATTTGTAAGAGCAACCACCTGGAAGTTTTCCGGCGCCAATAAAATCTGCTGCAGAAAGTTATCCGCAATAATGTCATTTACTACCAAAATCCCCTCTGCAAGTTCTGTAGCAAATTCTTCTTTCGCCAATTCATAACCCCACTTGCGGAAACCGCCTTCTGTAAACTTTTGAATATTTCCCTTATGAACTAAGGTCACCTTCTTCAATTGATGTTCTAGGGCATATTCTATTGCAGAGCGAATGAGGCGTTTACTCCCTTCTTCCGAAATCGGTTTGATACCAATACTTGAAGATTCTGGAAAACGGATATTTACCACTCCCATTTCTTCTTGTAAAAAGGAAATGACTTTGGCAACTTCATCTGAACCAGCCTCCCATTCAATACCTGCATAAATATCTTCTGTATTTTCACGAAAAATAGTAATATCCGTCTTTTCAGGCTCTTTCAGCGGACTTGGCACTCCCTTAAAATAGCGAATCGGACGCACACAGGCATACAAATCTAATTCTTGACGAAGTGCAACATTAAGAGAACGATGACCTTTCCCAATCGGCGTCCCCAAGGGACCTTTGATTGCAACTAAATGCTCACGGATTATTTCCAGTGTCTCATTCGGCAAAGAAGTTCCTATTGATTCATAAGCCTTTTCTCCTGCCAAAACCTCCCTCCACTGAATAGAACGTTGACCTGCATAGGCTTTTTTCACTGCAGCATCAATAACTTTTTGACTGACTGACCAAATATCCCTGCCAATACCATCTCCTTCAATATAGGGAATAACGGGACAATCTGGGACAATTAACCGCCCCTCTCTCATCAGGATTTTTTCTGCCATATTTACCTCTTTCCAATCGGGATGTAAACCAAATTCCTACCACCTAAGTAGGAAGAGCGCGGACGAATCAATTTATTATTTTTCCGTTGTTCCTGGACATGTGCAATCCACCCCGCCATACGGCTCATTGCAAAAATCAATGTAAAAATATCACTATCAATACCTAGCACATGGTAAACTGTCGCCGAATAAAAATCTACGTTTGGAATTAAACCTTTTTTGTTTTTAATAAAACTCTCTACTTCCTCTGACAATCTATAAAACGCTTCATCGTCTGTTCCGAATGTCAAATCACGCGCCATCTCCTTCAAGTACTCTTGACGAGGATCAACCGTTTTATAGACTCGATGGCCGAATCCCATAATTTTTTCCTTCGAATCCAGCTTCTTCTGCAAATATCTCTCGGTATCACCACTCTCACGAATAGCCAGCAACATGTCAAACACTCGTTCATTTGCACCACCATGCAATGAGCCTTTCAGAGTCCCAATTGCCGTGGTGACACAAGAATATAAATCCGTTAACGTTGATGCCGTGACACGCGCAGCAAAAGTAGATGCATTCAATTCATGATCAGCATGAAGCACCAAAGCTTTGTTAAACGCTTTGATTTGCAAATCACTCGGCTCCTCACCGTTCAGCATATAAAGAAAATTCGCCGCAAAACCCAGATCAGCCCGCGGTTCGATTGGAACCAATCCACGTCTCAAACGAGCAAATGTTGCAATAATCGTCGGAACCTTGGCCATAATCTGAATAGATTGTTCATACAATGCTTCTAACGAATTCTCTTCAGCGTGTACATTATATACTCCAAGGAGAGATACAGTCGAACGCAACACGCTCATAGGATGCAAATGTCGCCGTGATTGAATCAGAATACATTGCTCTACCGCATCTGAAATCGCATATTCTTTTCGCAGACTTTTCTCAAAATAATTTAATTCAATCTGAGTTGGCAAATGCAGGTTCCACAGAAGATAGATGACTTCCTCAAAAGAAGCGTTATTCTCCATCAATTCAGCAATGTCATACCCTGCATAGGACAAACGGTCATTTTCAATTGCACTGATTCGCGTATCACAGGCAATCGCATCTTTTAACCCATTCGTTTCTGTCATACCTTTCCTCCTAATTTCTTTCTTACTACCATAGGTAAAATACCTCCGTGGCGATAATAACGAATATCCGCTTCTGCATCAAACCGCACCAGAGCTTGAAACTCCTTTTTAACCTCGTCTGTTTGCGCATGGACTGTTACAATTTGACCAACACCGACATCTTCTGGCAAATCAATTGTATAGCTTTCATGTCCAGTCAAGCCAAGACTTTCTGCCGACTGACCTTCTAAAAATTGTAAAGGAAGAACACCCATCATCACTAAATTTGAACGGTGAATCCGCTCAAATGACTCAGCAAGAACAGCCTTCACACCAAGTAAACTTGAACCTTTGGCTGCCCAATCACGGCTTGACCCCATCCCATAGTCTTTACCAGCAATAACAATACTACCGACACCAGCTTCCTTATATCTCATAGCCGCATCATAGATTGAAAGAATCTCGTCGCCAACTCTTGTCCAACCACCAATTTTTCCAGCTGCCAGCTCATTCTTTATACGAATATTTGCAAAAGTCCCACGCATCATGACTTCGTGATTTCCACGACGACTTCCATAAGAATTAAAATCCTTATAAACAATGCCATTCTCTTCGAGATAACGAGCGGCTGGACTCAATCGTGCAATATTCCCTGCCGGGGAAATATGATCTGTCGTTACGGTATCGCCAAATTTAGCCAAAACAGATAAATTTTCCAGTGGTTTTATGGATAAATCTGCCTGCATATTGTCAAAATAGGGAGGATTTTGAATATAGGTTGAAGATGAATTCCAATTGTAATTCTTATCCGTTTTTGTTTCAATCGCATTCCAAGCCTGACTATCTGTAAATACCTGTTGGTATTCTTCCTTATAAAGGTCACGAGTCACATAACGCTCAATGTAGTCATCTACCTCCTCACGACTTGGCATAATGTCCGCAAGGTAGACAGCTTGTTGCTTCTCATCATACCCCAGCGGATCCCTTGTTAAATCTACATTCATATTTCCTGCAATAGCATAGGCAACAACAAGCGGTGGGCTCGCTAAGAAATTAGCTTTAACCAATGGATTAATCCGTCCTTCAAAGTTACGATTTCCAGATAATACCGCAGAGACCAATAAATCTTCTTCCTTAATCGCCTCCGCTACTTCAGGACGCAGATCACCTGAGTTACCGATACAAGTTGTACAACCATAACCAACCAAATTGAACCCTAAGGTATCTAGATAGGTCTGCAAACCTGATTTTTTCAAGTAGCCAGTCACTACTTTTGAGCCTGGTGCCAATGACGTCTTGACCGCCTTAGAAACTGCCAGACCTTTTTCTACCGCATTTTTTGCCAGTAATCCTGCCGCCAAAAGGACATACGGATTGGATGTATTTGTACATGAGGTAATCGCTGCGATGGCAACATGTCCTGTTTGGATAATCTCCTCCCCATCTGCATAATTGACCCTTACTTGTTTTTCAAGCTCTGCTATTTCCAAACCAAAGCCACGAACGCCAACTTCTCGTGTCACACTTGCTTGAAATTCAGCTTTAGCCTCTGTCAATTCGATCAAATCTTGAGGCCGTTTGGGTCCAGATATAGATGGTACAACCGTTGATAAATCTACTTCCAATATTTTTGTATAAGTAGGAATTTGTTCTGGGTCATAGAAAAGATGATTGGCTTTGGCATATGCCTCAGTCAAGGCAATGTGTTCTTCGGAACGATTGGTCAATTTCATATAGTGCAAGGTTTCGGCATCAATCGGAAAATAGCCACATGTAGCACCATACTCCGGTGCCATATTGGCAACAGTTGCCCGATCAGCCAAAGCGAGATTGGGTAAACCAGGTCCAAAAAACTCGACAAACTTACCAACAACATTTTCTTGTCGTAGAAGTTGCGTCACTTTCAGAGCCAAGTCAGTTGCGGTTGCCACCTTAGGAAGTTGACCAGTTAGACGAACGCCAATCACTTCTGGAATTGGGAAATATGAAGCCTCACCCAGCATTGCTGCTTCCGCCTCTATTCCACCAACTCCCCAGCCAAGTACGCCGATACCATTGATCATAGTCGTATGACTGTCCGTCCCAAACATGGAATCAGGATAGAGCAAGCCGTCATGATTAATGATGACATCACTAAGAAATTCAATATTGACCTGATGGATAATCCCTGTTGCGGGTGGTACAGCACGGTAATTTTCAAATGAATTCTCAGCCCACTTTAAAAACTCATACCGTTCATTGTTTCGTTCAAATTCCAAAGCTACATTCTTTTCTAGGGCATTTTCTGTACCGAAAACATCTACTTGAATTGAGTGGTCAATGACAAGGTCCACCGGAATCTCAGGATTTATCAACTCAGGTCGTCCTCCTGCTTTCACTACAGCATCTCGCATTGAAGCTAAGTCTACTACGACAGGAACACCTGTAAAATCTTGTAGAATGACACGACTGGGCTTAAACGGAACCTCTCCTTTTGGTGAAGTAGCTTGATAAGATAACAAATCCTTTATGTTATTTTTAGTAACATCTACACCATCTTCTTTCCTCAAAAGACTTTCCAACAAGATACGAATTGTATAAGGAAGCGAATGGATATCAACCTTATATTCGTTTGCAACCGCATCCAATGAATAATAAGTATAATTTTTCTCTCGGTGTAGTAAGCGTTTTACATACTTTTTTTCCATGACTTGTTACCTCTTTCAACATTATGTAATAGTATAATACAAATCATAATATTTATTCAATATACAGTTTACTTGATATGTTACATTTTATGACATGTTAAGTAATCTACAGAAGAAATTTCTTGAGTTGCCGTCCTCAAAAACCACTTTTCAATTCAATTTAACTTTGATTATTTCATTTACCTTTACCATTAACGCCAATCTCCACAGCTGCTAAGATAGCTATAGAAGCTATCTACAGCACTTTTATACAAAAAAGATACGGTTAGATTTGTTCAGATATGTACAATATATGGTGTTTATTCATTTTTTAATACACTATATTTTGTGATATAAATAAACTTCCTTCTTGACTTTGACCCCAAAATCTAGTATTCTAGATTGGTGATTTTAATCAAAAAAGGAGAAAAAGAATGGTTACTATCTATTCAAAAAATGATTGTGTACAATGCAAAATGAGCAAGAAATTTCTTGACCAGCACAATGTAGCCTATACAGAAATCAACCTAGACGAGCAACCTGAATATATCGAGCATGTGAAAGGATTAGGCTTTTCTTCAGCTCCAGTTATTGAAACTGAGAATGAAGTCTTCTCTGGCTTCCAACCAGCAAAATTAAAGGCACTAGTTTAAGAACTACTTCCCTTGATTATTTATATAGAAAGAGATTGCGATTATGAGTTTGAAAGAATTAGGCGATGTGTCCTACTTCCGTTTAAATAACGAAATCAACCGTCCTGTTAATGGGCAAATCCCACTCCACAAGGACCAAGAAGCGGTTAAGGCCTTCTTTAAAGAAAACGTCCTCCCAAATACCAAGCAATTTGATAGTATTTTAGACAAGATTGCTTATCTATTAGAAGAAAATTACCTTGAAAAAGAGTTTTTGGACCAATACAGTCCAGAATTTATCATCAAAATTGACCAATTCTTGAAAGACCAAAACTTCCGCTTCAAGTCTTTCATGGCTGCTTACAAGTTCTACAATCAGTACGCCCTCAAAACAAACGACGGTGCCTACTATTTGGAGAGCATGGAAGACCGTGTTCTCTTCAACGCCTTGTATTTTGCAGAGGGAAATGAAGAGTTGGCACTCAACTTGGCTAACGAAATGATTCATCTTCGTTACCAGCCAGCTACTCCTTCTTTCCTCAACGCAGGTCGTGCCCGTCGTGGTGAGTTGGTATCTTGCTTCCTCATCCAAGTCACAGACGATATGAACTCCATCGGACGTTCTATCAACTCTGCTCTGCAATTGTCTCGTATCGGTGGTGGGGTTGGTATTTCCCTTAGCAACTTGCGTGAGGCAGGTGCTCCAATCAAGGGCTATGAGGGGGCGGCTTCTGGGGTTGTTCCTGTTATGAAACTCTTCGAAGACAGCTTCTCCTATTCTAACCAGCTTGGGCAACGCCAAGGGGCTGGGGTTGTTTACCTAGATGTTTTCCACCCAGATATTATTTCCTTCCTTTCGACTAAGAAAGAAAATGCCGATGAGAAAGTTCGTGTGAAGACCTTATCACTCGGTATCACCGTTCCTGATAAATTCTACGAATTGGCACGTAAAAACGAAGATATGTACCTCTTCAGCCCATACTCAGTTGAGTTGGAATACGGTGTCCCTTATAGCTACCTTGACATCACAGAAAAATACGACGAGTTGGTAGCAAACCCTCGCATTCGTAAGACAAAAATCAAGGCACGTGACTTGGAAACAGAAATTTCCAAACTACAACAAGAATCTGGCTATCCATACGTTATCAACATCGATACAGCTAACCGTAGCAACCCTGTTGACGGCAAGATTATCATGTCAAACCTCTGTTCAGAAATCCTTCAAGTTCAAACACCGAGTGTTATCAACGACAAGCAAGAATTTTTAACAATGGGTACAGATGTGTCATGTAACTTGGGTTCGACCAACATTGTCAACCTGATGAAATCGCCTGACTTTGGACTTTCCGTCCGCACCATGACACGCGCTCTTACTTACGTTACTGACCACTCACACATTTCTGCGGTGCCGTCTATCGAGGCTGGAAATGAACGTGCGCATTCTATCGGGCTCGGTGCTATGGGACTTCACTCCTACCTGGCTCAAAACTTGATCGATTACGGTTCAAAAACAGCCGTAGAATTTACCAACATCTACTTCATGCTCCTCAACTACTGGACTTTAGTAGAATCAAATAACATTGCCCGCGAACGCAAAGCTACTTTCCATAATTTTGACAAATCAAAATACGCAGACGGCACTTATTTCGACAAGTATGTGACTGGGGATTACCAACCACAATCTTACCGTGTCAAAGAGCTTTTTGAAGGAATTTTCATTCCAAGCGGACAAGATTGGGCTGACCTCCGTGAGAAAGTCATGGCTGATGGTCTTTATCACCAAAACCGCCTAGCTGTTGCTCCAAACGGTTCCATCAGCTACATCAACGACGTGTCTGCTTCTATCCACCCAATCACACAACGGATTGAAGAACGCCAAGAGAAGAAAATCGGTAAAATTTACTATCCAGCAGCTGGCTTGGCAACAGAAACCATTCCATTCTACAAATCTGCCTACGATATGGATATGCGTAAGGTCATTGATGTCTACGCTGCTGCAACAGAACACGTCGACCAAGGTTTATCACTCACTCTTTTCCTTCGCAGCGAGCTTCCAAAAGAACTCTATGAATGGAAAAAAGAGAACAAACAAACCACACGTGACCTCTCTATCCTTCGTAACTACGCCTTCAACAAAGGTATCAAGTCTATCTACTACATCCGTACCTTTACCGATGACGGCGAAGAAGTCGGCGCAAACCAATGTGAAAGTTGTGTGATCTAACGTAGCAAGATTAGCTGTTGATAAATCAACTGGCTAATCTACGCTAACCGCTATCGGCGGATTAGCTAGCTACCTTACTAACTCCGAAACTGAAGAAATATCGTCTTCAGTTTCTACGTGTCGTAAGACACTAATGCTAAAGCATCTATTAAATGAACGGTACTGACTATTTGGTCAGTACCTAAGTGGCTTACTACCTCGAAAAGTCGTTAAGTTCGAACGACTTTTCTCAGGTCGTAACTTTCACAAGTTTAGCTGTTGACAAGCCAACTAGCTAATCTACGCCAACCGCTATCGGCGGATTAGCTAGCTACCTTACTAACTTCGAAACTGAAGAAATATCGTCTTCAGTTTCTACGTGTCGTAAGATGTGAGGGCGTTTCAACAGTCTGGGGGACTGTTGAAAGTTGGAAATGAGAAAATAGGAAATACCGCAGAGATGCCTTGCATCTCAAAGGGGTTTATCTTTTTTACCAAGTCCTTAGCCCGAACTCGATTTTGACGTAGCAAGCTTAGCTGTTGGCAAGCCAACTAGCTAAGCTACGCCAACCGCTATATGCGGATTGGCTAGCTACCTTACTAACTTCGAAACTGAAGAAATATCGTCTTCAGTTTCTACGTGTCGCAATACACTAATACCAAAGCATCTAATGAATGAACGGTACTGACTATTTGGTCAATACCTAAGTGGCTTACTACCTCGAAAAGTCGTTATTATCGAACGACTTTTCTCAGGTCGTAACTTTCACAAGTCTAGCTGTTGGCAAGCCAACTAGCTAAGCTACGCCAACCGCTATGAGCGGATTAGCTAGCTACCTTACAACACGTGAAGCAACTAATAAGCAATCGATTAAAATCCCTTTTAGGGGATTTTTTTACAGGCTACTATCTATTTGTGATATAATATTTGAAGTATAAGAAAAAGAAAGAGAATATGATGGAAACCTACTACAAAGCCATAAACTGGAACGCCATTGAGGATGTGATTGACAAGTCAACTTGGGAAAAGTTGACCGAGCAATTCTGGCTCGATACACGTATCCCATTATCAAACGACTTGGATGACTGGCGTAAACTTACTGCTGAAGAAAAAGACCTAGTTGGTAAGGTCTTTGGTGGATTAACTCTCTTGGATACTCTACAATCTGAAACAGGTGTCCAAGCCCTCCGCAACGATATTCGTACACCGCACGAAGAAGCTGTTTACAACAACATCCAATTCATGGAGTCAGTCCATGCCAAGTCTTACTCTTCTATCTTCTCAACCTTGAATACCAAGTCTGAGATTGAAGACATCTTTGAATGGACCAACAGCAACAAATACTTGCAACGCAAAGCAAAGATTATCAATGAAATCTACGAAACAGGTACACCACTTGAGAAGAAAGTTGCCAGCGTATTCCTAGAAACCTTCCTCTTCTACTCTGGTTTCTTCACGCCACTCTACTACCTTGGTAACAACAAGCTGGCCAACGTTGCAGAAATCATCAAGCTGATCATCCGTGACGAGTCTGTGCATGGTACCTACATCGGTTACAAGTTCCAGCTTGGTTTCAATGAATTGTCCGAGGAAGAACAAGATAAACTCCGTGACTGGATGTACGACCTGCTCTACCAACTTTACGAAAATGAAGAAGGCTACACACGCTCCCTCTATGACGCAGTCGGCTGGACTGAGGAAGTCTTGACTTTCCTTCGTTACAATGCCAACAAGGCCCTCATGAACTTGGGTCAGGATCCACTCTTCCCAGATTCAGCAGATGATGTCAACCCAATCATCATGAACGGTATCTCAACCGGTACATCTAACCACGACTTCTTCTCTCAAGTCGGTAACGGCTATCTTCTTGGTGAAGTGGAAGCTATGCAGGACGATGA
This sequence comes from Streptococcus suis, assembly GCF_016743335.1. Lineage (GTDB taxonomy): Bacteria > Bacillota > Bacilli > Lactobacillales > Streptococcaceae > Streptococcus > Streptococcus suis_Y. The sequence goes on along the minus strand of NZ_WCJE01000008.1, from coordinate 33,823 downwards.
TTATCTTTACGGTTTATAATCAAAAAAAGCAGTTCAATCTGAGCTGCTTATTTTTTATACTAAAAATACAATCATCAAATAAGAAATACCGTTGTTGAGCATATGTAGCGCAATCGGATAACGAATATCACGTTTGATCAGATAGAGCCAACCTAGATTGAGTCCCATCGTGAAATAAATCAAAAATTGGGGAAGCGTTGCTGGCATATGGACCAGACTAAATAAAGACCCCGTTACAAGTAGATAGATTCCAACAGCCTTCATATCTGCCATTTTAGGGAAGAAATAGGTCGCAAAAAATCCACGGAAAATCAATTCTTCCAAAATTGGAGCAAAAACCACTACTGAGCTAAATGCAATCAAGGGATAAGCTGATACGAATTCGATCACAAGCTTTTGGTTTTCACTTTCTGGGACTGGTACAATAAATTGGAAGATAAAAAATGCAATATAGAGCAATATCGGCCATTGAATCTTATGGAACCATGAAGCTGTCACACGATAGTCAACAGAATGACGTGGATAGATATACTTCCATAACAGAATAATGAGCGCAATGGAGAGAACAAGACCAATTATCGCACAAATCCAAATTGTACTGTCAATCAACTGGGCAGGTATATCTGGTATGCTTTGTAAAGTTGGTCCTACCATGAGAAAACCTGAAGCAATTTGATAGGCAACAAAGTATAGAAATAGTAATGCGACGTGTTTGATAAATTTTAACATAATCCCTCCCTAAAAGCTCAAGTCAACAATATTATCGACTCGTACCAACTTGGTTTCAAGCTCCCCATTCGCTAATTCACGAGAAATTTTAACCCATTCCTCATCAACTGCCAAAATGGTGTATTCATAAGCAATAGAAAATTCCTCATCAAAGCGGATTTTAGCTTTACTTCCGACCAATTCTTTCAATAAAACGGACATCTGATTTTCTCCTTTTGTAGTTTTCTGCAACTTTTTTACCCTAGCTTGCAACTGCTTCACTTTTTTCCTATCTGATAGAGAATTGAAAAATAGAAAACCTACTATAATCCATAAAAATAGTTCCATATTTTTCTCCTATATCAAGCCTAAACTCTGCATCAGTAGCATCAACAAAAATCCGATAAGATTATTCAGACTGTGTAGAATAAGTGCATTGGTATATTTGCCAGAAATACGATAGGCGAGTCCCAGGACCAGGCCCATACCTCCATAGACAACCCAAGATCCGATATTGATTGGATTGTGAATAAGTCCAAACAGAAAACTTGATAGCAATAATCCCACAATCGAATCCTTACCAAAGACTTTCCCCATAAGAATCCCTCTGAAAAGCAGTTCCTCCAAAACTGGAGCAAAGAAAACCGTAAAGAGAAACAAAACTAAGGTTGGTAAGCCTGAATTATTGATAATTTCCTGATTGGCAGTCGTCTGACCGTATCCCTCTTCCATCATAATCAATTGCCCACCGATTATTTTCAGACCAAACATAACGATAAAGGCGAGGACTATAAAACCAACATTCGCACCCATCCCCCACTTCTGCTCACCTTTCCACAGACCTAATTTACCAGTCAAGATAAGACCAAGCAATACAGCAAGCAATATGAGCGCTGCAGCAATCAGTAGGTTAGTCCTATCAAAATTTGGTAGGGTAAACACAGCCATCTGGGTCAATACATTCAGTGCAACGACAACCAGTCCCACTAAGAGAAACTTCCAATTTTTAACCACATTCCAATCTTTGACACTTCCAAGTCTATTCATAGCAATCTCCTTCACATACACTAAGTCAGTTTTCATTACTTTCTTTTTCGATCAATAGCAGAGCAGGCAAGCCCAAAACCATCGGCAAGAGGATATTCAGGGTTGACACATCAATTTGACCAGTAGCCAGCCACTCTCCGAAAATATAGCCAACTGCGTAGAGACCAAGACCGATTAATAGGACAAGATAAATTTTCATAAAGACTTTCATGAGTTGACCTCCATCTAAACTAAATAAGTTTGATTTTCTTACGGTTAACAATATAGAAACTAAGGAATCCAACAAGAGTCAGCAGGACAACTGTCATGGGCGTGACAAACTGAAAATACTCCGCTGCAGAGGTACCACTTTCTTGTGGGATATGAAACTGCCAAAGGCCAATACTAACTAGCAGACTGTAGACAGCAATCTGTAGGGTTTGATACAGAGTTCGTTTCATCATTTTCTTCCGAGCCATTTTTACATCATCCTTGGCAACAAACAATTTATCCAGACCCAACTTTTTGATAATGGCGTCCTGTTTGAATTGAGAATAAACCAATGTCAAGAAGAGGCTGATTCCCTTGACATCCTCTCCCAGCGCAAAGCTAACTAGGAAGCTGACCAGTGTCACTGTCATAAAGAGCATATACATATTGTTGCCGAAATTCGTCAAGGTCGCATAAGATATCTCGTCTAACTCGCCAACAATATCATAGAAATAACGAATTGCTCGAATGTGTAGATTTTCCTTTTTCATAGCTATCACCTAAAACTCTTTCAAAAATTCTTATTTAAAATAACGACGAACCATACGAACCTGCATGACATTGATGTAAATGTGAAGAAAGGCAACAACTAGAAAGGCTGTAATTTGTCGTTCCTGCAATAGCATGCTAAGTACAAATAGGAAAAGATACAAACCTGGCAAAACAATTTGATTCAGAGTGAAAACGATTTGAAAACTCATTTCGTAGTTAGCTTGTTTTTCTCCCTCATCCATAGCCTCCATAAAATCCTTCACCTCTTTTACCGTAGCAAATACAGACAACTTATATTCACGAATTTTCTGAGTTAATTTCATGATAAAAATCTGAGAAATGTGAAGAATGACATAGAAAACTGCATCAAATATTGACCCGTACATGAGTGCCCCCTTTTCTAAGAAGGTAACTCCAAAACCTAATCCTAAATTTAAAAGAGTCAATGACGCAGCAACATTGAAAGATATGTTCGCGTATTCTAGGTTACGAAACATTTTCATATATGTCTCATCAACACGTTCTTCATCCTCATCTGAAATAGAATGGTAAAGTTTATGAGTTTGATTAGCCTTAAGAATAAAATATACGGTTCCAGCGAAAATGACAAAAGTAATGATACGCAAACAAAATAGAAAGTTATCTAGATTGACAAAAGACGGTAATCCAAACTTAGAAATCAATACTCCAAAAAAGCCATAAAATGCACCGAAAATTGCTCCTAAAAATAAATAGGTAAGATTCCTCATCCATCTTTGTTTTGTCGTTAATTGTTTCCCCTGTTTCATTCTTCTACCTCCACTAATTGAAAAACATTTTCCACATTTTCGTTAAAAATTTGAGCAATTCGCATGGCAATGACCACCGAGGGCGTATATTCCCCCCGCTCAATCAAGCTAATGGTCTGCCGTGATACTTCTGCTAACTTTGCCAACTCAGTCTGGTTGAGGCTATCCCGTGCCCGCAACTCCTTGAGCCGATTTTTTAAGACATATTCCATAAATTTTCCTTTCTAGGCTTGGTAGATAATCAAGCTCTTTTCTGTTACAGCTACTTCTACCGCCACCTCTTTGAATTTTGCCATCAGTAAGTAGGTATAATAGAAATCCCCAATACAAGCTGCTGAATGCATGGTTGCTAGAATCTGATAAGCCCCTTTATCAAGCCAACCAAACATTGCAGATGCTGTCAACCCCAAACTAATAAGAACGAAGGGGGCAAGGGCAATTACAACTGTTTGGAAACGATTATAAAGGGAGTTGAGACTGATTGCATAAGCCATCCCTGTTTTCCATTTAATTCCATATTTGACTGGATTTTTGGGACAAAAAATTTTAAAAAACAGTCCATGAATCCATTCATGCATGATAATAAGCAATAGAAAAATAAATAGTGCTTCTATAAATTGCAACTCATTCATGACTTTTTGAAACTCAACTTTAGAAGCTATGAATCCAAATAGCCAAAAGAACGGAAACACTAATAAAATTGTAGTTACATACAACCTTGCTGCCAACTTTTTATCGCTTCTAACATCTACTTCGTATAATTTCTTTTTATTTTCCATTTTTCTTCTCCTTCTATTTCACCTAGCTCAAACTCAATAAACCTAGAGCAACTCCAATCAATAATCCGACAATACAGGCTCCTGCAATCATAATCGCTGCCATATCTGCTGAAATGTATCGTTTCATGGTCTATCTCCTTCTACTTATTTCCTTTTTTCTCCATCTGTAAACTTGCTTCGATACAAGCAATTGAAGCAATTAGAGTAGTCATTAGAGCTGTATCCATATCGCTCCATCCCAGCAAATCAGAAAGGAGAATGTAAGCCAATAATAGAATGGACACTATTTCGACTGCACGCGCAACGGTTGTTCCTGTAATCATAAAGGGTTGTTTCATTTGGTGACTCCTTATCTGTTCATCGTATTAGATGAACCCTTTTGATTTTTATCTTGATATCATTGTAACACTTCTTTTTCTTTTTGACAAGTATCTTTGTCAAAAAAATAATAATTTTTGTCAAAAAGTTTATGAATGTTGTCAAATTGACTAGAATGCCATACAAAAAACTCTTCTACCCAAAGGATAAAAGAGTTCATTTATTATTCCAAGTGATCTGTACCAGCTTGCATTCTTTCTTCACCCCACCAGCAAGGCATGAGTTCGCCTAATGTGATGGTTTCTCGTTTGTCAAAATCAACCATGATTTCTGTCTGTGCATTATCAGCCGACAGTTGCATCAAAAATTCACGGCAAGCTCCGCAAGGCATTCCCGAACCCTCTCCAGAGGGCGCTTGATCTCGAAAGGCAATAATGCGTTTTATCGCTGTCTGACCACTATCCTGAAACATATTAAAGGCAGCGGCTCTCTCTGCACAAAGATGAAATACACCTGCTGTTGCCTCAAAGCAATAACCGGTGTAAATTTGTCCATCTTCTGCCTCAATTGCAGCAACAACATGGTTTGAATAAATGAAAGGCGAAACATAATGCGGAGCATAGTGGACTTTTGCCTGATCATACAACTCTTGCCAAATATCTTTGATGTGTTCCATACGTACTCCTCATTTTAGAATAGAAAGATATCCCCTTGCTAGTTGCTTTAACAAAGGGATATACACTGACTATATTATAAGTTTTTCGCTACGCTGTTCAAGAGGTTTTGGATAGCAGACGCATCGCTACCACCTGCCATGGCCATGTCTGGCTTACCACCACCGCGACCTGCTACGATTGGCGCAAGGACTTTGATGAGGTTTCCTGCATGAACATCGCTTGACTTACTTGCCACAAGGACATTGACCTTGTCGCCGATAGCCGCAACCAACACCAAGACATCAGAGTAGTCTTTCTGCTTCCAGTTGTCAGCGAAGGTACGGAGAGCACCTGCATCTGAAACTTGGACCTGGCTAGCAATGTAGCGAATGCCATTAGCATCTTTGACCTCTTTGAAGACATCACCAGCAGCTGCTGCCGCTGCTTTTTCTTTCAGAGCTGCATTTTCTTTTTGCAGGTCACGAACTTGTTGTGCAAGACTTTCAACCTTGTTTGGCACTTCCTTGATCTGCGGTGACTTGATAGTTGCCGCTACTTCTTTGAGGGCATCTTCTTGGTCACGATAGGCAAGGAAGGCTTCACGGCCTGTTACCGCAATGATACGGCGAGTACCTGAACCGATACCTTCTTCTTTCAAAATCTTGAAGATACCGATTTCAGCGGTGTTGCTAACATGGGTACCACCACAGAGCTCCACAGAATAGTCACCGATAGTAACAACGCGGACTTCTTTACCGTATTTTTCACCAAAGAGAGCCATTGCCCCCATTTCCTTGGCTGTGTCAATATCTGTCTCAACTGTCACAACTGGGATAGCATTCCAAATTTGCTCATTGACTTCTTCTTCAATACGACGAAGTTCTTCCGCAGTAACTGCCTCAAAATGCGTAAAGTCAAAGCGGAGGAAGTCTTGCTCGTTCAAGGAACCAGCCTGTGTTGCATGCTCGCCGATAATATTGTGAAGAGCTGCATGGAGCAAGTGAGTTGCTGTGTGGTTCTTCTCAACACCCTTACGGCGTTTTGTTTCGATTTCAAGTGTGTAGGTTTGACCAACTGAAATGCTTGCGGACAGTTCAACTGTGTGCAATGGTTGACCATTTGGTGCTTTCTGCACATCGATGACAGTCGCAACAATGTCTCCAGCAGCATTTTTCACAAAACCATGGTCTGCAACCTGACCACCCATTTCTGCATAGAATGGTGTTTGGTCAAAGACAAGGAGGGCTTGACCTTCTGAGACTGCTTCTGTACGCGCATTATCAGCCACAATGACAGATAAGCTTGCTTCAAGAGCTGTTTGGCCGTAAACAAAGGTCGACTCTTCTGTGATAGCAGCCAGGGTTTCATTTTGCATACCCATTGAACCACCTTTGACAACTGAGGCACGTGCACGGTCTTGTTGCTCTTTCATAGCCGCTTCAAAACCAGCAATATCAAGGGTCATTCCACGGTGCTCAGCCAATTCTTCTGTCAATTCTACTTGGAAACCATAGGTATCGTAGAGTTTGAAAATGTCACGACCATCAATCTCAGACTTACCTTCTGCTGCTAATTTATCCATCAATTGCTCAGCAAATTGTGAACCTGTATGGATAGTACGAGCAAATGACTCTTCTTCACTCTTAACAATCTTCTCAATGAAGGCACGTTTTTCAAGTATTTCTGGATAGTAGCTTTCCATGATATTGCCAACTGTCTCCACCAATTTGTACAAGAATGGCTCTGTAATGCCCAAACGTTGACCATGCATAGAAGCACGACGTAGAAGACGACGAAGGACATAACCACGACCTTCATTTCCAGGAAGGGCACCGTCACCAATAGCAAAAGAAAGGGCACGGATGTGGTCTGCAATAACCTTGAAGCTCATGTTGTCGCCATCTGGATCGTAGGTCTTACCTGAAATCTTTTCTACTTCACGAATGATTGGCAAGAAGAGATCCGTTTCAAAGTTGGTCTTAGCCCCTTGGAAAATAGCTGCCAAACGCTCCAAACCTGCACCCGTATCAATGTTTTTGCTTGGCAATTCCTTGTACTCAGAACGCGGAACAGCTGGGTCTGCGTTGAACTGGGACAATACGATATTCCAAATCTCGATGTAACGATCATTTTCAATATCTTTTTCCAAGAGACGAATACCAATGTTTTCAGGGTCAAAGTCAGTACCACGGTCGAAGAAAATCTCCGTATCTGGACCAGAAGGACCTGCACCAATTTCCCAGAAGTTATCTTCAAGCGGAATCAAGTGGCTTGGCTCAACACCAAGGGCAATCCAACGATTGTATGAATCCACATCATCAGGATAGTAAGTCATGTAGAGCTTGTCTTTTGGCAAAGCAAACCATTCTGGGCTTGTCAAGAGCTCAAAGCCCCATTCAATCGCTTCATCACGGAAGTAATCTCCGATAGAGAAGTTACCAAGCATTTCAAACATGGTATGGTGGCGGGCTGTCTTACCAACGTTCTCGATATCGTTGGTACGGATTGATTTTTGGGCATTTGTAATCCGTGGGTTATCTGGAATAACAGAGCCATCGAAGTATTTTTTTAGAGTTGCCACACCAGAATTGATCCACAAAAGAGTTGGATCGTTAACAGGGACTAGATTTGCTGAAGGCTCAACAGAGTGACCCTTTGATTTCCAGAAATCCAACCACATTTGACGAATTTGAGCAGAAGATAAATTTTTCATAAACTAAGATACCAAGCCCGATTAGAAGGCAACTGAAAAATAGGAAACTGACAGGAAATCCTGATTTCCTAGGCAGTTTATCTTTTTTCCGAGCCTTCCGGGCGGGTTCAATTTAACGAAACAGTTAAATTAAACATTTCCTTTCATATTTGATAATTTAGGGGAAAGTCCGTAGCCCGAGTTCAACTAAGATACTAAGGGCGTTAAGCGGACACCGTCAAAATAGGAAACCTGATGAAGACGCTTGCGTCTAAGAAGTGTTTCTCTTTTTGACAAAGTCCGTAGCCCGAGTTCATTTCAGAATAAACTCGATGCCCTTTCCTTTCGTTTAGATATTTTGAAAAATTATTAGAAAGAAGCGAGCCTTCCGGGCCGGTTCAATTCAGAAAATTATCTAAATTGAACATTTCCTTTCATAAGTGATAGTTAGGCGGGTTCAATTTAACGGACCAGTTAAACTGAATGATTATTTCACGATTAATTCGATGCATCTTCCATCATTTCGATGTAGTCAATTGCGACCACCAAGGAAATGACCAAATCTGCATAGGAGTCCTCCAATACAGTAACGGAGTAATGAGAAGTTAAATGAAAGAGTTCTTTGGAGATTTCAGCTACGAGCATACCATCTGGCCTTTTCAAGCGAAAATCCAAATCCCAGATATTTCCGTCTAGGATTAAACCTAGATTTTCCACAGTATAGCGATCCTTAAAAAAAGTAAATTCCTTTTGCAAGTAGAAAGAATGACCATCTGCCATATCAATGGTAAACTGGGGCAGGAAGGTCAAAAACTTCTTAGTAATCTGACAAACTTCCCCACCTCTAGAATTGGTCACGATAAATCGTTTTGGAATTTCGAGAAAAGAGCCCTCCACTTGATAAGCAAGATCCCCAAAACTATCACGAATATCAAATTTTTCACCACCAAAGGTAAAGCGCTGTTTCACTTGAAATTGCTTCATGATAACCTCCAAAAAAATAACAAGAAATCAAACGAAGGGCGAAAAACCGCGGTACCACCTTCATTCAATGACTTGTCATTCTCATTTCATAACCTATGTTTACAAGTGAAGCACTCGTATATAAGAGATAGCATTTCGCTAATCAAAGCAGTTTTTAAGGTAATACGACTGTATTTTGAAAAAAACTAACGATGAGTAGCTGAAAAACTAGACTTAGATAGAAGTACTAAACTGCGAATACAGGTTCTCATATTCAATTGTTCTATTAAGTAGCAAGATACTTGGCCTAGATGGCTCGCAACAACCGCCAATTTTCTGAACTAAGTAATCAAGTATCTATTCTTAATAAGTAAAACGTCAATTATTGACCTGAAGAACTAGAAGATTCTGTTGTAGAAGAAGAGCTTTCAGTCGACGAAGAACTACTTTCCGTTGATGAAGAACTGCTTTCTTCTGTTGTCACATATTGTGAAAGAAGATTTTGGAAAGCACTGTCTTTAACCTTAACGTTTGCTTTTTGGAGCGCTTCTTTTAGCACAGTAGCAACAAATGTTGAATCACTTTGCTTTTGCGCCAGAATAATCTCTTTCAACTTATCTTTGTAGTCTTCCCAGTTGGCAGATTTTTCTGACTTCGCTTCCAATTTTACAACATAGTAGCTAGTTGTATAAGTTGTCATATCTACTACTGAAATAACGGAGGCCCCTACTTGACCTGCATCCAAAGCAAAGACCGCTTTTTGAACTTCTGTAGGAACAGTTGTTGAAGTTGAATCGAATTTTACTTCGCCTCCATTGTCTTTTGTAGCAGTATCCGTAGAATTGTCTTTTGCCAATTGAGCAAAATCTGCACCTTCAGCTTGTGCTGCAGCTAAAACTTCTTTTGCCTTAGCTTCGTCTGTCAATTTGATGACACGTGCTGTTACTTCTGGGGTATAGGCATCATAAGCTGCCTTGTAGTTCTCATCAGTCAATTCCTTCTCAGCGGCCTGTTTTACAGCATACTCAACTAATTTATTAGTACGGATTTGTTCTTTGTAAGTTTCTTGAGTCAAGCCAGCTGAAGAAAGAGCTGTTGCAAATGAATCACCATATTGCTCTGCCATTTTGTCATAAGCCTCATCGACTTCTTTTGCAGTCACTTTGTCACCATACTGGTCTTCAAATACATTACTAATAATCATTGACAATAGAACTTGTTGAGCTTGAGAGTTTGTTTTTACCTTCTCATAAAACTCAGACACAGTAATCGTATTCCCTTTCATCGTAATGATATCTTTATCAGCTGCATTGGAACAAGCAGCGAGTGTTACTGCAGCAAAGAGTGTTACTGCACCTGCAAGAATTTTTTTAGTTTGTTTCATTAGAAACTCTCTCCTTTTTTTCGTTAACCCTTTCATTATAACACAAAAGCTTAAAAACTTCTTAAATTTCTGTATGTTTTAAGTCAACATTTTCCCTATTTTTCCTCAACATAAGGAGACCGTCACTCATGGAAATAAGACTAGCAGTCACATCTGGATTATCCAAAGTCGCATCGAATAAACGTTGCAATCCCTTATAAATAGTGCGCTGCCCTCTTCTGACATCCTTGATGTCTTTGGCAACATCTCCTCCTTGGAAGATGTCATCCAAAATGATTAGACCGCCTACTTTGACCTTTTTCAAGACTTCTGGTAAAAATACAATATATTTTGATTTAGCAGAATCCATGAAAACAAAATCATATGCGTCATCTGGTAAAGTCGGAAGAATGTCCATGGCTTCCCCTTCCAGCAATTCAATCTGCTGGCGCTGATCATATTTGGCAAAATTTTCCTTTGCAAAGCTAATCATTTCTTCATTTCGATCAATCGTTGTAATCTTCGAATTCGGACTATTTTCAGCCATCAGTAACGCAGAAAAGCCAATAGCAGTTCCAATTTCTAAAATACGTTTAGGTTGGAGTGTCTGCATCAGCAAGCGGAAATAAGCTACCGTTTCGTGAGGGATAACTGGAATATTTTCTTGACGAGCAAACTCTTCCAGTTCTTTCAAAAAACCTGTATTTTGCGCCTGACGTGTTCGCATAAAATCCACAATTTCTTCCTTGACAACCGGACGGCGCATATTGTGATTTGCGTTTTTACTATATGATTCGACCATAGAGTCCATTATATCATAAGCCGACAAGATTTTCTTCCTCAACACGCTAAAAGGTAGGTTTCCCCACCTTTTCTTTACATATTTTTAGCGTAATCAATTCGATACCCTAAATTTCCAGCTAGTTCTTGAAGTCGGACAAAAGTCTCTTGCTTACTGAAAAAGAGATAGTAACTATCCGTGTCCATATCTACTGCCCCTAGACAAAAGTTTTCATCAAGATATTTGCTATCAACAACTCTTGCCCATTCTGAAATAGAGGCAGCTGGATTTAATCCAACTGAATCCAATTTGAGAGAAATCCCTGCATTGCGGACTTGATGAAGACGGTCAAAAAAGTAGATAAACTCTTCAAGATTATCCTTATAATCACGCACACAAATATAATTAAAATGCTCTAGTAATTTTATCAAGATTAACCAAAGATTTTCCTTTTCAGACTCCCCAACACGGTCCAAGAAATCATCGAATGAATCTGGTTCTAAGATGCGTTCAATAGAGTCTAGAATCTGATTCGGATCACTAGCAAAAACCACATCCCTAAGTTGAAGAAATAGCTCCCTGTCACCATTTGACATGAGGTCTGCCAGTTCAAAAATGTCCTGTAGTTGTTCTTCCGTTAACATAATACCTCCATTATGAATTTGAAAAATCCCATCTTATATGCGGTGCTACTTGCTCTACAAAATGGTAAATATCATTAAAATCTGCACCATCAAGCTTATTCAAATTGACGACTGCAAGTAGCGCTCCCTTATTTCCTACGATTCGCAAACGTTTCGACTGATAGCCACGATAGACAGGAGAAACCATGTATCGAATCTCCGCAATCTCTTCTAACGAATGGCGCTGGCGTTCACTCCAAAAGTGTTCTTGAAATTCTAGGTGCTGTTTCGTCAAGATAAAAACAGCCTTTTGTTTTCTCAATATATATAAATAAACCAGCAAAGGTTGTAAAAATATCAAATAGACGACACTTCCCACAGAAGGTTCAGGTCTAGTCAAACCACCAAGACCCAGCAAGATTAAAACAAGGCTAATCACACTGGGAATGACAATCGAACGTTTATAGGAAATCATATTAGAGGTGCACACCTTTCTCAACTAGAGCTTCTAATTCTTCCAAACGAGCCTCAAATACCTTGAAGGCATCATTGAGGTAATCTTCCTTGGTCATGTCTACGCCAGCCTTAGCGATGACATTGAGGGAGTAATCTGAGCTACCAGCCTTTAAGTAGTTGAGATAGTTTTCTTTGTCTTCTGGGCTACCATTGACAATCTTGTTTGCTAGAGCTGATGCTGCCGCAAAACCTGTCGCATACTGATAGACATAGAAATTGTAATAGAAATGTGGAATACGAGCCCACTCAAACTGGATTTCTGGATTTTCTTCGGCAGAAAGTCCGTAGTATTTCTCGTTTGTCTGACCGTACAATTCATTGAGGAAATCAGCCGTCAAGACTTGACCTTCCTGGTCTGCCTTGTAGATAGCTTGCTCAAACTCGGCAAATTGGGTCTGGCGGAAGACTGTACCACGGAAACCATCTAGGTAATGGTTAAGAATAGCAAAGCGTTCCTTATCATCTTCTACTTCTGCCAAGAGTTTTTCTGTTAGGAGATTTTCATTGGTTGTTGAAGCAATTTCTGCCAAGAAAAGTGAATAATGACCATAGACATAGGGTTGAGTCTTACGAGTCAACATAGAGTGAAGAGAATGCCCTGTTTCATGGATAAGGGTGTACATATTATCCAAATTATCCTGCCAATTGAGAAGCATGAAGGCGTTGGTGTCGTAGGCACCTCCTGAATATGCACCTGAACGTTTTCCTTCATTAACATGAACATCAATCCAGCGATTTTCAAAAGCTTCTTTAACGATAGCCGAATAATCCTCACCAAAGATTTCCAAGGTTTCTTGGCATTTTTTAAGAGCATCTTCATAAGAAATCTTGGTACTAAAATCTGACAATGGTGTGTACATATCGTACATCTTCAAGTCCTCAATACCCAAGAGTTTCTTACGCAAATTGATATAACGGTGCAAGAGCGGAAGGTGCTTGTTGACTGCCGCCACTAATGTATCGTAAACGGATTCTGGAATGAAATTAGCTGCAAGTGATGCGTGACGGGCTGAATCGTACTTCCGTAAACGAGCTTTCAGGTTATTGACCTTGACATTAGACTGAAGGGTCTTAGCGTATGTATGCTGGAACTGCTCGTAGGTACCGTACATAGCTTCATAGGCTTCTTGGCGGACATCACGGTTTTTAGACTCCATAAAGTGGATGTAGTTTCCGTGTGAAAGTGGCACCAAGTGACCGTCTTCATCTGCGATTTCTGGGAAACGCAGACTGGCATTGTCCAAGACTGAGAAGGTTTCAGCAGGTGATTCGAAAATCTCGCTGGTCGCCGCAAGGACTTCTTCTACCTCTTGTGACAGGACATGGTCCTTAGCCGCTAAAAGTTTTTCAAATTGGTGGCTGTATTGAACAAGAGTAGGCTCTTCTGCCTTAAAGGCTTCCAACTGCTCTTCAGTAATGGCCATAAATTCAGGCTCATAGAAGGCAAAAGCCTGTGAAAAGGCAGCATACAAGCCCATGGCCTTAGCTTGAAATTCCTGATATTTGCCTTCACGAGTATCTTGGTCGTTCTTCATAGACGCATAGACATAGAGTTTTTCAATGCGACGCATAAGACCAAGCTGCGTTTCGCTAATTTCTAAGAGACTTTTAGCTGAGTCCAGCAAATGACCTGCAAATTCTTTTGTTTTTTCAGTTTCAGCTTGTAAATCTGCAAGTTCTGCCTCCCAGGCATCATCGGTTGGGAAAATGGTGGTCAAGTCCCACTGGTATTTTTCTTCAATTTCGTAACGTTGTTTAGACATAATTAATCCTCCGTAAAAAATATTCTAACATAAAAATGCCCCACTTTCCAACGGAAAGTGAGGGCTTACAAGTTACTCATCAGCAGTAAAGTAGGTCTTGGCATCTGCTACTGCTTCTTTGACAAAACTGTCATAAAAGGCAAGGTTAGGGATGCCATATTTGTTTAACAAACCGTCAACGTAACTGCTTCCTTCAGCCTCTTTGATACTTCCTCTTTTCTCCTGATTATTAGCCTGATGAACAAAGTTTCCTTGTAGGTCAACCGTTAAATGTCCATCATTTGCAAAAGAAATAGAGTAGCCACTAGCCACAAAATACTGTCCAATCTGTCCCGTAGCCTCACTTGCCTTCTCCTCACCTTCGTATTTGTCAGTCGCTACAGTATAATCACCACTTTCGTCAAAATAGGTCACCTTACAACCACTTGGATAGGAAAGCATATAATATTCATCAGTGAAAAGGTATTCCGTACCATCTTCAAAGACTATGAGTGTCCCTCCACCCTCTGCTACTTCTTTAGAGGCTACTGTCTGACTATGCTGGGAGGTAAACTTCTGTGCTTCTTCCTCATTGATTGTTTGCACTTGCTGACTGGAGGCTGTGGTGGTTTGCCCCTCCTCATGACTTACAGCACAGGCCGATAAGCTAAACAATAGTAGCAAAGAAGCACTTACTAAGGTAAAACGACTAAATTTCATAACAAGACCTCCTTGTAAACCTTTTCTTTTATTATATCATTATTTACACAAGTTGTCTATAAATTATAGGTGGATACAAGATTTGTTTTCTCTTATCTTTTGCTTTGTCGTAAAACAGATCAAATGCTTGGTAAATCGGTGTCAGGTCTTGTTTGATTTGGGCAAAGCCAATAGCAGAGCTGGGCAGACGGATTTGGGGATAGAAGTCATCCAAGGACTGACTGAGCAAGTTTTTCCCTTGCTGGTAGGCCTCCGCCTGCAAGTTCATCCACTTGGGAACTCGGTAATAGAGTTGCTTGGCAACATAGTCCAGCAAATCCTGATCAACCGAACAAGTAAAATAGGACAAGGCTTGCTTGGCAAAGGGAAGCCGTAAAATATCTAGTAAATTCCCTTGACCAAAGGGAAAGGCCTTGGTCAGACAGTGGACCTTACCTCGTAAGTCTTCATGAATAAGGTAACGAAGACGCAATTCTTTTTTCTCGTCATCCAATTCCCAGAGGTGAAAACCCATGTTCATACTAAAAGAGAGGAATTGCTTGTGGAGATTGGTCAGCCGTTCTCCAAGCCAGAGATCCTTTCCCAGAAGCCACAGAACAGCTATACCTGCTTGTTGGTAGGCCATAGTCCGTTCCTGCAAGCGTGAAATGGGTAGACTGGAACATTGGACTTCCAAGGCAAGTTGCTGATTGACCAAGAGATCTGCCACCTGCTTGGTTGCAGGAAGATAGGCCTCTAACTCTACTTCTTCCTGACCCTGTAACCACTTATACAGACTGGACTTGAGGGACAGATGCTGGGCTGACTCATTCTCGGAAAAGTATGTGCAATCCCGTAGGGTGACATGGGCAAAATGCGAACGCAGAACTTTTCCGGATTTGTATCGGACCAGGCCTCCACAACCTGGACAGGAATAGCGACCTTGTGGCGCAGGATTTTCCAAAAGATTAAAAATTTGTCGGTCTTCATCAAGTGCAACTAACATAGAACCTCCTTTCTATATTAGTTCGCAACTTGTGGTAAAATGTAAAATGTTGGAAAGGAGAGTAAAAATGACCAAAAAAATTGCCAAATGGGAAAAGGACGGCTTTGTCTTGCAGTCCTTCCAAGCGGGCTTTGCGGAGAAGTATTATGAGGACTGTTTTACCAAGCCTTCTGCTGAAATTTATCGCCTGACGGGGAGTTCGGGAACTTATAGAAAAGAAGATGTAGTCAGCTACTACAATCGAATTGTCAACGACTCTGAACGGTTTGATTTTATGCTGATGGCACCTGACGGGACCTTCATCGGCGAATCGGTTATCAATGAACTGGATAGGGAAAACAGCTCTGCTAACTTCCGTATCGTTATCTTTGACGAGGGTTATCTGGGACAAGGATTGGGCTCTTGGGCAGTTGAAAAGACCAGAGACTTTGCTTTTGAGCAGGTTGGCTTACATCGCTTGGAACTGGAAGTTTTTTCCTTCAATCCACGCGCCAAACGTGCCTATGAAAAAGCTGGCTTTCGTTTGGAAGGTATCAAACGGGACAGCCAAAAGACAGCAGATGGCTACACCGATACACTCATTATGTCCATTCTAGAAGAGGAATGGAAAGCACTCAAAAAACCAGCTGATTAGGCTGGTTTTTGTGTCTTTTCTAAGCAATTTTACCCAATCTGACTGCCGTTTGGCACAGATGGATCGACTGTTAAGAGTGTCAAATTGCCGTCGTGTTCGGCTGAGAGGATCATACCCTGGCTGAGCAAGCCCATCATCTTACGCGGCTTGAGGTTGGCAACGATTTGAACTTTCTTGCCGACCAACTCTTGCTCATTCGGATAGTACTTGGCGATACCAGACAGGATTTGGCGGTCTTGTCCATCACCAGCGTCCAGACGGAACTTGAGCAGCTTGTCAGATCCCTCCACCTTGGCCACTTCCTTGACTTCGGCCACGCGGATTTCAACCGCATCAAAGTCCTCGAACTTGATCGCAGCTTTCTCGTTTTTGAGTTCCACGTCAGCTGGGTCCCATTCTTTTTCTTCCTCTTGGGAAATGGCAGAGCTACCACCCATTTGGGTTTGGATATAGGCGATTTCCTCTTCCATATCCAGACGTGGGAAGATAGGCGTGCCTTTTGCGACCACTGTCAAACCAGCTGGAAGACCTGCAAAGTCAAGGTTTTCAAGGTCAAATGCAGTACCCAAACCAAGCTGTTCCATAATAGCATTAGACGTCGTCATCATAAATGGTTGAATCAAATGAGCCACCACACGAAGACCTGCTGTCAGGTGAGCCATCACCGCTGCCAACTTGTCACGGTCAGCTTCTTCTTTAGCCAAGACCCAAGGTGCAGTTTCGTCGATGTACTTGTTGGTACGGGAAATGATATTCCAAACAGCTTCCAAAGCGCGTGGATAATCCACAGCTTCCATGTAGGTGTGGTAGCTTGCCAAGTTGTCAGCTACTACTGCCGCCAAGTCCGCATCAAAATCAGTCACATTGGCAACAAAGGTTGGGACCTGACCGCCGAAATACTTGTTAATCATAGCAACCGTTCGGTTGAGCAAGTTTCCAAGGTCGTTGGCTAGCTCGTAGTTGATACGACCAACATAATCTTCTGGTGTGAAGGTCCCGTCAGAGCCGACTGGCAGACTACGCATGAGGTAGTAACGCAGCGGATCCAAGCCGAAACGCTCGACCAACATTTCTGGATAGACCACATTGCCCTTAGACTTAGACATCTTGCCATCTTTCATGACAAACCAACCATGAGCAACCAAGCGGTCTGGCAACTTCATGTCCAACATCATGAGCATGATTGGCCAATAAATAGAGTGAAAACGAAGAATGTCCTTACCAACCATGTGGTAAACTGTTCCATTCCAGAACTTGTCGTAGTTGGCTGTTTCTTCCTGACCATAACCCAAGGCCGTCGCATAGTTGAGTAGGGCATCAATCCAAACATAGACAACGTGTTTAGGATTGGACGGTACAGGCACGCCCCAAGTAAATGATGTCCGAGATACTGCCAAATCTTCCAAGCCTGGCTCGATGAAGTTTTTCATAATTTCATTGAGGCGGCCGTCTGGCTGGATAAAGTCCGGGTGAGCATTGAAGAACTCGACCAACTTATCCTGATACTTGCTGAGGCGAAGGAAGTAGGATTCTTCTGAAACCCAGGCAACCTCGTGACCGCTGGGAGCGATACCGCCTGTTACCTTGCCGTTTTTATCTCGGAAGACCTCTTCTAATTGGCTCTCGGTGAAAAATTCCTCGTCTGATACGGAGTACCATCCAGAATACTCTCCCAAGTAAATGTCGTCCTGCGCCAGCAATTTTTCAAAAACAGCCGCCACTACTTCCTCGTGGTAATCGTCGGTCGTGCGGATGAACTTGTCGTAAGAGATGTCTAGCAAGTTCCAGAGCTCTTTAACGCCAACCGCCATGCCGTCAACATAGGCTTGAGGTGTCAAACCAGCCTCTTTTGCCTTCTCCTCAATCTTCTGCCCGTGCTCATCAAGCCCTGTCAGGTAGAAAACCTCGTGCCCCATGAGACGCTTGTAGCGAGCCAAGACATCGCAGGCAATAGTTGTGTAGGCCGAGCCAATATGGAGCTTGCCAGACGGATAATAAATCGGTGTGGTGATATAAAACGGTGTTTTTGTCATATTTTTTCCTTTCAAATTCAGGGCAAATGAAACCCTGTTATTGACAACATCCTATTTTATCATATTTTCAGCTAAATCACAAAGCGGTTCTAAATACAAGCCGAGTAGAAAGCTAATGTCTATCTTCTCTATAAAATTATAGTTCTGTTCTTGTCAATTGACGAAGAGCGAAAAACCGGAACCAGTTTGGAACTGTTTCCGGTGTTCTTATACAATATGGAGCTGTTCAAATACATTTTCCAAATCAGCTATCATTTCTCGATGAAAATCTAAATAATAGGTTTTCTGGTCAGAATCTGGTAATTTTTCAATATCAGCTAAGATTGCTTGATAACGATGGAGAATTTTCTTACCAGCTTCTTTATCTATCTCGTCAATTTTACCAATACCTGCTGCTATTTCATCCAAACTGTCATATTTTGCAAGTACATCCTCTGTCCACTGGCACTTGTCTTTGTTAAGTGTGACAATCTTTTCTGTCAGCCAGTCTTCATAACTTTCCTCTTCTGTCACTATTGACTGGCTCGCAGTAGACTTAGGCAATTGGGCAATTCTACTTGAACGAAGGTAATTCCGATAAAACCAAACGGCAAAAAGAATGGCTAAAATGATATTGACTGGAAAAACAAAGCTAAGGGTGAACAGTACGGTCAGCCACAAGATCAACTTGATATTTCTTGCCGCTTTCTCTGCATGTCTGTTCTTCTCCTCCCACTCGTCCAATATAGCCTGGGCTTGTGCAGCATAGGTTTCAACCAATTTTGCCAGTCGTACCTTTTTCTCTGGGTCGTCTTCCAGTTCCATTGCCAGATAGGCTTGGTTCATGCGGGCCTTGGCCGCCTCATAAGTCTGGACAGTCGCTAAGTATTCCGCATTGCTATTCATCTGATTCATCAAGCGATCCGTCTGCCCTTTGATAAAGGTCCGATCGCTTGATGTTAATTTACGGTAAGGCATAACAAGCCCCTCCTGAATATCTGAAATATACTACCATTTTACGATAGGTTCCATTCTTTTGCAATGCTTCAATATCATTATTTCCTTCTGCCAAACAATAGGCTTAAAATGACAAAACCACCTGCCAATGCGACAATAATTACAGGTGAGGCCCAAAGCAAGATTAAAAACCAAATCAAGAGTTTCATAAAGAGTTCTTCCATTTGTCTTTCCTCCTACTTCCTACGTCTGAGACCAATCGTTATAGCGATAATGCCTACCAGATAACAAATCGCAAATGTAAAAAATAGAAATGCACCCATATACTTCTCCTTTGGTTTAGCTGATAATCTGTCATAGATTTAGTTGTTTAAAAAGCTCATTTATTTTTTTTCAATTTGTTCTAATTCTACCACAAACCATTCAGTAACGGAAACTTTTTTTCCGGTTGGAGAAATAGTCTCCAGTTGAACGCGTTTATCGTAGAAGGCATCCTGCTTTACAGCATTAAGTGTGCCCATCTTCTAATTCAAGCAATCCCTTTTTAAACCACAAAACTCTATATTTTAGGTATGATAGAATGATTATCTACTCCATCCTTCGAAATATCCCATCTGGCTACATTAATTTTTTTTATTCGTTTTCCACTCCCATAATCAAGCAAATCTTCTCTTTTTAAATTGATTAAAACTTTTTGTAGGCTCCCTAACCCATCAGATGATAATAAATATGCTTCTTCGGGATTACAAAGTTTACAATATATCAATAATTGTCCTAAATTTTGAAGAGTTAACGCTGCCTTTTTCGCTTCAACAAAATAGATTTCAGCTCTATCTTTCCATCTTACAATCCCCAAAACATCAATTTCAATTTTCAATCCAACAACTTGTGGAAAATATTGTATTACATCATATTTATTTAAAATTGAATCTAAATATACGGAGTGACAATCTAATACAAATACTTCACACCTCTTGTTTTTAAACTTTTCCCTAAGGTATGTATCTAACCATTTGACCATACCTGGGTATAACTCAAATTCACTTCTTACCTTATTCGCCATATCCTAACTCTTTTGCTAATTGAGTCCATGAATCAAAATGCTTTCCTCTTATTTTTTCGGGTAAACTATCATCATTTTCCATTGGGTGAATCGGCTTGCTTCTTAACCTAACAGCTTTCTCCCAATAGAATTGATGGGTTTTATTTTCATCTAAATAATCAAGTAATTCTTCTGCATATCGTTCTAATGCCCTTTGCTTGTGAACAACATTAAATCCTATAGGTAGAAACTCATTTGCCCATATTTTAACTTGGTGTTCCTTTTTCCAATATTTCGTTTTTCCTTGCTTATATTTTTTTAAATTAGAATCTCTGAAGTTAGGATGACCAAAATCTATTGTTTGAACGGGTATATCTAATGTTTTCAACATATTAGCTATATCTATAACAAATTGCCAGTTACCTGGAATCTCAATGTACACTCTATGACATCCATCTTGACCAAAAGCCAGATTACTTTTCCTAATGTAGCCAGTCACGTCTGCTACCCCTCTGAGCAATTCCTTCTTCTCATCAATAGTCATATTAAATAATTCACCATTCATTACCATAGTTGAATGGTGAACACCATTTCCAATAAATCTGAGAATCTCTCTCATAGTATAATCTTCATTAGACTTTGTAAAAGACACCCTTGTTACATTCTTTGTTTGTGAAATAGGCAGTGAATGTCCTAACAGCGGCTCAATAATACTTCTAATATCAGCTAAACTACTTTTTACATATACTGAAACTTCTAACCCTTCATCATCTCGTAAATTTTTATGGGGTATCTCTATCGTAACTGTGGTGTAATTGGTATCCCTTTGTACTTCTCCATTTCCTAATATCATACCTACTAAATAAGCCATTTGATTATTCATTTTCAATTACCTCACCCTCATTATTGACAAAATTTTCATAAATCTGATCAGCAATAGCCTTCGCCATAAGCGGTGGCACTGCATTACCAATTTGTGTTCTAATATCAACCTTACTACCATAGAAAATAAATCTATCATCAAACGACTGAATTCGTGCGGCCTCTCTCGGTGTAATAGAACGATGTAAAAATGGATGATTGTTTGTACCATTTGATGCTGCATCAAATCTTGTATCTATAGTAGGGGATGGCTCATCCCACTTCAATCTACCCCACGTTGATTTATATTTTTGTTTTCCTAAAAGTTTTTTTGGAAGATATTCCTTACCTTTTTCTGGTGGAATCATGCTAAGTTTATGAATTGCAATTTCAGAATGATTGGAGGCTCTATGGTTATATAGTTTCACACTATCTTTCCTCATAAGCTTTTGATATTCTGTTCTTACTTCTGTGATATAACTCTGTTCAAAATCACCCTCATTTGAATTCAAATACGCTAAATCCTCAATAGCATCTCGAACTGTTGTTAAGCTTTTGACTGTTGGCTCTGGTAACGAAATTGCATTTTTTTTACTACATAAGAAAATGACCCTCTCTCTATTTTGTGGAACACCGTAATCACTTGCTCTAAGTATGCCTACACTAACTTCATAACCTAGTTTCTTTATCTCATTTATAATTTGTTCTTTAAACCAACCGTTTGATGTCGACATCAAATTTTTTACATTTTCTATTACAAAAACTAATGGTTGCAACACCTTAACTAAATGAAGAAATTCTATAAATAAAAAATTCCTAGGGTCCTCTAACCCTAACTTCTTACCTTTTAACGAGAATCCTTGACATGGTGGTCCACCAATAATCATATTTACTTTATTTTTTTTCGAAAGATCTATTATTTTTTTCTTTATCTCTTTGTCCTTTATATCTCCTATAATCAATTCTGAGCCTGGGATATTTTTTCTGAACGTCTGTGCGACCTTTTCGTTAACATCTAATGCAACTTTTGTTACAAAATGAGGATTTTTATGCATTCCATACGACATACCTCCTGCACCACAAAATAAATCAAGTATTCTAAATTCCATTTCTTTATCACTCTCTCGTCTTTTTATCAATATTCGCTTAAACATTTCTTTACCATTTATTTTTGGTTTAAAAAGATCATACTCATTATCAGAACCATGATTTGCCTCTCCAACAATTTCAAATATTTCATCATTATGGTATTTCAAATATGTAAGTGGCACACCCATTATTCCATAATAATCCATTGGTATTTCTGAAACTCTGTAAACGTGAATTGCATCAAAATTATCATACTTCGGATAATTACCTTCTATGAATTTGTGAGTCAAAACAAGCTTCTTTTTGCTATTAGTGGGAACCTCTAAATTTGTAAGCCACATTGCATTTCCTAAACTTCTCCATTTTTGACCAAATTCGTCCACCCAAAACCTTGTTTTTCTTGGTTCAGTACTATCTGGAACCTTAAATGACATATCTCCAAAATGGTAGCCTACACGAGCTTCATTCTTCTTTATATAAGGAAAAATTTCTTTGTATGTTATTGCATTTTGGTTGCTAATCAAGAGATATTTCTTATGATACTTAGTTAGCAATGAGAATAATTCTGAAAATTTAGAAAAAGGTGGATTTGTCACTACAATATCAGAATCGATTAAATACTTTATAGATTCTGGGCTTCTAAAATCTCCGTCACCAGTTAGTTTTCGAAGCTTTCTATCATTTACGAGCATGTCAAAGAGCTTGTTTTCATCTAAACAATCAATGATAGCAGGTGACATTTCGTCAATCTCCAGAATAAGACCCCTGCCATCTTCACTTGAATGAATCTCCGAGTTTGCATATGAAATACATACCAGTTTTTTTAAGTTGAATCGATTGAAATTTTTCAGAAAATATTTTGCAAAAGCGGAATCATATGGGTTGTCACAATTACAAAGTACTTTTTTTCCAATGAATTGAGATTCATAATGTTGTACTTCACTTTCTACGGTTTTATAATCTGTATACCATTCATCTGTATTATTCCCACTGTATTTTGCTTTATTTAATATTGAGTTTCCCACTATTAAAACCTCTTGCTATCCTTTTCTGCCTATTCATATTACGTATTTTCAACCTCACACACTTTATAATTTATGAAATATCTTATTCTAAGTTGGGACTTTTTATCCTTAATTACCACTTCAATCTCAGCAACACCTGCCACAACCGACTTATCAGTAGGAACCGTCTTGTAATACAATTTGTTCTTAATTTCTCCACTTTTATCTTTACGGATGCGAGTGATTGTCGCTTTTGGAATATCATAAAAAGACAAGAATTCATAGATAAAAGAAGCTTGGTCAAAGCCAACTTCCAATAACTGCTGAATCTTGTCTTCGATTGTAATAATATCAAACTTTGCCATAAGATCTCCTAGCTTTTCCTAACACATTTGTATTAGTACAAAAGGAGTGTTGGCTGAAAAAATAACCCACGTTATTATACTAAACACACCATTCAGTTTCCTAATCTTATTTTGTGATAGGACTGTTGTTGTTAGGGTTTGACTGAAAGTCAAACCCATGGTATACGTAGTATATCATGGGCATTTTTATATTAGTTTTTAAAATCCATCCTCCTCTCCATCTCCTCCATATCATAGTCAAAAAGCAGGTCATGGCAGTCCGTAAAAAGCTGACGACGCTTGTCGTCATCCACCACCGCGACATCCACTCCCCTATCATCATAGCAATGATACAGAACCTTTTCCTTGCTAGATAGAAAGATAAGAGAAGCAGAAAGGTAGTGAAAACCACCATGGTCGGCTTTGATAATCTCCTTCAACAGAGCATTCAAATCTTGGTCAGCGACCGGAAAGAGATAGCGCTCAAAGACTAGCACATCTCCCGTCCAATCCTCCACTTCTATCAACTCAGGCTCAGGGACCTTGTCGAAGTTAAATTTCGATGAAAAATGCCAGAGGTAAGTGTCGATGGCCCTATCTTCCTGGCGAAGCAGTGAAAGAACCACATAGTCGTATGCTGAACTAGCACGCTCCAAAAGCTCAACCGCACGCGCATAAGCCCTATCCAGATACACTTTTCTAGGTAGCTCTTCAGCCTCCTCTGCAGGCCCAATTTCAAATTTCAAAGCGAGCGGGGTTGCATAGAAAAATGGACCTACCAATTGGTGTTCTCCAAATTGAAAATCTCTTAGCCAATCCATTAGTTTCATAGATATTCTCCTTTTATACTTTTGTATCATTATATCACGCTTATCAAAATTCTGTCTAGTTTTCCATAGGAAAATATGATAGACTGGTACTAAACACAAACTAGGAGAAAAATATGAAAACAGCATTCATTTCAGAGAAAGCCAAATCACGCTTTAATCTCAATTTTATCCTATCGCCTATCACAGCACTGGTCTTGATGGCAGTAGCTGAAACAGTTGGTTACTTTGCCTTTATGCCCTTATTTTTCATTTTCATAGATAATGCCTTTGTGACACTCAGTCTTGAATTATTGGCCTTTGCCTTCATCAGTCTTGCCATCATACTCTGGGCAAGATTTGTAGAAAAAAGTCCTTGGCTTGGGCTTGGAATACGAAAAAAAGGAGCTTTGAAAGACTTCTTACTTGGTTGGGGGATAGGTGCTGCTATGTTAACCACCTGTGTCTTGCTTATGTGGGGATTTGGGGCTATTCAAGTGACTAGTTTTCAATTCTCAGCGAATTTAGTAGGAGAATTTCTTATCCTTGTACTTGCTTGGTCCATTCAAGGCACAACAGAGGAATTATTGACTAGAGGCTGGATGTTTTCATCCCTAGCTGCCAAGCACAATATCCCTGTCGGTATCCTTGTTTCCTCCCTCTTTTTTACCTTTCTCCATCTTGGTAACGACGGGATTTCCCTCATTCCCCTTCTCGACCTAACACTCTTTGCCATTTTAGCCTGCTTAGTCATGTTAAAAACCGGTAATCTTTGGGTAATAGGTGGTCTACATGCTGCCTGGAATTGTTTCCAAGGAAATGTCTTTGCCTTTCCAGTGAGCGGAACACAGGCTGGCCAGGCCTTTATCGCAGTAGAAACCTCTGGTCCAGACTGGTTGTCAGGTGGTGCATTTGGTGTGGAAGGCTCAGTTATCAGCCTCCTTATCCAAGCTGGTATGATCACTTGGTTGGTATATGAACTCTATTTCACATCACCATCAAAACAACTTGAACTTTAGCAATGATGATAAAAAATACAGACAGAATCTTGCTGATCGCTAAATCCAGCAGAAACTGTCTGTATTTTTATTTCAATGTAGCTGTATAAAATCTATGCTTATCCTAGTTCCGAAGACCAAATGGAATCTACCCTCGAAAGTAACAAAGGATTTTTGGCAATCAAATCCTCATAAAACAGGGCTTGGCAGGTCCAATAATAAGGATAAACATACAAGGCCAACAAACCAAAAGTCAGTAAAATACCGATGAACCAACCAATAAATGACAAGTCAAGCATGAATCGACGCCACTTATTACCTTTCATCAATTGCCAACTCTGTTTGAATAATTTAAACGGAGAAGAATAAATATTATTTTCCAAATGATCATAAAGAAGAAATTGAACCTGACTGAGACCATAATCTACTAATAGACCACAAACCAAGCCAATCACGACTAAGATTACTCCTATTTGAAAATAGGAGGAGCTAAAAAATCCTGAGAAATCAGGCTGATAGCCAACCGGAGCCCCAACAATGAAAACTGTACTGAAAAATGAAATACTAAGTAAAGCCATCCCAATGACAGCTGGGAAACCAGCTATATAAATAACGAGCATTTTCAAAAAGGTCGTGACCAGAATAGGTAAAAAATTCTTCCCATCCAGTAGACTAAAACACTCTGAAAAGCTGACCTTGTCTCGCTGCTTTCTTACGACTCTTATGAGTTGAAAACACGCCGTCACAATCAAACATTGTGCAATAAAATCAAATATGATTGACGGGTCAAGCGATATATAATTGTGACTCCATGTTACCCCATCTTTTACAATGGTACTTCCCCAAAAGACGATACCCGTTCGTCCCCAGATTTGTTTCAAGCCATAGTTAAGCATGCCTGACAGAAATGAAATCAAGACGGGAGCCATAAATAAGGCTAACATTCCCTCTGTATTCTCCCGAATAAGAGTAGCCCTTGCACGAATATCACTATTAGTCATAAGAAAACTCCTTTCTCTTTTGTTACATATATTATACTACTTTATTTAAAAATGCACCACAAATATATAAAATTGTAGAGAAAATCCCTTCAAATTACGAAGGGAGGCAACCTATTTCACTTCCGAATGACGATAACCATAACAGAAGTAAATCAAAATTCCAATGACCAAGGATACTCCAAAGGCAAGCCAAGTATCTAGACTGTACTGGAACATAAAGGACAGACAGATAATGATGGAAAGGATTGGCAAAACCGGTACAAATGGCGTTTTAAATTGTCCTGCTTTTGGCAAGCCCTCAACCTGACGCAGACGAATAATACCCAACGCCAGCATGATCAAATAAGCTAAGGTACAGATATTGAGGAAAGAAGCAATACTTGCTAGTGGGAAAATACCTGCACAAATGGCTGCAAAAATCCCCACAAGAATGGTCGCATTTTTAGGAACCTTGCTTGTTTGTGTCAATCGGCTCAATGATTTCGGTAGCAAACCATCACGACTGATGGAATAGACCATTCTCGACAAGGCGTAGGTCATGGAAATACATACTGTAATCAATGTTAGGATTGCAACAATAGAAATATAACTCGCTGCCCAATCCAATCCAACTTCTCGAAGTGCAAAGGCTACCGCATCTGCCACATTCAACTTAGTATAGTGAACCATACCAGTCAATACTAATGTCACTACAATATAAAGAATTGTTACAATGGATAAAGACAACACGATTCCCTTTGGTACATTCTTCTCAGGTTTTTTCACCTCATCAATTGCTAATGAAATAGACTCAAATCCCAGGAATGCAAAGAACATGAGAGACGCTCCTGCCATAATTCCTGCCTGTCCACCATAAATGGCACCAAAACCAAAAGGAGAGAAGTTCGACCAGTTTTCTGGTTTGATAAAGAATAATCCTACTAAAATAAATAAAGCCAACGCTGAAAATTTCAAAACTACCAAGGCTGAATTGAAACGAAGAGCTGCCTTAGAATTAAGCAAGACCACTCCTACCACAAAAATCAAGACGAGAACTGGTAAGAGGTCTACATAGGTGCCTGCAGTGGGGTTAAAAGTTCCATTCAGAGCTGTCGGCATAGCGATACCAAAATTAGCCAGCAGTCCTTTCAAATAAGCTCCCCAACCAGATGCAACACTCGATACAGCAGTCAAGAATTCCATGATTGTCAGCCAGCCAGCAATCCAGGCAGGAAATTCACCAAAAACCGAGTAGAGATAACCATAGGCACCACCGTTAGTCGGTATACGCGAGGCAAATTCTGCGTAAAACAAAGCTGTTAGTCCAACTGAAATTGCTGCAATAACAATTGAGATGATCAGAGCTGGCCCTGCATACTGGGCTGCTGCCAAACCAGTTACCGTAAAGATACCTGTTCCAACCATCGAACCGATACCTAAAAATATCAAATCAACTAAGCCTAAATGCCGACGCATTTGACTATGGCGACTGACTGCTTGTTTTTTTCTAAATATATTCACAAAATTCTCCTTCAGAATAAGAATATGGATACTCGACAGAATAATCTACGGATTCCTATCAAAGAACCATAACGCCCCATTATACCATAAGTTGAAATATCTCGCATGGGTGATGACAAGCAAAAGAGCAAGGCTTTTCTACCTCACTCTTTCTTCTTATTATTCTGGATTAACCTTAAAGTTTTTAAGATAATTTTTCTTATCTAACTGACCGCTAAAGTGATCTCCTACTTTGATAAATGGCAACTTGTCTGTACTATCTTCCGTTGCTTTGACTTTGTAAATCTTTCCCTCAGACTCAATATAGTAGATTGTCGCACCGCCAATTATTTGACTCGCTAAAGCTTCTACTTTTCCACTGATAACCTCAGTCTGTTCACCAACTTCTCCATTTTCAGTCACCGTCAATCCTGAAAGGCTAGAAGCATCCGTTCCTGTGACTTGAGAAATTAAGAGCGCAATATCGTTGTTAACAGTAACCTGTTGATAATCTTCGGCATCAACAAGAGCGTATGATTTGACCAAGCCGGCATCATCTTTCAAGGATACTAAATAGTAGGCTGTATCTGCCAACTTAACCAGGCTTGGAGCAGTGGCTTTATAGCCTTTTTCCTGCACTTCACCTTCTGCGGACTCTTGCGCTGCTGTTTCAGTCGCCGAAGCCAATTTGTAGTTGGTAATTTCACGAGTTCTCATATTGACAAGAATGAATCCAAGGTTGGATGAATCAGCAGTTGCTGAGGTGATACCTGTGTAGAGATAAATATCTGAGCCGATAGAAATATAATTATAGCTGTCTGTTGTATTTTTCACACCAGTTTGACTGAAAATGGTATTCCAGAAACCATTTTGATAAGTATAGTGGTCATCTACACGGCTGATAACATTGTTTGCCGAATAAACACGGTCTACCCACTCTGGAATATCTTCCAGACTATACTTCTTACTTTCCCCTGTTACTGCATCCAATACAATAGCACCAATCGGATCATTTGATGAAAGTCCAAATTTTGGCTCGTAAATCGTTGCAATATAACATGGATTTCCTTGGTCATCCACTTCGAAGGATGGTTTCCCAAAAATAGTTGTCGGGTATTGCAGGCGAAGATGACGTAAGGTATCATTCAGCAAAAATTCGGAATCTGAATAGTGCATGGCTTTGCTCAGCTTGGCAAGCTCTGCTTTCCCTGTTGTCTGATTAACCTTCACGTAGTAACCAATCCCATCTTGATGGTTGCTCAGCCATTTCCAAAAATTCTTATATTCCAAAGGCGATACGCGAAACGGCTGCTGACCGATAGTAATCTGGCGATAATCATCCGAAATGCCAAACTGGGAGACCTTGTCAATGGTACCTAGATAAGTATCACCGATTTTTTCGGCTGAGGCGCGATCTAGGAGGGCCAATTTGGATATGTCTGTTTCAGGAAAATCTGCTTTAAAATCCGCATCCTTGACGCTTATGACAGCAGCGTAATCCTTAGCACGAAATACACGTGAGTTGATAAGCCCCAGCCCCAACAAACCCAGGACAACCAATACCCAAATTCGTCCCAACCATTTTAAGTAAGCTGGTAGTTGTGAGGTTTTAATCTGATAAGTATCTACTTGTCTCTGGCGACCGGAAATCTTGGTCACCTTTTGAAAAGCACCTTTGGAGCTGAACATGGAAAGTATGAGCCAAACCAATCCGACAGATTGAAGGAAAAATATCCAGAAGTCCACACTCAAAATATTTAAAGCAGGCAACTGGTACCAGTAGTAGATTAGCATTTCCAAAACTAGGGCTAACCAGGCAAAAACAAATAATTTTCTTTTCATAATAACCTCCTTGACACAGATTTATTAGTTCTATTGTATCACAATTTTAATGTTATAATACAAGAATTATAAAAATTTTTTCAAGTTCCCTTGTTCGCCTACAAGTTTGATTTTTGGTATAATGTAAAACAGTAACAGACTAGAAAAGGAAAATTATGAAACTCATTTCTTGGAACATTGATTCTCTTAACGCTGCATTGACTGCAGAGTCTCCTCGCGCCCTATTATCACGCGCAGTCATCGATACACTTGTGACAGAAGACGCTGATATTATCGCCATTCAGGAAACAAAATTGTCAGATAAGGGACCGACTAAAAAGCATCTAGAAATTTTGGAAAGCTACTTCCCTGGATATGCCAATACCTGGCGTTCATCCGTTGAGCCTGCACGCAAAGGCTATGCTGGTACACTCTTCCTCTACAAAAACCATCTAACTCCAACCATAACCTTCCCTGAGATTGGTGCTCCAACAACCATGGATTCTGAAGGGCGTATCATCACGCTAGAATTTGATGACTTCTATGTCACACAAGTTTATACGCCAAATGCTGGCGATGGCTTGAAACGGCTTGCTGACCGTCAAATCTGGGACGTTCAGTATGCTGAATACCTATCACAGCTTGACAGCCAAAAGCCTGTCTTAGCCACAGGTGACTACAACGTTGCTCACAAAGAAATCGACCTTGCCAACCCAGCCAGCAACCGCCAGTCACCAGGGTTTACAGACGAGGAGCGTGAAGGATTTACAAACTTGCTAGCCAAGGGTTTCACTGATACCTTCCGCCACTTACATGGGGATGTCCTCAACGCCTATACTTGGTGGGCACAACGTAGCCGCACCAGTAAAATCAACAACACAGGCTGGAGAATTGATTACTGGCTTGTCAGCGACCGTATCGCTGATAAGGTAACCAAGTCAGATATGATTGACTCCGGTGCTCGTCAGGACCATACACCGATTGTGATGGAAATTAAGCTATAATAATACAGTCCGCCAAACAAAAAGACTTAGAACAGCCATCAGAAACGGTGGTTCTCTAAGTCTTTTTCCTTTTATTCCTGTTACACTATACCTATCGTACTTTAGTAACTCGACACACTCTCACAAACTTGAGCAACTTGTAGGCAAGATAGACAAACAAGAACCAGCCAAAAAGGGTCAGATAGGCGATGAAGCTTACACCTTTCTTGCGATAAGATTCCAGCACTACTTGACTAGACTGTCTTTTTTCTTCTGAAGCTGATACTGCCTGCTCGCTACTATCATGATGGCGATAGGCATTGACCAAAAGACGATAATCAAAGGGAGGAACCAGTGGATCACAGGTCAACAGGGTCAGGACATCTTGTTTTTCAATCGGAAGCAATTTTTGCCAATCGGTTGCCTTGATGATTTCTGTATTTTTGACCCGATAGATGACTACTTTTTCACCAATTTCAACAAAAATCTCATCGCCCTCACGCATTTCATTTAATCGGAAAAAGCGCAAATCACTATACCAACTTCTGTGGCCAGCCAGCACACTACGACGATCCCGACCTCCGAAAGGCAAATCCGTTCCTGATACCACCGCTACCCCCTGATCAAGATGGGAATCACTGGCTCCCACCCGAATAGGTTGGCGGATTTCAAGACTAGGAATACTTACATAGCCGATGATGGTATCTCCAAAATCAGATACGGACTGCTCATCTTTCCTAGTCTCAGCAAAGGGATCAACCGTTGCCAGTTGACCACTCCGCACTACTTCCTGATAGTGTTCGATGACCTCTTCCTCTTTCTGGGAAAATCCTGACTCCGACTTTTTATAACTCTGGTAAGCAAAAAATTCCCGCACCTCATGAACTGTCATATTGCTGAACAATAATAAGGGCAACAATAATCCCACTATCATCAATAGATAGCCAACAATTTTCAACTTCATGACCGTCTCCTCCTAGTCGCTTTTCTTCTTCGGAATAGGAGGTAGCCTGCCAATAAGAGAATAAGGAGAAGAGCAGCTACCAGATAGGATAAAAGCATCCTATCGACAAAGAAACCTGGTTCTTCTTCCTCATGCACCTCTGGAACATAGGGAATCCGATGCCCCCTGACCAACAAGCGATGGCTATTGACCATATAAGGAGTACAGGTTAAAAGAGTGGCATAATCCTTTTCTTCTACCACCAACACAGGCTCAAAATCACTAGGTTCAACAACTAAAATCTGATCTACTTCATAGGCCAAAATCTCAGCAATATTATGAATATAAAAGCGATCTCCTAGCTTGAGTTGATCCAAATTGGTAAAAAGAGAGGCCGTGGGAAGACCTCGATGAGCTGTCAAGACCGTATGGCTATTGGCACCACCGACAGGCAAGGAAGAACCTTCCAAGTGACCAACTC
Organism: Streptococcus suis; assembly: GCF_016743335.1. Taxonomy (GTDB): domain Bacteria; phylum Bacillota; class Bacilli; order Lactobacillales; family Streptococcaceae; genus Streptococcus; species Streptococcus suis_Y. Next base: position 1,946 of record NZ_WCJE01000008.1, on the reverse strand, counting down.
CCTTTTGTAAGACTTCCTCAGATGTTCCTGCATAGACAGGGATTTTTTCATTTAGTTTCGGAATCTCGACATAGCCGATTTTCTCCTTGACCTCCAACATCCGAGCATACTCTGCTAGACCAGCCTTTTCCTCCTCGGAATAGGGATCCTGCAATTTTCTTGGATTTAAAGTTTTATTGTAGGCCCTAGCCAATTCGAGACGATTTAACACATCTTGAGTCGGCAGGTCTTTGGCTAGTTGATAAAACTCCTGCACTTCCTGATCTGCCTCGTAGCGATAGTATAGATGAGAACATAAAGGATAGAGCGTTATGAGCAGTCCCAACACAAAAATCAAACGCAGGACCAACTTCTTTTGAAGAAAGCGATTAGATTCCAGCAGGTTCTTCATCATTTCTTCCTCCTCTTCCTTTTAGTCAAGACAAAAATCAAGCCAATGGCAACAAGCATGCCTAAAGCATATAAAAGATAGCGTATCAAAATTCGTTTCTCTGCCTGATTCGACGCCTTGCGATGTTCCTCCTCTACATAAGGAATGCGGTGCCCTCGCACCAAAAGTCGATGTGTATTCACCATATAAGGCGTACAAGTCAATAAGGTTACATAATCTTGGTTTGGAACGACCAATAATTGAGAAAAATCACTCGGCTCAACCACCAAGATTTGATCCACTTCATAAGCCAATTCGTCTCCTATATTGTGAATATAAAATTCATCTCCTAGCTTTAAACGATGCAAATCCGTAAACAAGCGTGCCTTGGGAAGACCAGAATGAGCCGTCAATACACTATGGGTATCCTGACCGCCAACAGGTAGGGAAGTCCCCTCTAAATGCCCAATCCCTTTCTGCAAGACCTCCTCTGAAGTCCCAGCATACATGGGAATATCCACTTCAATCTTAGGAATTTCTACATGTCCTATCCGTTCATGGATTTCCAACATCCGTGCATATTCCGCTCGACCGGCCTCGTGACGAGAACGACTATAGGGATCTTCCGCAAGAACATTGTGTAAACTTTCGTTAAAGGCATAAGCCAAATCCAATCGTTGCTTGATTTCAGCTGAGGCTAAGCCTGACTTGGCTTGGTCAAAATCCGTTACAATGTGCGTCGCCTCATAACGATAGTAAAAATTTGAGATATGGGGATAGAGTAAAATTCCCAATCCGATTATAAAAATCAAGTAGAAAAAGATATTATTCTTCTTTTTCCCTTTTCTCATTTACCACCACCTCCATGTGCTACAACGTGATACATTGATGAAGAATTGTCACGCACTAAATCATTCCAAGCTAACAAAAACTGCAACTAAAATAACGCAATTCCTGATTCCTATCGTTTGAAACAACACGGATGACCATAGAAAATTCTTTAATTCGTCCGTCTCACTCAGTTGCTCTTTGGATGCTCAACATTCAATTCTAGAAATCAGCTTTTGTCTCATCCAATCCTCCAGTCTTCAAACCATCCAAATCTTCCTGACTTAGTCCTGTCAGTTCCTTTATCAGCTCATCCGTGAAATTCTTCACCAACATCTGACGAGCAACCTTGAGCTGACCATCCAGCATACCTTCTGCTCGACCTTTTTGAATGCCTTTTTGAATACCTTTTTGAAGTCCTTGAGCCATCCCCTCTTCCTGACCACGCTTTCTACCTAGTATGAAAGAAGTCTCCAATTCACCAAAATGATTGGCGGCACTATAGGCTAGTTGATCAATCATCTTCCTTTCCTCCTCTGTCCATGTATTTCTATCCAGCAGGTGTTCGGCCCTGCTGATAGCGTCTGTTTGTTGCTGGCTAAATTCACGATTGGCAAAAAATTCCATCCACAAGCGTTGGTTCTTAGCCAATTTCCCCTCACTCAGCTTGTTCAATTCAATAATGAGGCTGGGCAAAAAGTCCAAAGCCACTTCTCAGAGTTCGTGTCAACATCTCAGCGCAGTGGTT
>NZ_WCJE01000079.1 GCF_016743335.1 Streptococcus suis | reverse complement strand
TAAAATGATGCGGTAGTAACCAAAAACCGTGAAATCATGTTTTTTAACAAAGTCTGTCAAGAAACGAATAACAACTAAGGATACCAAGTAAGCCGTCACACTAGCGACTAGCAAGATCCATACCTGCTCCATATTCAGGCTATTGCCATCTAAGAAATATTTAACAGCCTTCAAGCCACTATAACCAAACATGGTTGGAATCCCAAGGAAGAAGGTAAAATCTGCCGCCACAGATCGGCTGGTCCCCAAAATAATCGCTCCCAGAATGGTCGCACCTGAGCGACTAGTCCCCGGAACGATGCTTAAGACCTGGAAACACCCAATCAACAAGGCAGTTTTATAAGACATTTTCGCTAAGTCCGTCACCTGTGGCTCTACACCACTGTTACGGTTCTCAATCCAAATAAAGGCAATACCGTAGACAATCAAAGCAATCGCAATCGGTACCATAAAATTGAAGTGCGCTTCAAACCAATTATCCAACGGGACTGCAATTAGGATGGACGGAATACAGGCAATGACAACCTTGGCCCATAATTGCCAAGTCAATTGAATATCACGCTTGGTTTTTCCAGGCTGAAATGGATTCAATTTTTTAAAGTAAATGGTCATAACTGCTAGAATTGCTCCTAGCTGAATGACAATATTAAACATTTCTAGGAAGTTCTTACTTTGGTTTAATTTCACGAACTCTTGAACCAAAATTAAATGTCCTGTCGAAGAGACTGGCAACCATTCCGTTACCCCTTCAATGATTCCTAAAAAAATGGCTTTCAACAATTCCAAAATCATAATAAACTCCTTTTTTCAATTCTAATTATTATACCATAAAAAAATAACACAATGATAGTACAAGGATATTGAAATTTGTCAGAATTTTTAATAAAATGGTGTAATAGCATTTTAAAGGAGACATTATGAAACGTAAACTCAGTATATTTCTGCTGACCCTAATCGCTGTTTTTTCTGTAACAACAGGGGTTCGGGCAGACGAATACCTGCGGGTCGGTATGGAAGCTGCCTATGCACCATTTAACTGGACCCAAGAAGATGATAGCAACGGTGCCGTTCCTATTGAGGGAACCAATCAATTTGCCAACGGATATGATGTTCAGGTTGCAAAAAAAATCGCTGCATCCATGGATAAAGAACTCTTGGTTGTTAAAACCAAGTGGGAAGGCTTGGTCCCTGCTCTTACATCTGGTAAAATCGATATGATTATCGCCGGTATGAGCCCGACAGAAGAGCGCAAGAAAGAAATCGCCTTCTCAGATAGCTACTACACTTCAATTCCTACCCTGGTTGTTCGTTCTGATAGTCAGTACGCAGATGCAACCAGCTTGGAAGATTTTGCTGGCGCAAAAATCACTGCCCAGCAAGGGGTTTACCTCTATGATTTGATTGACCAAATTGAAGGGGCTAACAAACAGACTGCCATGGGAGATTTCTCCCAAATCCGTCAAGCTTTAGAATCTGGCATTATAGACGCCTATGTTTCTGAACGTCCAGAAGGTCGTACAGCAGAAGCTGCAAATAAAGCTTTCAAAATGGTTGAATTGGCAGACAGTTTTGAAACCAATGCCGAAGACGTGACCATTGCTGTCGGTATGCGCAAAGATGACGAGCGTATCGCTCAGGTCAACGAAGTCTTAGCAACTATTTCAGAAGAAGAGCAAATCGCACTTATGGATGATATGATTGAAAACCAGCCCGTTGAAGAAGCCAGCGAGGGCGAAACACCTAGTTTCTTCGCCCAAGTTTGGAATATTGTTGTTAACAACTGGCAACAACTTCTGCGCGGAACTGGGATGACATTACTCATTTCCATCCTCGGTACAATTATCGGTACTGCTATCGGTCTCCTCATCGGTGTCTTCCGTACAGCTCCAAAAGCAGCAAACAAGGCGCTTGCTATTGGTCAAAAAGTGCTCGGTTGGATTATCAATATCTACATCGAAATTTTCCGTGGTACGCCGATGATTGTACAATCCATGGTTATTTACTATGGTACCGCCCAAGCATTCGGACTCAATCTTGACCGCACACTTGCCGCTATCTTCATTGTATCCATCAATACAGGTGCCTACATGAGTGAGATTGTCCGCGGTGGTATCTTTGCCGTCGATAAGGGTCAATTTGAAGCTGCTACTGCTCTCGGATTTACCCATAATCAGACCATGCGTAAGATTGTCCTTCCACAGGTTATTCGTAACATCTTACCAGCGACTGGTAATGAATTTGTCATCAATATCAAAGATACTTCTGTATTGAATGTTATCTCAGTTGTTGAACTCTATTTCTCAGGAAATACTGTCGCAACCCAAACCTATCAATATTTCCAAACCTTTACGGTTATTGCTATTATCTACTTCATCCTAACCTTTACTGTGACACGTATCTTACGCACAGTTGAAAAGCATTTTGATACAGATACATACACAACAGGTGCAAACCAAATGCAAGTCGAGGTGCCACATGACTAAAAATGTAATTCTTGAAATCAAAAATCTAAAGAAATCATACGGACAAAATCAAGTCCTCAAAGACATCTCTATTAGCGTTGAAAAGGGCGAGGTTATCTCAATCATCGGTTCATCTGGTTCGGGAAAATCAACCTTCCTCCGATCTATCAACCTTTTGGAAACACCAACAGAAGGACAGATTCTATATCACGGACAAGATGTTTTGGCTAAAGGATATGATTTGACGACTTACCGTGAAAAACTAGGTATGGTATTCCAATCCTTCAACCTTTTCAACAATCTAAATGTATTGGAAAATGCCATTGTAGCACAAACTACGGTACTGAAACGAGATCGAGCTGAGGCAGAGAAAATCGCCAAAGAAAATCTCAACAAAGTTGGCATGACCGAACAGTACTGGCAAGCCAAACCAAGTCAACTCTCTGGTGGACAGAAACAACGCGTGGCCATTGCACGTGCCCTATCTGTTGACCCAGAAGTTATCCTCTTTGATGAGCCGACTTCTGCTCTCGATCCAGAGATGGTTGGGGAAGTTCTCAAAACCATGCAAGATTTGGCAAAATCAGGATTGACGATGCTTATCGTAACTCACGAAATGGAATTTGCCCGTGACGTATCTGACCGCGTTATCTTTATGGATAAGGGTGTCATCGCCGAAGAAGGCAGCCCTCAACAAATCTTTGAAAATCCACAGGAAGAACGCACACGTGAATTCCTTCAGCGTTTTCTTGGATAAACTCAATCTGTTCCATAGAAGACTATTACTTACCAGTTTCAAAGCTGGTAAGTTTTTTTTAGACTAAAAAAGAGGAATTCGTAGAATTCCCG
>NZ_WCJE01000078.1 GCF_016743335.1 Streptococcus suis | reverse complement strand
CACAGCAACAGATAATGCCGGTGTAGAAAAAGCTCTTGCAGACGGTAAGTCAGCTATCGCAACAATTGACCCTTCTGCGAGTCCTAAGAAAGCAGCTGCTAAGCAAGACTTAGAAGAAGCTTACAACGCTAAGAAAGATGCCATTACCAATTCAGGTTTGACAGCTGAAGAAAAGGCTGCTAAACAAGTAGAGTTGGATAAAGCTAAAGCTGACGCAGATAGAGCGATTGCCGCCGCAACAGATGATTCAGGTGTAGATACAGCACTTGAAGCTGGCAAATCAGCGATTGCCGCAATCAACACAACTACAAGTGCTGAGAAAGCAGCTGCTAAGCAAGACTTGGAAGCAGCTTACAACGCTAAGAAAGCAGAAATTGAAAGTTCTGCCCTTACAGCTGACGAAAAAGCAGCGAGACAAGCAGAGTTGGATAAAGCTAAAGAAGCTGCTGAAAATGCTATTGACACAGCAACAGGTAATGCAGGTGTAGCTAAAGCACTTGAAGCTGGCAAATCAGCGATTGCCGCAATCAACACAACTACAAGTGCTGGAATCGACACAAGTACAAGTGCTACGAAGGCGCAAGCTAAGCAAGACTTGGAAACAGCCTACAATGCTAAGAAAGAAGAGATTGCAAACTCATCCTTGACTGCAGAAGAAAAAGCAGCGAAACAGGCAGAACTAGACCAAGCCAAATCAACAGCAAACAGCGCAATTGATGCAGCAACAGATAATGCAGGTGTAGCTAAAGCACTTGAAGATGGTAAGGCTGCGATTGACGCAATCAATACAAGCACAAGTGCTGGAATCGACACAAGCACAAGTGCTAAGAAGGCTCAAGCTAAGAAAGACTTAGAAGCAGCTTACAATGCTAAGAAAGCAGAAATTGAAAATTCTGCCCTTACAGCTGAAGAAAAAGCAGCGAAACAGGCAGAATTGGATAAAGCTAAAGCTGATGCAGATAAAGCTATTGATGCGGCAACTGATGATGCAGGTGTAGCTAAAGCTCTTGAAGCTGGTAAAGCGGCGATTGATGCAATCAATACAAGCACAAGTGCTGGAATCGACACAAGCTCAAGTGCTAAGAAGGCGCATAAGGAAAACAAGGTTCTTCCTAAGACTGGAGATAATGTTGGTTTATCAAGCGTCTTGGGCATAGCAGGTTTAGCTTTGTTGGGGACAGCAATTCGTAAAAAAAGAGAAGATTAACTATTTTCTTAAGGCTCTTTGTCAACTGTAGTGGGTAGACGAAAAGCTAACACCTAGAGAGGACGAAATTCGTTCTCTCTTTCTTCATGCGTACGGCGTGACGAGCCCTTGTTATTGGGCGGTTACAAAAGTCTAACAGTGTGCTATAATAGTTGGTATGAAAAAACGACCGACATCTGCCTATATCCACATTCCATTTTGTACCCAGATTTGTTACTACTGTGATTTTTCCAAGGTCTTTATTAAGAATCAGCCTGTTGACGAGTATTTGGCAGCCCTTATGGAAGAGGTTAAGTTTTACGACCTGCCAGCCCTCAAGACCCTCTACATCGGAGGCGGAACACCGTCGGCTCTCTCAGCAGAACAGTTGGACTACCTCCTGACCAATCTGGAGGACTTGCTGGACTTGTCGCAACTGGAAGAATTCACTATCGAGGCCAATCCAGGTGACTTGACGGCAGACAAGATTGCAGTTCTGAAAAAATCCAGGTGCAATCGGGTGTCGCTGGGGGTTCAAACCTTTGACGACCGTATGCTGAAAAAAATCGGTCGCAGCCACAATCAGGCCCAGATTTATGAAACTATTACTACCCTAAAGGAAGCGGGTTTCTACAACATTTCCATCGACCTGATTTATGCCCTGCCTGGTCAGACTATGGAACAGGTGGTCGATAATGTCGCCAAGGCCTTGGAGCTGGACATTCCCCACATGAGTCTCTATAGCTTGATTTTGGAGAATCACACGGTCTTCATGAACCGCCAGCGTCGTGGCAACCTCCATCTGCCCAACGAAGATCTGGAGTCCGATATGTTTGACTACATTCTTCAAGAGTTGGAGAAAAACGGCTTTGAGCACTACGAGATTTCCAACTTCACCAAGCCCGGCTTTGAAAGCCGCCACAACCTCATGTACTGGGACAACTCGGAGTACTATGGTCTAGGAGCTGGAGCATCTGGCTACATCGACGGCATGCGCTATCGCAACCGCGGCCCCATCCAGCACTACCTCAAATCCATCCGCGAAAAAGGCCATTCCCGCCTGCACGAAGAGTTTCTCAGCCAGACTGAGCAGATGGAAGAAGAGATGTTTTTAGGGCTACGGAAAAAAACTGGCGTGTCTATTGAGCGATTCGAGGAAAAGTTTGGTATCTCCTTTGAAGACCGCTACGGTCAGGTGGTCAGAGACTTGAAAAATGAAGGTCTTTTGCAAGAAGAAGACCGTTGGCTTCGGATGACCAAAAAAGGGTTGTTTTTAGGCGATACAGTTGCCGAGCGTTTCATTATAGAAGATTAGAAAGAGGACACAATGGGACTAACCTACCAAGAAAATTTCACCATTCCCTTTGATATGGTGGATGTTAAACAAGAAATTAAACTACCTGACTTTATTTCCTACTGTCTCGGTGTGTCAGGTCGGCAGTCGGAAGAACTAGGTCGCAGTGACCTCTATGTTTTTCAGGAATTTGGCTTGATTTGGGTCGTGACAGATTATGAACTAACTATTCAAAGCCTGCCCAAGTACAATGAAACCATTACCATTAAGACAGAAGCAGTTGCCTACAACAAGTTTTTCTGTCATCGGATGTTCTACATCTACGATGAGGCAGGTAATCTTTTGCTGGATATTCTCTGTTATTTTGTCTTGATTGATTTTGAGAGTCGCAAGGTTGCTCCAGTACCGGAAGCTTTGATTGCCCCTTACCAGTCTGAACAGGTCAAGAAATTGCCTCGGGCTCCCAAGTATCAGTTCTTGGAAAATCCATCTATTCAAGAATTTCCTGTTCGCTATTTTGACTTGGATATGAATGGGCATGTCAATAATGGGAAGTATCTGGAATGGATGTATGAAGCACTAGGCTATGATTTTCTGCTCTGCCATGTCCCTAAAAAAATCCAACTCAAGTATCTTAAGGAAGTAGAGGCGACTAGCTTGGTGAGTTCGCGTATGGTGTCTAATGCTTGTGTCAGTCAGCATGAGATTGTGGTAGATGGGCATATCCATGCGCAAGCTGTCATAGAATGGAGGGAACGTCATATCGCAGGATAAGTGGTTTGATACCTATTCGGATTTGTATTTTAGTATTGTACTGCTACCTAATATGGGGGTATATCATGAAATGGTAGGTATCTAGCAGATTGTGTGATATAATATTC
>NZ_WCJE01000077.1 GCF_016743335.1 Streptococcus suis | reverse complement strand
TCTTGAAAGAGACAAGGGTACCAGCTGGAAATTATGAAGCGATTCAACCGATTCAATTCACCATCACGGAAGAAGGTCGCCTGCAGATTGATGTCAATGACCGTGGGTTTGCCTCGGTAGAAAATGGTGGAAGCAGTCAGGAGTTGGTCTTGCTGATTAAAAATATCAAGAAGTTCCATCTGCGCATCAAAAAGCAAGATGCGACCAATGACCAAACCTTACTAGATGGTGCGAACTTTACCCTTTACAGGGCACGCGATCATAATGGAGGTAAGTTAGAAGCGATTGCAAGTAAAGTCACTGTCAATGGACTAGCCGACATTGATGTTGGTCCAGGCTACTTTATCCTACAAGAAACTCAAGCACCAACGGGCTATGTCCTAAATGATAAGGAATACATTTTCCAAATCAATCACGACGGAACTGTTTTGCTCCGTAACGGTGATAATATGACCTCGCTCCAAGGGGCAGACAGCGATCGTGTGGTTGTCTTTACCATGAAGAACAGAAGAAAAACAGGACAGTTTAAGCTAGCCAAACGTGCTTATAGCGATAGCGATCGTCGTCTCGCTGCGGTGTTTGAATTGAAAGAAGAGAATGGTGCGACTCCTATTGCCACCAAGACGACAGCGACCGATGGAGAAGAAATTGTCTTTGACAACCTCCGTATTGGTCAGATTTACCAACTGAAAGAAACCCAAGCCCCTGAAGGCTATCAGCTCAATACGAAAGTTTACCGACTTCGTCTTACCGATAGTGGTCAAGTGGAACTCCTAGATGGAGATGACCTCTTGTCCCTAGATGATAGCAATAGGCAGTTGCTTACTGCTAAAAACCTGAAAAAAGGGGAATATCCTAAGACAGGAGGTTTTGGAGTTCTACCATATATCACATTGGGAGGAGGGATGATGTTACTGGCTCTTGCCGTCGAGCTAGGAAAAGAGAAAACTTGGAAACGTATACGTAAATAGACTAGTCATCAGTTTACCTTTTATTACTTCGGCGATTGAGGAAACTCCGTTTCCCTATTTCCAACTTCAAACACTCCACTGGATTGTTTGAACTCGTTTTGCCGTACTTTAGTACAGTCTGTGACTCGTTGCTTAGTAGTAGAAGCAAACTGAAAGACTATAAAAAGAAAAGGAGAAAATAATGAAGAAGTTAACAAAATTATTCTCCCTCTTGACCGTTCTTCTGACGATGTTCGGTCCATTGGGAAATCTTCGACATTTAGTACATGCGAATGATGCGCAACCGCATAAAACAGCTGTTGTTGTTCATAAAGTTTTGATGACACCAGAACAATTAGAAAATTTTAATCATGATCAAAAACAAGTAACCAATAAATACGTTGGTAATCAGATTCAAAATTTTGGAGAATATTTTGGTGAAGGTTCAAAAGAAATTGGAGGTGTAAATTTCAAAGTTTGGACTAAAGTTGATAGAGCAGAAGATGGTGTGACTAAAACTGGTATCGAACTTGGAATTGCTGAAGATAATAATAATTATAAATTAAACCAAAGCTATCCAGATGGAGTGGTAACATTAGCTGATAGTCAAGGGGCAACTTTTGAATTAGAAGATGGCACTCATATCTTTGTGGAAGATAAGGAAAACTCACCATATTACAATAAAGATGGAGTGACCACTGAAAAAGATGCAAGCAAAGAATTGACTCAATCTAAGGCTGTTCCATTTAAACTTGAATTGCCAGTAACAAAACCAGATGGTCAAGGGTATTTTGACTTGCAAACAAAACTCCACGTTTATCCAAAAAATACAGAAGATAAGCCAGATGTGAAAAAGACATTTGGTGATGGAAATACTGGAGTGAAAGAATATGATGTAGGTACAAAAATTCCATATAAAATCACAACAAGGATTCCAAAAGGTTCTACCTATAGAACGCTTATTTGGGATGACTTGATGGTCAATGGATTGGATTTTGATGTAACTACTGGAGTACAAATTGTATCGAAAGAAGTTCCAGGTTTTAATGATGAACATTATTCAGTTGAAAAAGACATTCGTGGTTTTGTTCTTAAAGTCAACCAAAAAGGTTTGAACTTGATTGAAGAAACTGCAAAGACACAAGATGTTAATTTCACTCTTACCTACAATGGTGTATTGAATACTTCCGCACAAATCAATACACAAATCCCGAACAAGGTAACATTCCATTTTGGTAACAGACCTCGTAACTTTAATGACGAAAAACCAAAACCAGTTACACCAAATGGTGATAACAAAATTAGAGTAAACAAAAACTGGTCGACAAGTAAGAACAAAAAAGAAATTACATTCTTTGTATATGAAAAAGAAACTGGTACAAAAGTTGGCGAGTTTAAAATGACTGCAGATGAACAATCGAAAGAATATTCAGAAGGTCTTAAACCAGGAACTGAGTACATTGTAGTCGAACAACCTGTTGATGGTCATATTCCATCTTACACTGTTGAACAAGGTGATGATAAAAAACATATTCTTTCTGTGACCAACAACCCATCAGATAACCCACCACCTGTTGTCCCAGAAGAACCTAAAGTAATTACTTATGGCAAGCGTTTTGTGAAAACAAATGATGTTGATTTGCAACAATCTGAAAAACTTCAAGGTGCAAAATTTGTTGTTAAAAACACAGAAAATAAATACTTGGTTTTAGATTCTACGGCTAAAGATGTGACAGCTGTTTGGGTTGATTCGAAAGAAACTGCAACTCAATTTGAATCAAAAGAAAACGGACAATTCGAAGTCAAAGGTTTGAAAGCTGGAAGATATTACTTAGAAGAAATTAAAGCACCGAATGGCTATGCTTTGTTAAGTAATGCAGTAGAATTTGAAGTTAGTCCTACAAGTTGGGGAGATTCAGAGGTACTAAGCGAAACTAACTTTCTTCAAATTCGAAACAAAAAGGTTACCATTCCACAAACTGGTGGCATTGGTACCCTTATCTTCACAGTTGTTGGTTTGAGTACAATGGTATTTGCATTCATCGCTATGAAAAAACGTCAGGCAGAAGACGCCTAGGCTAGAGTAGAAAAGGAGGGTCTGATGAGGATTATTAAACAGCTAGTCTGTTGCATAATTGCACTGGTCTGTTCGTTGTCTCTGCCCTCTCTTTTGGTTCAAGCAGAGGATACCTATTCTATTCAGGTCGGCATTTCCTTGCCAGAGCATGTGGATGCGGGCAAGCTAGATTTGAGTCTTGAAGCCTGGTATCTGCCGGAGGGGAATCGAGAGACTCCCGAGCAACTGGCAGAGAAACTCTATGCCCTGAGTCGAGCGGAGCTAAGTCAGCTGTATGGACAAGCCCAGCTTTCTGACCCCATGACTCCTCAAGGATTTGTAGGTTTTTCTGGTCTGAAAAAGGGCTGGTACTACATTCGACAGCAGGGGTCAGCAACTACCATTGAGGTCATTCCCCTTGTCCTCCAGGTAGACGGACGCCTACAGACCATACAGGCTAAGGTTGGACTACCGGGGGAAAAAGTGGGTTATAGGAATTTTCTCAAGGTATCTACAAGTACAGCCCCCTTGGCAGGAGCGGTTTTCCAAGTCTTGGAAGAGGTGGACGGTCAACTGAGGCAAGTGATGATTGACGGCAAACCCTATCATCTGACCTCGGAAAATGGAGGTCACCTCAAAGTAGGACCGCTCCCCTATGGTA
>NZ_WCJE01000076.1 GCF_016743335.1 Streptococcus suis | reverse complement strand
AACCATTGAATAATTGCCATGGGATTAAAACTCCTTTACTTTGGGCTTTTATGAGCCTAACTTGATATTTTTTATAAGAAATGGGCAGTTATTGGGCAAAATCAAGCTTATTAAAATAAGTTGTGATTGCTTGAACTGATTTTTCCTGAGTCCCAACTTCAAGATGTGTATATCCATTAGTTGTCTCTACTTCAACGTGTCCAACTCTTAATTGAATTTCTTTTAATGGTACATCATTATTATTTCTCAAAGCTGAAATGTGAATATGACGGAAACTATGTGGCACAACGTTTTTATTCCATTTAAAACCATACCGAGCTTCACAGTTTCTTCGTAAATCTTTATTGATTCGTGTCAGTATCGCTCGAAAACTTTGCGATGTGATTGGTGAACCGTACTCCGTCTTAAAAAGATAATCATTTTCCCAAAATGCCTCTGATGGATGTGTTGTCATATGTGTTTGAAAATCTTTATTACGAATGGAAACTCGTTGAACTGCCTCCATAACAAAATCTGGAAGTAAGATTGTCCGCTCACCAGCCGTAGTTTTTGTTGAATCATCATAAAAATCTTCAACTTTCAGGTCATGCGATTGTAGTGACTTTGAAATTTCGACACTTTGTTTATCAAAATCAAAATCTGTTTCACGCAACGCAGAGGCTTCACCAATTCGACAACCTGAACCTACCAGAAAAATTGCTAGATCAAAGTAATTTTTATTCCTTCGCTTATTTAGTTCTGAAAACAGAACTTGGACTTCTTCTTCTGTCAAAAACTTTGCTTCTTTACGTTCTTTGCGTTCTTTCTTATCTGAAATTGAAGCATAAAGTTTAATAACTCTGGATGGTGAATAAGGAACAACTGAATGCAACACTCCGTAATCGAAAATTTTATTTAAGGTTGATTTAATATGTTGCATCGTTGAATGACTAGCATTATATTTAACTCGATATTCTTCTAAACTATTTCTTATTAAAAGTGGAGTAATAACTTCTAAAAGTATGTCGTTAGGAAGCATCTCGGAAAGTCTGTTTAATACCAATCTTTCACGTTTAACGGTGTTAGGTTTGACAGTTGTAGACCAAGTTGAAAACCAATGTTCAATTAATTCCCCGAAAGTTATTATTTTTTTTGATTTATATTTTGATTCAGAATCATTTATGATTTTCTCAATCTTGTCCAATAGTTCGCGTTCTGCTTGTCGAATAGCTTTGGGATTATTCTGTTTAAATGAGACGGAAGCTCTTTTTGTCTTATTTGTAAATGGATCTTTATACCGTTCTATTACTACATAAGTTTCATTGCCATTTTTATCTATTCTCGTTTCTAAATACATATTTTTTCCTTTCGTTAAAAACGATAAAATAGATAGCTAACTCATCTATTCTACCATTTTTTTTAATTTTCGTCTTCATTGTTTAATTTTCTTTTTGTCCTTATATCTTAGAAATTCTTCAAATCGGTCAATTTGAACAAACAATGTTTTATGTGATGGATTAATAACTGCATCTCGAAATTTTTTATTCTCTTTCATTTCACGTAGCCATCTGTTCAAAGTATGTATAGACAACCCAGACCAAATTTTCAAAATGGTTTTCTTATCACCCCAGCCACTTTCGATACCAAAATTCATATCATTACGATACTTACTATTTTTTGCATTCATAAATTGAACCACTTTCTTAACTCGAAAATAGTATGCCACAATTGCAGTGAATTTTAGACAAAAAATAACAATAAGTCTTTTTCTAATAAAAAAACAGTTACATAGATGTGATTAAAAGAACGATTAATAGATGATACACAATGCTTCAATTGGCAGTGGTCCTTATTATTTATATATAGACAAAAAATAAAAATATAGACGAAAATCACTGATTCTACAAAGAACAAATATATTATAGTCCTCAGAGTTTGAAGTCAATATACCTTAAGTTAAATCAGTAATCTTAAGTATTGCTAAATACAGAGATTGTTTAAAACCAAAGAAAAAGGATTTAATCCTGTACATTACAAAACTAAATCCTTGAGTAGTTATTTATTAAACTTTTTGTAATCAGAGAAACATCCCATTTTGAGCAAATCCTATAAAAATCCTTCCTTAGGTGTTACTCCAAATCGTTCAGCCAATTCTTTCAACTCTTGGTCTGTGATTTCTTGCTTGATATGACCACCTTGTGCTCCTACTTGGCTGTAAATCATGGCTGCTTTTTCAATGACTTCTACCAAGCCATAGGTTTCATCTAGTGAGATACCTGAAGCAAAGAGTCCATGATGTGGCCAGATGACTGCTGAGAAATCTGACATCTTTTCTGCTGTCGCTTTTCCAATTTCAGTTGTGCCTGGTGTCATATAAGGAATAACCCCAATCCCCTCAGGGAAAACTACAAGTGACTCTGCCTGCATTTTCCATAAAAGACGAGATAGGTGACGCTCATCCAAATCTTGTGTAAAGGTCAATGCAATCAAGTTGGTCGGGTGACAATGGAAAACAACACGTTGCTCTGGATTGACTTTTAGTCGTTCGATATGACTCATCAAATGACTTGGAAATTCTGAGGTTGGACGTCCTCCGTCTTCAAATCCCCAAACAATATCGTAAGATTGTCCATCTTCAGAAATTTTTACTAACCCTAAATCAAGCAGAGGTTGTTTGGTTACATTGCGGAAATAGCGACCAGTACCAGTGACTAGATAATATTGGCCTGCCAAAGCGGAAGCATCAAAGCCAAGTTCATGTGTGGATTTGACCTCATGCACATCTTCATAAGAGCTTACTTCTTCAGCAGTTAAGCGACAAGAGACATTCCCTCCGTTGCGTTCATCCCAATATCGCAGATAGGATTGGTAGGTTACTTCTCGCATGGTTTCAACATATGGTGAATCGATAAATTTAGTCATCATTTCCTCTTTCTAGTTACGTTTGCTTAATACTTCTTCTTCGTATTGACGGACATCTGTCAACCAATCTAGACCAACTCGAACATCATTTTGCAGGCAGAAATAATTCCAGACATCTGCATATGGAAAGTCTTTTAGCTCCTCTGTGTAGGCCAAACGAGAAGTGAAATCAAAGGCATTTTCCATATCTTTCAAATCATTTGTTGGCTCAAGAAGGGCTTTCAAGAGTGCCTTTTGAGTATTGCGAGTACCGATGACCCATGCAGCGATTCGATTAATGGTCGCATCGAAGAAATCAAGACCAATCACTGCCTTATCCAACAAGTCATTGCGGACCAACTCTTTGGCAATATCTTGCAATTCATCATCCATAATAACCACATGGTCAGAATCCCAACGCACAGGGCGAGAAACATGGAGCATGATTCCTTTTCCGAAAAGTGCTAATGAAGACAGTTTGTTTGAGATAACTTCAGTCGGGTGGAAATGTCCTGCATCTAACAAAATCATCTTACCACGAGTCAAGCCATAGCCCATATAAAACTCGTGTGAGCCAACGGTATAGGCTTCTGCTCCAAGTCCAAACAATTTGCTTTCTACCGCATCTTGTGTGTAGGTTTCATCCACATGGTCAGCGAAAATTTCATCCAATGATTCCATCAAACGTTTGCGAGGGCTGAGTCGGTCAACTGGATTGTCTTTGAAACCATCTGGCACCCAGAAGTTGTTGTAACAAACTTGACCTAGTTCTTTCCCCATGTACTCGGCAACCTTGCGACTGCGTTTACCATGTTCAATCCAAAAATCACGAACTTCCTTATCTGGATGGGACAAAGTAAAACCGTCTTTCATCATCGGATGCGAGAAGAAAGTTGGGTTAAAATCAAGTCCTAAGCCTTGTTCCTTAGCCCAAGCTACCCATTTCTCGAAATGTTTTGGTTCAATTTCATTCAAATCAACTTTTTCATCTGTATCTAGATAAATAGCATGAAGGTTGAGCTTATGTTGACCTGGAATAAGGCTAAAGGCTTTTTCCAAATCTTGACGCAACTGGTCTGGGTTCTTTGCTGCACCAGGGTAATTTCCTGTTGACATGATACCACCAGTCAAGTCTCCTTCTGGGGTCAAGAAGCCTTTTACATCATCTCCCTGCCAGCAATGCATGGAAATTTTAATATCTTGTAATTTTTTCAAGGCAGCATCAGTATCAACTCCGAT
>NZ_WCJE01000075.1 GCF_016743335.1 Streptococcus suis | reverse complement strand
CAGAAAAGAAGGTATAGGATGCATTCCTAACCTTCTTTCTTTTTAATCATTGAACTCATAAAGAGCTGTTGACAAGTAACGTTCTCCGTTATCAGGCAAGATTGCCAACACTTTTTTTCCAGTTCCCAACTCCTTAGCAACTTCGATAGCAGCGTGAATTGCTGCACCTGAAGAAATACCAACTAAGAATCCTTCTTTTCCACCGATAGCACGACCTGTAGCTAAGGCATCATCGGATTTGACACGAATAATGCCATCATAGGCGCTAGTGTCCAAAGTATCTGGAATAAAACCTGCCGAAATACCTTGGATCTTGTGCGGACCAGGTGCTTCACCAGATAAGACAGCTGATTCATCAGCTTCGACAGCATAGATAGCAATATCTGGATTTGCTGTCTTCAAAACATGCGAAACACCTGAAACGGTACCACCAGTACCAACGCCAGATACAAAGGCATCTAAACCAGTTGTTCCAAAGTCTTCCAAAATTTCCTGTCCTGTTGTATCTTCGTGAACTTTTGGATTGGATGGATTAGCAAACTGGAAAGGAACCCAGCCATTTTTTTCTTCAGCAATCTCTTTTGCTTTGGCGATAGCCCCTTTCATCCCTTCGCTACCAGGAGTCAAGACAAGTTCAGCTCCATAAGCTTGGATAATCTTACGACGCTCAACACTCATGGTTTCAGGCATGACGATAATCACCTTATAACCTTTTGCTGCTCCAACCCAAGCAAGACCGATACCAGTGTTACCACTTGTTGGCTCAACAATAGTATCTCCAGGTTTGATTGTACCAGCTTTTTCAGCATCTTCAATCATAGCCAAGGCGATACGGTCTTTTACAGAAGATCCTGGGTTAAAGGCTTCTAACTTAACATAGACATCCGCAGATCCCTCAGGAACAATATTATTTAGCTTGATAATTGGTGTTTTTCCAACTAATTGAGTAATGTTTTGATAAATAGCCATAAGGCACCTCCAAATTATGTTATCACTAGTATATAGTAGAGAAGCTAAAAAGTATAATATAAAAAAACTATCTCGCCGATAGCTTTTTTTAATAGACAGGTACCTCAACGATTCGAGAGTTAGCTTTTTCCGCGGATACTTTTCCGTGGTAAAAGTCAGTGAGACTTGCTAAGGTTTGTTCAAGGAATTCTTTATCTACAAAAATCATGGTTGAAACTTCAGTAGTAAACTGGGTATCAAATTCTTCCAGACCTTGCTCCGCTCGCCAATTGGCAAACTCTTGGTATTGGGCATAGGACATGCTAATGGAAATCCCTTCCTGCTCCTTGACTTCCACAACCCCGATTTCCTTGACTGCATTAGCCACGGCTCCAGCGTAAGCACGAATAAGTCCGCCTGCCCCGAGTTTGATACCCCCAAAATAGCGGGTAACCACCGTTGCAACATTGGTCAGTTCGTGATTTTCTAAAACCGTCAGCATTGGCACACCAGCAGTACCAGACGGCTCCCCATCATCTGAGGAACGCTTGATTTCCATATTTTCTCCAAGGACAAAAGCAGAGCAGTTATGAGTAGCCTTGTAATGTTCTTTCTTGATTTTGTTTATAAAGTCGCGAGCTTCCTCCTCGCTGGTCACTCGTTTCATAAAGCAGATAAATCGTGACTTTTTAATTTCTTCCTCAACAATACCATCTTCTCTAATTGTTTTAAATTCTTTCATAACCAAATTGTACTAATTTTTTTAAAAACTGACAAGAAATTCCGAATAAATAAGCGATGAAAGAATTAGAAAATTATTATGGAAGATTATTTACCAAATACCAATTGACAGCAAAAGAAAGAGAAATAGCAGAAAAAGTGCCAAGTATTACAAAAAAGAATAACTGCTTTCGCTGTGGAACAACTTTTGAAGAAGAAAACAAATTGCCAAACGATGCTTATTACTGTCGAGCCTGCTTGCTTCTAGGTAGAGTGCGGTCAGACGAAAAACTCTATCATTTTCCTCAGAAAGATTTTTCAATCACTAAGTGTTTAAAGTGGAAAGGTCAATTAACTGATTGGCAACAAAGAATTTCAGATGGACTAGTTGCAAACGTGGAAAATAATCGTGCGACATTGGTTCATGCAGTAACAGGAGCAGGTAAGACAGAAATGATCTACCACACCGTTGCCTCAGTGATTGATAAAGGCGGAGCGGTTTGCCTAGCCAGTCCTCGAATTGATGTTTGTATAGAACTCTATAAACGTCTGCAAAACGACTTTTCAGTTCCAATTAGTTTACTGCATGGAGAGTCTGAACCCTATTTCCGAACCCCATTAGTTGTAGCAACCACACATCAGTTATTAAAATTTTATCAGGCCTTTGATTTGGTTTTGATTGATGAAGTAGACGCCTTTCCCTATGCAGATAATCCCATGCTCTATCAAGCAGCAGATAATGCGGTCAAGGAAGACGGAGTTCAAGTTTTTCTGACGGCGACTTCAACAGATGAATTGGATAAAAAAGTCAGAACAGGCAAATTAAGTCGTCTTAGTTTGCCAAGGCGCTTTCATGGCAACCCACTTGTTGTCCCGCAAAAAGTCTGGTTTAGTAAATTCGATGATACCCTAAAGAAAAATAGACTAGTTCCAAAGTTGAAAAAAGCGATTGAAGAACAGAGAAAGTCGGGCTTTCCCTTACTCATTTTTGTCCCAGAAATCTCCAAAGGTCAAGAATTTACCAAGATAATGAAAAAAACATTCCCAGAAGAAACAATTGGCTTTGTATCTAGTCAAACAGAAAATCGCCTTGAAATAGTTGAAGGGTTTCGCAAGAGAGAAATCACAGTCTTAATTTCGACTACTATTCTTGAACGTGGGGTGACCTTCCCATGTGTAGACGTCTTTGTTGTTCAAGCCAATCATTACCTCTACACAGCGTCAAGTCTTGTTCAGATTGCAGGCCGGGTCGGCAGGAGTATGGAACGTCCGACTGGTTTACTCCAGTTTTATCATGAGGGAAGTACAGGAGCCATTGAAAAGGCAATCGCTGAAATTAAACAGATGAACAAGGAGGCTGGTTATGTCTAATTGTCTATTGTGCGGTCAAGCTATGAAAAATAAAACAAGATTTTCAGATCTCATCTTCTTTAGTAAAGAAAAATCGGGCACTTGTGAAGAATGTTTTTCGACTTTTGAGGAAATAGCAGAGCAACACTGTCCACATTGTTATAAAAATGGAGAATCGGAAAGTTGCAAGGATTGTCAGTACTGGCAGAATCAAGGGAAACCAGTTGTCCACACAGCTTTGTACCGATATAATCAAGCGATGGCACATTATTTTAGTCGCTACAAATTTCAAGGAGACTATGTTTTAAGAAATATTTTTGCTAAAAAGCTTAGAATAGCGTTAAGCCAATTTCCTGACTACACAATTGTTCCCATACCAATTAGTCAAAAACGACTATCAGAACGCGGATTTAATCAAGTGGAAGGACTTTTGGATGCTACATATATTCCCTATCAGTCCCTTCTTGGAAAGTATGAAAGCCAAAAACAATCATCTAAAAATCGTGCAGAGAGACTAGAAGCAAAACAGATGTTCTATCTATTAGATGAAAAAGAAGTGCCAGAAAAAATATTATTATTCGACGATATATATACAACAGGAGCCACAATCCAACTTGCTGTAGAACTTTTCATGAAAATTGGTAGGAAAGAAATCAAAACATTTTCACTAACACGATGAGAAAACGGTTGCATTTATTTAATAATGTGATATAATAATAGTGAAGAAAGGCGAAAGCCAAGAAAGAGGTACTAATATGATTAAATTCAGTATTCGTGGAGAAAACCTTGAAGTTACAGATGCACTTCGCACCTATGTAGAAGAGAAAGTGGCTAAGATTGAGAAATATTTCAATGAAGAACAAGAGTTGAATGCAAAAGTAAATCTAAAAGTTTACCGTGACAAGCGCGCAAAAGTAGAAGTGACAATTCCAGTTGGAGCAGTTACACTTCGCGCAGAAGATATTTCACAAGAAATGTATGGCTCTATCGATCTTGTAGTAGATAAGATTGAACGTCAAATTCGTCGTAACAAAACCAAGATTGAACGAAAACATCGCCAAAAAGTGGCAACTGGTCAAGTCTTTACAGATGAACTTGTTGAGCAAACAGGCGAGGAAGTAAAAGTGGTTCGTACTAAGCAAGTAGACTTGAAACCAATGGATATGGAAGAAGCAGTCCTCCAATTGGAGTTGCTTGGACATGATTTCTTTATCTATACAGATGCTAATGACGGAACAACAAATGTATTGTATAGACGTGAAGATGGAGATTTGGGTCTTCTAGAGGTACGTCAATAAAGATAATAAAACAGTTGCAGTTTTTGCAGCTGTTTTATTATTTTCAAAAAACC
>NZ_WCJE01000074.1 GCF_016743335.1 Streptococcus suis | reverse complement strand
CATTTGTATTACCTCTTTTTATTTATTTGTAAAACTTATCAAGAGGAAAAACAAAAGATGAAACTGATACTTAAACTCTAAATTTATTTACATTCCCTACTGTAACAGTATATTTCCTATATGTCAACGATAAAGGGTTGATAAGCCCAATAAACTCAATAATCATCGCCACGGATTATAGAATCGACCCTGATTAACAAAAAATAGATAGATTGTCACGACTACTAGAGCAAGAATAAATAGCAAGACAGCGTAATCTATTCTTTGTAGAGGCTGTTGGGTATACCATGTTCTTTTTTTATTTTTTCCAAAACGCCGCAATTCCATAGCCGTTGAAATCGTATCAATCCTCTCCAAGGAGCTGAAAATCAGAGGAATGACAAGGGATAGATTCCCTTTTATACGATCCATCACTTTTCCTTTCTTGGACAATTCCAAACCACGCGCTTCTTGAGACATTCGAATCGTATAAAACTCTTCTTGAATATCTGGAATATAACGCATGGTCAAACTTACTGCGTAAGCAACTTTGTAGGATACCCCAATTTGATTCAAGCTGGAAGCAAACTGGCTAGGATGAGTGGTCATGAGAAAGATGATCGCTAAAGGAACTGTACAAAAATACTTCAAGAGAAGATTCACCAGATAAAATGCTTGCTGACTCGTCAAGGAATAAACTCCCAGACCTGATAGCAAGGGAGTGTCTGCTCCGTAAAGTTCCACTCCATACCGTGGTGCAAACAAGTGAACCATCAGGGCATTCATTGCAGCAAAAATAATCGTCAGAATTAAAACAAGAGAGATTTCTTTATAACGAATCCCTGACATTTTGAACAAGGCTAGAGAAAATACTGCGATAAAAAGAATCAAGCGGGTATCGTAAGTAATCATAGCAAGAATGGAAACTATGAGAAAAAAGAGTAATTTACTGACAGCCGATAAACTATGAATCAAGCCAGTTCCTGGATGGTAACCAATTAGTTTTTGTTGACTCATTTTCCTCTCCTTTCTTCCTGCATATAAAACGTCGTTAATTCTAAGGGATTAACTCCCAACCTCTCCGCCAAGTGAAAAATTGATGTTTCTTTTAAATTGGCTCGCTCAATCACCGTATCATCAGATAAAATTTCTGCTGGACTGGCATCTTCAATAATCTGCCCATCCACCACAACAACAGCTCTATCTGAATAATCTAGCATGAGTTGCATGTCATGGGTAATCATGACAATGGTGTGCCCTTGAGCATTTAATTGATCCAAAAACTCCATCATTTCCCGATAATGTCGTTGATCTTGTCCTGCTGTTGGCTCATCCAGCAAAATAATTTCTGGATTGAGAACCAAGATAGATGCTATCGTTACCCGTTTTTTCTGCCCATACGACAGTGCCGAAATCGGCCAATTACGAAACGAATACAGGCCACATACTTTCAAGATATGGTGAACTCGGTGTTCAATTTCTTCTTCTGTCACCCCTCGCATGCGCAAACCAAGGGCAACCTCATCAAAGATCATCGTTTGGCTAATCATTTGGTTGGGATTCTGAAGAACATAACCAATCCGTTCTGCTCGCTCTTTGACAGAATCTTCTTTGATTGACTGCCCCTTCCAGAGAATCTCACCCTCACCCTGAATAAAACCACAAAGCACCTTGGCTAAAGTAGATTTCCCCGCACCATTTTTTCCAACAATAGCTAGACGTTCTCCCTTATGAATCGTCAGTTGAATATCTGTAAGAACTTGTTTGTTAGGATAGGAAAAATGAAGATGCTTGACTTCTAACAAAGCCTCTTTCTCTCCATTTTCAAAGTGTAGAGTCGGTAGGGATGCTATATTCAAAGCCTTAATATCAATTTCCCAAACTGAGGAGAGGCGTTCTGCCTGCGCAATCGGATATCCTAAGGCGCGAAGAGTCGATAGATATAAGGGTTCACGGATGCCGTTTTCCTGTAACAATGAGGTACGTAATAAATCATCCGGTCCTCCATTGAACAAAATCCGACCGTCATTAATCAATACAACTCGGTCCACCTGACGATACAGTACGTCCTCTAAACGGTGTTCAATAATAATGGTTGTGGTCCCTTCTTGCTTGTGCAGACGATCAATCAAATCAATCGTATCTTGGCCCGATTTGGGGTCTAAATTAGCAAGTGGCTCATCAAACAACAAAATAGGACTCTCATCAATAAGAACTCCGCCCAGACTGACACGTTGCTTTTGACCTCCAGATAAATCTTGTGGTCGATGTGCTAGTAAATCGGTCAAAGACAGTCTTTCTGCCCAATCTCCTACTTTTTGCTTCATCACCACCTGGCTTTCCATGTCGTTTTCCAAAGCAAAAGCTAGGTCCTCGGCAACTGATAAGCCAATGAATTGACCATCTGTATCTTGAAGAACCGTTGATACGAGCAAGGACTTATCATAAATTGAAAGATTAAAAGCTTCCTGACCATCCAATAGTAAACTTCCGCTATGTTCCCCCTTGTAAATATTGGGAATAATACCATTAAGACATTGTCCAATCGTCGACTTTCCTGAACCAGATGGACCAATAATCAGAACTTTCTCTCCCTGATAAATCGTTAACTGAATATCTTTTAAAGTGGGTTCCTGTTGCGCTTGGTATCTAAATGTAAAATCTTTAAACTCAATGATTTTTTTCATAGGACTATTATAACGTAAATTGACTCTGAAAAAAAGGAAGAATCATCAGTTTCTCCCTTTTCAAATAAGTTCATCTATGATTCTAGAGCAGATGAATTCTAACTTCCTACATCACAATCACATTAAAATGATACCATCAAGGTCCGTAAAACTTGCTCCATAAAAGCCACGGGCATCTGTCGGGCGTTCTGCAATTTGCCCGTCATTTGCTTCAACACGCTCGATAATTCTATCCACTTCTTCCCTACTCGCCACATTAAGCGAAATCAAAACTTCATTGCCACTCGCTACTACCTGAAATGGTACGCGTTGAGCAAAGCTATCTGCCTGCATCAAAATCAAGTTGCCACCCTCAGGCAAAGTCGCAGACTTAATATCTCCAAACGTCGCAACTGCAAAACCGATTGCTTCATAAAACCGACCAGCTATTCAAGGTCTGCTACTGCTAATACTCAATGAAAATCAAAAGTGACCGAGGAAACGAAGCGAAGATAGAACTGAAGTTCATCAAGGCAAGGTGACAACGGATAATTTTATTTTCGAAAGGGATAAGTTCATCCAAAATGACTTCATCCCCTTCTCTTTTCTAATTGATAGGCTTCGTATAGAATGGACTGAAAAAATATAAAGAATTCTGATTGCACAAAAAAATTGCACTGATTTTTCAATGCAATTTTGGTATTACTAAGCATTTGCTGGAGTAAGAGTTTCCCCAATCGCTTCCAAGCGTTTTGCCCATTCTTGGCGAGTCAAGCCATTTTCAGAGATGTAACGGTTGCGCTCATGAGCACGGCATTCAGCTGAACAGCCACGAACATACTTGTGCTCATTCTCTTCTGATGTCAAAATACGACGGTTACAGAATGGATTGCCACAGTTGACATAGCGCTCACATGGTGTGCCATTGAACCAGTCCTTACCAACGACAACTGGGTCTACATGGTTAACATCGACCGCGATACGCTCGTCAAAGACATACATCTTCCCATCCCACAATTCGCCACGAATTTCTGGGTCTTTACCATAGGTTGCGATACCACCGTGGAGTTGGCCGACATCCTTGTAGCCTTCACGAACCATCCAGCCTGAGAATTTCTCACAGCGAACACCACCAGTACAGTAAACAACTACGCGCTTGTCCATGAATTTCTCTTTGTTATCACGGACCCATTGTGGCAACTCACGGAAGTTGCGGATGTCTGGACGGATCGCACCACGGAAGTGACCAAGGTCATACTCGTAGTCATTACGTGTATCCAAAACAACTGTATCTTCGTCCAAGAGAGCTTCTTTGAACTCTTTTGGCGATAGGTAGGCACCTGTTGTCACGAGTGGGTCAATATCGTTGTCAAAGTCGTTGTCTTCCAAACCAAGGTGAACAATTTCTTTTTTATAACGAACAAACATTTTCTTGAAAGCTTGCTCATTTTCTTCATCAATCTTGAACCACAAGTCGCTGAAGAGTGGATTAGCATGAACGTAGTCCATGTACTTTTGAGTTGTTTCATAGTCACCAGAAACAGTACCGTTGATACCTTCGTCGGCAATCAAAATACGTCCTTTTAGTCCGATAGACTTACAGAAAGCTAAATGCTCAGCAGCATATTCTTTGGCATTTTCAATTGGAACATACTTGTAATAGAGTAGAACGCGAATATCTTTTGACATAGTGTCTCCTTTTCAATCTTTGCAATAGATGATAAAACTCTGTCATTTCTAATAAATGATACCTTACGATTATATCGTTTAGCCCCTCAAAAGACAAAAATCTGAACTGAAAATTTAGAACCTGTATTCGCAGGTTCAGTGCTTATGTGTAAAAAAT
>NZ_WCJE01000073.1 GCF_016743335.1 Streptococcus suis | reverse complement strand
GTTTTAAGAAACAGTATTAGTGGTATCTGAACATACTCAATATACATATGTGATAAAGCATTTCTTGAGTATTAAATAAAAAAAATAATAATAATATGTTAGTTGATAAATTACAAGAGCAGTCTGATTTGACTCCACAAGAACAAGTGGTTGCATCCTATATTTTGGAGAATATGAAAATAATCCCCGCCCTTTCAGCTCAAGGATTGGCAGAACAATCATTTACAAGTAAGGCGACGGTTGTTCGTTTGTGTCAAAAACTGGGATTTTCAGGGTTTCAAGAGTTTAAATTACAATTATTAGCTGAATGGCATGAGAAGCAACGGCTTGATGCATTACTGTCAAAAGAGCCAATTTCATCCAATACAAATTCTGAGGATCTTTTGGATATCCTTCCTCAGATTTACGATAAAGCTTTAACCAATACTCGATATGCTTTAAGAAAGCAACAACTTCCAAAGCTGTTAAAATTTATAGAGCAATCAGAACTGGTAATTTTCTTAGGGACTGGTATTTCGTATATCTCGGCACAAGCTGCCGCATTCAAGTTTTCAAATCTAGGGCTACAAGCAACGGCTATGGAATCCCTTAACAAGCATTTTCTTGCACTCAATAAAGATAAGAAAATAGTGTTCTTCCTAATCAGTTTTACTGGAAAAAATGAAACCATTCTTCAGATGGCGCGATACTTAAAACAGGAGGGGTTTTATCCCATTGTTGGCTTGGTTGGTCCCTATTTTGAACAATTAAAGCCTTACTGTCATGAGATTATTGAATTGCCCAATCGTGAAAGCTTGATTGGTTTGGATGTTGTTAGCAGCAATATCAGCTTGACCTATATCATAGATATTCTATTTTCAATGTATCTAGCTAATACGTATGATGCGCAAGTTAAAGCAAGTCTTTCTAACCGACTAAAATAAACTAATTTGGACCTTTGTTACAGAAAGCAAAGGTTTTATTAATTGAATTTTGGACCATTTGACCAAAATATCGATTAGAAATTGTAAGCGTTATCTATAATTGTTATACTAGCCCTGTCAAAAAGACATTAGGGAGGAAAATATGAAAAAATATCAAGCCTTAGCACAAGATATTGTTGAGCATATCGGTGGAAAAGATAATGTCACAGGACTTGTCCACTGTATCACACGCCTACGCTTTAATCTAGTTGATGAATCAAAAGCAGATGATGATTATCTAAAGGCACTAGATGGCGTTGTAACTGTCATGAAAAGTGGAGGACAGTATCAAGTTGTTATCGGTAACCATGTTGCCGATGTCTATGAAGAAGTTCTGCCTTTGCTGAATATTACAGATTCTAAAGTGAGTACCCAGCCAGTAAATGGAACATTATTCGATAGAATGATTGATACGATTTCTGGAATTTTTCAGCCAGTTCTAGGCATTATGGCTGCTTGTGGAATGGTTAAAGGTTTCAATACCTTGTTTGTTACCTTAGGTCTATATGAAAACTCAAGTGGTATCTATCAGATTTTGAATGCTGTTGGAGATGCTATGTTTACCTTTATACCTCTGTTTCTAGGATATACGGCGGCGAAAAAATTTAAGTTGAAACCAATGCTTGGTTTAGCAATTGGAGCGGCTCTCTGTTATCCAGCAATTCAAGCAAGTAGTTTATCCGCAAATTCAGAAGCTTTGTTTACTTTATTTGAAGGTAGCGTTCTAGCTTCACCAGTCTATATCAATTTTCTTGGTATCCCAGTAATTGCGATTGATTATACAGGAACAGTTATTCCTGTTATTCTAGCAGTTTGGTTTGCTTCAAAATGTGAACGGGTATATAATCGTCTCATTCCAGACTTGGTGAAATTCTTCTTTGTGCCAATGTTAACGATGTTAACCGTTATTCCTGTTACTTTATTGGTGTTGGGTCCTTTGGCAACATTTGGTTCAACCTTAATTTCTCAATTTACTCTTGCAGTGCGTGATATCAGTCCACTTCTAGCAGGAGCGTTAGTTGGAGCAACTTGGCAAATTCTAGTCATTTTTGGTCTTCATTGGGGCTTTATTCCAGTCTATATCAATAATGTAATGACATTGGGTTATGATAATGTCATGATGCCATTCTTTGCTTGTACCTTTGCAACATCAGCAGTAGTTTTGGGTATATATTTCAAGACGAAGAACCAAAAACTGAAAGAAATGGCTATTCCTAACTTTATTTCAGGAATCTTTGGTATTACGGAACCAGCTATTTACGGAATGTTGTTACCATTGAAAAAACCATTCATTATCAGTTGTATAGCAGGTGGAATTGGTGGTGCTTTCTATGGACACTTTAATTTTAGAAAATTTATTATGGGCGGCATGGGCATTTTCGAATTGCCGAATATGATGAATCCTGATGGAAGCATGGGGAATATCATCGTTGCTTTAGTAGGGATTGTTATATCGATGGTTGTCGGCCTGAGCTTAACCTTAATGTTCTATAAAGAAGATGAAGTAGTGCAGAATGATTCAGAAGAAAAGGACACTATTCTTTTGAGCCCTTTGGAAGGTGAAGTTGTTCCACTCGAAAGTATTGAAGACCAAGCTTTTGCTTCTGGCATGATGGGGAAAGGCTTGGCAATCATTCCGAGTCAAGGAACTTTAAAATCTCCTGTTGATGGTGAGGTTATAGCATTATTTCCGACAGGTCACGCCATCGGAATAAAGAGCAATAGTGGAATGGAGATACTGATTCATATTGGAATGGATACGGTACAGTTAAATGGTAGAGGCTTTTCAACTAAAGTGACTGTTGGTGATCACGTTCAAAAAGGTCAAGTATTAATCGAATTTGAACAGGAACTTATTCAATCAGAAGGCTACTCACTGGTAACTCCAGTTCTAGTTACAAATTGGGAAGAGTTTTCTGATATGACATTAGAAAATCAAAGGGATGTCACATTTGGTCAAAAGTTGATATCTGTTAGAAAGTAGATAGTATGGACAATGATTTTTTATGGGGAGTCGCAACAGCTGCCAATCAGTGTGAAGGTGGTATAGAACAGCGAGGGAAGGCTTTAGTTGATGTTATTCCATTTGGAGAGCAGCGTTTGGGTGTTATGAAAGGTGAAATTTGTCATAATACTCTTCAGAACGATACCTATTTTCCCGGAAGACGAGCCATCAATATGGCAGAGAGCTATGATGCGGACATTGATTTATTGATAAAGTTAGGAATAAATGCCTATCGGTTCTCCTTTTCTTGGTCACGTATTTTTCCAAATGGTAATGAAGACAAGCCGAATCCTAGTGGGCTAGCCTTCTACGATAAGATTATTAATAGGCTTTTAGACAATGGTATTGAGCCGATAGTAACAATTTGTCATTTCGACCTCCCTCTTTATTTGGTAGAAGAATTTGGTGGATGGGGAGATAGGCAGGTTGTTGATTATTATTTGAATTACTGTGAATCCTTATTCCAGCATTTTAAAGGACGCATCAAGTATTGGATAACATTTAATGAAATCAATATGATTTTACACTTGCCGTTTTTAGCCGCAGGTTTGTATGTATCAGATAAATCTTACCCTTTGGAGTACATTTATCAAGCAGCTCACCATCAGTTAATTGCCTCAGCTAAAGCGACTAAGTTAGCCCATGACATTTCAAAAGAGAATAAAATTGGCTGTATGCTAGCAGCTGGTAAGGTTTATCCTTATTCAGCAAATCCAGAAGATGTTTGGTTAGCTTTGGAAAAAGATAGGGAAAACTATTTCTTTACAGATGTTCAAGTTAGGGGAGAGTATCCTACTTATGCACAAAAGTTTTTTGAGAAGAATAAGATCCAGCTTTCAATCCTTGAGGAAGACTTACGAATATTAAAAGAATACACAGTAGATTATATCAGTCTATCTTATTACAATAGCCGTTGTGTATCAGCTGATGCTTCTCTAGCAACAAATTCAGGTAACTTATTTGCATCCGTTTCAAATCCGTACCTAGAAACGAGTCAGTGGGGCTGGCCAATTGATCCTCTTGGATTTAGAATCACATTGAACGACTTATTTGATCGCTATCAAAAACCTCTGCTCGTAGTAGAGAATGGTTTGGGTGCGATTGATTCGTTGGATGAACAGAGTGTGATTGATGATTCCTACCGGATTAACTATCTATCAGATCATATTACTGCTCTATTAAAGGCAAAAGATGAGGATGGTGTTCCTATATTAGGTTACACGATGTGGTCAGGGATTGATATCATCAGCGCAACAGG
The DNA here is from genome assembly GCF_016743335.1 of Streptococcus suis. Classification (GTDB taxonomy): domain Bacteria; phylum Bacillota; class Bacilli; order Lactobacillales; family Streptococcaceae; genus Streptococcus; species Streptococcus suis_Y. The sequence continues at coordinate 345 of NZ_WCJE01000073.1, read as the reverse complement.
AGGACAAATGTCGAAACGATATGGTTTGATATATGTAGATATGGATGACCAAGGACAAGGAACCTTGAACCGAATACCAAAAGCATCCTATCATTGGTATCGAGAAATGATTAGAGAAAATCGATAGATAATTGAAACAACCGAGCAACACCCCCTAGTTGCTCGGTTGTTTCAGTTTTAAGGATGAAAGGGAAACTGAGATTAAAATATCCCTACTCAGCGAAGAAATAATATTTTGGTCAACAATTGGTCAACCTCTGATGTTTTTATATACTGAAGATAATGACGAAGTCTTGGTGTATCAATAATTTTGAAACTAGTTTAAACTTATTTTAACGTAAATAT
>NZ_WCJE01000072.1 GCF_016743335.1 Streptococcus suis | reverse complement strand
TACAGTGGATTTACCCACTACAGAAATTATAGAGCCACTAAAAGGCTTAGAATCATGTCAGTTACTACATTGATTCTAAGCTTTTTTATACTCAATGAAAATCAAAAGTCTCTATAATTTCTGTAATGGGTAAATCCACCATAGAGAATTATGGCTCTATAATTTCTGTAGTGGGTAAATCCACTGTAGAGATTATGGAGCCATTAAAACAAAATAAAGAGCTTGGTACACAGACCAAACTCTTTATTTTATATACTTATTTAGCAAGCTTTGCTTTAGCAGCATCTGCAAGAGCTGTGAAAGCTGCCGCATCGTTTACTGCCAAGTCAGCAAGCATTTTGCGGTTTACTTCGATTTCTGCCAATTTCAAACCGTGCATCAATTGTGAGTATGACAAACCGTTCATGCGAGCAGCCGCGTTGATACGAGTGATCCACAATTTACGGAAATCACGTTTTTTCTGACGGCGGTCACGGTATGCATAGTAGTAAGAGTTCATTACTTGTTCTTTCGCAGTGCGGAACAAGAGATGTTTAGCTCCATAGTAACCTTTAGCTAATTTTAAAATACGTTTACGGCGTTTACGAGAAACAACGCCACCTTTAACACGTGCCATTTAATTTTCCTCCGAATAATTCTCTAATTTCTAGTAATCGACTTATTTAAGTCCTGTAAGCATAGACTTGATACGCTTGAAGTCACCTGCATGTACCATACCTGCTTTACGAAGGTGACGACGTTGTTTTTTAGTTTTACCGTGGAAACGGTGTGAAGTATAAGCGCGGAAGCGTTTCAATCCACCAGAACCTGTACGTTTGAAACGTTTAGCTGATGCGCGGTGAGTTTTTTGTTTTGGCATGTTAATTCTCCTTTTGCTTAAAAAGCTTATTTTTTATCTGAAGCTGGGGCCAATTGCATAAACATTTGACGTCCGTCCATCTTAGCGCGTTGTTCGATAATGGCAATATCTTGGGTTGCTTCAGCGAACTCAGCTAATACTTTCGCTCCAACTTCTTTGTGGGTAATCATACGACCCTTGAAACGGATCGAAACCTTAACCTTATTTCCTTTTTCAAGGAATTTACGGGCATGACGAAGTTTTGTCTCGAAGTCCCCTTTATCAATAACTGGACTTAGACGCACTTCTTTCACAGTGACAACACTTTGTTTTTTGCGTTGTTCTTTCTGTTTCTTCTGATATTCAAATTTGAACTTACCGTAGTCCATAATTTTCGCTACTGGTGGTTTAGCTTGTGGTTGAATCAATACTAAATCCACGTTGGCGCTATCAGCAATGGCCTGAGCCTCATTGAGCGGTTTGATTCCCAACTGTTCACCCTCAAGACCGATAAGACGAACTTCACGCACTCGAATTTCATCATTGATGAACAAATCTTGCTTTGCTATGGCTTTTCACCTCATTTTATATTTTTCGAGAAAAACGAAACGGACTTGCTACACAAGTCCGCACTACACCATTATTCTTTCCGAAGAAATCTTAATCCGTAGAGCCAGACAACGTTAGTCGCAAGGCGAGAAGCTCTCACTTCTGCTTTTCTCAATATGACCATTCTAACATGTCTAAAACTACTTGTCAAGAATTTCTTTCGCTTTTTCGGAAATAAATTTCACTACACCTTCGATGGATACTCCTGTTGTATCAAAGGTAATGGCATCGTCCGCTGCCTTTAAAGGAGAAACTTCTCGATGGGAATCTTTATAGTCACGAGCCGCAATTTCCTGCTTTAGAGATTCCAAGTCGGTCTCAATGCCACGTTCCATATTTTCCTTAAATCGACGGAGGGCACGCTCTTCAACAGAGGCAATAAGGAATATTTTGAGTTCTGCCTGTGGTAAAACAACTGTTCCAATATCGCGACCATCCATGACAATACCACCAGCCTGGGCAATTTCCTGTTGCAGTCGTACCAATTCTTCCCGTACTAGAGGAAGTGCTGCTACTGCCGACACATTATTTGTTACTTGGTTATCACGAATTGGTAAAGTGACATCTTCATCACCCACAAAAACTAATTGTTGACCATTTTCATCACGCCCAAATCGAATAGGATACTGAGCAAGCAAGGCCACGATTCTATTTTGATCTGTGACCTCTATGCCGTTTGTCAAGGCTAGATAGGTAGCCGAGCGATACATAGCTCCTGTATCTAAGTAAGTATATCCAAAATTTTTAGCAATAATTTTAGCAACCGTTGACTTTCCACTTGAAGCTGGACCGTCAATTGCAATTTGAATTGATTTCATAACTCCTCTTTATCTAATACGGACTACATCACCTGGATGCGCAAGCCAAGACCCTGTGGTCATTTTCTCTGGATTTAATCGCTCTAGCTCAGCAATTGAAATCCCGCCACGTGCGGCTAATTGTCCAACACCTTCACCTGCTTGAACAGTAAGGGTAGAGCCATCCGTAGCTTCTGCTAGACTGGAACTTGTTTCCGTTGTTTCTGTTTCTGTCGCATCAGTAGAAGTAGACTCCTGTGTTTCTGCAACTGAAGTTGAACTTTCTGCTACAACTGCCGCGGAGCTTGGATTATAGAATTCTTTAGTTGAATCTGTTTTACTTCCTCCAACCGACAAGTAGATGGCAGTGATACCAATAATCAGTACGATAACAAAGAAAATAATTGCCAAGACTGTAAATACTGTTGTACTTGCTACTCCCTTGTTTAGACGTTCTTTTCGACTAACTGTTTCTGTTTGATAAACTTCTTCATTCCATGGCTCTTGTGACATTATCAAGAAAACTCCTTGTATTTTTATTAAAATATGATTACAATACTAATATGAAAATAAAACTTATTCCTGAACGGTGCATTGCCTGCGGGCTCTGCCAAACCTATTCATCTATATTCGATTATGATGACGACGGTATCGTTGTTTTTTCAGACGACTCACAATTTGAGAAAACGGTTGAACCCAATCCAGATATTCTCAAAGCCATCAAATCATGTCCTACAAAAGCCATTTCAGCGGATTGATTTGGCTTTTCTTGTATAATACTCTTCAAAATAATCCTGTTTTATTAAATGGTCTATTAATTCAATCTCACCCTTGAAGCAATTATGAATAGCTAAATGGTTAATAAAGTATTTTTTCGGCCATTTGCGCATGTGATACACCTGCCCATTGGGAAATTCTTGTGAAAATATGCGAATGGCTAGATAAGAAACTTCGATTTTTTCTATGGTAGCAATTTCAATTTTCTGTACTGCAAAAGGATTAGCCGAAGCAATCCGTAAATGCTTTTCTTTTATCTCGAAATAGCGATGTAAGCCAAGCACTACTAATACAGCAAAGAGAGAGAGGAGTAAGATAAATAATCTTGAAACTCTCAACTTTTCCAATAAAAGTGTCATACCAATGAAAATAGACGTGAAGGTAAGTGACCAGTAAATAATAGCCCATGATAAATCCGGTTGCCAATGGTAACGAATTTTACCAAAAATTTTGATCATATCGGACCTCCATCTATTATTCTAGCACAAAAATAGAGATTTTCCTATGAAAACCTCTATCTTTTGAAACTTTTGTTACATTTACATGACAATATTAGTTTGTTTGTAAAACTTCTGAAATGCTTTTGAAATATTTTGAGTAGGAATTGGTGGGAATACAATAATCAACAACCAAAATATTTTAGTTATTCGTTTCTTGACTCTTAACATAGTATCTCAAGAGAAATTTGGCAATAAACTTTGGCCAGAACAACAAATACATTTCATAGTCTTCTTGTGTACGAATATTGTTTTCAATGCTATTTGTCGTCTCCGATTCTTCATGGATACGATGATATACCAAACTCTCATCTACAAAGGTAAAGCTCTCTTTTTTGTGTAATCTGATACCAAGCAAACCAATCAAGAGAAACTTTCATTGCTTCATTAAACTTGAAATCATTCAGTATCTTCAAATTATAGGTCACAGCTGGACAAGGAATTGGATTACCAAAGGCTAAAACCCTATTACGCCAAAACTTCCATTTGGGAAACATGGCCATTGTCCGTAACATGAGTTGCTTGATCTTCAAATTTGAAGTTAGGGCAATGACCTCACCCTCGTTCACTTCCTGGTAATCTGAATAAGCAATCAACGTTTCCTCTGTCATCTGAGACGTTATTTTTTCACAATAGTCTGGTAAATAAATATCATCTTGATGAGCAATTGTAGCATAAGGGGTTGTTACAAAAGAGAGTGCTAGATTCCAATCTTTTCCAATACCTCCTCCTTGTGCGGTATGCATTACGATTGCATTCTTTTGGCAAATTTGTTCTGGGCACCTCTAAAAACTTCAAGTAGTTGTTAAGTAAGCCCTAATTGTAAGCATTATTTCCAGAGGCTGGGCAAAAAGCCCAGGACCACTACTCAGAGTTCGCGTCAACCACTGCGCTGAGATGTTGACACGAACTCTGAGAAGTGACACTAGATTTTAGTCCCGCCTCTGACGAACTCCCTTAGCTTTCTTGCGTTTATAAGTAATCGTTTCTTTTCAACTGGGTAAGTCAGCTTCTTCTTCAGGGAGGCCTTCCTCCCCAAACAAGCTCAGCTGACCGGGTTGATACACAACTTTCTCTGATGATTTTCTGTAGAGTTTTTGTTTCAGATACTCAACCTGTTCTCGAAGGAGGGTTAGCTCGTTGGTCATGATTTCAATGGTTTTTGTTAGACTTTCAATCACTTTATCTTGCGACTCCATGGACTTACCTCCTTTTTTTCTCTCATTATACACAAAGAAAAGCCATGATTTCAATAGAAATC
>NZ_WCJE01000071.1 GCF_016743335.1 Streptococcus suis | reverse complement strand
CTATAAAATCATCTCATCGTCAGTTAGTTTCTCACCGCTGTTTTTGTAGAAAAGGTCCATCAAGTTTTGAACGGTCAAGTTCTTCTTCTCTTCTCCTTCTACATCGACAACAATCTGACCACGGTGCAACATGACCAAACGATTACCATATTCAATGGCGTTTTCCATATTATGCGTAATCATCAGAGCTGTCAACTGGTGACTTTCCACGATTTTCTTGGTCAATTCCATAACCATATCGCTGGTTTTTGGATCAAGGGCCGCAGTGTGTTCGTCCAGGAGCAGAACTTTTGGTTTCACAAGCGAAGCCATCATCAAGGTCAGAGCCTGACGTTGACCACCTGAAAGGAACTGCGTATCTACTTTCATACGGTTTTCTAGTCCCAGACCAAGCTCTTTCAAGGCTTCCTTAAAAATAGCACGTTCACTATCCTTCACACCCCAGCCAAGACCACGTGACAATCCACGACGATAGGCAATAGCCATGTTTTCTTCAATGGTCAATCGAGAAGCTGTTCCCATCTTAGGATCTTGGAAAACACGGCTGATGTCCTTAGAGCGTTTGGCAGCTGAGACATGCTTAATGGATTTACCTTCAAGCAAAATATCGCCCGAATCAACCGTCAAGGCACCTGCAAGTGAGTTCATGAAAGTTGATTTACCAGCACCATTACCACCGATGATAGAGATAAAATCCCCTTCTTTCACATCTAGGTTCAACCCACGAAGGACATGGTTCTCATTAACTGTTCCAGCTTCGAAGGTTTTATGAATATTTTGAATTGATAAAATTGTAGACATGACTTCCTCCTAAGCATTTCCATTCAATTTTGGACGACGAATATTCAATTTCTTCTGCAATTCTGGCACATAGAGAACGGTTGCCAGAAGGATAGCTGAGAAGAGTTTAACAAGGTCTGCATCCATACCTGGAATTTCCAAAATCGCTAAGATAATCAAACGGTAAACAACTGCACCGAGAACAACCGATAGGAGTCTCCAACCCAAGCGTAAGTTACGCAAGATAACTTCTGCAATAATGACAGATGCTAGACCGATAACAATGGTACCAGTACCTGAGTTGAGATCTGCATAGCCATTATTCTGAGTAAGAAGAGCACCACAAAGGGCAATTAGACCATTCGACAACATATAGCCGTAGATTTTCATATTATCTACATTGATACCATTGGACTCACTCATTGGAATATTATCCCCTGTTGAACGAATAGCTAGACCAATTTGTGTATTGAGCAAGAGCGTCAATAAGCCTACAACTGCTAGTACAAAGACCAGACCAATCACCAAAACGGCATTTGTTTTTGTCAAACCGAAATCCTGCAATTGGGTCACTAGAGTTTCTTGCTTAAGTAGAGCTACATTGGCTTTGCCTAAGATTTTCAAGTTGATAGAGTAGAGACCTGTCAAGGTTACAATACCGGTCAAAAGAGCTGGAATTTTTAGTTTTGTATGAAGTAAACCAGAAATCAAGCCTGCACCCATACCAGCTACCATAGCCATAAAGGTTGCCAGCAAGGGATTCACTCCGTTCACAATCCCTGTCGCACAAACAGCAGCTCCAAGCGGATAAGATCCCTCAGCTGTCATATCAGCAATATCTAAAATACGAAACGTCAAGTAAACACCAATCGCCATAACTGACCAAAGCAAGCCTTGCGAGATACTTGATAAAATAATATCCACGATTTTCTCCTTTTTCTAAATTCGTAGTCAATACTAGGTTCTATCTTACCGATCTTATTCAGATACAGCAAGCTTAGAAGTATCAATACCTAATTTCTGAGCCATTTCTTCATTAACGTGAAGACTGACGGTCTCTGGGTATTCTACTGCCGTTTCTGACACATTAGCTCCTTCGATAATCTTAATAGCCATTTTTGCAGTTTGACGACCTAAAGCTTCATAGTTGGTACCGTAAGTCAAAAGACCTCCTTCATCCACCATGTCCGTTGAACCACCGATTACTGGAACCTTATGCTCCACAGATAATTCACCAATCATGGTCATGGTTGAAGCAACTGTATTATCAGTCGGAACAAAGACAGCATCTACATCCTTCATCAAGCTGGTTGTCGCATCTTGGACTTCATTTGAAGATGTGATTCCTTTTACTACTACCTTATAACCTGCTTTTTCTAGCAATTCCTTAGCTTGCTCTACCTGGACTTCTGAATTACGTTCGCTAGTAGTGTACAAAATACCAACAGTCTTAGCATCTGGAACAGCTTGACCTAGCAATTCAACCTGTTTGTCAATTGGAGCTTGATCAGATGTACCTGTCAAAAGTCCACCTGGTTTTTCAATGGATTCTACCAAGTCAGCTGACAAGGGATCTGTAACCGCAGTAAAGACAATCGGCGTTTCAGTAGACACAGTCGCTAAACTCTGGGCAGACGGCGTAGCGATTGCCAAGACAATATCATTTCCATCGATTAATTGTTCTGAAATGGTTTGAAGGTTAGCTTGATCGCCTTGGGCATTTTGATAATCCAAAACCAATTTTTCACCCTCTTTATAGCCATTTTCTTCTAATTCCGCCACAAAACCCTCACGGGCAGCTGTCAATGATTCATGCTCCATATATTGGAGAACTCCAACTTTGACCACATCTGAGGAAGCTTGTTCTGATGATGAGGAACAAGCTGCAAGTGTTAGCAAACCCATACTTGCTACTGAAATAGTTGCCAATTTTTTTACTAGCTTATAATACATAAACGTTTCTTCTCCTAAATATTTTACTCTTCTAATGCTTTTATAGTTGCTGCATCAATACCAACAGCTTTAGCCATTTCTTCATTGACGGTAATAGCTGCTGTATTTGGTTTTTCAACTGCTAAGTCAGCAGGCTTTTCACCCTTCAAAATCTTAACAGCCAATTCACCAGCTTGAACACCGATAGCATGGTAGTCGACACCGTAGGTAAATAGAGCTGCGTCAATAACTGCCGCGTCACTTCCCATAGCTGGAACTTTTGCTTCTTTTAAAATATCACCGATTGTTGAAGCTGTAGAGGCAACTGTATTATCAGTTGGAAGATAGATAGCATCGACTTTTCCTGCAAGTGAAGTAATAGCTTGCTGAACATCGTTTGTCGTCGTAACTGTTGTCACTTCTACTTTTACACCTTTTGCTTCGAGTGCTTTTTTAGCCTGCTCAGCTTGGACTTCTGAGTTTACCTCGCTAGAATTGTAGAAAATACCGACAGTCTTCGCAGTTGGTACAACTTTGAGCAACATCTCGATTTGACCTTCCACATCAGTTGCATCAGTCGATCCCGTCATGGTCCCACCTGGTTTTTCCAATGATTCAACCAAACCTGCTTCAACTGGATCTGTGACAGCTGTGAATACACTTGATGTTTCACTATCTGCATTAAGCATGGCTTGGGCTGCCGGTGTTGCGATGGCAAAGTTAAGATCATTTTTTCCTGCCAATTTCTCAACCATTGTCTGTAAGTTTGCTTGATCACCTTGGGCATTTTGCAAATCAATCGTCAGATTTTCACCTTCCTTGTAGCCTGCATCTTCGAGCGCCTCTACAAAGCCTTCACGAGCTGAGCTCAACGCTTCATGTTCCGCATATTGAATAATACCAACATTGACTGAACTTGAATCTGACGAATTGGGACTGCATGCAGCAAGCGTTACTGCTGACAAAAGTGCTACTGAACTAAGTATAATTTTTTTAAATCCCATGATTATTCTCCTTTTATAAATATAATAGCAAACAAGAAAGGACCGCTTAGACTACACTCTAAACGGTCCTTATATTTCATCTGTGTAGGAAAACAGAATGAATTATCCGTGCCATTTAGATGTATCATCTATGGGCACATGTCAAAATAGCTACAGCCACATAGATACAAACTTTACGTTCCCGTGTTTGCATCCATGTTTACCATGTCTACAAACACTATCTAAAATAGCCGTAGAAATAAGTATGATTAGCTGAATGATTTTGACACATTTGTAACATCTCTGTTTCCCTTTCTCATTTATTTGTATACTATGATAACTGTTTTCAAACTATTTGTCAATAGGAAATTGCGTAAATTTTCAGATTTTTCAAGTTTTTTCGAATTTTTCTAAAAATAGCCCCCTATATTATTAGCTGAAACATGGAATTTACTAACGAAATGATAACAGAGCTCAAAACAGCTCTAAAAGATAAAAACTCAGCACCTTACCACAAACGTATTCAAGCAGTTTATCTCAGGGCAATCCAAACTCCCTACAAATCCATTATGGATATGCTTGATGTCTCACATGATACGGTTTGGAGATTGACTAAGAAATATCAAGAATATGGTTTAACATGTCTTACTTCAGATGCTAGAGGAGGTCGTCGCCACGCTTATATGACAGTTGAAGAAGAACAAGCTTTTTGAGCGAGCAGTTAGCTTCTGCTGTCTACGGAGAGTTTGTAACTGTTGAATCCCTCTATAGAGCTTATCAAGATAAACTTGGTCGTACGACGACTAAAGATGTTTTTTACCAACTATTGAAACGTCATGGATGGGTCAAAGAATCAAAAGATTCTTTGAGACGAGAAATAAAGCTTACGCAGTAAGCAACAAAAATTAGCCCCCGTCCAGAACATCCAAAGAAAGCAGACGCCGAAACGCTTTTAGCGTCTAAAAATAAAATCTTTGTACAAGGAAAAAACAAGTAAGCGGTTTCTTGAACAAAATGCCTATAAGCAAACCTGTCTTATGTCTCAAGATGAAGCAGGGTTTGGTCGGATTAGTAAACTGGGGGCATGTTGGAATCCTAAAAACTACCGTCCGAAGCTCTCAAGCCATCACATCCGAGAATTTCGTTACTGCTATGGTACGGCAGATGCACATACAGGGGAATCTTTCTATAATAGCTAGTGGTTGTAATACCGCTTGGATGAATGAATTTTTACGTCAATTATCAAAAGCTTATCCCGATGACCACATCATTTTAGTCATGGACAATGCCATTTGGCATAAATCTCAGGCACTTGAAATACCTGATAATATTGCATTTGCGTTCATACCACCATATATCCCA
>NZ_WCJE01000070.1 GCF_016743335.1 Streptococcus suis | reverse complement strand
TGCTAAGCGACTACCGTATCTAACAGGGGGCAACCCCCAACTACTTCAGGCGTTCTAGGGCTTAACTGCTGTGTTCGGCATGGGTACAGGTGTATCTCCTAGGCTATCGTCACTTAACTACTGAGTCTTGTCAACTCAAAATTGAATATCTATATTCTAACAAGAAACCGTTCGCTTGTCAATATTGACTCGTGAGTAATTGTACTCAGGCTAAATTCTTAGTGAAAAAGATAAACTTCCTAGAGTCTATTGACTCTGCGTCAGTTTCCTATTTTCATACAGAATTTGTAACGCCTTCGTTACTTATCTTGGATAAGTCCTCGAGCGATTAGTATTGGTCCGCTACATGTGTCGCCACACTTCCACTTCCAACCTATCTACCTGATCATCTCTCAGGGCTCTTACTAACATAAAGTTATGGGAAATCTCATCTTGAGGTGGGTTTCACACTTAGATGCTTTCAGCGTTTATCCCGTCCCTACATAGCTACCCAGCGATGCCTTTGGCAAGACAACTGGTACACCAGCGGTAAGTCCACTCTGGTCCTCTCGTACTAGGAGCAGATCCTCTCAAATTTCCTACGCCCGCGACGGATAGGGACCGAACTGTCTCACGACGTTCTGAACCCAGCTCGCGTGCCGCTTTAATGGGCGAACAGCCCAACCCTTGGGACCGACTACAGCCCCAGGATGCGACGAGCCGACATCGAGGTGCCAAACCTCCCCGTCGATGTGAACTCTTGGGGGAGATAAGCCTGTTATCCCCAGGGTAGCTTTTATCCGTTGAGCGATGGCCCTTCCATACGGAACCACCGGATCACTAAGCCCGACTTTCGTCCCTGCTCGAGTTGTAGCTCTCGCAGTCAAGCTCCCTTATACCTTTACACTCTGCGAATGATTTCCAACCATTCTGAGGGAACCTTTGGGCGCCTCCGTTACCTTTTAGGAGGCGACCGCCCCAGTCAAACTGCCCGTCAGACACTGTCTCCGATAGGGATAACCTATCCGGGTTAGAGTAGCCATAACACAAGGGTAGTATCCCAACAGCGCCTCAGTCGAAACTGGCGTCCCGACTTCCTAGGCTCCTACCTATCCTGTACATGTGGTACAGATACTCAATATCAAACTGCAGTAAAGCTCCATGGGGTCTTTCCGTCCTGTCGCGGGTAACCTGCATCTTCACAGGTACTAAAATTTCACCGAGTCTCTCGTTGAGACAGTGCCCAAATCATTACGCCTTTCGTGCGGGTCGGAACTTACCCGACAAGGAATTTCGCTACCTTAGGACCGTTATAGTTACGGCCGCCGTTTACTGGGGCTTCAATTCAGATCTTCGCTTGCGCTAAACCCTCCTCTTAACCTTCCAGCACCGGGCAGGCGTCACCCCCTATACATCATCTTACGATTTAGCAGAGAGCTGTGTTTTTGATAAACAGTTGCTTGGGCCTATTCACTGCGGCTGACTTTAAGTCAGCACCCCTTCTCCCGAAGTTACGGGGTCATTTTGCCGAGTTCCTTAACGAGAGTTCTCTCGCTCACCTGAGGCTACTCGCCTCGACTACCTGTGTCGGTTTGCGGTACGGGTAGAGTATGATACATCGCTAGAAGCTTTTCTCGGCAGTGTGACGTCACTAACTTCGCTACTTATCTTCGCTCCCCATCACAGCTCAATGTTACAGATACAAGCATTTGACTCATATCACACCTCACTGCTTAGACGGGCTCTTCCAATCGCCCGCTTTAGTTAGCCTACTGCGTCCCTCCATCACTTCATACTCTAGTACAGGAATATCAACCTGTTGTCCATCGGATACACCTTTCGGTCTCTCCTTAGGTCCCGACTAACCCAGGGCGGACGAGCCTTCCCCTGGAAACCTTAGTCTTACGGTGGATGGGATTCTCACCCATCTTTCGCTACTCATACCGGCATTCTCACTTCTATGCGTTCCAGCACTCCTCACGGTATACCTTCTTCACACATAGAACGCTCTCCTACCATAACACCTAAGTGTTATCCACAGCTTCGGTAAATTGTTTTAGCCCCGGTACATTTTCGGCGCAGGGTCACTCGACTAGTGAGCTATTACGCACTCTTTGAATGAATAGCTGCTTCTAAGCTAACATCCTAGTTGTCTGTGCAACCCCACATCCTTTTCCACTTAACAATTATTTTGGGACCTTAGCTGGTGGTCTGGGCTGTTTCCCTTTCGACTACGGATCTTAGCACTCGCAGTCTGACTGCCGACCATAAATCATTGGCATTCGGAGTTTATCTGAAATCAGTAAACCGAGATGGCCCCCTCATCCAAACAGTGCTCTACCTCCAAGATTCTCAAATGTCGACGCTAGCCCTAAAGCTATTTCGGAGAGAACCAGCTATCTCCAAGTTCGTTTGGAATTTCTCCGCTACCCACAAGTCATCCAAGCACTTTTCAACGTGCCCTGGTTCGGTCCTCCAGTGCGTCTTACCGCACCTTCAACCTGCTCATGGGTAGGTCACATGGTTTCGGGTCTACGACATAATACTAATCCGCCCTATTAAGACTCGGTTTCCCTACGGCTCCGTCTCTTCAACTTAACCTCGCATCATATCGTAACTCGCCGGTTCATTCTACAAAAGGCACGCTCTCACCCATTAACGGGCTCGAACTTGTTGTAGGCACACGGTTTCAGGTTCTATTTCACTCCCCTTCCGGGGTACTTTTCACCTTTCCCTCACGGTACTGGTTCACTATCGGTCACTAGAGAGTATTTAGGGTTGGGAGATGGTCCTCCCGGATTCCGACGAGATTTCGCGTGTCTCGCCGTACTCAGGATACTGCTAGGTATAAAGAATATTTCAAATACGAGGCTATTACTCTCTTTGGCCTACCTTCCCAGGTAGTTCTTCTATACTCTTTAAGTCCACATTGCAGTCCTACAACCCCGAGGAGTAAACTCCTCGGTTTGCCCTCCTGCCGTTTCGCTCGCCGCTACTAAGGCAATCGCTTTTGCTTTCTCTTCCTGCAGCTACTTAGATGTTTCAGTTCACTGCGTCTTCCTCTTCACTACCTTAACAGTAGTGAGTGACAGGCATTACCTGCCGGGTTCCCCCATTCGGACATCCCTGGATCATTGCTTACTTACAGCTCCCCAAGGCATTTCGTCGTTAGTCACGTCCTTCATCGGCTTCTAGTGCCAAGGCATCCACCGTGCGCCCTTATTAACTTAACCTTAATTACTAGTTTTTTCTAAACTAGAAAACTCATTAAATATTCACAGCGTTTTCGGTTTATTTTCTTGTTACTATTTCTTAATGTATCCTTTCAGATACATCAGGAATGTTTGATAGATATTCAATTTTCAATGGACAAAACCTTAACAACTTCCGTTGTTAATGGAGCCTAGCGGGATCGAACCGCTGACCTCCTGCGTGCAAAGCAGGCGCTCTCCCAGCTGAGCTAAGGCCCCACAAGACCTCTCAAAATTAAAGAAGACTGACGTACAGGTTTCCATTTCCTTAGAAAGGAGGTGATCCAGCCGCACCTTCCGATACGGCTACCTTGTTACGACTTCACCCCAATCATCTATCCCACCTTAGGCGGCTGGCTCCTAAATGGTTACCTCACCGACTTCGGGTGTTACAAACTCTCGTGGTGTGACGGGCGGTGTGTACAAGGCCCGGGAACGTATTCACCGCGGCGTGCTGATCCGCGATTACTAGCGATTCCGACTTCATGTAGGCGAGTTGCAGCCTACAATCCGAACTGAGACTGGCTTTAAGAGATTAGCTTGCCGTCACCGACTTGCGACTCGTTGTACCAGCCATTGTAGCACGTGTGTAGCCCAGGTCATAAGGGGCATGATGATTTGACGTCATCCCCACCTTCCTCCGGTTTATTACCGGCAGTCTCGCTAGAGTGCCCAACTGAATGATGGCAACTAACAATAGGGGTTGCGCTCGTTGCGGGACTTAACCCAACATCTCACGACACGAGCTGACGACAACCATGCACCACCTGTCACCGATGCTCCGAAGAGAAACCCTATCTCTAGGGCGGTCATCGGGATGTCAAGACCTGGTAAGGTTCTTCGCGTTGCTTCGAATTAAACCACATGCTCCACCGCTTGTGCGGGCCCCCGTCAATTCCTTTGAGTTTCAACCTTGCGGTCGTACTCCCCAGGCGGAGTGCTTAATGCGTTAGCTGCGGCACTGAGTCCCGGAAAGGACCCAACACCTAGCACTCATCGTTTACGGCGTGGACTACCAGGGTATCTAATCCTGTTCGCTCCCCACGCTTTCGAGCCTCAGCGTCAGTTACAGACCAGAGAGCCGCTTTCGCCACCGGTGTTCCTCCATATATCTACGCATTTCACCGCTACACATGGAATTCCACTCTCCCCTTCTGCACTCAAGTTTGACAGTTTCCAAAGCGTACTATGGTTAAGCCACAGCCTTTTACTTCAGACTTATCAAACCGCCTGCGCTCGCTTTACGCCCAATAAATCCGGACAACGCTCGGGACCTACGTATTACCGCGGCTGCTGGCACGTAGTTAGCCGTCCCTTTCTGGTAAGATACCGTCAAATGAGAAACTTTCCACTCTTCTCACAGTTCTTCTCTTACAACAGAGCTTTACGATCCGAAAACCTTCTTCACTCACGCGGCGTTGCTCGGTCAGGGTTGCCCCCATTGCCGAAGATTCCCTACTGCTGCCTCCCGTAGGAGTCTGGGCCGTGTCTCAGTCCCAGTGTGGCCGATCACCCTCTCAGGTCGGCTATGTATCGATGCCTTGGTGAGCCGTTACCCCACCAACTAGCTAATACAACGCAGGTCCATCTCATAGTGAAGCAATTGCTCCTTTCAAGTATCTACCATGCGGTAAATACTGTTATGCGGTATTAGCTATCGTTTCCAATAGTTATCCCCCGCTATGAGGCAGGTTACCTACGCGTTACTCACCCGTTCGCAACTCATCCGTCTAGTGCAAGCACCAGACTTCAGCGTTCTACTTGCATGTATTAGGCACGCCGCCAGCGTTCGTCCTGAGCCAGGATCAAACTCTCATTAAAAGTTTTGATTCAAACTCAAGCTATTGCTAGCTTTCCGTTTTATTGTTTTGTTTTGTCATTGACGATTTATCCTTAGATAAATCACCCTGCACGTTTGGTTCGTCTTCTTTAATTTTCAAAGGTCTTGTTCATCGCTCTCGCGACAACTATCTTAGTTTATCATTTCTTGTGAACTTTGTCAACACTTTTTTGAAACTTTTTTCGTTCCTCTGTTAACCAGTCCCTCAAGAGACAACTCAATCATTCTATCATCTTCTGATGGGCTTGTCAACACTTTTT
>NZ_WCJE01000007.1 GCF_016743335.1 Streptococcus suis | reverse complement strand
GCAACATTCCCGTCCAAAAGGAGAGAAGAAATTTTCATGCGTATGGCGTGGTCATCATATGAAGAGGTGTTGACAAAAAAATTTTTATGTATTAAAATGTTAAAATGAAAAAATAAAAGGAGATGTGTATGAAAAAGACCCTATTTGCCGGAATTGTTACTGCTATGTCAGCCCTATCTTTATTTGTAGGTCAATCTGCCCAAGCAGATCAAACGATTTATCGCTTATATAATAAGCAGAATGGAGAGCATCTCTATACAACTGACAAAAATGAAAAAGATGTTTTGTTCACCCAGCATGGTTGGGGATATGAAGGTGAGGCGTGGTATGCTCCTGACCCAGGTCAGGGTAGTCCAGTCTATCGCCTTTATAATGCTGGTTTGCAAAATCATTTGTATACAACAGATACCAACGAAGTTAAGGTGCTGACTAGCAAGTATGGCTGGACACTTGATAACAACGGACAGCCGGTATTCTATTCTGGAGGCAGCGCGAAAATCTATCGTGTCTATAACCAAAATCTACGAGGACTTCACCACTGGACTACTGATGAGAATGAATACAGCGTTCTACCAAGACATGGTTGGCAACAAGAAGGTGTTAAATTATACGGGAATCGTGTCGGTGTTCCGATTCAAACCCAATATTACCAATATTCTCCTGTAGCAAGCCAACCTACCCCTCCAAGTCAATCTACTGAGTCAGCCCAAACATCACAACCAGCCCAAGGAAATAATCAGCTACCATCAACTATCCCGTCAGGCAGTGCTACAATTGCCAATACAGAATCAAATCATACCATTGAAGCGGATGTTGCTTTAACAGGATCTGGTACAGGTTATCATGCTAAACTCGTCATGGCTGCCCCAGACGCAGCTGTAAGTTTTGGTTTACAATTTGACACTGCAGCAGTTGCACCGTATACAGGTAAAACAGCCTTCTTGATTGAGAATATCGGCAGCAATAATGTAGGAGGGCAATATTATCATCGTGCTAATTATCTTGCCAGTCTCAACACTACCTATCGTTTGATGTTGACACTGCAAAAAGATGGTAGCTATGTTGGTTATGTGAACGGGACGGAAGTTGTACGTGGTCGAAATGCAGTTTTAGCTGATCGTTCTGATATCTATCTACGTGTCGAAGGGGCGGCGCGAAAGACGGGTGATTCTATAACAGCGCATTTTAGTGCTATCAAGTTAAAACAGCATGGCATTTATACCGAGAGAAGATGGCCTGCGACACCTCAGTTTAATATCGCTAATGGCATCCTTACAAAAATAGATGGAGTACAAGTGAGAAATACGGCAAGTGATACGCGTACGATAAATAACAATGTTGTCTTCACTGGAACCCTAACAGGTTTACCTCAATACGCCGATTGGGATACAGCAGGCTATTATGACAAGGTGTCAGGTCTGATCCAGTTTATCAATTAGTAGTCTTTTTCAGATATAGCTATTGGGTTCTTGTATTAAAGTATCATATATTCCAAAGTCGCAATGATAGGCTTTGGATTTTTTTATAGAAGGGCTTAAGTTGTTCAATTCCTATGTGAATATCATTGCGCTCAGAGAGGGTTAAGTGTTTGTTTTTCATTGTCAGTTACCAACTTGTCCCGTAGTAAGTTCTACCTTATACTTAACAAAAATCATAAATAGCGATACAATAGTTTTATGACAAAAGAACTTACGTCCTCCCAAATCGAGGAATTAAAACAGGCCCTTAAAGAAAAAAGCAATGCTCGGCATCATAGAAAAATTCAAGCCCTTATTCTCTACTCTGAATACCATAATTTAAGATCTGTAGCCAAATCAGTGGGCTTTGTCCATTAAACCGTACGAAACTTATTGAATCGCTATCTAGATGGAGGTTTGCAGGCATTTCTTAATGAAAACCGTGGCGGACGTCGTCGCTCTTATATGACTCACGAAGAAGAGGAAGCCTTTCTCAAAGAACAACGCTCATCTGCCTTGAATGGAGAATTTGTGACTGTCTCTACTCTCTTTGAGGCTTATCAAGAAAAAGTTGGTTATAAAACGACTCGAAAAGGATTTTACGCCCTACTAAAACGCCACGGTTGGGTCAAAGAATCAAGAGATTCTTTGAGGTGGGAGATATAGCTTACGCAGTAAGCAACAAAAGTTAGTCCTCGTCCTCAACATCCTAAAAAAGCAGACGCAAAAACCATTTTGGCGTCTAAAAATAAAATCCTTATTCAAGGAGAAAGCGAGTAAGCGCTTAATCAATGAAAAATCCTACCAGAACATCCGCCTTCGCTCTACAATTTCTAAGCTCAGGAAAAAGTCTGCTCCCAGCAGACTTTTTTGTATCAAGATGAGGCGGGTTTTGGTCGTATCAGTAAACTAGGTACCTGCTGGTTCCCGAAAGGTCATAGGCCTAGCGTACCTAGCCATCATATTTCGAGAATATCGCTATTGTTATGGAGCTGTGGATGCTCATACAGGTGACTCATTTTTCATCATAGCAGGCGGGTGTAATAGCGACTGGATGAATGAATTTCTAGGCCAGCTATCAGCCGCTTACCCAGATGACTACATCATTTTAGTCATGGATAATGCCGTCTGGCATAAATCTCAGACATTGACTATTCCTGAGAATATAGAGTTTACCTTCATTCCACCTTATACACCTGAAATGAATCCCATTGAGCAAGTCTGGGCTGAGATCCATAAACGCGGGTTTAAGAATAAGATATTTAGAACATTAAATGAAGTCATTGATAAACTTCAGGAAGTTATTCAAAGCTTGTCTACTTCTCAACTAAAATCAATTGTACATAGAGAGTGGACTTCCGCTATTTTTGATTTTAAATGAGTATTATTTCTTTGGGAATTTAGCCACCTAAAAAAATTTTAAAAAGATGATAAAAATCCTTGACAAAATGTGTAAGGGTTAGTATAATGATGGTAACGTTCCATGTAGAACGAATATAAATATTTATAGGAGTTTTTTATCATGAAAAAAACACACATCACACTTGCAGCAGTTGCAGCCTTGGCAACAGCTGTTGTAGTTGCACCTACGGCGCAAGCTGACGTTCAAGCTAAATTGGATAATATTAAAGGTGTTGTAAAAATTTCTGTCGAAGCACAATTGAATAAAAACTTGGCAGATGCGTCAGCACAAAGTGCAACTGCTAAAGCTAATCTTACAACAGCTGAAGCTACAGTTAAAACTAAAAAAGAAACACTTGCTACAGCTCAAAAAGCTGAACAAGAAGGTGTTAAGCAAATTGATGAAGCTACAGCAACAGCTTTGAAAGTTGAAGAAAAGAAAGTGGCAGATGCAAAAGAGGCAGTTACAGCAACTGAGAAATTGATTGCAACTGAAAAAGAAAAGATTGTTGCTGCTCAGGCAAAAATCAAAGAGTTGAACCTTGTTGGTGGTTTGACTGGTAAGGCAGCTGAGATTGCAACAGAAGAAGCTACTATTGCAGCGGCTGAGGCACAAATTGTTACTTTGAATACTCAATTGGAAGCTGACACGCAAGCTGTTACTGATGCAGAAGATGCTTTGGTAACTTGGAAAGAAGAACGTGCTAAGTCAGATGCAGCAGCTAAGAAAGTACTTACTGACGCTACTGCTAAAGCACAAAAAGCTTTAACAGCTGCAGAAACTGAAGTTTCAGAATGGAAAGTAGTTGTAGAGACTTTGAACAAAGAAGTTGAAGCAGCTAAATTGGAATTGATTAAAAATGGTTTAACTGACTCTCAAATCGCTCAAATCATCGCTGATGCTCAAGCTCAAGTTAAAGTCGACACTGTAGCTACTTCAGTATACCGTCTTTACAACTCAGGTCTTAAAGTACACTTGTACACAACTGACGCAAATGAGTACGCAGTTCTTGCAGAGCGCGGATGGAGCCAAGAAGGTGTTGCCTTCAAATCAGCTAAAGAAGGTACTCCAGTATACCGTCTCTACAATGCAGGTCTTAAAGTACACTTGTACACAACAGATGCAAATGAGTACGCAGTTCTTGCTGGTCGTGGTTGGACTCAAGAAGGCGTAGCATTCAACTCAGTTAAAGATGGCGTTCCAGTATACCGTCTCTACAATGCAGGTCTTAAGAAACACCTTTACACAACAGACGCAAACGAGTACAAAGTACTTGCAACTCGTGGTTGGACTCAAGAAGGCGTTGCTTTCTACTCAGCTAAATAATAAGTCTCTTTATCAACTTCAGTTAGTAGATAAAAAGCTAATACTTAGAGAGAACGAGATTCGTTCTCTCATTTTTGATGTTTAAAGCAATATATATCTTTGTTTTAAAGTTCCTAAAGCCGAACGCTTGCCTCTTGATGTCTTTGATTCTGATTAGTTCTGTGGTATGATCTTCGCTTTTTTATTTCTAGGCTCAGGAATCCAGAGTCACTTCCCTGACTCTGGATTTATTCCATATGAGTCTTTCTAATGTGAGTTTGGTTGCTTTTCATTATAGGTCATATGGGACTCTTTTTCTACACTCAAAATGACTCCATAACCTCTACAGTGGATTTACCCACTATAAGAAATTATAGAGCCCCTTTTTTGGTGCAAAGTCTGTGAAATTTTGATAAGATAGGAGTATGAATTTTGAAAAGATCGAACAGGCTTACGACCTGCTATTAGAAAACGTACAGACTATCCAAAACCAGCTAGGTACCAATATCTATGATGCCATGATTGAGCAAAATGCTGCTTACGTAGCTGATCAACATGAGACGGACCTTGTTGTCAATAACAATCAGACCTTGAAACAACTAGATTTAACCAAGGAAGAATGGCGTCGTGCCTACCAATTCTTGCTCATCAAGGCCAATCAGACAGAGCCTATGCAGTACAATCACCAGTTCACACCAGATTCCATCGGATTTATCCTATCTTTTCTAGTAGACCAATTGGTGCCGACTCAAAAGGTGACGGTTCTAGAAATTGGTTCGGGGACAGGCAATCTAGCTCAGACCATCCTCAATGCCAGCCAGAAAGAATTGGATTACTTGGGGATCGAAGTGGATGACCTCTTGATTGATTTGTCGGCAAGTATTGCGGATGTCATGCAGGCAGATATTTCTTTTGCTCAGGGAGATGCGGTACGTCCGCAGATTTTGAAGGAAATCCAAATCATTCTTGCGGATTTGCCGATTGGTTACTATCCAGATGATCAGATTGCCAGCCGTTATCAGGTTGCCAGTTCAAATGAACATACCTACGCCCATCATTTACTCATGGAACAATCCCTCAAATATCTGGAAAAAGATGGCTTTGCGATTTTGTTGGCTCCAAATGATTTATTGACTAGTCCGCAAAGCGATTTGCTGAAAGGTTGGTTACAGGAGCAAGCCAATATTGTTGCCATGATTGCCCTGCCACCAAATCTCTTTGGGAAGGCTGCTATGGCCAAGTCTATTTTTGTCTTGCAAAAGAAAGCTGCAAAATCGTTGACGCCGTTTGTTTATCCCTTACAAAGTCTTCAAGAACCAGAAGCGATTCAGAAGTTCATGCTCAATTTCAAAAATTGGAAGCAAGAGAATGCAATTTAAGTGAAAATCTGTTATACTAATTAGGAAAACGCTTTAAAAGAGGTAAGATATGTCAAAAACAATTGCAATTAATGCAGGTAGTTCAAGTCTGAAATGGCAACTTTATCAAATGCCAGAAGAAATCGTCTTAGCAAAAGGGATTGTTGAGCGTATCGGCTTGAAGGATTCAATTGTCACAGTAAAGTTTGGTGATCAGAAAGCTGAACAGGTCTTGGATATTGCTGATCATGTACAAGCAGTAAAAATATTGTTGGAAGACTTGCTCAAGCACAATATTATTGCCGATTTCTCAGAAATTACAGGCGTTGGTCACCGTGTAGTAGCAGGTGGTGAAGTCTTCAAGGATTCAGTTGTCATTACGGATGAAGTGTTGAAACAAATTGAAGATCTATCTAGCCTTGCTCCACTTCACAACCCTGCCAATGCTGCTGGTATCCGTGCTTTCAGGGACATCTTGCCAGACGTAACAAGTGTAGCTGTTTTTGATACAGCTTTTCACACTACGATGCCAAAGCATGCCTATCTTTATCCGATTCCACAAAAGTACTATACCGACCACAAGGTTCGTAAGTATGGAGCGCACGGAACTAGTCACTATTATGTAGCGCATGAGGCAGCAAAAGTATTGGGACGTCCGATTGAGGAATTAAAATTGATTACGGCTCACATCGGAAACGGTGTATCTATTACTGCCAACTACCACGGTCAATCAGTTGACACTTCTATGGGCTTCACTCCTCTAGCTGGTCCAATGATGGGAACTCGTTCGGGAGATATTGATCCAGCGATTATTCCTTACTTGATTGCAAATGTTGATGAGTTGAAGGATGCTGCAGACGTTGTTAACATGCTGAATAAACAATCAGGTTTGCTTGGTGTATCGGGTTATTCAAGCGATATGCGTGACATTGAATCAGGCATCCAAGCTCACAATCCAGATGCAGTGTTGGCCTACAATATTTTCATTGACCGTATTAAGAAATTTATCGGTCAGTATCTTGCAGTTTTAAATGGGGCAGATGCTATTGTCTTCACGGCAGGTATGGGTGAAAATGCACCGCTTATGCGCAATGACGTAGTAGAAGGCTTGTCTTGGTTCGGTATTGAGTTGGACCCAGAAAAGAATGTATTTGGCAACTATGGTGACATTTCAACGGCAGAATCAAAAGTTCGTGTCTTGGTTATTCCGACGGATGAAGAATTGGTTATTGCGCGTGAAGTGGAACGCTTGAAATAAGAAAAACTAACTGGTAGTCGGAGACTGCCAGTTTCTCTTATAGTTTATACCTTTAGAAAGGTATAGTTTTTAGCAAGTAGTCAAAATATATAGTGTGTGATACAATAGACTAGCAAAGAAATTTGCACAGAGTAGATGGTTTGCGTCAAGTGTATGTGGATGGGATGTTGCCACATAACGAAGCTGATCTTTGCTTGTATCTGATGTCTCCTAGAGTAGGAACGTTGGTCCTGGCTAAGAGTAGCGCGGTAAACCATTGCATCCGCTGTCGAATATACACGACAGCTCCATTTTGAAAAAGGAGCATTTTTTATGGAAAAGAAAATTCCAAAACTAACGGTGCAGTTGTTGACTGCTATTGCTATGACCCTTGCCTTGGTTATGGTTGTGGAGAACTATTTCTCCATTCGGATTTCAGAAACCTTGCAGGTTCAGTTTACCTTCATTCCCAATACTATTTTGGGAGCTATTGCTGGTCCGGTTTGGGCAGCTGTCTTTGCGGCTATTTCAGACCCAGTCTTTGTCTTGTTTAGCGGGCAAACGGTCCTCTTTACTTGGATTTTGATTGAGGCGGTATCGGCTTTTATCTATGGCTGGTTCTTCTATCGAAAACCGCTAGACACCAAGAACAAGGCTGATTGGCTCTATGTTGCAGGGGTTGTTGTCTTGATTCAGGTTGTAATTTCCTTTATCATGACACCGATTGCCCTCCATTTCCATTTTGGAACACCTTGGATTGTTCTGTATAGCAGTCGCTTGATTAAGGCAGTTTTTGAAATTCCATTACGCATTGTCGTGACTATGCTTGTCTTACCAAGTCTACAAAAAATACCTGAATTGGCCAAGTTAATGGGCATTAAATAAAACAGTATCAAGCAACAGGTCATCCCCCTGTTGCTGCTTTTGTAGAGAGGGAATCATGAATTATCGAGAAACTCGCCGGTGGCTATCTAGTCGTCCTGCATCAGATTTAGAAAACGGCGTTGCACGTGTCAACTGGCTCTTGGCACGCTTGGATAATCCCCAACTTCAAGTGCCGACCGTACACTTTGTGGGCACAAACGGTAAAGGTTCGACCTTGAATGCGTTACAGTCTATCTTACGGTCTTCGGATTACACTGTCGGCCGCTTTACATCACCGTCTATCATTGATTTTCGAGAGCAGATTGTCTTTGAGCAGGAGATGATTTCAGAGGAAGATTTTGCGAAGATTGTGACAGACTTGCAGCCCTTGATTGAGGACTTGGACCAGATGGCTGGACTGGATGCCATCTCGGAATTTGAGATTGTAGTAGTGGCTATGTTTGTCTATTTTGCCCACTATCAGCGTCCCGATATTCTCTTGGTGGAGGCTGGCATGGGTGGTTTGCAGGATGCGACCAATGTCCTTAATCCTCTAGCGGTAGTTTGCCCGTCCATCGGCTTGGACCATCAGGCTTTTTTGGGAGAGACCCACGCTGCCATAGCCCGTCACAAGGTTGCTGTCTTGCGTGAGCGGGTTCCCCTCCTCTATGCGACCGACCAGCCAGAAGTGGTGGCAGTATTTGAGAAGTACGCCCATCAGCTTCAGAGTCCGACCTATACGGTAGGGCGGCAGATCGTTTTGGAAAATAGCAGAGCAGGCTTTGTGGTTTCAAGCCCCTTCGGCCGAGTTGAGGATTTAACACTGCTTATGCAGGGGCGTCACCAAGAGGTCAACGCAGCCTTGGCAGTGACAACAGCTCAGCTCATCAGCCCTGATTTTCAAAAGATTACCAATGAAACCATTAGCCAGGGCTTGTCCCAAGCCATCTGGCCGGGCCGCTTAGAATTGATCAAGCCTACGCTTATGATTGACGGAGCCCACAATAATGAAAGCATCGCCGTCCTGACCCAGCTCCTAGAGGAAAACTATGCCGATAGAGATATTGAAATCCTCTTTGCAGCCATCAATACCAAGCCTGTGGACCAAATGTTGTCCCAGCTTAGCCAATTTGGACCTGTTAGCGTGACAACCTTTGACGATTTCCGTGCGGTACAGCTAGAAGATTATCCGTCAGGCTATGAACGAGTTCAGAACTATCAGGAGTGGTTGGAGCGGGCAGACTTGGACAATCCCAAAAAACTCTACCTGATTACAGGCTCACTTTACCTTATTACCTATGTGAGGAAGTACATTTTAGAAGAGTTTATATAGAAAAAAGGCTTTGCCGGGCATTCTACCTAGCAAAGTCTTTTGTTTTAATAGTTTTTAATCAAATCAACCGTTGAGCGGTCTAATTTTTTCACGATAGCTTGCAAGAAGGCTTGGGCCTCTAAGAAGTCATCCATGCTGTAGAGAGTTTGATGTGAATGGATGTAGCGAGCGCAGACACCGATTGTTGTCGACGGAACACCATGATTTTTCAAGTGGGCTGCACCAGCATCTGTTCCACCTTTACCGCAGTAGTATTGGAATTTGACACCTGCTTCTTCGGCAGTTGAGAGGAGGAAGTCTTTCATGTTTTTTAACATGATATGACCTGGATCGTAGAAACGAAGCAGGGTACCGTCACCAATTTTTCCTTGGTCGCCATAAATATCGCCTGCAGGCGAGCAATCAACAGCAAGGAAAATATCTGGGTTGAACTTAGTTGTAGAAGCATGAGCTCCACGTAGGCCAACCTCTTCTTGCACATTTGCCCCAGCAATCAACTGATTTGGCAATGCTTGACCCGATAGGCTTTCCAGCAATTCCGTCACCATAAGAACACCGAAGCGGTTGTCCCAAGCCTTAGAAATAACATTTTTTCCGTTGGCTGTTAGAATGGTTTCATTTTTGGGAACCAGAACATCCCCTGGACGAACACCGAACGCCCAAGCTTCCTCATAATTGGCGAAACCAGCATCGAAAATAATATCAGCGATGGCAGGCATACCAGGAGCGTTAGCCCCACGAGAAAGATGGGGAGGCACTGAACCTGAAATGGCAGGAATGGTCCGACCGTCCTGTAGTTGAAGCGTGAAGGGTTGACTTGATACGACCAAAGGGTTCCAGCCTCCTAGCTCGACAACACGGAAAGTACCGTCTGGCTTGATTTGGCTAATCATAAAGCCGACTTCATCCATATGTGCAGCCACTAGGATACGAGGAGCGTTTTCAACAGCCGTATCCTTGATACCAAAAATGCCACCTAGTCCATCTGTTTCGATACGGTCTACATGTGGTGTGATTTTCTGGCGGATGTGATTGCGAACCTGTCCTTCAAATCCTGGTAAACTTTGTAATTCTGTAACTTCTTTAATTTTTTCAAAAAGAGTCATACTTCTTCCTCCATGATATGATTATTACTATTTTATCACGAAGAGCCAGACTTGTCTTGAAAATATAGAAAAATATGGATAGTATGGACAAGAATGATTGAAATTTGCTAGGATAGAAATGTACCTCAAAATAGAGAGGAGGTGATTGCCTTGTTGTTCGAACTTCTCACCTTGTTCGTTGCACCTATTGTATCAGGTCTTGTGTTGATACTCTTTGAGTATTGGCTCAACAATAGTGACAATAGAGTGGGATTTATGACTTAGAGTTTGTGCCAACATCTCAGCGCAGTGGTTGATTGGCTTTAACAGTCTGGGGGAGTGAAACAGTTCAGTGAACTGTTTCAGCCCGAGCCTAGAAAGGAAAAAGCGAGTTTAAAGGTTGGAGATGGGATTTGCAGAGCAAATCTCAGCAATTCGTGTTTCACACTCCAAATCTGACCATTACGCTTGTTGCGAACATTGCTCGCTCTATCTCCAACCTCCAAAGGTTCCCCGAACCTTTGGAGCTGTGCGTGGGTGAGACTGAAACGGTCTGGGAATAGACCGTTTTAGCTCAACAACTGAAAACAGGGACTAGTTGACGAACTCATTTTACTAAATTAGAGTTCTGTCTCGCTCCAAAAGAAAACCCTCAACGTTGGGAACGTTGGGGGCTTTTTGATTGCCAAGTGTTGACAAACATTTATCACTGTAAGACCATTCTATCTATTTTTAGCCTTTTGTCAAGTGGTGCGAGTTTGTCTCAGCTGTCACAAGTCCAATGGCAGTATACCTAAGATTGACAAGCAAACCTGTTTTTGTTAGGATAGAAATGCCCCTCAAAATAGAGAGGGGAGTGATTGTTAAGTGTGGGAAGTATTTATCGTCATTTAGTTTTTCTTTTATTACTTCGTTAATTCGCCTTGCCTAACTTCAGTTATGTCTGCGGCTCATTGCCTCGTACTAAAAGTAAACTAAAAGACTATGTCACAGTTTTTCTTGTACCTTTGTTCGTCAGTTTTCTAACAGTTTTGTTTGAAAGATGGCTCAACAATCGTGACAAGTAGGCCCAAGGGGCAAAAGAAAACTCTCAACGCTGGGAACGTTGGGGGCTTTTTGATTGCCGATGTATTATCGAACTTCTCACTGTAAGACCATTCTATCTATTTTTAAGTCTTTTGTCAAGTGGTGCGAGTTTGTCTCAGCTGTCACAAGTCCAATGGCATTTTTGGGAAAAATCTGCGGAAATATGATAAAATAGTCAACATGAAAAAGAAAAAGACAGCCTTACTAGCAGGCTTATTGGGGGCAGGTGTGCTCACCGCTAGTGCTCAATTTTACCGTAAAATCCAAGAAGACCGTAAAAAAGCACAGGCCTTGCAGGAGGTGCGTGACTTTTTCGCTGATTTAGGAGAGATTGCCACGGTCTATGTGGATGAAACAGCTTCTACGCAGACCACTCTTATTGGAGGGGTTGTGATGGAGGCAGGACAGGTATTTTTATTTGAAAATACCAAAGGTTCTATTCAATACAGGGAGGAAGAAAGATGATTTTTCCAACAAGTCTTGAAGAAGTAGCTGCCTTGATTGAAGATGGCAAGCCGACTGTTTTTCTATTTGTGACGACTTGGTGTGGAGATTGCCACTATATCAAACCGCATGTGCCAGCTATCGAAGAAGCTTTTCCAGCTTTCCGTTTTGTGCAACTGGATCGAGATGATTTCATGCCTTTGGCACAGGAATGGGCTATTTTAGGCATTCCAAGTCTGGTTGTTTTGGAAAATGGTAAGGAAATCGGTCGTTTTGTTGATAAGAATCGCAAGACCAAGGAAGAAATCATGAACTTCTTATCTGGCTTGGGTAGATAAATCAGCAGAGAAGCTCTGCCATTTCCCAAAAGAAAGGAAAAAACATGAAGAAATTACTAGGAAAAATCCTTCTAGCACCTGTGGTGCTGGGATTGAGTTTAAGTTTGGCACCGCTGGCTCAAGCGGAAATTCAGACAGATGTCATCAATGAAAAATGGGGCAAGCCAACCCTGGTCTACGGTGGCGGTTTGTCAGATGCCCAGGCGACAGAGGTTAACAATCTATTTGGTATTTCGGATGTTAATAATGTCAGTCGTCAGGTGGTTGTTGGCACGGATATGGACCAGTATTTAGGTACATCTGGAGCGGATACAGCTTCTCTTTACTCGTCTGTCTTGGTGCAAAAGCAGGATGCAGGTAAAGGGGTAGTTGTGGATATTAAGACACCGCAGAACATCACCTTGATTACCGAGACACAGTATGCCAATGCGGCTATTACAGCTGGTGCGACGGATGTCTTGATTGATGTGGCAGCACCGATTAAAGTGACAGGGGAGTCTGCTCTGACAGGTGTTTACAAGGCTCTCGCGGCCAATGGTGAAACAGTTGACCCGGCTCGGACAGAGGTAGCCCAACAAGAATTAACGACTGTTAACGAAGTGGCGATAGCCCATACAGGTGACGCCAATTTTGATAGTTCAGCCTTGGATAAGGCGGTAGCGGAAATCAAGACTGCTCTTGCCGACTACAAACAATCCAATGGTCAGGTAGCTTCCGAATCAGACATCAACACAATTATCAACGATGTCTTGGCCAATAACGGTTTGGAAAATGTCATCACAGCAGATGAGGTTTCAAAATTGGTTACCTTTGCCAAAGCCTATCAGGAAACCTCTGCTATTGATTCGGCTGAGGTTGCTGCCCAGCTCAACCAGTTCAAGCAACAGGCGGAGCAACAAATTTCAGAAGCCTATAAGAATCTACAAGATTCAGGAATCTTAGAGAAAATCGGTGCCTTCTTTGAAAATCTTTGGAAAGGCTTGATTGGTCTATTTGCATAAAGGAGAAATGAAAAAGAAATGATTTTTACATATAATAAAGAACACGTCGGCGATGTTCTGATGGTGATTGTGGCTGAGGATAAGGGACAAGCTGTTCAGTTTGAACGCAAGGGTCAAGTGGCGCGTGTTTTCCTAGAGGAAACAGGAAAAACAGTAGCTTGGAATATTTTTGAAGCATCAAGTTTAGTTGAGATTGCCGGAAATGGTCAGGTTTTCCTGACAGACGAGCAAGTTGCGACCTTGAATGCAGAATTGGCAAAAGAAGGCTTTACAGAAACCTTGGTCAATGATGCGACACCGAAGTTTGTGGTTGGTCAGATTGTGGAATTGGTTCCTCATCCAGACAGCGACCACCTCAATATTTGTCAGGTCAATGTTGGTGACAAAACAGTGCAAATCGTAGCAGGTGCCCCAAATGCTGCCCAAGGCTTGAAAACCATTGTGGCACTTCCAGGGGCAATGATGCCGAGCGGTAGCCTGATTTTCCCAGGGAAATTGCGTGGTGAAGATAGCTTTGGTATGATGTGCAGTCCGCGTGAATTGGCTCTGCCAAACGCACCACAAGTGCGTGGCATTATCGAATTGGACGACTCCGCAGTGGTCGGAGAAGCTTTTAATCCAGCTAAACACTGGAAGGGATAAAATAAAATCGAACGGCAGTCCGTTCGATTTTATTTTTGGGGGAATTTGTAAAAAAACTCGTGTTATCTTGCAAATTCTTTTATCTGTTCTGCTATTTGCTGAGGCAAGTAATCATGGATATAGTGAGGACAATCTAATTGTATAATTTCTATCTTATTTGACTTCCTACTAAAGTGTTGAGCGTAGCTTAACCACTCTGCTTGTGTAAATCCTGTCCCGTTACCGTTGGAGACGAATAAAAGCATTGGGATATTGGGAGTGGTTAGTTTGCTGATAGTGGCAGCATTTTCTTTGAGTTGTTCTAATTCATTTAGCATATTGGTTGAGATTGGACGATAGTGTAATAGGGCTTGATAGATTTCTTTTTCCTGTTTGGAAAGATAGGATTGGGTAAGAGCTGGTTGGTTGGCGAGATTAGGGAAAAGACGCGTTATTCCAAAATGAGATGCAAATGAGAGAGAATGAAACAGTGGAGTATTTATATTGTTGCATAAGAAGCGGGAAATGCCATATCTAAGCCTACAATAGCCTCCACTTCATTAGGATATTGACTTGTCCAATAGAGTGCTTCAAGACTGGATAAAGAATGAGGGCAGAGTATTAGTTTTCCCTCAATTCCTAACTGTTTTAAGGCTGAACGAGTGTCTGTTACAATTGTTTGTATATCTCGTTGCTCATCAATATCATCACTAAATCCGTAACCAAATTTTTCAACGACAACAATTCTAAAATCATCTTTTAACTGAGAAGTCAGGGCTTGGAAGTCGAGTATAGGAGAAGTAGTTCCCCCGCCTGCCAAAAATACAAGTGTTTTGTCACCTTCACCCTCAACCAAGATATTCATTTTCTTATTTTTAACAGTGGTTGTCTGTCCTAGGGGTTGCCGGAGTGGCTGTTCAAGTTGAATTTGAATCTGATGATAGCAGTAACTACCTAGGATAGTAATCGTGGCAATTATCAACAGACGGTGTAATAGACTTTTACTTTTCATTTAGCTACTCCGGCAGATTTATCTTTATTAGTATACCACATTCTACATAAACTAA
Organism: Streptococcus suis; assembly: GCF_016743335.1. Lineage (GTDB taxonomy): Bacteria > Bacillota > Bacilli > Lactobacillales > Streptococcaceae > Streptococcus > Streptococcus suis_Y. The sequence goes on along the minus strand of NZ_WCJE01000007.1, from coordinate 59,221 downwards.
GCAGGAAACAAAATATAAGTAGAATTAGTCAATTTTGGCCAATTCTTTTATGCTGTCTCAATTTTTCCTTCAATAGCTTGTCGGAGTTCCGCTGTCAAAGCCTGATGTGAATTGAGTTGGAAGTAGAGACTGGACAGGAAATGCTGGAGGTTGAGCCACCGGAAGTAGTCTAGTGGTTCTTGGTTGGGAAAGTCTAGCTTGTTAATCCATTCCGTCAGCTCTTGCCCGGACATTTTTTCATTCAGCAAAAGGTAGACAGGAATCTGTGCCAGGCGGATTTCATCGCCAGCTGAGAAAACTTTACTTTGTTTAGTTAGACAAGTGACAATAGCCTGCCAGACTTCTTCGGTTTTATCATTGGGAAATTGCTCATGACAGCTTGCGGCCAGAAGAAAATATGCTCCGTGGGCAGCGGTATGAATCCAGCCAAATTTTTCATCGTAGCCAGACCAGTCATTTTCAATCGTCAAATAATCCAAGGCCTGTTGGAAAAGCAGTTCGCAGTCCTCTTCATTTAAAAATGCATGATAAATAGACTCAGAATCATTATCGACAAACAGCAAAAGGCAGTAAAGTAAGCAAGTAAAACTTCGCTTTAGTGTGGAGCTTTCTAGGGAAAGGGGATTGGTTTCTTGAGAGAATTGCAGTAGCGACTGTGTTTGTTCTCTTGTAATCAAACCATCTAGAAAGATGTGGCAAAAACTAGCATAAACCAATTCGTCGCGTATAGTAGGGTCTGGATGACCGATGTTTTCCAGCAACCAAGCCAGTTCATCATTAGTATATGGTTTAGAGGTTTGCAATTTTTCTATTAGTTCTTCCATGATTTTCTTTCTTTTTATGAACTTTCTACGAATAGATAAGTAGGAGGATATAAAATGTATAATAAAGTTATTCTGATCGGTCGCTTGACGGCCCAACCCGAACTCACTCAAACCCCTAACGGTAAAAATCTGACCCGTGTAACCGTCGCAGTTAATCGACGATTTAAGACAGAAAATGGTGAACGTGAGGCAGATTTTCTCAATGTTATTTTCTGGGGCAAACTGGCGGAAACACTTGTCTCCTATGGCAGTAAGGGGAGTCTGATTTCTATTGACGGTGAGTTGCGTACCCGTAAATACGAAAAAGACGGCAGCAATCACTATGTGACAGAAATTCTAGGCCAATCTTTCCAATTACTAGAAAGCCGTGCCCAACGTGCTATGCGTGAAAACAATACTGGCGATGACTTAGCTGACTTGGTTCTAGAAGAGGAGGAATTACCGTTTTAATATCGGTCCCAAGACCGATGGAGAATGTTGAAAAGTAGGCTATACTATAGTCAATCCTAAATATTTTTCATATCTCCTTAAAAACGCTGATGAAAGTTGGCGTTTTTTGCTATTCATTTTCTATATTTCCACCATTCTACTAGCATAACAATTAGTGATAACAAAATAACGCCATAAAAGAAAAAAATGATGTAGTGAGGGTGGCTAAAGAAAAATATCCAGACGAGCCAGAGTAGATAGGCGACGGGGCAAAAAGTCCAGTCTCGCTTCTCAGAGTTCGTGTCAACATCTCAGCGCAGTGGTTGATTGGCAGCTTTGTTCGTGTTTCACACTTCAAATCTGACCTAATCAACTGTGCGGGGGTGGGAAGACGAACTCTTTTTGACCAGTCGAGTTCTTTCCCACTCCCCCAAAAGCCTAATTTACGTTTTAAAAACAATTCTGCAAAACTTTCGTAGGCTGAAAATCGACTTTCAAGGTAATCTGTTTTTAAATCTCTAAAAAATTTCATGAATACCCCCTAACTTGTTAAAAATAGTATAACATAGTTTACCAATAATGAATAGGTAAAATCTATCTCATACTTAAGAAGGATTTTCACGAAAAAGGAATAGAATTTTCTTGACTATTTTTGACCAAGTGATACAATAGGAAATGTGAATTAGCACTCGGAGGTAAAGAGTGCTAAAAAGACCAGGAGGTAATACCATGTTGAAACCATTGGGCGATCGTATCGTCGTAAAAATTGAAGAAAAAGAACAAACAGTTGGTGGCTTTGTCCTTGCAGGTGCAAGTCAAGAAAAGACAAAAGAAGCAAGTGTCCTAGCGATTGGTCAAGGAATTCGTACCTTGAACGGAGACTTGGTTGCCCCAGCGGTGGCAGTTGGAGATACTGTTTTGATTGATGCTCATGCAGGATTGGAAGTTAAAGATGGGGACCAAACCGTTCACATCATCCGTGAAGCAGATATTTTGGCAATTGTAGAATAGAGGTAGAAAAATGGCAAAAGAAATTAAATTTGCAGCAGATGCACGTGAAAGCATGGTCCGTGGTGTCGATATTTTGGCTGATACGGTCAAAGTAACCTTGGGTCCAAAAGGTCGTAATGTTGTCTTGGAAAAAGTTTACGGTTCACCACTCATTACAAACGACGGTGTGACCATTGCTAAAGAAATCGAGTTGGAAGACCATTTTGAAAATATGGGTGCTAAGTTGGTGTCCGAAGTGGCTTCAAAAACCAATGATATCGCAGGTGATGGGACAACAACTGCCACTGTTTTGACTCAGGCTATTGTTCGTGAAGGTTTGAAAAACGTAACTGCAGGTGCCAACCCAATCGGTATCCGTCGTGGGATTGAAGCAGCAGTTGCAACTGCAGTTGAAGCCTTGAAAGCACAAGCGAGTCCTGTATCAAATAAAGCTGAAATTGCTCAAGTCGCAGCAGTATCTTCCCGTTCTGAAAAAGTTGGTGAGTACATTTCAGAAGCTATGGAGCGCGTGGGAACAGATGGTGTTATCACCATTGAAGAATCTCGCGGTATGGAAACAGAATTGGATGTGGTTGAAGGTATGCAATTCGACCGTGGCTATCTGTCACAATACATGGTAACAGATAATGAAAAGATGGTGGCAGAACTTGAAAATCCATTTATCTTGATTACAGATAAGAAGATTTCTCATATTCAGGATATTTTGCCACTTTTGGAAAGCATTCTCCAAACCAATCGTCCATTGTTGATTATTGCTGACGATGTGGATGGCGAAGCTCTTCCTACCCTTGTTCTCAATAAGATTCGTGGTACGTTTAACGTTGTTGCTGTTAAGGCGCCAGGATTTGGTGACCGTCGTAAAGCCATGTTGGAAGACATTGCTATCTTGACAGGCGGTACAGTGATTACAGAAGACCTTGGTTTGGACTTGAAAGATGCGACCATTGAAACCCTTGGTCAAGCTGCCAAGGTTGTGGTCGACAAGGATGGTACAACTATTGTTGAAGGTGCTGGCAATCCTGAAGCCATTGCCAACCGTGTGGCTGTTATCAAGTCACAAATTGAGGGAACAACTTCAGAATTTGACCGTGAAAAATTGCAAGAGCGTTTGGCAAAATTGTCTGGCGGTGTTGCTGTTATCAAAGTCGGTGCCGCTACTGAGACTGAGTTGAAAGAAATGAAACTCCGTATTGAAGACGCCCTCAACGCAACACGTGCCGCAGTTGAAGAAGGAATCGTTGCTGGTGGTGGTACAGCCCTTGTCAATGTTATCGATAGCGTAGCGAAATTGGAGTTGAAAGGCGACGATGAAACAGGACGCAATATTGTCCTTCGTGCCCTGGAAGAACCAGTACGTCAGATTGCCTATAACGCAGGTTATGAAGGTTCAGTTATCATTGATAAATTGAAGAATTCTGAGCTTGGCACTGGCTTTAACGCTGCGACAGGTGAGTGGGTCAACATGATGGATGCAGGTATTATTGACCCTGTTAAGGTGACTCGTTCTGCTCTTCAAAATGCAGCTTCTGTAGCCAGCTTAATTTTGACAACGGAGGCAGTTGTTGCCAACAAGCCAGAACCAGCTGCTCCAGCTATGCCACAAGGTATGGATGGAATGGGTATGGGCTATTAGAAAATACAGAAATGACACAGCTGCTTGGCTGTGTTTTTTCTTGAAAATTTCAAACATATCTATTTGACAATAGTTTTGGTATGTGGTACTATATTAGACGGTACTTTTTACTTTTGGTCTCTCAAGAGTGTACAGGGACGTGCTGACAAATGTTGCAAAAGTACACACAGATAGGGGTTGTCACCAATGCCCTATCACCAAAAATAAAAAATATATACAGGAGAATGTAGATGCCTACAATTAACCAGTTGGTACGTAAACCACGTAAGTCTAAAGTAGAAAAACCTAAATCACCAGCTTTGAACGTTGGTTACAACAGCCGTAAAAAAGTTCAAACTAACGTTTCATCACCACAAAAACGCGGTGTTGCAACTCGTGTCGGAACAATGACACCTAGAAAACCTAACTCAGCCCTTCGTAAATTCGCTCGTGTACGTTTGAGCAACCTTATCGAAGTTACTGCTTACATCCCAGGTATCGGTCACAACTTGCAAGAGCACAGCGTTGTTCTTCTTCGTGGTGGACGTGTAAAGGACCTTCCAGGGGTACGTTACCATATCGTTCGTGGTGCACTTGATACAGCAGGTGTTAACGATCGTAAGCAAGGCCGTTCTAAATACGGTACTAAACGTCCAAAAGGCTAAGAAAGGGGAAATATAAATGAGTCGTAAAAATCAAGCGCCTAAGCGCGAAGTATTGCCAGATCCATTGTATAACTCAAAATTGGTAACTCGTTTGATCAACCGTGTTATGTTGGACGGTAAACGTGGTACTGCTGCATCAATCGTTTACGGTGCCTTTGATCAAATCAAAGAAGCAACTGGTAACGATGCACTTGAAGTATTTGAAACAGCAATGGAAAACATCATGCCTGTACTTGAAGTACGTGCACGTCGTGTCGGTGGTTCTAACTACCAAGTCCCAGTTGAAGTTCGTCCAGAGCGTCGTACAACACTTGGTCTTCGTTGGTTGGTAACAATCGCTCGTAACCGTGGTGAGCACACTATGATCGATCGCCTTGCGAAAGAAATCATGGATGCAGCAAACAACACAGGTGCAGCTGTTAAGAAACGTGAAGATACTCACAAAATGGCAGAAGCAAACCGCGCATTCGCACACTTCCGCTGGTAAGATTAAGATACGAGGGCGTCAAGCAACTCCTAGACAAAATAGGGAAGCGAAGCAGATTGCTGTGCAATCAATGAGGTTCATCTTTTTGTCAGTGAGTTGTAGCCCGAGTTCAATTAGGATGTGAGGACGTTAAGAAAATTCAAGGAAAAATAGGAAATCAGACGATGGACCTCAAGGTCCAAGGAAGATTTACACCTAAAGGTAGCCACACTTGTAATTGGCTAAAGCCAAAACAATTGCGTCTCTTTTTTCCAGAATTTTTAGTCCGAACTCAACTAAGATTAAGATATAGAGAACGTGCCTGCCGACGAAAAATAGGAAATCGAAGCAGAATGCTTTTGCATTCAATGAGATTTATACCTAAAGGTAGCCACACTTGTAATTGGCAAAAGCCAAAACAATTGCGTCTCTTTTTTCGTTGACAGCAGGCCGTTCGAGTTCAGTTCTACATTGGATATATGGAAGTTAACTGAACTTAATTAGATGAAGGAACTTCGTTCAACCATCACAAACCGGATTGAGGATGACCTCATCCACTTCACACCATTAGTAAGAAATCAAGCGGGTGGGACTTGCCCACTCGCTTTTCTTAAAATATGGTATAATAAAGTATAAAACTAAAATTATAGGAGAACAAACCTCATGGCACGCGAATTTTCATTAGAAAAAACTCGTAATATCGGTATCATGGCGCACGTTGACGCGGGTAAAACAACGACAACTGAGCGTATTCTTTACTACACTGGTAAAATCCACAAAATCGGTGAAACTCACGAAGGTGCATCACAAATGGACTGGATGGAGCAAGAGCAAGAGCGTGGTATCACAATCACATCTGCTGCGACAACAGCTCAATGGAACAACCACCGTGTAAACATCATCGACACACCAGGACACGTGGACTTTACAATCGAAGTACAACGTTCACTTCGCGTTCTTGATGGTGCGGTAACCGTTCTTGACTCACAATCAGGTGTTGAGCCACAAACTGAAACAGTATGGCGTCAAGCAACTGAATACGGTGTTCCACGTATCGTATTCGCTAACAAAATGGATAAAATCGGTGCTGACTTCCTTTACTCAGTAAGCACACTTCATGAGCGTCTTCAAGCAAATGCTCACCCAATTCAATTGCCAATCGGTTCTGAAGATGAGTTCCGTGGTATCATCGACTTGATCAAGATGAAAGCTGAAATCTATACTAACGACCTTGGTACAGATATTCTTGAAGAAGATATTCCGGCTGAATACCTTGAGCAAGCTCAAGAATACCGTGAAAAATTGGTTGAAGCAGTTGCGGAAACTGATGAAGAATTGATGATGAAATACCTTGAAGGTGAAGAAATCACAAACGAAGAATTGAAAGCTGCTATCCGTAAAGCAACTATCAACGTTGAATTCTTCCCAGTATTGTGTGGTTCAGCCTTCAAAAACAAAGGTGTTCAGTTGATGCTTGATGCGGTTATCGACTACCTTCCAAGCCCACTTGACATCCCTGCTATTAAAGGTGTTAACCCAGATACAGATGCTGAAGAAGAGCGTCATGCATCAGATGAAGAGCCATTTGCAGCTCTTGCCTTCAAGATCATGACTGACCCATTCGTAGGTCGTTTGACATTCTTCCGTGTTTACTCAGGTGTCCTTAACAGCGGTTCATACGTATTGAACACTTCTAAAGGTAAACGTGAGCGTATCGGACGTATCCTTCAAATGCACGCAAACAGCCGTCAAGAAATTGAAACTGTTTACGCTGGTGACATCGCCGCTGCGGTTGGTTTGAAAGACACTACAACTGGTGACTCATTGACAGATGAAAAAGCAAAAATCATCCTTGAGTCAATCCACGTTCCAGAACCAGTTATCCAATTGATGGTTGAGCCTAAGTCTAAAGCTGACCAAGACAAGATGGGTATTGCCCTTTCTAAATTGGCTGAAGAAGATCCAACATTCCGCGTTGAAACAAACGTTGAAACTGGTGAAACAGTTATCTCAGGTATGGGTGAGTTGCACTTGGATGTCCTTGTTGACCGTATGCGTCGTGAATTCAAGGTTGAAGCAAACGTAGGTGCTCCTCAAGTATCATACCGTGAAACATTCCGCGCTTCTACACAAGCTCGTGGTTTCTTCAAACGCCAGTCTGGTGGTAAAGGTCAATTCGGTGACGTTTGGATTGAATTCACACCAAACGAAGAAGGTAAAGGATTCGAGTTCGAGAATGCTATCGTCGGTGGTGTGGTTCCACGTGAATTCATCCCAGCGGTTGAAAAAGGTCTCGTAGAATCTATGGCTAACGGTGTTCTAGCTGGTTACCCAATCGTTGACGTGAAAGCTAAGCTTTACGATGGTTCATACCACGATGTCGACTCATCTGAAACAGCCTTCAAAGTGGCAGCATCTCTTGCCCTTAAAGAAGCAGCGAAAACAGCTCAACCAACTATCCTTGAGCCAATGATGCTTGTAACCATCACTGCACCAGAAGATAACCTTGGTGACGTTATGGGTCACGTAACTGCACGTCGTGGTCGCGTTGACGGTATGGAAGCTCGTGGTAACACACAAATCGTTCGTGCTTACGTACCACTTGCTGAAATGTTCGGTTACGCAACTGTTCTTCGTTCAGCAACACAAGGTCGCGGTACTTTCATGATGGTATTTGACCACTACGAAGATGTACCAAAATCTGTACAAGATGAAATCATCAAGAAAAACGGTGGCAATGCTTAATTAATTGCCAAAGCGGCTCTTTGTCAACTGTAGTGGGTAGACGAAAAGCTAACACCTAGAGAGGACGAACTTCGTTCTCTCTTTTTCAATATTCAAAGCGATGTAAATCTTAGTTTTAAAGTTCTTAAAGTTCCTAAAGCCGAAAGCCTGTCTCTTGATGTCCTTGATGAGTTTATTGGTCGCTTCCAGTTTAGCATTGGAATAGGGTAGCTCAATGGCATTCGTGATATAAGTTTTATACTTTAGAAAGGTCTTAAAAACAGTCTTGAAGGCAGGATTGACAAGGTTAAGGTTGTCTTCTAGAAGCTCAAAGAAATATTTCGAGTTCCTCTCTTGGAAATGGAAGAGGAGAATCTGGTAGAGGTCATAATAGAATCTTAGTTGGTCTGAGAACTCTAGTGTTTTCTGAACAACCTCTTTCGGTGTCAAGGTTTGCCCAAAGGTGCGAGAATAAAAGAGGTTATGAGATAGTTTACGACTATCTTTTTGAAGAATTCGCCAGTGATTTTTCATGGCTCGATAAGGTAGTGAGGTTGTATCAAAGGTTTTCATCATGTCAATTCTAGTTGACATCATAGCTCGGCTCAGGTGCTGGATAATGTGAAATCGATCAAGAACAATTTTCGCTCTTGGAAATAGCTGTTTGATGATGGGAATATAGCTACCCGACATGTCCACCGTCACGATCTTGACAGTCTCTCTAACGGCTCTAGGATACTTGTAGAAATAGTTCTTTATGGTTGCTTGGCGGTTATTTTCGAGAATGGTCACAATGTGTCTCGTCTCAAAATCCTGGGCAATAAAGGCAAGTTTTCCTTTGTTTCGACTAAATTCATCCCAACTTAAGACTTTTGGTAATTTCGTAAAATCTTGAGGAAATTGAAACTGAGCCAATTTTCTCTGTACGACGGAAACGGAAATGTGTAGTCTCCTAGCGATGGCAGAGTTGGTCATATTTTCTGTGTGTAGTTGAGTGACTTTCTCCCAGATTGGTTGTGAAATCTGACAGTTTTTCTTGACCAGAGGTGTCTCAGAAACGGTTACTTTTTGGCAAGATTTGCACTGAAACCGCCGTTTCTTAAGTAGTAGGAGGGTTGGAAAACCCTGACAATCCAAAATTGGAATTTTTGACGGCATTTGAAAATCGTACTTGATACATTTTTCTTGGCAATGAGGACAGCTAGGACTGTCGTCATCTAGCTTTGCCCTGATTTCTAGATGGGTTTGATATTTCAAAACGAATAGAATTTTAATGTTTTTATCTTTGATTCCGATAAGTTCTGTGGTATGATTAAGTTGTTCCATATGAACCCTTTCTAATGAGTTGTTTAGTCGCTTTTCATTATAGGTCATATGGGACTTTTTTTCTACACTCAAAAAGGCTCCATAATCTCCACGGTGGGTTTACCCACTACAGAAATTATAGAGCCGAACTTCGTTCTCTCTTTTTCAATATTCAAAGCGATGTAAATCTTTGTTTTAAAGTTCCCAAAGCTGAAAGCCTGTCTCTTGATGTCCTTGATGAGTTTATTGGTCGCTTCCAGTCTATACTTAACTAAAAACAAAATCTGATGTATAATAGAAACATGGAATTTACTAACGAAATGATTAAAGAACTCAAAACAGCTCTAAAAGATAAAAACTTAGCACCTTATCACAAACGTATTCAAGCAGTATATCTCAGGGCTATCCATACTCCCTACAAAACGATTATGGACATGCTGGATGTCTCACACGATACAATTTGGAGACTGACTAAGAAATATCAAGAACATGGCTTAACAGGGCTTACCTCAGATACTAGAGGAGGTCGTCGCCACTCTTATATGACAGTTGAAGAAGAACAAGCTTTCTTGAGTGAGCAGTTAACTTCTGCTGTAAATGGAGAATTTGTAACTGTTGAGTCCCTCTATAGAGCTTATCAAGATGAAATTGGTCGCACGACAACTAAAGATGGCTTCTACCAACTATTGAAACGTCATGGATGGGTCAAAGAATCAAAAGATTCTTTGAGACGGGAAATAAAGCTTACGCAGTAAGCAACAAAAGTTAGCCCCCGTCCAGAACATCCAAAGAAAGCAGACGCTGAAACAATTCTAGCGTCTAAAAATAAAATCTTTGTACAAGGAAAAGTCAGGCGAGCGGTTTCTTGAACAAAATTCCTATAAGCAACCCCGTCTTCGCTTTCCAATTTCCGAGCTCAGGAAAAAGTCTGCTCCCAGCAGACTTTTTGTATCAAGATGAGGCAGGGTTTGGTCGGATTAGTAAACTAGGGGCATGTTGGAGCCCTAAAAACACCCGTCCGAATATCTCAAGTCATCACATCCGCGAATTTCGTTACTGCTATGGTGCGGTAGATGCCCATACAGGTGAATCATTCTTCATAATAGCTGGTGGTTGTAATACTGTTTGGATGAATGAATTTTTACGACAATTATCAGAAGCTTATCCCAATGACTACATCATTTTAGTCATGGACAATGCCATTTGGCATAAATCTCAGGCACTTGAAATACCTGATAATATTGAATTTACATTCATACCACCATATCCCCCAGAGATGAATCCCATTGAACAAGTTTGGGCAGAAATCCGAAAACGTGGCTTTAAGAACAGAGCCTTTCAAACATTGGAATCAGTCATTGATAAGCTCCAAGAAATCATTTGAGGGTTAAATAGTGAGAATCTAAAAAGTATTGTACATAGAAAATGGATCTGTTTAGATTTTGAAATTAAATGAGTATTATACCGATTTTGGACAAAAGCTGCCTTTGAAATGGGGAAGTATAGGCTGATGAGTTCTTTTGATAGAGTTTGACCTCCCATGTTTAGTATAGCGGAAACTATTTGTTGGAAGGAACATTTTCTGGAACGGGTAAAGTCTTTATCTGGTTCGACGACATAAGAAGAACTGTCTGATGAGAGTTGTGAGATGAAAGACTCTAGGATTGTTTGAATAGACTGAACCATAGGAAAACTCCTTTTTGATTGTAGTTTATCACTTTACTGAAAAATAAAAAGACCCTATCCAATAAAAATTGGAGTAGGATCTTAACTTAATGACATTGAGCTCAATGCTTTCTTATTTCCTTGCAGTCGGTTCTAACGAACCGATGTTTTGCGAACCGCGCAAAACCTGCTCGCAAAAATTTATGCTATAATTAGTCTAAATTTGAGGGATTACTCATGACTAAATGTAAAAACTGTGAAACTATATTGAAAAATGTATGTAATAAGAAAATGGTTACATGCATTTTCTTCATGCGTACGACGTGGCGGCGTGGGTTGAAAAATTGACAAAATGATGGGGGGGGGGTACAATAGAAGTATTAGTGTCTGAAAATAGAAGGAAAAAATGAAGAAAATATTAATTACAGGTGGTTGTGGTTATATTGGTTCTCATACTTGCATAGCGTTACTTGAAGCAGGCTACGATGTTGTTGTGATTGATAACTTGATTAACTCCAGCAAGAAAAGTTTAGAGGCTATCGAAACAGTTACAGGAAAATCTTTAACATTTTACCAAGGTGATATTCGTGATAAGGAATTGTTGGAGAATATTTTCAAACAGGAACAGATAGAAGCTGTTATACATTTTGCAGGGCTAAAAGCTGTTGGGGAATCAGTTGAAATACCTTTGGAATATTATCAAAATAATGTGGCAGGAACGTTGACATTACTCGAGGTGATGCGACAGTACAATTGTAAAAAGATAATCTTTAGTTCTTCAGCCACAGTGTATGGAGAACCCGAGATAAATCCAATTCCAGAAGATGCAAAACTTTCTGTAACCAATCCATACGGTAGAACAAAATTGATGCTTGAGAATATTTTGCGTGATTTGTACCACTCAGATCAGACTTGGAAGATAACCCTGTTAAGGTATTTTAATCCTATAGGTGCTCATCAGTCGGGATTACTGGGAGAAAGTCCACAAGACATCCCTAATAATTTGCTTCCCTACATCACACAGGTCGCTATTGGTCAGCTTCCCTATATTCGAGTTTTTGGTCAAGACTATCCGACCAAGGATGGTACGGGAGTTAGGGATTATATTCATGTGATGGACTTGGCTACAGGGCATTTAGCGGCTTTAGAACATTTAGAAAATCAACAAAGTTTAGAAGTTTATAATTTGGGAACAGGTCAGGGTTACTCTGTTTTAGAACTAATCCAGATGACGTCTGAAGTTGTTGGTCAGTCGCTCCCTTATAAAATCATGGACAGGCGTCCTGGTGATATTGCAACATGTTTTGCGGATGCAAGTAAAGCTGAACAAGAATTGGGATGGAAAGCTCAGTTTGATATTAAAGACATGTGTCGAGATTCTTGGAGATGGCAACAAAAGTATCCTCAAGGATTTAAAGATTAAATAGAACAAGGAATGATATTCTCGTTATGGAAGAAATTAAAAATGAGCAGATAGATTTGATGAATGTTGTTCGATTTTTGCGGACAAATCTTTTTAAAATAATTATTCTAGGACTAATTGGTGCTATTATCATGTTTGGATATGCTATGTTTATGGTTACTCCAAAATATAGTTCTACAACTCAGTTATTGGTCACGCGTAATGAGACCATTGAGCAACAAAGCTATCAAAATGAAACAAGAACCAACCTAGAGATGATACCGACTTACAAAGAAATTTTGGTGAGTGAACCGGTGTTAGATGAAGTGGTCAAGGAAGTTGGAGGACAGGTTACAGTAGGTCGTTTGAAAAGCAATTTAACATTCAACCATCCTGATGAGAAATCTCAAACCTTCACACTATCATTAAAATGGGATAGCCCTGATGAGGCCCAACGAATACTAACGGTTATAACAGAGAAGTTTACACAGGTCTTACAGACGATTTATGGGGACAATGTATCTAAGGTGGTTGTTCTATCAAAAGCGTCTTATAGTGACGGAAAAACAGAGCCAAATTTAAAAAAATACGCCTTAATTGGTGCCGTGATTGGCGTAGTTTCCGCCATTGCACAAGCACTTTATATGAAGTTGGCAGATAATACAGTAACTAATGCAGAATTTTTAGAAAGTATGAACCTAGTTGTTTTGGGGGAACTGTATACCATGTCCCCAAAAGAACAGCAAAATAGTCGCTTAGAAGAACAGAGTTCAAGACGTAGATAGATCAGTTGGAAAGGAGGCAATCTAATGTTGTTTAAAAAGAAACGTAGAAATAGACAGAGTTTGGCTGTTGAACAAAAAAAAGGAGCACCACTTTATACATATGTAGAACCAGAAGCACTAAATTCTGAACGAATTCGAATGTTGCGCACTAATTTAGAGTTCATACAAGTTAATGATTCATTGAAGTCGATTGCGGTGACATCGTCTATTCCTGGAGAGGGAAAGTCAACAGTAGCGGCAAATTTGGCGGTAAGTTTAACGGCAACAGGAAAGAATGTTTTGCTTGTTGACACTGATTTAAGAAGACCAACTGTTCATAAGACACTTAGGGTGTCAAGATTTCCTGGGATATCAGATTTAATCTTAAACCCCAATCTTCCAGCCAAAGATGTTATTTGTTTCAAGGAAGATGTATCGCTCTTTGTTATGCCAGCGGGCGAGTTGCCACCAAATCCATCAGAGTTGCTCGCCTCTCAGAATATGAAGAAAATTATGGAGGAACTGGAAAAGCATTTTGATTATATCATTTATGATGTTCCGCCGGTTAATAGCGTTACAGACCCTCAAATTATAGCGAGCCGTGTTGATGGAGTTATCCTTGTCGTACGCTCTGGCTATGTGCAAAAAGATGAGGTGAGAAGGAGTAGGACAGCTTTGGAAAATGTCGAGGCGCGGATTTTAGGTTGCGTGTTAAACGATGTGCCAATGGATCAGGATGATAAATACTATTATTACAAAAAAGAGTGAAAATTTAGGAGAGAAGAATGTCTAGAAGTTTAAAAGTCCTTATATTAATTGCCGTGGATTTGATAATGCTGGCTGTATCGATGTATGCAAGTATGCAATTTCTAGATATTCTTTTTTCGATGACTTGGTCCACTTTTTGGTTTTCCTACGCCCTTGTTGGTGTGGTCTATGTGTTTTTTTCTAGAAAACAGAGGCTTTTTTCAAGAGTAACACGCTTTACTGATCAAGACACGTTGTTGAGACTGACTTTTAGTTTAGTACTTGCTTATGTCTTCGGTTTTCTGTTTTCTGCGCTTGCCTTACATTTTGTTAGTTTTCGTTTTTCTCTTATCTCACTCATTTTTTCAATCGTATTATTAACTTTTCCACGCTTGACTTGGAGGAGCTATTATCAAATCCATAATCGAAAAGTAGGAGCATCAAATCAGTCTATCTCTACATTAGTGGTCGGTGCAGGTGAAGGGGCACATTTGTTTATAAAAACAATCGGTGAAGAAAAACTTCCTTATCGTATTGTCGGTATTGTTGATGATGATGTAAAGAAGAGGGGAACTCATATTGGTGGCGTGGGTGTTTTGGGAACGAGCCGAGATATTCTAGATATTATCCTTCAACAAGATGTGAAACAAGTTGTCATTGCGATTCCTTCGTTATCAGGTAAAGAACGTGAGCGCATTGTTGAAATTTGCCAGCAAGCACATGTTCCAGTATTCAATATGCCGAACATTGAGGATGTTTTATCTGGGAAGTTATCTGTCAGTGCACTGAGGGAAATTGATATTGCTGATTTGCTAGGAAGACCTGAGGTGGTCTTGCAACAAGAACGTTTGAGTGAGTATTTTGCACAAAAAACAGTTTTGGTTACTGGTGCCGGTGGTTCAATCGGTTCGGAGATTTGTCGGCAGGTTGCGCGTTTTTCACCCAAACGATTACTGTTGTTGGGGCATGGTGAAAATTCTATTTACCTCATTCATAGAGAATTGCAGGCTAGCTATAAGGGTGTGATTGATATTGTTCCAATCATTGCCGATATCCAAGATAGAGAACGCTTATTTCAGATTCTTGCTGACTATCGTCCCAATATCGTTTATCATGCAGCAGCACATAAACATGTTCCTTTGATGGAATACAATCCACATGAAGCGGTAAAGAACAATATTTTTGGAACAAAAAATATTGCCGAAGCCGCAAAGGCGAATCAGGTTGAGAAGTTTGTCATGGTTTCGACAGACAAAGCTGTCAATCCACCAAACGTTATGGGAGCAACAAAACGTGTTGCAGAAATGATTGTCACAAACTTAAATGAAAAAGATAGTACGCAATTTGTTGCTGTACGCTTTGGCAATGTACTAGGCAGTCGAGGAAGTGTTGTTCCACTCTTTAAAGAACAGATAAAGAATGGAGGTCCTGTTACAGTGACCGACTTCCGTATGACTCGTTACTTCATGACGATTCCTGAAGCTAGTCGATTAGTGATACAGTCGGGTTATCTAGCGAAGGGTGGAGAGGTATTTGTTTTGGATATGGGAGAGCCCGTTAAGATTTTGGACTTGGCACGTAAAGTCATCAAACTCAGTGGACATACTGAGGAAGAAATTGGTATTGTCGAATCGGGTATTCGACCAGGTGAAAAATTGTACGAAGAATTGCTCTCTACGGATGAACGAGTCAGCGAACAAATCTATGACAAAATTTTTGTTGGTCGAGTGCAAAATTATGACAAGGAAACGGTCGAACAATTCATCCAAAGTTTAGCCGCAAAATCTACTGAAGCCTTGAAAAAAGCTTTAATTGACTTTGCAAAACAGGAATAGAGGGAGTGGGAAAGAACTCGACTGGTCTAAAAAGAGTTCGTTTTCCCACCCCCGCATAGCTCCAAAGGTTCGGGGAACCTTTGGAGGTTGGAGATAGAGCGAACAAAGTTCGCATCAGTCATAGAGGTCAGATTTGAAGTGTGAAACACGAATTGCTGAGATTTGCTTTGCAAATCTTATCTCCAACTTTTAACAGTCCACTGGACTGTTAAAGCCAATCAACCACTGCGCTGAGATGTTGACACGAACTCTGAGTAGTGGAGCGGCTTTTTGCCCAGCCTCCTAGAGTGTAAAAAAATATCTTTATACTCAATGAAAATCAAAATCCGACTAGGCGACGCAGATGCAGATAGAACTGAAGTTCATCAAATCAAGTCAACAACGTCTGATTTTGATTTTCGAAGAGTATTACATTCTAGGAAGACTAGAAAAAGTAATGGTACAGGATGGTGTATCAGTGTATTCTCCCTGTCTTAGAATGAAATAGTTAGGAGTAAGATATGGCGTTTGAACGTTCAAGGAACTTTTTCCCTTTTGAAAATAAAGTTTGGCTCTCATCTCCCACAATGCATGGAGATGAAATGACCTATATGCAAGAAGCATATGATAGCAATTGGATGACAACAGCAGGTTCTAATATCAATGCTCTAGAAGAATTGCTCCAAGATTATACAAAGAGCGAACATGCGGTGGCCTTATCATCTGGGACAGCTGCTTTGCATCTGGCTATCAAATTGGCAGGAGTGAAGGCAGGTGATCATGTTTTTTGTTCCGACATGACTTTTTCAGCGACAGTCAATCCTGTGACATATGAAGGTGGCATTCCAATCTTTATTGACTCAGAAGCAGATACCTGGAACATGGATCCTAAAGCATTGGAAAAAGCTTTTGAGTTGTATCCAGATGTGAAGGTAGTGGTACTGGTTCATCTGTATGGCGTTCCAGCAAAACTTGACGAAATCCAAGAAATCTGTGAAAAGCATGGTGCGGTTTTGATCGAAGATGCAGCAGAGTCCTTAGGGGCAACCTATAAAGACAGACAGACAGGGACATTTGGTCGCTATTCCATCATCTCCTTTAATGGAAATAAGATTATTACCGGTTCAAGTGGCGGTGCATTACTAACTTCTGACTTACATGCAGCCAATAAGACGAGGAAATGGTCAACACAGGCGCGTGAGCAAGCTGCTTGGTATCAACATGAGGAAATCGGCTATAATTATCGTATGAGTAATGTGATAGCTGGAGTGGTGCGTGGACAGATGCCTTATCTTGAGCAACACATTGCACAGAAAAAAGCTATCTATGAACGCTATCAGGAAGGTCTGAAAGATTTGCCTATTCAGATGAATCCTTTTGATGCGGAAAATAGTTCACCAAACTACTGGTTGTCCTGTCTGACTATCAATCCAGAAGCAATGACCAAGCAAGTTCGTTCGGATAATGATGTACTTTATACGAAGGCAAAAGGAAAGACTTGTCCGTCAGAAATTTTAGATGCCCTGAACTCAATCAATGCTGAAGGTCGTCCTATCTGGAAGCCCATGCATTTGCAGCCCATTTTTAGGTTAAATCCTTTTGTAACTGCAAGGGGAGATGGTCGTGCACAAACAAATGCCTACATTGTAGAAGAAACCGCTGAAGTAGGGACAGATATCTTTGAAAGAGGGTTGTGCCTACCGAGTGATAATAAAATGACAGTGGAAGAGCAAAATCGCATTATCGAAGTAATTAGAGCATGTTTTGAGTAGGAAAGAAGGAGTAATGACAAGAAAACAAGGGATTTATGAAAGATATTTAAAACGTACACTTGACGTTGTGCTATCATTCTTAGCGCTAATCGTATTATCACCAGTTATCTTAATAGTAGCTATTCTAGTGCGTTTGAAACTTGGAACACCTATCTTTTTCACGCAAGAACGACCAGGAAAAGACGAGAAGATTTTTAAAATGTACAAGTTTAGAACGATGACGGATGAACAAGATGTAAATGGTCATTTACTGCCAGATAGTGTACGTCTAACCCCCTTTGGGAAGTTTTTACGTTCTACCAGCTTGGATGAATTGCCAGAATTATGGAATATTTTAAAAGGGGATATGAGTATTGTTGGACCACGGCCACTTCTAATCAAATACTTACCGTACTATTCTGAACGTGAGAAATTTCGTCATTCAGTTAGGCCAGGTCTTACTGGGTTGTCTCAAATAAATGGTAGAAATTGCTTGGATTGGGATACAAGGTTAGAATTAGATGTCCGATACAGTCTAAACATAACGATGTGGACTGATATTCAAATTTTATTAAAAACAGTTCTTAAAGTTGTAAAACGTGAAGATGTAGTGGTAGTGGATACTGGTACAATAAAAGATTTAGATATTGAAAGAAAAAATGATTACAGAAATAACGTATAATAATCTTCCTCAATATAAAGATGACATATTGGAATTGTTGAGAGAGGTATATAGTAGTAGCTTTGTCATTGATGATTCGTATTTGTGCACAGTTGTAAATGAAAAATATGCAGATATGTCAAGGATATTGGCGAATAATACAGGTTTTGTACTCTCCTATATTGAGAAGAGTGAAGTTTTAGGTTTTTTATGGTATTATCATAAAAATGATTTTGGGGTTGACAAATTTTTCATAAATTTTATTGCAACAAAACATTCTGTACGTGGTCGGGGTATTGCAAGTCAATTGCTGTTTCGCCTAAAGGAAGTTGCAAAGGCGAGAGGTATTTCGAATATTGAACTTATAGTAACCACTAGTAATGAAACAGCTGTTCAATTTTATGAGCATCATGATTTTACAGAATACAGAAAAGTCATGGTGTTGGAGATGGAGAACGATGATAAAAAAAATAACCTTAGCTGAGAGTGAATTATGGAATCAAATTATTTCTACATTTGATGATGTAGATATTTACTACACTGCTGAGCATGCTCAATTATATAAAATTCACGGAGATGGTGAACCCATTCTTATTTATTATTATGATGATTTTATTCGTGCAATAAATGTTGTCATGCTTCGGGATATTGCCCACTCGGGACTTTTTAATGGTTTACCTGAAAATACATATTTTGATATTGCAACTCCGTATGGTTATGGTGGAATGCTGATACAAGGAACCAATAGTGAGCATAGCATGTTTAAATTGAAGCAAGAATATTTGGAGTTCTGTAGGAATAACAGTATCATCTCAGAATTTGTTCGATTCCATCCAATACTAGAAAACTATAAAAAAAGTGCGACACTATATAATATAACTGAAATTGGTCCCAATATTACTATAAAACTAGAATCTAAAGAAGCAATTCAAGTCTCTTACGAAAATTCCAATCGAAGAAATATCAATAAGGCGAAGAAAAACAAACTAGATGTTTATTTAAGTAATGACCCAGCTTTAGTAGATACATTTATGAGTATTTATAAGGAAACAATGGATAGAGATGATGCAACGGAGTATTACTATTTCGAAAAGGAATATTATGACTATCTATTTGACGCTTTAAAACAAAATGTCCTTTTTGCCTATGTAAAGAAAGATGATTCAATCATTGCCATGTCAATATTTTATTTATACAACAGCAAAATCCATTATCATCTTTCTGCTTCAAAAACAGACTATACATCGCTATATCCAACAAATCTACTAATTGATTTTATGGCACATTGGGGTAGTGAGCATGGTTTTACTGAAATGATGTTGGGAGGCGGTCTGGGAGGACGAGAGGATAACCTTTTCCGCTTTAAGCGAAAATTTAATAAGAACTTTGATAGAAAGTTCTATATTGGTCAACGTATCTTTGATAAGGAAATGTACGAGAAACTTGTCAAACTTCGCGGAGAAGAGTTGAAAGATTTAGAAACAAATTATTTTCCAAAGTATCGGAAACCTTAAAGAATATCATCGAGACAAAATAATGAAAATTTTATACGTAACAACCATTTCAAATACACTGAATGCTTTTTTGATACCCCATATTGAACAATTGGTTGAAGATGGGCACACGGTTGATGTGGCTTGTAAACTAGAAAGACCATTTGAGGACAACTTATTGAACTTGGTTGGGGCAACCTATGAGTTACCATTTAGCCGTAGCCCCCTACGCAATCCATATAAACAGCTTATTGGTCAGTTAAGAGATATCATTAAAAATGGGGGATATGATATTGTTCATACCCATACCCCGATAGCATCTGCCATTGTACGTTTGGCTTGTCGTAATCTTCCAAACGTTAGAGTATTTTATACTGCTCATGGTTTTCACTTTTTAAAAGGTGGTCCATTATTTAACTGGTTGACCTATTATCCTGTTGAAAAAATCCTCTCTCGCTACACAGATACCTTGATAACGATTAATCACGAAGATTATGCGATTGCAAAAAAGAATTTTCAGATGAAGCAGCTTTACTTGGTCAATGGGGTAGGGATTGATACAGAAAAGTTCCAACCTGTGAACGAGGAAGAAAAGAGTGAACTCAAAAGAAGATTAGGATTTGATGCCAATAAAAAATACTTGATTTTTGTTGGAGAACTCAATGCCAATAAGAATCAAACCGTCTTGATAGAGATGATGGAGCAACTCTCTAAAAAGCGACAAGACCTAGTGCTCTTGTTGGTTGGTCATGGTATCCTTGCAGATACTTACCAACAGCAAGTTGATGAAAAACAGTTGGGGGACTTTGTTCACTTATTAGGTTACAGAAGCGATGTTCCTGATTTAATGAAAATTTCAGAGCTAGCCTTATCTAGTTCCAAGCGAGAGGGCTTGCCTGTCAATTTAATCGAAGCAATGGCGACGGGTCTCCCCTTGGTTGTTTCAAATTGTCGGGGAAATCGTGATTTGGTTGAAACTGGTCAAAATGGCATTGTTTTGAAAGAAGCAACAGCAGAAGCATTTGCTAATGCGGTAGAACAAATGATAGATGATGAGGAATGGTATCAGTCCTATTCTGCTGATTCTTATCGGAAAAGTCAGAACTATGCTGTAGCTAACATAAAGAAAGACATAGCAGCTACATACAATTAATGTTACTGGATTAATGTTACTGGATTAATGTTACTGGGAGGAAGAGTGTGGAAGATAGTTTAGTCAGTATTATCATGGGTATTTATAATGCTCAGGAGACGATTTCAACGTGCATTGATTCTATCATAAATCAAGATTATCACAACTGGGAATTTATAATTTGTGATGACTGTTCTACGGATGAAACACTTTCTATTGTTAAAAAATATGCTCAGAAAGATTCACGTATTAAAGTTATTCAAAACACCAAAAACGAGAAGCTGGCTTATTCTTTAAATCACTGTTTAAAGTATAGTAGTGGAGAATACATAGCTCGGATGGATGGTGATGATATTGCTTTACCTCACCGCTTGCGTACTCAGGTAGAGTTTTTGAAGCACCATCCGGAGTACCAGCTAGTTGGCAGTTGTTCATATGTTGATGATGGATCTGGCGAGCAGTCTATCAAAACAGTCAAGGAAATCCCAGAGTCTACAGATCTTTTATATGGTGCGCCATTTATGCACCCTACAATAATGATGCGAAAAAGTGCCTATGATGCCTTGAAAGGTTATACAGTTTCTTGGCGAACTCAAAGAGGACAAGACTTGGATTTATGGTTTCGTTTTTATGCGAAAGGGTATAAAGGTTATAACTTACAGCTTCCGTTGTTAGTATATCATCAAAGTTTAGATGATTTTAAAAAGATTTCATGGAGAAATGCATGGATGTATTTTTTAACCACACTCAATGGTTACCGCATGATTGCTATTCCATTTTATAAGTATCCTATAGCTTTCAAACCTCTATTGAGCGCAGCTATACCAAACCGTATCAGAATGTTCTACCATCAAACACGAAGAGATAGGAAATAAGATGCTAGAGTTACTTCCCTACTTTATCACGTATGGTATTGTTACAATTTTATTAGCTGTACCTACTAGAGACAAACTACTTAGAGTCATTTGTACTGTTTTTGCCTTTGTCGTTATTTTTATTTTTTCAGGTGGACGCTACATGGTGGGAACTGACTCTGTTACCTATCAACAAATCTTTGAGCGCTATGCTGAAATGCCATGGTCAGAAATTTTTTCACCTGAGCGTAAGGAAATACTGTTTGCTATATTATCTAAAGTAACATATAGCTACGGAGGCATGTTCCTAACTCAAGGAATTTTTGGTGTGCTAACTCTTCTTCCTGTATATGCTACGCTGAAAAAAGATTATAAACAGATTCCAATGCACTATGCAATGACAATCTTTTTGCTACTCTTTTTTACGACATCATTTAATATTTTAAGACAAATGCTAGCAGTGTCCATTGTCTTTTGGGGATTCAAGTTTATCGAGCGAGGACACTTGCTACGTTATATTTTGACGGTATTAATTGCAATGGGCTTTCATAGTACAGCACTCATTGCCCTAGCTATCCTCCCCTTGTGGAATTTTCGAGAAAGAAAAGTTTTGTCTAATATTCCACTTGTCATCTTTTGGGCGACAGCTTTCTCTGTTATGGTATTTTTTAGAGGACAGGTCATATCATTCATTGAAGCGTCAGATGATTATGGAAGTTACGCTTCTCCAGAAACGAGTGGGGGGAATAGAGACTTTATTTTATACGTTATTGAATTAGCTTATGTATCTGCTGTCTTGTATAAACGTCGTAAAAGTGAGCATGTTCTTTTACTCTATCAAACGATGCTGATGGTTGTACTAATTGGTTTGACAGGTTTCTTCAGCCCCTATATTAAACGTTTGGCCTTTTTCTTTTCACTTCCTAGCAGGGTATTGCTGTTTCCAGAAATAGAGCAATACTTTGTACCGACTAGTAAAAAAGTTGTTCATTTTTTAGGATATGCTTGGTTCATTCTTATTTTTATTGTGACAGTATATATTTTAAAACAAGGTAATTTACTTCCATATCAGTTTAAATTTATATGGGAATGAGGAGGAAAATGAAGAAAATATTATTTATGGTTCCTTCGTTAAGCGGTGGGGGAGCTGAAAAGGTCTTGGTTAACCTGGTCAATAATTTAAACAAGAAATATGACATCACAGTGCTAACGTTGTTTGATGTTGGAGTCAATAAACAGTTTCTGAATGAGAGAGTCAACTATAAGTTTGTGTTTCCGAGAGTATTTAGAGGAAATAGGTTGTTATTGCAATTGGCTTCACCAGAATATCTTTATAAAAAAATGGTGAAAGGTGATTATGATATCGTTGTTTCCTTCTTTCAAAGTCCAACAACTCGCATTATCGCAGGTGGAAATAAGCAATCCACCAAGTTTGTTCAGTGGATTCATAATGAATTCCATGATAAGCAAGAACTATTATCATGTTACCGTTCGGAAAGAGAGTTCAGAAGACTTCAACAAAAGTATGATGCAACTATTTTTGTTGCAGAGACGGTAAAGACATCATACGAGTCACTTTTCCCTAGGCTTGTTCGTCATCCTCAGGTTTTATACAATGTGATTGAGACTGATAAAATTAGAAGGCTATCTTTGGAGCAAGTAGACGCGGATAAGTCATCCAATCCTCAGAACTTACAGCTTATTTCTGTTGGACGTTTGGTGCTACAAAAGGGTTTCGAACGATTAATTCGTATTGTCTCACGGTTGGCAAAAGAAGGCTATTCTATAGAATTGTCTCTGTTAGGGACTGGTGAACTACATTCTGAGTTGCAACGGTTGATAGAAGCAGAAGAAGTTGATTCAATTGTTCATTTACTTGGATATAAAGAAAATCCCTATGCTTATGTCAAAAATGCAGACCTATTTGTCTGCTCCTCGCTTCATGAAGGATATAGCACCGCAGTAACAGAGTCGTTAATTGTGGGAACACCAGTTCTGACAACAGATTGCTCAGGAATGGCTGAATTATTGGGTGAACAGAATGAATATGGAATGATTGTTGAAAACTCAGAAACAGCATTATACAAAGGATTAAAAGAGTTACTGGAAAATCCTAATAAGTTAGCAAACTACAGAAAGATGGCAGAAATACGAGGACAAAACTTTAATCAAGCGAATCAAGTATTAGCGATTGAAAGGATGTTTGACGAATTAAGTAGTAATCTTTGAGTTTTTCGTAGAAATAAATTTTATAATCTATTTATCATAGTAGTCCTTAAGTATTAAGGGTGAGACTTTGATGGTTATAGTCCGTATTAATATTAAATCGTGTAATTTTATAAAGGCTAGAAGAGTAAAATGGATATAGTGTTTTTTGGGAATATATCAGGTGGTGGAGTTGATAGTGCGTGCTTTAATCTTGTTAATAAGCTCGCAGATAGTCACAAGATTACGATTATCAGCACAGGATTTTCAGAGCCACCAGCACTTTTAAGGGAGGACGTTGCTTATTATCATCTTAAGAGTGATAATATTCTACGAATGAATCTTGAATGTTTCAAACTAATAAAAAAACTCTCTCCAGATATTGTAGTGACAATGGAGGCTTTGTCAGGCATGGTGTCCTTTCTACCAACACTTTTGTGTAGAAAAAAATATATTGTGTGGGAACATGCCAATTATTATCAAAATCAAGGAGTAGCCTACATTCAAATCGTTAGAGCGATAGAACTATTGTTATCAGATGCCTATGTCGTATTGACTAAAAGAGACTTTCAAACTTTTCAGCGGAAATTTTTCTTTAAAAGGCGATTGAAACAGATTTATAATATGTTTAGTAAACAGAGTGAAGGAAACTACAATATCGCCTCTAAAACGATTGTCAGTGCTGGTCATCTTCGACCTATAAAGAATTTTGATAGTATTCCTGAAGTTGCCTCTATAGCTCTAAAAAATCACCCTGATTGGACTTGGAAAATATATGGTTCGGGAACAGATGAATATTTAGAATACTTAATGGAAAAGGTCCGTGAATACGGTGTTGAAAAGCAAGTGGAATTTTGTGGGCGTACAAATTATTTGATAGAGATAATGAGAGAATCAGCCTTATATGTTTTACCATCTCTATATGAAGGTCTGCCGATGGTTCTGTTAGAAGCAAAATCACAGAGGTTACCAATAGTGAGTTTCGATATTGAGACGGGACCAGATGAGATTCTTAGAGATGGCATTAATGGCTATCTGGTGGAGCCCTATCAAAAGAAAAAAATGGCTGAAAAAATTCGCTTTTTAATTGAAAATCCAGATGTGCGTCAATCTTTTTCTGATAAATCAGAACTAGATTTACCATTATTTTCAGATGATACAGTAGTTAAGCAATGGTTAACATTATTTGAGGAAATCTATGAATGAGATAATAAGTAAAAGTTACGCAGTGTTAAGTGATAAATTAGGCAGAGTTGCAAGGCGATATTGCAGGAATCGTCATGAACGTTTTTATCAGAAATACATTGATTACGTTGCATTTCTAAATGGAGAGGACAACTATCGAAAATAATGCGTGAAAAAAGAAATATCGTTTTAAACTTATTAGCAGCTATTATTTTGCAGATTGTAACAATTCTCATAGCATTTTTTGTACCTAAACTATTGATCTCTACTTATGGTCCACAGATGCATGGTTTTATTACAACGATTACCAATCTAATAACCTATTTGATGTTAGTAGAAGCAGGTATAGCTTCCTCCTCTATTCAAGGTTTGTATAAACCACTCGTGTCAAAAGAAGAAAGAGCAATAAATGCAGGCTTAAATGCAATTGGTCATTTTTATGTTCGAATTGGTGTAGCCTTTTCAACCTTACTTATTGTCCTCGCTTTGACGTATCCACTTCTTGTAGAGAGTAGCTGGAGTTATCAAACTGTTTTTGCAATAATTATTGCTTCAGGTCTAGCCCAACTCTTAGAATATTTTTTCGGCAGCAAGTATCGCATATTGCTTCAAGCAGATAAAAGGTTGTACATTTTAAATTTTATCAATATTATTGCTGTACTTAGTCAAGGTGGTCTTCGTATTGTATTAATGCTTCAAAAAGTTGATATTTTATGGGTGCAGTTGGTTCCAGCAGTTGTCTATTTATTGAAGCTATTATTGATTGTTATTTATGTTAGAAGACACTATCGTTTTCTGAATAAAACTACTAAACCTGATTTTCAAGTGACTGCTAATAGATGGAATGTTTTTATTCACCAAATTACAAATTTGGTAGTGAATAATACAGATGGAATTGTTTTATCCATTGCAAAAGGATACAGTATCGTCAGTGTTTACTCTATCTATAATTTGGTTATTTCAAATATCAATGGATTTTTCTCTCAAAGTTTTACCAATTCCATTACAGCTAATCTAGGTCATATTTATGTATCAAGTGGTAGAGAAGTGTTTGTTAAAGAGTATCGTTTTTTTGAGAAACTCTATTATATGTTTATTGCTCTTGTTCTGGGGATTTGTTGCTTTGCTCTACTTCCTTTTATTAGGTTCTATGTAGGGGAAGTTGATGGAATTAATTATGTAAATTTCTGGATAATGGTTCTATTCTTAGCCAATGCACTTGTGACTAATCTTCGAACACCACTTTTGACAGTGGTCATGGCTGTCGGTGCTTTTAAGGAAACACAAAATTTTGCTATTATTGAATCCCTTTTGAATCTTTCTTTATCATTACTTTTAGTAAAAGATTATGGAATTTTTGGTGTATTATTTGCAACGCTTTGTTCAAGTTTATATCGTTACAGCACCTTTATTAAATATGTTAACCGTCATATACTGCGTCGTTCACCTGTCCACTCTTTAAAAACTGGTATAATTGCTGTTCTAGAATTTTTTATTCCTGTTATTATTGGAAATGCATTGATGACAAAATTTGTAATAAATGGCTGGGGGCAGTTATTCTTGTTATGTGCTGTAACAGGGGTAATTTCTTTAATGTTGATAATTATGGTGATTGCCTTACTTGATCGTTCATTTTTTAAACGATGTTTAAGTTTGATTAGTCGTTAGTGACTTGAATAGGAGAAGAAATGAATTATTTTACAAACAAAACCATCCTAATCACTGGTTCTGCTGGGTTTATCGGTAGCCATCTTGTTCAGAAGTTATTGAGAGCCAATCAAGCGATGCAGATTATTGGTCTGGATTCTTTAAATGATTATTATGAGGTATCTTTGAAAGAATGGCGATTGGCTGAATTGGAAAAAGAGGCTGCAAACTCTAAAGTCAGTTATCGCTTTATCAAAGGAAATATTGCTGATAAAGACTTGGTTACTCAAGTCTTTGCTGACTTTAGACCTGATATTGTGGTGAACCTTGCAGCACAAGCAGGTGTTCGCTATTCGATTACGAACCCAGATGTCTATATTGAGAGTAATGTGATTGGTTTTCAAAACATCTTAGAGGCTTGTCGCCAGCATCCTGTTGAGCATTTAGTGTATGCCTCGTCATCGTCTGTTTATGGTGGAAATGAGAAAGTGCCATTTTCGGTAGATGATCAGGTAGACCATCCAGTCTCGCTCTATGCTGCGACTAAAAAGTCCAATGAATTATTTGCTCATGCCTACAGTAAACTCTATCAAATCCCAACAACTGGTTTGCGTTTCTTTACAGTTTACGGTCCTGCTGGTCGTCCAGATATGGCTTACTTTGGCTTTACCAATAAATTGCTAAAGGGAGAGACGATAGAAATTTTTAACTATGGTCACTGCAAGCGTGATTTTACTTATATTGATGATATTGTACAAGGGATTTGTCTGGTCATGGAGAAAGCTCCAAAGTTAGAAATCGGTGAAGATGGTTTGCCGATTCCACCCTATGCCCTATACAATATTGGAAATAGTCACCCTGAGAACCTTTTGGATTTTGTGACAATTTTACAGGAAGAGCTAGTAGCAGCTGGTGTTTTATCTTGTGACTATGATTTTGAAGCGCATAAGAAACTTGTTCCCATGCAGCCTGGCGATGTCCCAGTTACCTATGCTGATACGAGTGCATTAGAAAAAGACTTTGGATTCAAACCAACAACACCTCTTCGTGAGGGACTGAGGCAGTTTGCCCAGTGGTATAAGGAATATTATCTGTAGTTAGATGAATGTGAGAAAGGAGAAAGCATCTGTTTTATAAAGTATTCAAACGATTGATAGACATTGTTGGAGCTGCGCTCATGCTCTTACTCTTTTCTCCTATTTTTCTTTTGGTAGCGGTGCTTATCGCCTGTGATACAGGATTTCCTGTAGTGTTTACTCAAACGCGTATTGGAAAAGATAAGATGCCATTTACCATTTATAAATTTCGTACCATGTATGCTACAGTACCTAGCGATGTTCCGACCTATCAGGTAAAACCTAGGAAAGGTCTGGTAACTCCTGTGGGAAAATGGCTGAGAAAGTCAAAGTTAGACGAACTTCCTCAGCTGTGGAATATTTTAAAAGGTGATATGTCTCTGGTTGGACCGAGACCAGCCTTGTGGAGTGAAACGGCTTTGATTGATGCTCGAGATAGATATGGTGTCAATCGTTTAAAACCTGGTTTAACAGGACTAGCCCAAGTGAAAGGTTTACAAGTCCACAAGGTGAAAAGTAAGGTTGAGTGGGACAGACAATACCTATCTGAAGCAAGTCTCTCCCTTGACCTGTACTGCTTGCTGATAACACCGTTTGTATTGATATCAAGTCTGCTTCCTTTTAGAGGACGAAATAAGCGTAAAAGATAGCGAATGAAGGAAATTTGCTATTTTTAGTGATTTAATGTAGAATGAACGTGTAAAAATAACACGCTCGTTTTGAGGGAGGAAACTATGATGGGGACAACATTGAAGAATATAGCATTTAAGATGGACTCAGAAATAGTAGATGCAGCTAGTGCAGTATTTAAAGCAAATGGCTATTCACTTGCGAAAGGAATGACGCTATTTTTAAAACAAGTAGCTGTGACAAAAACAGTCGATTTACCTTCTGAGGAAGAAATCGAAAATGAACTCTTGTTTATGCAATTGAAAGAAGAAGTTCGTCAAAGAGTTGCAGATGTTGAAGCAGGAAATTACTACTCAGATGCAGATTTAGTAGCACGATATGAATTATAAAATCAAGTATGCCAAAGAAGCACTCAACGATCTAGATAGTATATTTGCCTTCGTCTCAAATGTTAGTACCTCTGGGGCAAAAACAGTCATTAATAAAATCCGCGCAAAGATTAATAAACTAACTTTTATGCCATCAGGACTTAATTTTGATGCTAGGTTAGGGAGAAGGTTACACGACAAATATAAAACAGAAGCGCTTATTTCTGACAATTATCTTATTTTATTTGTTGTTAATGAAGAGAAGAAAGTGGTCATCATTACTCACATTATTCCTTCAAAATCAAATTATATGAGACTGCTCAAAAAGTAGAAGATTTAACAGTGTAAAGAGCAGAAAAACTAATTCTGCTGTGTTTTAAAAATCGATATCGTAGATAGTGTATAAAGTAAATGTTTAAGAACCTGTATTCACATGTCTCGTGCTTTTATGTAAGAAAATTTTTTGCTAATCAAAGCAGTTTTTGAGGAAATACTGGCTGTATTTAAAAAAACGAACAATGAGTAGCTGAAAAAGGAGTTTTAGATAGAAGTGCTGAACTGCAAATGCAGGTTCTAAAAATAGTTTAAGGAGGAACATGGAGCCGTATTCAATCTTATTAGCGGTATGGCGGGAAGACAATCCTGACCATTTTCGTGAGGCAATAGAAAGTATGCTTTCACAAACCTACCCCGCAGAGGAATGTATCATTGTAAAAGATGGACCTGTTCCAGCTAGTTTACAAGATGTTATCAATGATTGTCGAAAAAAAAATGCAAAAATTCCCATTGTTGAAGTGGTTTTAGAGAAACATTCGGGACTGGCTACGGCTCTGATGGCAGGCTTATCAGTTGCTAAGACAGACTTGATTGCTCGTATGGATGCGGATGACGTCTCACGAAAGGAGCGGTGCGAAAAGCAAGTGAGCTGTTTTGAATGTGACCCGACGCTTTCGCTTGTAGGAAGTTATGTATCAGAATTTGAAGAAACGACTAGCAAATCACTGAGTATCCGAAAAGTCCCCTTGAATCACGAGGCGATTGTGAATTTTTCAAAACGAAGAAATCCATTTAATCACTCAAGTGTCATGTTTCGCAAATCGGCGGTTGATGCAGTTGGTGGATATAATCCTACCATTCGCTACAATCAAGATTGGGATTTGTGGTTGCGGATGCTTCATCATGGCTATCGTGCGGCCAATATCCCTGAGATTTTGCTTGACTTCCGCTTTAACCGCGATACCTTGAAAAGGCGGAAATCTTGGACGAGTCTCTTGCAACTGATACGGTTGCGGTATGCTTCCTATCGACGGCAGGAGATGACAGCCTGGGATTTCCTATCGGTAAATCTTCTTCACTTGATGATGGGGATTCTTCCTTTACGTGCACAAAGGGCATTTTATAAGTATATGCTACGAAGATAGAAAAGGAGTTTGTCGCTAGATGATAAGGAATATTAGGATATTCATGACAGTATTCAGGCAGTCACCGAGTATGGCTTTACTAAAAGTTTTATCAGTTATACCAGTAAAGCCAGATTCCTTTTTGGGAATGCCGTTTGCGCGTCTAAAGTGGCGAGCTCATTCACGTTTTTATGAAAAGACTGTTACTCGTCGCTTGTCTCCGTTTTCTACTTACTTAGAAAAAGAGAACACGGCTGAGTCCCTAACGCCAATCATCTGGACCTTGTGGTGGCAGGGAGAAGCAGACCTTCCTGCGGTCTGTCGCTATGCGATTGAAAGCCAAAAAAAATTTGCGGAGAAAAATGGTTACCAGCATATCCTCCTGACAAAGGATAATCTGGCTGATTATCTAGAGATTCCAGAGGTTTTTCTGGATAAGCTTGCACAGAAAAAGATGGCGTTCACCCCTTTTTCAAACTATGTCCGCTATGCTTTGCTTGCCCAGCATGGAGGTGTTTGGATGGATGCGACCCTTTATGTCACTGACCAATTAGATAGCCGCCTATTTGCAAATGATTTTTTTAGTTTCCGACATCAAATGGGAAGAGTCACAAACGATTACCTTTATTGGATAGCTAGGGGGCGATGGACTTCGTTTTGTTTTTCAGCAAAGAAGGGAAATCCTCATGTACGCTATATTCGTGATTGTTTGCTTTACTATTTTGGTCAGGTAGATAATCCCATCAACTATACGATTGATTTATTTCAAGATATTCATTACCGGCTTCATCCTGAGTTTCGAGAGATGATCCATCAGCTACCAATCGTTTCTGGGATTGAAAATAGAGATTTCGTGTCTGTTCATTTTAATGAACCATTTGATGAGAAGCGATGGCAAGAAGTGCTAAAGACAAGTCCAATAGTGAAGTTTTCTTGGAAATTTTATCGTAAATCAATTCTCAATGGAAGTTATGCGGATATGATTTATCGCCCATTTTTTCCAAATACTAAGGAGAACAATGAAGACTAAGCCTTTTTTCTCGATTGTTATGCCAGTCTATAATGCCGAGGTCTATCTAACGGAAGCGATTGAGTCCGTATTACATCAGACTTATCAGGATTTTGAGCTGATATTGGTCAATGATGCATCGACTGACCAGTCCGAGATGATTTGTCAGGAGTTTGTCGCTTCGCATCAGGAAAAAGTCCGCCTCTACTCTCATACTGAAAACAAGGGCTTGCTTTTGACACGTGCGACAGGTATGGCAGAAGTACGAGGTCAGTATTGCCTGTGTATGGATGCGGATGATGTCTTGCGTGTGGACTATCTAGAGCTTGTTAAGCAAACAATTGATGAGACGCAGGTAGACGCTGTGGTGATCAATTTTTCGATGGAGGCAGGTTTTTCTATCAAGCGAAGAGATTTTAGTCCTTTTCTGAATCGTCAAATGACAGGTTTGGAAGTCATTGAAGAACTACTTCTGGAAAAGACTCAGTTGACAACTGTATGGCAACTGGTGTTTAAGGCTTCTTTTATACCTGATGAAGCTTTTTACCAGCGATTTGGGCACTTTGTTCGGAGTGTGGATCGGATAACCCTGCACTATATTTTGGCAAGGGTAGAACGAGCGATTGTTTTAGATGAAGCCCTCTATTATTACCGTCAGGTGTCTACTAGCTTAAGTTTTAATTTTAACGAAATAGATTTTGAAGAATGTGCCCAGACAGATTTGTATTTGTATGATGGTTATCATGAGAAATTTCCAGAAAAGATGGATGCTTATTTGCTAAGGAGATTTTTATGGTTTGCCAAAAAAGTACTGTCCAAAAGCAAATCGTTCAAGGAAGAGTGTGATAGAGCAAGGCTGATTCGACAGTCTTCTGTTTTTAGGACAGTTTTGGGAGTGGAGAAGAATACCTTATCACAGCGTGACCAACTGTTTTTATTAGTTCTAAGATACCGAAGTCTATATTTTCTTCTAGCCATCAAAAGGAGGTTATTATGAAAACTCTCCCTTTTTTCTCGATTGTCATGCCTGTCTATAATGCAGAAATCTATTTATCAGAGGCGATTGAGTCCGTATTACATCAGACTTGTCAGGATTTTGAGTTGATTTTGGTCAATGATGCTTCGACTGACCAGTCTGAGATGATTTGTCAGGAGTTTGTCGCTTCGCATCAGGATAAAGTCAGCCTCTACTCTCATACTGAAAATAAGGGCTTGCTTTTGACACGTGCGACAGGTATGGCAGAAGTACGAGGTCAGTATTGCCTATGCATGGATGCGGATGATGTCTTGCGTCTGGACTATCTAGAGCTTGTTAAGAGAACGATTGATGAGACGCAGGCAGAAGCGGTGGTGATTAACTCTTCTCGTCGGACAGATTTTTCACAAAAGCATGTTGATTACACTCCATATATACATCGTCAAATGACAGGACTAGAGGTCGTGAAAGAGATGGTGTTGTCAAATCGTGTGTTAATGACCTTGTGGTGTACAGTCTTTCAGTCACGTTTTTTACCAGATGACCACTTTTTTGAGTCTTTTCAACGATTAGTATGTGGTTCTGACTTAGTGACCATTGAAGCCGTTTTTTCAAACATCCATCATGTTGTTGTTCTTGATGAGGCACTCTATTATTATCGCTTTGTGCCAAGTAGCCTCAGCAACTCATACACGGTAAAACATTTTGACTCAGTGGCCTTTTCAGATTGGTATTTTTATGAAAAGTATGCAGGTGATTTGCCAGTGGAGATGGCAGAACGATTGATAAGACGTGTTTCGTGGGCTGGTGAACGGTTACTGCTTTCAAGTTCTTTACATGATTTATTAAAAAATGCTCAGCATATCAAGGAATCTTTATTCTTCAGGAGAGCGATAGAAGTTGGTAGTTCCACAAGATTGCGTTTTCGTGATAAACTGTTCTTGTGTCTTGTCGAACATCGCTTCATGCACCTTATGTTATTGTTGTATTTTCCGTTAGGACGCATCAGAAAATGGTATCTGCAAAGGGAGGCTAGATGAATAGACCGTTTTTTTCTATTATAGTGGCGATATACAATGCTGAGCCCTATCTGGTAGAGGCTTTGGATGCTGTATTTGGACAGACCTGCCGAGACTTTGAATTGATAGCGGTTGATGATGGGTCACATGATAGGAGTGTGGCGATTGTCAAAGAGTTTCAGAAACGATATGGCAAGCAGATAAGCTTGATAGAAAGCCACCATCAGGGGTCATTAGTCGCGCGTGCCATAGGAATGGAAAAGGCTAAAGGTGACTATATTCTCTGCATTGACGCAGATGATAAGATGAGAAGTGACTATCTTGAGGGGGTCTTCCAGCGGATACGAAAGACAGGTGCGGATTTGGTATTGACAAATTATTCTACAGAAGCTGATTTTTCAAGAAAAAAAAGACCTTGTTTCTTTCCAACAGACGAGCTTCTGGATTCGCAAGAAGTGTTGGATACCTTTTTTAGAAGAGGGCAACTGATGACACTGTGGAGTAAAGTCTTTCACCGTTCCCTTTGTCCCCCTGCTGATTTTTACAAGAACTTGCCAGACATTCGAACGGGTACGGATGCCGTTGTTTCTGCTTATGTGATTGAGCATGCTCAGAAACCACTTTCTATCGACAAAGCTTATTATTTTTATAGACAGGTTCCAAATAGTTTGAGTAATACACTGGACACAAATTTTTTTGATTCAAAAGTGGTATTAGAGTTTTATTTTCAAGAAAAGTACAAGGAACTTGGTGATGTTGTGAAGTCTAGTATGGCTCGTCGTGTGAATTGGTTTTCTACTCTTTATCTTTCAGCAGCGGATGGTTATCTTGATTTTTTGAAACGATTAAAGCATGTGCGTTCATCTGCTGTCTTTCAGGAAAGCTTGGCTTATCTGAACTTCGAGGAAGTCACACCCGAGCAACGTCGCTGGTTTACTGTTCATCGCTATCCTATTCTAGCTCCAGTAGCATATGTCACTCCCTATCTATCAAGAATTTGGAAGAGGTTATTTTGAAAATGAGTCACAGACCTTTTTTTTCGATTGTCATGCCTATTTACAATGGCGAAGATTATCTGGAACAGGCTTTGGATGCTGTTTTTGGACAGACCAACCAAGACTTTGAATTGATAGCGGTTGATGACGGGTCACATGATAGCAGTGTGGCGATTGTCAAAGCGTTTCAGAAGCGCTATGAGAAGCAATTGACCTTGATTCAAAGTCCTCATCAGGGGCCCTTAGTTGCGCGTGCTTTAGGGATGGAAAAGGCGAGAGGTGACTATATTCTCTGCATTGACGCAGACGATAAGATGAGACATGACTATCTTGAAGGTGTCTTCCAGCGGATACGAAAGACAGGTGCTGATCTAGTGGTGACAAATTATTCTATCAATGATGATTTTTCCAACAAAGAACGCCCCTGTCTCTTTCCAACAGACGAGCTTCTGGATTCGCAAGAAGTGTTTGCTACCTTTTTTTTAAAAGGCAATCTGAATACCTTATGGAGTAAAGTCTTTCACCGTTCCCTTCGTCCACCTGCAGATTTTTATAAAGAGTTACCCAATGTTGGCGTTGGTGAGGACGGTGTTGTCTCTGCTTATGTGATGGAGCATGCTCAGAAACCACTTTCTATTGACGAAGCCTATTATTTTTATCGACAGGTTCCAAATAGTTTGAGTAATACACTGGACACAAATTTTTTTGACTCAAAAGTGGTACTAGAGTATTATTTTCAAGAAAGATACGCAAAACTTGGAGATATTGTCAAAATTAGCATGGTTCGTCGTGTGAAATGGTTTTCTACTCTTTACCTTAGAGCGGCAGCTGATTATCTTGAGTTTTTGACAAGGTTAAAATATGTTCGGTCATCTTCTGTCTTTCAGGAAAGCTTGGCTTATCTAGATCTTGCTGAAGTCACCCTCAAGCAGCGTTATTGGTTTACTGTTCATCGCTATCCCATCCTAGACCCGTTAGCATATGTTGTTCCCTATCTATTAAAAATTTGGAGAAGGTTATTTTGAAAAAACCATTTTTTTCGATTATCATGCCAATCTACAATGCCGAGCCCTATCTGGTAGAGGCTTTGGAGGCTGTATTTGGACAGACCAACCAAGACTTTGAATTGATAGCAGTTGACGATGGGTCACATGATGGTAGTGTGGAGATTGTCAACGATTTCCTGAAGCGATATGGCAAGCAGATAAGCTTGATAGAAAGTCATCATCAGGGGTCATTAGTCGCGCGTGCCAGAGGAATGGAAAAAGCTAGAGGAAACTACATCCTCTGTATTGACGCTGACGATAAGATGAGAAGTGACTATCTTGAAGGAGTCTTTCAGCGAATACAGAAGACGGGTGCGGATCTAGTGTTGACAAATTATTCTATCAAAGCTGATTTTTCAAGGAAACAAAGACCCTGTCTCTTTCCGACAGATGAGATTTTAGACCCTAAGCAGGTGTTAGATGCTTTTTTTAGTAAAGGGAATCTGATGACACTGTGGACTAAAGTCTTTCACCGTTCGCTTTGCCCGCCTGCTGATTTTTATAAAGAGTTACCCAACATTGGCATTGGTGAGGACGGGGTTGTCTCTGCTTATGTGATGGAGCATGCTCAGAAACCACTTTCTATTGATGAAGCTTATTATTTTTATCGACAGGTTTCAAATAGTGCGAGTAATGCACTTGATGCCAGTTTTTTTGATTCAGAAGTGGTATTAGAGCTTTATTTTCAGGAAAAGTACAAAAGACTCGGCGATGTTATGAAGTTTAGTATGGTTCGTCGTGTGAAATGGTTTTCTGCTCTCTATCTCTCAGTAGCAGCTGATGATTTTGACTTTTTCAGACGGTTACAGCATGTGCGTTCATCTCCTGTCTTTCAGGAAAGCTTGGCTTATCTGAACTTCGAGGAAGTCACCCCCGAGCAACGTCACTGGTTTACCGTTCATCGCTATCCTATCTTAATCCTATTAGGACGTTTTAAATCTAGAATACGGAGAAGGTTATTTTGAAAATGAGTCACAGACCTTTTTTTTCAATCAATATCCCTGTTTACAATGGCGAAGATTATCTGGAGCAGGCTTTAGAATCCTGTCGTTATCAGACTTTTCAGGATTTTGAGATTGTTTTGGTGGATGATTGTTCGACAGATAGGACGGTTGCTATCAGCCAAGAGTTTCAGGAGAAGTTGGCTCAGCCTCTGCGTATCCTATCGCATGTGGTCAATAAAGGGGAGCTGGCATCTCGTTTGACGGGCTATCAAGCGTCAAAAGGTCGCTATATCGTTAGTCTTGATCAGGATGACCTCCTTCGCAAGGACTGTCTGGAGCAGATTTATAACTTAGTAGTAGAGACCCATGCAGATATGGTGTTGTACAATTTTTCAGAGCAGGCAGATTTTGAGCTGGCCTGTAAGGACTTTCCTTTTACGTCGTATGAGAGGATTGCTAAAAAGGACCTACTCTCATGGTATTTCAGTCAGTATGGATCTGCCATGTGGTACAAGGCTTTTAAACGTGAGATAGCTCCTACAGTAGAGGAATGTGGCGAGCATGATCCAAGTACATTCGGAGATGTCTTGCCTACGAGTATCCTTTATGAAAAATGTCAATCGCCCTATTATCTTGGGGAAAATCTTTATTTTCATCGGATATACGAGGAGAGTATGTTTATGTCACTCACGCTAGTCAAGCGTTACCAGATTAGGAGCTACCTCAATGCTCTTCTTTTTGAGCGGTTACAGGCCTATCCCTTGGAAGAAAGAAACGTTTATCAACAATCTCTGCGAGAAGTCGCCCTTCGCGATCAGGTAAAGTTGCTGAAAAAAGGCTTACGAAGCAGTGGAAGCTACACTGAAAAATATCTATTTTTAAAACAATTAGGCCAACCTCCTTACTTTCAAGAAAGTGTTGCCTATCTTGATACGATGCCCATTTTTCACCGCTATAAAAAGCTAGTGAAGCTCGTTGCCAAACACCACTATCATCTTGCGATAGGGTATCATTGGTATGCTAGAAAGATATGGAAGTTGAGAAAACAAAGATGAAAAAAAAGATTTTTAGAACGGTTTTAACCTCCTATCTTTCTCAACTGGTTGGGATTGTATTTGGCTTAATTGCTCCTGGGTTGATTATCAGTCATTTTGGGTCAGATTTGAGAGGATTGGGGGCTACCTTGTCAGCCTATCTGGGCTATTTTGCCGCCTTTGACTCTAGTGTTCCGACCATTGTTCAGGCTCAGCTTTACAAACCTTTGGCGGATAAGGACTATAAGAAAGTCAATACGATTTTGAATTCTGCGGAGCAGTTTTTCAGGCGACAGGGGTTGATGTTTGCGTTGTATGCCCTATTGATTGGTATCGGTCTGCCTGTTATTATCCAGATGCCGTTTGACCGCTGGACCATGCTTGTATTGACCCTTATTTCAGCTTTTGGTACTTTTGTAGAGTACATGTTTCGGCGCAAGCATCGGATGTTGCTTCGGGCAGACGGGAAGTCCTATGTTTCCATGAGCATCGGGATTGGGATGCAGGTCGTGACGCAGCTTTCTGTGATTGTGGCTGTGACGGCTGGGATTTCCTATCTCGGCTATAAGAGCTTGATGGCTGGACTAGGCTTGCTAACTCCTATCCTAATCTGGCTGTATGTGAAGCGACACTATCCTTTTCTTAAGAATGAATCGACAGAAGCAGAAGTCATCCCCTTAAAAAATAACCCTCTGGCAGTCATTGACCACATCCTTTATACCACTCGAAACTCCAGTGCTATTTTTATTATTTCGTATTTCAATGGGCTAGCGCTGGTGTCCGTTTTTACGTTCTATACGAGATTTGTCTCTATGTTTAGCAGTCTAGCAATAACAGCTTTTAATAATCTGGACTTTGTTTTGGGGCATCAGTTAGCCACAAAATCAATCGAGGAAACGCGAAAGAGTTACCAGCATCAGGTCTATCTCTGGCATAATTGGTTTGTCTATATCTATACAGTGGCGGCCTGTCTCTTCATGGCATTTTTATCCCACTATGCGAGAAAATTTTCAGGGGCAGATTATGTCCAGCCAGTCTTTGCCTATGTCTATCTCGTATCTGATTTCTTAGATAATACACGAATTATGTCTTCCTACGCTTTTAAGGCGGCAGGGCATTGGGAAAGGAATCGAAAGAGTTTTATTTTTGAGTCTATAGTGCTCATCGTCTTGTCACTTGTTTTGTTTTTATCCATTGGTCTTGTGGGCTTGGCGGTAGCAGCAGTCGTTGCCAATTTATACCGCCTCTTCTACAATAATCGCTATCTGAGCCGAGAGATACTCTATATAGATGGGAAAAAATCTTCTTTGATGAGTGTTGGCGGTGCTTTGTTTATCGTGGTGGTGGGCTTGTCTTTTCAATTCCTATATCCATTCCAGGTATCGAGCTACGTCGATTTTATCCTTCCAGGGCTTGCAGCACTTGTCTATGTAGCCGTACTCTTATTTGTCTGTAACTGGGTCTTGAGTCAGGAATTTCGACAACTGACGAAAAAACTTGTAGCAAGAGTATTCGGATGATGGTGTTCTTAAATGAAACATTTTCGCGAATAAATAGCACAACAGATTCATGATTTGATTGTTTTCGTCACAAATTGTATAATAGATTTTATCAATCATGTTAGGAGATAGATGTGATGAAACAATTTTCATTAGAAGTTTTAGCGAATACATTACTAAACAAACGCCGTCAAGACAGCCTATCACAGCAAGATGTAGCTGATAGGACAGGCATCAATCGTTCTGTCATCAGTCGTATTGAGCAGGGAGAACATACTCCCAGTCTTGCTCAGTTGGAGTTGCTGGCTCAGACATTGGCATGTGATGTGACGGATTTTTATGTGGAGAAAAAGATAGAGCGAGACATTCCTTCTCGGACGAAGATTGCAGTGGCTGGGACTGGCTATGTCGGACTCTCCTTGGCTGTCTTGCTGGCACAATACCATGATGTCACCGCAGTTGATGTCGTGGAAGAAAAGGTTGCGCTTTTACAGGCGGGACGTTCTCCCATCCAGGATGACTATATTGAAGCCTATCTAGCTGAAAAGGACTTAAGTTTGATGGCGACCTTGGATGCTGAGACGGCCTATGCAGAAGCAGAATTTGTCGTGATTGCTGCTCCGACAAACTACGATAGTGCAAAAAACTACTTTGATACGAGTCATGTCGAGGCGGTGATTGCCCTTGTTAGGGCTGTCAATCCGCAGGCGGTTATGGTCATCAAGTCAACAGTGCCAGTTGGTTTTACCCAGCGGATGCGCGAACAGTTCCAAACGGGTCGTATCCTCTTTAGTCCAGAGTTTTTGAGAGAATCAAAAGCACTATACGATAATCTCTATCCATCACGCATTATCGTATCTTGCGAAGCTACAGACAGTGAAGAGGTTCAGGAGCTTTCTAGCCAATTTGCTGCTTTACTTGCTCATGCAGCCTTGAATGATGCGCCACTGCTACAGATGGGTGCGACAGAAGCAGAAGCAGTGAAGCTTTTTGCCAATACCTATCTAGCGCTTCGTGTGTCGTATTTTAATGAACTGGATACCTACGCAGAATTGAAAGGCTTGAATACTCAGGATATTATTACTGGTATCGGTTTGGATTCACGGATAGGTCAGCACTACAACAATCCGTCATTTGGCTATGGTGGGTACTGCTTGCCCAAAGATACCAAGCAGTTACTTGCCAATTACGATGACGTACCTCAAAACATGATGTCTGCCATTGTCGAAGCCAATCGGACAAGAAAGGATTTTATCGCTGATCAGGTGTTGAAGATGGCTGGTTACTATGATTACACTGACCATGGAAGCTATAATCAGGAGAATGAGAAGGACTTGGTGATTGGGATTTACCGCTTGACCATGAAGAGTCAGTCGGATAATTTCAGACAGAGTGCCATTCAAGGCGTGATGAAGCGGATAAAGGCCAAGGGGGCACAGGTCATTGTCTACGAGCCGACCTTGGAAAATGGTAGCCGCTTCTTTGGCTCTAAGGTGGTCAATCATCTAGCCAGCTTTAAAAAGAAAAGTCATGCCATCATCGCCAATCGCTACGATGCCGTTTTAGATGATGTAGCAGATAAGGTCTACACCAGAGATATTTTTAGGAGAGATTAGATGAGAATGATAAAAGTATGGGGAAGTAGCTTCTACACCAATCCTTACCCCGTTATGCTGTTCTTACTTGCCCTTGTATTATTTGTCTTACAATGGTCCTACCCTGTCATCATGGACGATAAGTGGTGGCCGGATAGGTCATTCAGTCTGGACTTTATGGTCGAGCGCTACCAGATTTGGTCGAGTCGCCTGTTTATTGAAAGTTTTGCCTTGCTGTTTAGTCACCTCCCTAAACTCTTCCGTTTGTTCAATAGTCTCGTCTTTGTTGGCTTACTGGATATCATACTAGCCAATAGCTTGGGGAGGAAAGTCAAGTACCTTTTTCTTCTTGTGGGGTTCTTTGCTCTACTTCCGATATCGATGTTTTTAATTCCCGGCTTGATGATGACCAATCTAAACTACCTATGGCCAGTGACAGCAGGTTTAGCCAGTTTTCTTCTCTATCGTAGCTACCAAGAAAGAAAATTCAAACATAATATATATATATATATATATATATATTATGTCGAGTATATTACTACTCTTTGCTACGAATCACGAGCAAGTAGCAGTTGTTTCTCTAGCCGTTTGGGCCTATGAATGGTGGAGGCAAAAAGGTCTACCACCACTTGGATGGCTTTTGTTCTTCCTCACAGGGTGTAATCTTGTCTTTGCCCTTTTGTCACCTGGGGTGTCCTCACGGGCTATGAAGCAAGCAAATAAATACTTTCCTGAGTTTTTTCATTTAACCTTGTGGGATAAGACATTATTAGGCTTGTCTCATGTTGGAAAGACGCTTTTGTATAATATCAATCATCTCTTTGTTGTCTTTTTGTTGCTCTTGGTCTTAAATCTTTTCCTGACACCTCTGGCTAAAAAGCAGTTGTTCCCTTTCTTGCTTTTTGTACCTTTTATGGCTCTATTGTCCCTTGGTCAGCTCTTTATGAAGGTCGGTAATTCCATGGGAATCTTACAAGATTTATTTGCTTATCCTAAATTTTATGCCGGAAAGGTTAAAACGCTTCCTGGTTGGCTGACACAGGAAGTATCTGCTTTGTTTGTAGTAGCTATCATTTGTCTGCTCTGCTTGATTGCCTACGCCCTTTATCTGGTCTTTAGACGGTTGGACTTGGTTTATTTTTGGTTTGTAGCTGTGGCAAGTCTAGCTATGGTTGGTTTTTCTGGAACTATTTTTACATCAGGGGATCGTATCTCCTTTATCTTGGCACTCTACCTCATCTACCTGTCGTGTTTGCTCGTCTCTAGGTTGATGGATATAAAAAGAAAACATCTCACTATTCAGAAAGGAAGTCTATGATGTTAGATAAGATTCAGAAAATCATTCCGCCTAGATGGGCGAGTTTGCTATCGCTGTCAGCCTTTTTCATGCTGACAGTCACTCATCGTACAACCTTAGCCCTATTGGTGATGTTGGGAGCGATAGCGACTGCATATATATATATATATATATAACAGAAGAGAATGGGTTTGGGTCAATCTATGATTGGTCTCGCTATGCGACTTACCTCCCTCTAGCAGTCTTGATTGTAGGGGGTATGGTGACAAAATTATTTGGTTGGATGGGCATTAGCATTAGTTTTACCATAACTAACATTCTTCGGATTCTTGCTATTCCGATTATTGCTCAGGTTTTGTCACATTTTCATAGACTGCTTGTCAATTGGTGGCAGGGTCTATCATGCGAAGTAGCGACCAAGAAGTGGGTCTTTTCGGCGAAAACAAGCTTTGCCATCCTGTTTGGCATTTATCTCCTTGGGATTAGTGCCCTTTTGAGAGCAAATGTCTACTATAATGATGATCAAGGGCGATTTTTTAGAGGTAATCGAGGTTGGGATGATTGGAGTCGCTTTTTTACGGAGAGAAGCTCCATTT
The DNA here is from genome assembly GCF_016743335.1 of Streptococcus suis. Lineage (GTDB taxonomy): Bacteria > Bacillota > Bacilli > Lactobacillales > Streptococcaceae > Streptococcus > Streptococcus suis_Y. The sequence continues at coordinate 17,381 of NZ_WCJE01000007.1, read as the reverse complement.
ACTTTTTTGGGGGTAAGTTTGCGGTTGATGTCTCTCCCTATAGTCAGATACTGGCAGTCGCTATCCTAGCTCTTGTTGGTATTCTCCTATTAGGTCTGCTTTATAAGCGTAAGGCATTTACGATTTGGGAAGTAGTAGCACTTGTACCTTTGGGTTTAAATCCTTTTTTCATCGTCAATCTTAGCTATAAATTTGATGCTCCTTTTATGGCTTTCTCACTGCTTGCTGCGGTCTTTCCGCTTGTGTTCCGCTTTTCAGGGGCTAGATGGTATGTCTTAGCTTGTTTTCTTGGAAGCTTACTGGTCATGACATCCTACCAGGCTTCTTTTGGGATTTTTCCCATGCTAGTCATCCTATTGCTCCTGAGAATGTGGCAGGAGAAGGGCTGGCATCAGACATTAGTTGACTTCTTCTGGCAGTCGCTGTTAGGATATGGAGCAGGTGCTCTGTACTTCTATCTAGTTGTTATGATTGCTCCTCGTAAAGATTATCTTGATGTAAGTATTCCTGCTCTTTTGGAGATTCCTGAGTTTCTCCTAAAAAACTATACAGCTTATTTTAGCAAGGTATGGGATGGGTCTACCCCTTTGTGGCTTATTTCCACTTTGGTCATTTTTGGAAGTTTCCTAGTGTACTTTATTAGAAAAAAGAGAAATCTTTTTGGATTTAGCCTACCTCTTGTCTCGCTTGTATTGATGTTGTTACTATCTTTTGGTTTCTACCCCATTCTGGTAGAACCGCAGACACATACTCGTGCCATGTACGGTCTAGCGGTCGTTGTCGTCCTCTGTGGAGTGGTTTTAGTAGAGCAGGGGGAACGACCTGTTTTTCGTTTACCAATTCTTGTCCTTGCCTACAGCTTTTTTATCTATGCTTTGGTCTATGGAAATGCTCTAGCGACTATTGATGACTATAGAAACTTCCGTCTTCAGTTGGTCTATGAGGATTTGAGTCACTTACCACAGGTTAAGAATAAAGAGACAGTAGATGTATATTTTACTGGAAAGATTCCTGCGCCACCGACCTTAAAAAAGCAGTTTCTTGCCTACCCAATGTTAGCAATCAGTCATAATGAGTATTGGGATCGTAGAATGCTGAGTCACTTGCCTACTGTGCAAACAATTAAAGGCATACCCGACACTCAACTTCCTGCATTAACACATCTTCCTATGCTAGTGGACACATACTACCACACTATCTATGGGGATGATAAGATGATTTACATTCGCTTGAAGGAAGATGGAAAGCTAGTTGAATGATAAATGAGAAGGAGATTGCATGTCCGCAAAAGAAAACAATAAAAAAATAGTAGCAGGGGGGGTAATCCTGTTCCTGCTACTCGTCCTTGGATTGAGTTTCTATCCGAGTTTTACAGCTGATACGTATATTCATTTTAATCGCACATGGATGGAAAGTGCCATCAACATGTCTCGTAGAAATGGGCGTCCTTTCATTTCTTTATTCTTTATCCTGATGGGGAGTCTGCATCAAGCGCCAGAACTCTATTTGCTTATCTCAAGTTGTTTAGCACTTTGTTTTCTGGGCTTGTCTGTGTGGTGTTTAGCGAGATTGTTTGAAACGACTGAGGTAGCTTCCTCTTTGATGGCTCCTTTTTTGTCATTAATCATCTTGGTCAATCCCTTTATCATCAGCTATTTTTTATTTGTTGAACGTGGTATGATGATGTTTGCTTTATTGATGGCTATTCTTGCCACTTATATACGGATTTGCAAACCGATCACGCACTGGCTCCTGGTTTCTACCGTTTTAGCGACAGTATCCATGCTCACCTACCAGTCCTTTACTTCCTTGTACTTGATGCTTTGTCTGTGTTTTGCGGTGGAAAAACGAGATGTTAAGACTGCTATTCGTAGCTTTCTCATCTCCTCTATCCCATTTGTCGTGAGTGGTCTTGTTTCACTTCTTTACCTAAAACTCTTTGGCATTGGTCGATTTAATCTTGAAAATCTCGGACTAGTCGCTCGAATGTTACAACTTTTAAAAAGTTTGATCAAATCATATATTTTAGGTTTCAACATTGGTCCCGATGGTTTTCTTTTGTTTTCACTTTTGCTTGCCATTGGCTATCTCCTCTGGAGAGTGAAACGACAACTTAATGGAACAGCAGCTGAGAAGACGAGAGCGAAGCTTATCTTGCTGGCTCTTCCTTTATTGTTTCTTTTGCCATGTGCCCTAAGTTTGGTTACAAAAGCTGGTTCAGGTGCTCGGTCTACGTATTCGGCTGCTTGTTTGGTTGGTCTCTTCTTATTATTGGCTAGACTAGACTTCAAAAAGGCTAAGCTAGTCAAAGGTACACTAGTCACCCTCTATCTAGCAGTACTTACGCTGACATTTAACAAAATATTTTTACAACAGATAGTCGTCACCCAGTTGGACCAAAACCGTATGCAGGTGGTACAGCAAATGGTTCGTGACTATGAGGAAAAGACGCAGATAAAAGTAACAAAGCGAGCAATATATACAGATGCACATCCTCGCTTGGATAATCAATATACAGACTTTATAGATAGTCATTCGGGAATACTTAACACGGGGAATTTAGTGAAAAGCCCCGTTACAAATTTCTACCCATTTTCAATCTATACGTATATGACAGGGGAAAAGCTTGAACGAGTAGAAAGAGATTCCGCTATAAAAGCCTATTTTAAAAGCAAGGACTGGTCAACCTTCTCACCAGACCAAATCATCATCAAAGGTGATACCATTCATATGGCGGTGTATTGAAAAGGTCCTCTATTTTAGAAAAAAGAAAAAATTTAGGCTAGAAGATGGAAAAAAGACAAATATCTCGATTGAGGTTTGTCTTCATTCTGAAAGTCGTTAGAAATGTCATTCTAGCGACTTTGTCTTTGATCTGAGAGTACTTCCCACGAGCTACCTCTCTGCATATGTAGAGTATTTTTTAGTCAGCAATTGGTCAACCTTTGCGATTTTTATAGTCTTTTAGTTTACTTTTAGTACTAGGCAACGAGCTGCAGGCTGTACTGGAGTACGGCAAAGCGAGTTAACGAAGTAATAAAAGAAAAACTAAATGACGATATATATCCAAGATGATGACGAAGTCTTATTTTACCTTATTTTAACGTAAATAAAACTGCAGTGGGTAGATGAAATGTTAACACCTAGAGGCTGGGCAAAAAGCCCAGCTCCACTACTCAGAGTTCGTGTCAACATCTCAGCGCAGTGGTTGATTGGCTTTAACAGTCTGGGAGACTGTTAAAGGTTGGAGATAAGATTTGCAAAGCAAATCTCAGCAATTCGTGTTTCACACTCCAAATCTGACCTTTACTATTGTTGCGAACAGAGTTCGCCTTATTTCCAACCTCCAACTGTCTCCCAGACAGTTGGAGCTGTACGGGGATGGGAGGTCAAACAGTCAGAGTAGTGACTGTTTGAGCGCGGAAATAAAACAAACGAAGTTTGTGTCAAAATAGTCCAGTGGAGTGAGACAGTTCGGGGAACTGTTTCAGCTGGTCACCTAAAAATAAGAAAGTGACCATAGAAGCCCGAACCTACATATTTGGAAGTGAGGGGAACTCTTCTATGAATGGTCGAGTTCTTTCCCACTCCCTTTCTTTATCTCTTTCCTATTTTCAGGAGATAAGCTGAAAAGGGCTATCCCCAGTACTTTTCACTGTTCAAGGCAATCAAAATCCGTTTTTTAAAGTTCTCATCTTCCTGAAACCAAAGGCTTTTCTTTTAAAATAGAACAAAAAACCACCAGCTAAACTGGCGGTAGAGAAGGCTTTCGATTCAATGAAAATCAATTTCAGACGAATTCTATTGGGATGAGAATGAACGGTTGTGACAGGAAATAGGACAAATGACATTCTATCATAAATGGAATCATTGATTGTGAACTGGGAAAATTCTAAAGAATTGTAATTGTTCTTGATACAATTGATTGTATTTGCTAGCTTGTGATAAGCTGGATAGAATTGTTTGGGTACGACTTGGATAGTCAGTGATGATACCATCTACTCCGATTGAGTCTGCTTGTTGAACACCTTCATCAGTATTGACTGTCCATACATAAAGTGATTTTCCTGATTCACGAATATAGTTAAGTAATTCGTCGGTTAGTTGGTCCAATGGAACACTATAGCCCGTTAGATTAGGCAATTCATTTTCCGGAGGAGTATTCATTAACAAGTATGTTTCGAATTTTGGGGAGTAGGAGAGGGCAGTTTTCATGAAATCATAGCTGCCAGCCTGGAGTTGGTGTCCATCTTTCTCAAAGAGTTGCTGATATTTTTTCATGAAATTATCCACTATCTGAGGACTATCCTGTTCTGAAGTTTTAAAGTCAATTAAGAGTTTCTGATTTTGAGCGGATGCTTCAGCTAGAATCTGATCAAAACTTGCGATTTTAGCAGTATGCCCAGCTGCATCTGTTATTGTCGTTTCTGTTAGACTTGCTAATGTGAGATCATGGGGACGATAATCAATACCCGCCCAGTTGATCAAACTTGGATCATGAAATGCAATAAACTCAAAGTCGGCGGTCTCCCAAAGATCGATTTCAATATAATCTGGCTTACTTTGGCTAGCTATTTGGACAGCCTCAACCGTATTTTCGATGGCTTGATGATCATTTAGAGCACGATGAGAAATGACAAGAGGAGACTGAGGCAGATGAAATCTTGCTTCATACTGGGCGAATAAAAAAACAGGTAAGGCTGGAAGAAAAATGACAAGAAGTGAGGAGGGGTTCCACCAAGTGAATCTTTCATTAAATACTATTTTCCACCAGACCCATAAAGGAAGGGTAATGGCAAGGACTAGGTTGCTATATAGAAGAGCAAAAAATAGAATATAAATTGTCTGTACATGATTGGGAAATAGATCTGAGAGTAGGGATTGTGTAAAGCTATTGGCTAAACTTGATCCGTACCAAGTTCCCAGACTTAGTAAGGGGATAAGAATGCTAAGGATACATTTTTGCCACCTAGGACGACGTATTCTATTTTTGGGACGTCTTTGATGACTTTTTGAGTGATTTGTTGGCATAAGAACAATTACTTTCTAAAAAACATTCTTAACAATTGTATCAAATTTTATAGGTTTTAGCCAATTGAATTAGTGGGATTTCAAAAAACGAAGGTAGCTCCATATATTGCTAATGAAACAATATGAAATTCTTGCTTTTTTATTAAATAAGTTATATAATAAGAACGTTGAAAACTAACTTGTAGATTTACAAGTTACAATTTTCACAAAAGGATTAAAAGGCTTGCCTTTTAAAATAAAGAACTCGATTTTCATAAGGAGGAAATCATTCATGGTAGTTAAAGTTGGTATTAACGGTTTCGGACGTATCGGTCGTCTTGCTTTCCGTCGTATCCAAAACGTAGAAGGTGTTGAAGTTACTCGTATCAATGACCTTACAGATCCAGCAATGCTTGCACACTTGTTGAAATATGACACAACTCAAGGTCGTTTCGACGGTACTGTTGAAGTTAAAGATGGTGGTTTTGAAGTTAACGGTAAATTCGTTAAAGTTTCTGCTGAGCGTGAGCCAGGAAACATTGACTGGGCTACTGACGGTGTAGATATCGTTTTGGAAGCAACAGGTTTCTTTGCTTCTAAAGAAAAAGCTGAGCAACACATCCACGCTAACGGTGCTAAAAAAGTTGTTATCACTGCTCCTGGTGGTAACGATGTTAAGACTGTTGTATTTAACACTAACCACGACATCCTTGATGGTACTGAAACAGTTATCTCAGGTGCTTCATGTACTACAAACTGTTTGGCTCCAATGGCTAAAGCTCTTCATGACAACTTCGGTATCGTTGAAGGTTTGATGACTACAATCCACGGTTACACTGGTGACCAAATGGTTCTTGATGGACCACACCGTGGTGGTGACCTTCGTCGTGCTCGTGCTGCTGCTGCAAACATCGTTCCTAACTCAACTGGTGCTGCTAAAGCTATCGGCTTGGTAATCCCAGAATTGAACGGTAAATTGGACGGTGCTGCACAACGTGTTCCAGTTCCAACAGGTTCTGTAACTGAATTGGTAGCAGTACTTGACAAAAACGTTACTGCTGAAGAAGTTAACGCTGCAATGAAAGCTGCTTCAAACGAATCTTATGGTTACACTGAAGACCAAATCGTTTCTTCAGATATCGTAGGTATCTCATTCGGTTCATTGTTCGACGCAACTCAAACTAAAGTTCTTGACGTTGACGGCAAACAATTGGTGAAAGTTGTTTCATGGTATGACAACGAAATGTCTTACACTTCACAACTTGTTCGTACTCTTGAGTACTTCGCAAAAATCGCTAAATAATCCTTAGTGAAAATCAAAGAGGCTTCGGCCTCTTTTTTCATTCGTTCTTTTTGTAGATTTGTGAAAAAAATATCTTTATACAAGAAAAAATACAGAAAATATGGTACAATGGTAGGGTAAATTTAAATTAAGGAGTTCTTATCTAATGGCAAAATTGACTGTTAAAGATGTAGAATTGAAAGGCAAAAAAGTTCTTGTCCGTGTGGACTTCAACGTGCCTTTGAAAGATGGCGTTATCACTAACGATAACCGTATTACAGCAGCTCTTCCAACAATCAAGTATATTCTTGAGCAAGGTGGACGTGCAATTCTTTTCTCTCACCTTGGTCGTGTGAAAGAAGAAGCTGACAAAGAAGGTAAATCATTGGCTCCTGTAGCAGCTGACTTGGCAGCTAAATTGGGTCAAGATGTTGCTTTCATCGCAGGTGCTACTCGTGGTGCTGAATTGGAAGCTGCTATCAATGCTTTGGAAGATGGACAAGTTCTCCTTGTTGAAAACACTCGTTTCGAAGATGTTGATGGTAAGAAAGAATCTAAAAACGACGAAGAACTTGGTAAATACTGGGCTTCACTTGGTGACGGTATCTTCGTTAACGATGCATTTGGTACTGCACACCGTGCACACGCATCAAACGTTGGTATCTCAGCAAACGTAGAAAAAGCAGTAGCTGGTTTCCTTTTGGAAAACGAAATTGCTTACATCCAAGAAGCTGTTGAAACTCCAGAGCGTCCATTTGTGGCAATCCTTGGTGGTTCAAAAGTATCTGATAAGATCGGTGTTATCGAGAACCTTCTTGAAAAAGCTGACAAAGTTCTTATCGGTGGTGGTATGACTTACACATTCTACAAAGCTCAAGGTATCGAAATCGGTAACTCACTTGTAGAAGAAGATAAGCTTGATGTGGCAAAAGCACTTCTTGAAAAAGCTAATGGTAAATTGATCTTGCCAGTTGACTCAAAAGAAGCTAACGCATTTGCAGGTTACACTGAAGTTCGTGACACTGAAGGTGAAGCTGTTTCAGAAGGCTTCCTTGGTCTTGACATCGGTCCTAAGTCAATCGCTAAGTTTGACGAAGCTTTGACTGGTGCGAAAACAGTTGTTTGGAATGGTCCTATGGGTGTATTTGAAAACCCAGACTTCCAAGCTGGTACAATCGGTGTAATGGACGCTATCGTGAAACAACCAGGCGTGAAATCAATCATCGGTGGTGGTGACTCAGCAGCAGCAGCTATCAACCTTGGCCGTGCAGACAAGTTCTCATGGATCTCAACTGGTGGTGGTGCATCAATGGAACTCCTTGAAGGTAAAGTATTGCCTGGTCTCGCAGCTTTGACTGAAAAGTAAGTGCAATAAACTTGAAGGCTAAAATGCAACGGATTTCCGTTGCATTTTGTGCATCGCGTAGAGTTTCTACGAAGCTAAGCGAGTTAGAAAGTCTAACAAGGTGAAAAGTTCTTCCAGGTCTTGCAGCTCTTACTGAAAAGTAAAAATTACGACGAAAAGAGTTGGCAGCCCAACTCTTTTCTGTATTTCTTGGGATAATGGGCTCATTTTACAAAAAATCATGTTAGAATAGAGATATGTTTAAAAAATATGCATTTGATCCGAAAAAGTTTAGATTGGGAATGCGGACCTTTAAATCCGGTCTAGCTGTTTTTTTAGTTATAGTGCTTTTTGGTTATATGGGCTGGCAGGGTATTCAGATTGCTGCCTTGACAACGGTTTTTAGCCTGCGTGAAGACTTTGACCAAAGTGTGCATTTCGGGACTTCTCGTGTATTAGGAAATACAATCGGCGGTTTCTATGCCTTGATTTTCTTTTTGCTAGATAGATTATTTTCTAATCATTTCTGGGTAACTGCAGTATTTGTCCCCATCTTTGTCATGTTGACTATTATGACCAATGTGGCTATGAATAACAAGGCTGGGATTATTGGTGCAGTCTCTGCCTTGCTTATTATTTCTTTGTCGATTCCGGCAGGTGACACTATTCAGTATGTCTTTATTCGGGTATTTGAAACATTTATTGGCGTTTTTATTGCAATTCTGGTCAATTATGATTTGAATCTTTTGAAAAAACGATTTCAAAAGGATTGATGTTATAAAATCTAACATATCCTATTGACCGATACGAGAATTTCCCCTATAATAGTGAGCAGAAAGGAGTTCATTATGAGAGAAAAAGAGTTCCGTCGTTCCTTAGCCATTTTTCCAATTGGCAGTGTCATGAAGTTGACAGATTTAACTGCTCGTCAAATTCGTTACTATGAAGATCAAGGCTTGATTAAGCCTGATCGCAATGAAGGGAATCGTCGCTTGTATTCTCTAAACGATATGGACTTACTTTTAGAAATCAAGGATTTTTTGGATGAAGGTTTGAATATTGCTGCGATTAAGAAGGAATATGCAAATCGGGAAGCGAAAGCTAAGGTCCAAAAACAGCAGAAAACCTTGACTGATGAAGATGTCCGTCGTATCTTACATGATGAATTCAGTCGTCAGGGACGATTTTCAAGTCCTAGTTCCATTTTCCGTTCGTCGTAATTAGCTTTTAAAATAGAGGAGAAAAATAATGACATTCACAGTGGCAGATATCAAGCGCGATATCAAAGAGAAAAACGTTACCTTCCTACGTCTTATGTTTACAGACATCATGGGAGTGATGAAAAACGTAGAAATTCCAGCAACTGATGAGCAGGTCGAAAAGGTTTTGTCAAATAAGGTCATGTTTGATGGTTCATCTATTGAAGGATTTGTTCGTATCAATGAATCAGATATGTATCTTTACCCAGACTTGGATACATGGACTATCTTCCCTTGGGGTGATGAAAATGGCCGTGTAGCTGGCTTGATTTGTGATATTTATACCACAGATGCTAAGCCTTTTGCTGGTGACCCACGTGGAAATTTGAAGAAATCGCTTCGTCACATGGAAGAGGCAGGTTTCTCTTCATTCAACCTTGGTCCAGAACCAGAATTCTTCCTCTTTAAGATGGACGAACAAGGAAATCCAACGCTTGAAGTAAATGATAAAGGTGGTTACTTTGACCTCGCACCAACGGACTTGGCTGATAATACACGTCGCGAAATCGTCAATGTCTTGACAGAGATGGGCTTTGAAGTTGAAGCGAGCCATCACGAAGTGGCAGTAGGTCAGCATGAAATTGACTTCAAATATGCGGATGTCTTAAAAGCTTGTGACAATATTCAAATCTTCAAGTTAGTTGTTAAAACAATTGCTCGTAAGCATGGTATGTATGCGACATTTATGGCCAAGCCTAAGTTTGGTATTGCTGGCTCAGGTATGCACTGTAACATGTCACTCTTTGACAAGGATGGAAACAATGCCTTCTTTGATCCAGAGGATCCTCGCGGTATGCAGCTGTCTCAAACTGCTTACCATTTCCTTGGTGGTTTGATTAAGCATGCTTATAACTATACTGCTATTACAAATCCGACAGTGAACTCTTACAAGCGTTTGGTTCCAGGCTTTGAAGCTCCTGTGTATATTGCTTGGGCTGGTAAAAACCGCTCACCATTGGTTCGCGTACCTGCATCACGTGGAATGGGAACTCGTTTGGAATTGCGTTCGGTTGATCCAACTGCCAACCCATACTTAGCTATGGCAGTTCTATTGGAAGTTGGCTTGGAAGGTATTCAAAATAAAATTGAAGCACCAGCACCAGTAGAATCTAATATCTATGCAATGTCTGATGAGGAGCGTCGAGAGGCAGGAATTACAGACCTTCCTTCAACACTTCACAATGCATTGAAGGCGCTTCGTAAAGATGAAGTCGTTCGAGCAGCCTTGGGTGACCATATCTATACTAACTTTGTAGAAGCCAAGAAAATTGAATGGGCAAGCTACGCAACTTACGTTTCCCAATGGGAAATCGACAACTATTTGGATATGTATTAAAAAAATGGTCCAGTGGACCATTTTTTCACGAGTCCGGAAATTGGAAAACGAGTAATGGTCCGGTGGACCATTTTTTCATGAGTTTGAAAACAATGGAGCGAATTAGGACCCTGACGGGTCCTTTGTTCATGAGCCGAGAAATTGGAAAGCGAGTAATGGCGCTAAGACCATTTTTTCATGAGCTTGAAAACAATGGAGCGAATTAGGACCCCGACGGGTCCTTTGTTCACGAGCCGAGAAACTAGAAAGCGAGTAATGGCTCAAGCGACCATTTTTTCATGAGTCAGGAAATTGGAAATCGAGTCATGATCTAGTGGAGAGAGATTTAACCCTATCAGTCAAGCCAACCAGATGTAGCTATCCTAATTTGTTTTGTCCATTGTAGCAACTGTATTATTTAACAAAGGTAAGCTAGATTAAGCAAAAATCCCACAGGTATAACCTCTGGGATTTTAGTGTGTTATCGGTCAGGCGTCAGAATCATTGGGATAATGATTGGCTCACGTTCTGTTTTTTCGTATAGGAATGGTCGTAGGGCATTAACAATGGCTCCGTTGACCGTTTGGATATTGGCATCTTTATTGCGCATAGCAATTCGGATAGCGTTGAAAAGGACGCGTTGACTTTCGCGAATAAGCTCACCAGATTCACGCATGTAGATAAAACCACGGCTGAGAATATCTGGACCTGCCAGAATCATCTTGGATTTGAAGTCAACGGTTGCAACAGCAAGTACAACACCGTCTTCTGATAGGTCACGGCGGTCTTTGAGGACAGCTGCACCGATTTCACCGATACGGTTTCCATCTACATAGATGTCTTGGGCGTTGAACTTGCCGGCCAATCGTGCAGAATCTTTTGTCAGAGCAAGGACATCTCCGTTTTCCATGATGAAGATATTATCTTTGGGAACGCCTGTATCAACAGCTAGGCTGGCATGGATTTTTTGCATGCGGTATTCACCATGGACAGGCATGAAGTATTTTGGTTTGATCAAGCGGAGCATGAGTTTTTGTTCTTGCTGGCCACCGTGTCCAGAGGTATGGATGTTGTTGATCTTGCCGTGAATCACATCGACACCGGCTTCAATCAAGATATTGATGAGCTTGTTGACACCTGTGGTATTTCCCGGAATAGGACTGGACGAGAAGATAACCGTGTCGCCTGGCTGGAGTTGCACCTGACGGTGGGTACCATGGGCGATGCGAGAGAGTGCTGCCATAGGCTCCCCTTGGCTCCCTGTACAGAGAATCATGATCTCGCTGGCAGGGTATTCTTTGATTTCGTTTGGTTCGATAAAGGTGTCCTTAGGTACCTTGATATAGCCGAGCTCGATACCATTGACGATGGCTTTCTCCATAGAACGTCCAAAGACAGCAATTTTGCGACCAGTCTTGACTGCTGCGTCAGCCGCCTGTTGCAGACGGAAGATGTTGGAGGCAAAGGAAGCAAAGATGATACGTCCATGGATACCTTCAATCAGCTTCATGATGGACTGACCGACCACTTTTTCCGAGTTGGTAAAGGTTGGGACTTCAGCATTTGTCGAGTCGGAAAGGAGGCAGAGAACACCTTCTTCACCGAGTGCGGCCATGCGATGTAAGTCAGCTGGCTCGCCAACTGGCGTGAAGTCGAACTTGAAGTCACCGGTACAGACGATTTTTCCTTGCGGGGTGTCAACGACGATACCAAGTGGTTCTGGAATGGAGTGGGTGGTACGGAAGAAGCTGACTTTGAGGTGCTTGAAGGTCAACTCTGTATTATGATTGATTTCATGCAAGGTCGCATCACGGAGCAGTCCGTGTTCTTCCAATTTGCCTCGAATAAGGGCGAGGGCTAAAGGTCCAGCATAGATTGGGACATTGGCTTGCTTGAGTAAGAAGGGAATGCCTCCGATGTGGTCTTCGTGCCCGTGGGTAATAACCAGACCTTTAACGCGGTCTAGGTTTTCAACGATGTAGGAGTAGTCTGGGATAACGTAGTCGATACCCAATAGGTCATCTTCAGGGAACTTGATACCGGCATCGACGATGAGAATTTCATCCTTGTACTCGATACCGTAGGTATTTTTCCCGATTTCTCCCAAACCACCGATGGCGAAAACGCCAACTTCATGAGGTTTTAGATTGACTGATGACATGGATTAAAACTCCGTAATTTTGAAATCTGCGTGCTCTTTCTCGTATTCAAGATGATTGTCTGATAAGAGGTCGATAAATTCGATGTTGTATTCAGGGTGGTTGGTTTCCACCAATTCACGCGCGATAATACGGCCTTCCAATTCTGATGTAGCATCGATGTCTAGATAAAGAGCGCGTGTTTGCTCGCGACGTGGGCTAATTTTTGATTCTTGATAGAATACTTTATAAATCATGTGTAGTATAGTTCCTTTCTTTTTGACTGGCAACTATGAAAAAAGCCCCAAACAGTTGGGTCTGTCTGGTAATGCCTATTCAATTTTCTCGAGTTGTCAATTTATTCAGTCTAAATGTACTCTTCATTATACCATAAAATATGCTGATGGTAAAAGGGTTAGATAGGAAAATGGAAAAGTGTCATGATTTTCAGAAACAAGCAGAGAATAAATGGATAAATGAGCGAGATTGACAAATATATATTTGGATATTATAATGAATGAAAACGGAATTGTCAATGCATCTAGAAAGGGGATGAGTCATGGGTACAGTACCACAAATGAGATTGGGCGATTTTTACAGAGAACTCCGTCGTTCTCGCTTGGTCAAACAAAAGGATGTTGTCGGTGGAGATTTTACAGCAGCCCAGCTATCACGCTTTGAATCGGGCAAGTCTATGTTGGCAGCGGATAAGTTGATTGTGGCAGTCGAGGGCATCAACATGACCATGGAGGAGTTCACCTACAAATACCATGGCTACAAGGAAGCGCCCCATATTGAGCTGGCTAATCTGATTTCAGATTTGTATTACCGACAGGATAGGGCTGGGCTAGAGACCTTGTTGGAGTCAGACCTCTTGAAATCTGAGGGAAATCTATATTCTAGGTTAAACGGAATTGTGATCAAGGTGGCGCTGGCTGCCTTAGACGGTCAATCTGATTTTGATGAGGAAGATAGGAAGTTTTTAGCAGATTATCTCTATGCTATTGAGGAGTGGACCAGTTTTGAGTTGTATTTGTTTTTGAATGCGCAAATGTTGTTGAATGATCATATGATTGTTAGTTTATTATCTGAGTTGAAGAATAAATCCAAAAGTTATCGAAATTTAAGGAAGCATAGAGATTATTTGAAAAAAATACTAATCAATTCAGTCGGAGAAATGATAGAACGAAAGAAGTACGGTTTAGCGGAAGAATTTTTGACGGAACTGGAGAGGATGGTTGAGACAACAGATGCTTTTGAACAGATTTTTGTGAATTACTTCAAGCTATGTATTGCATTTATCAAATCTGGTAGCTCCCTGGAATTTCAAACAAAAACAGAGGCATATATTGCCTCTGTTGGATTGATAGTGAGTAGCAAAGTATCGACGCTCTTGGAACGTCATTACAAATTATGTATTTTAAAAGAAGATTGTTAATGAAGTCGGAAGAATTGGATAGATAATAATGGGTATGGTTAGTAAAAGGTAAAATACTGATTTTAAAAATGCCTTCTTCATAGCTAATCAAGCCTCCTTGTTTTTTTGTTTCATTATAACTCATTTTTCCACGGCAATTATTAACTTGAAAATATGTAATTTTATAAAAATAAATTACATATTTTCAAGTTTCAATAGTACCAATTGAGTTGTGTTAGAATTTAGACAAGAAATAATAAATGAAATCAAAGACAGGGAGGTATGTGTATGGAGATGTCACCCTATGTACTCAGTCAGGAATGTGACGAAGGTATTGTTTATTTTAATACAAAGAATAATCATTCATTTCTAATTACAAATCAATTATTAGAAAAATTGAAAACTGACGAGGAAACTAAAGAGCAATATAAGACCTACCTTGAAGAGTTTCATTATTTTCCAGAGGATAACGAAGTAAATCAGTCTTTAAGGAAGATACGTGAGATAGACGATACTTTATTAGAGTTCACAATTTTAACGCACGGAGATTGTAATTTTCGTTGCAAATATTGTTATGAGAAGTTTGAAAACATTTCTATGTCAAGAGAGACAGAGGATGCAATCCTGAGATTTGCGGAAGAGCAGTTGAGCACTGGAAAGTATAAGATTTTCAAAGTTTCATGGTTTGGTGGTGAGCCGTTGCTCGGATATCGTACGATTCAATATCTTTCTGAAAAATTCAAAGAAATTTGTTATAGACTAAATGTGGAATATCTAGCTATTATTACCACAAATGGTTACTTATTATCGCTGAATAAGTTGAAGAAATTAGTTTCTGAGTACAAGGTAATCGGCTATCAAATTACTTTAGATGGGGATCAGAATAGTCATGATTGTCAGAGGGTTTTGAAAAATGAAAGAGGCTCGTACGAACGGATATACAAAAATTTACAAGCTATGAAAGATAGTGAACTAGATTTCTTTTGTACGATTCGATTTAATATTTCAAAAGAGAATCTAGAGAATGTAAAATCTTTTCTATATGAAGATGGCGTATATTTTAAAAATGATAAGCGATTTGGATTTGCTTATCATAATGTTGGTAACTGGGGCCAAGGTGAGCGTTCGGATAAGGATTGTGTGACTTTATTAGAGTATGATGCAAGTTTTGAATTATCTCAACTCGCTATTTCGCTCGGCTACAAAACTACTTTAATTAGTCACTTTTTAAACAATCGTTTTACCTGTTATGCCAATCGGATGAATCACTATATGTTTAATGTAAGAGGGATTGTGCAATCTTGCACAGTCGCATTATATCATCCTAAAAATGTATTTGGTAATATAAATAAGTGTTTTATTAATCATGATAAATTGAGTCAATGGGTAATTGAAGTGGATGAAAACTGTAAATCATGCCCGTTTGTCTTAATTTGTAAGTCAGGTCATTGCCCAATGGCCAAGCGAATTTCAAAACATCCATCAGAGGTATTGTGTCGCAGTATACAAAGGGTTGTTGAGAGGAATCTAGCACTATTCGCGTTGACTAAATCCTATCATGATATTTTAGATGTGGGCTAGTAGGAGGAAATTATGGTAGTAAATACAAATAAAAAATATACAGAAGAAGGTCTTTTACAGACTGCAACAAATTTTTGTGTTAATCTTTGTCAAATGCCATAAGGGTTTGATAAAATTGAGAGGAGTGCTAGCCTCTCTTTTTGCTATTGGAGGTTGCTTATGAAGAGAATTCTTGGAATTTATCGTTATATTGATAAAAAATACAGATTGTTGGTGATATTTGGTATTTTTATGAATGGCGGAGTTATGCTGACTCAGCCCTTAGTAATGAGTAAGATATTGCAACTCGGGAGCGGGGATTTAAGTTTTGAAAAAATTTGGCAACTATTAGTGTATGGTTTGTCTGTTTATTTTGTGATTTATAGTCTGATGCTTTTCGCTAATCATACAAATAATATATTTAGAAGAGAAATTCATATCGGAATTCGCTCATCCTTGTTTAGAAAGCTGATTTCAAATTCTAAATATAGCCATAATGATAAGATAACTCTATTAACTCAGGATATGGAATTGTTGGGTGATAGATATCTTGAACCGATTGCAGGTTTCCTATGTTGGGGGTTTGTCAGCCTTGTTACTGCCCTTTACATCATGATGCAGGACATTTTGTTGGGCTCTATTTTTGTGGTGTGTACGATTTTGAGGCCGGTTCCACAGTTTTTACTAAATAAAAGATTGAAAAATACTGGGATGGAGTTTTCAGAACTTCGAACTAAAGTTCATGAGGAAGTATCCGATAGTATCCATGGTAGCGAAACGCTGGTTGTGAATCAAAGTGCTGAAAATAGTTTTCATCGGGTAGGTCAAATAGTTAAAGAGTATCAAGTAGCCATACAGCGATATGCTTTTACCCACAATATTGTCTTTTTCTTTAATGGTTTTATGGAGTTTTTCAGCCAGATATTGCCTGTTGCTATTGGTTTTTACTTGATTATGAATGGTGAAGCCATTACGGTCGCTAGTTTGCTGACTATGTTTATTGCGGCTAATCGTTTGGCTGGGCCAATTCAAAACTTGATGTATCAAGCGGAAGGCATTCAGGGGGCTCAGGCGATTGCAGATAAAATCTTTGGCATTTTGGAAACAGAACCCGATTTTGTGGAGCGTAAAGAAAGTCATCTGTCTGACATTCAGGGCTTGCATATGAAGGATTTAGCCAAATCCTATGGTGATAAGCAACTGTTTGCTGGTCTGAATGTATCCTTCAAGATGGGAGATAAGGTTTTAATCAAAGGTGCCAGTGGTTCTGGTAAGACAACGCTCTTTCGGATTTTGCTAGGGCAAGAAACAGCGGATGGAGGTCGTATTTATGTGACGGAGGCTGGTGGTCAGGAGCGAGAGGATTTTCAAGGTAATATCGGTTTGATTAGCCAAAGTCCGTTTTTATTTAGCGATACTATTCGTTACAATCTGACTTTGGGTGATGATTTCACAGACCAAGAACTGTTGGATGTTCTGGGGCAGGTTGGGCTTTTGGATGAATTTACAGATATTCTCAATGTGAAGGTAGAAAACAACGGTGAAAATATCTCAGGTGGTCAACGGGTTCGTCTGGAAATCGCTCGTTTCCTCTTGCGGAAGAAGGACATTCTCCTAGCAGATGAGGTGACTGCAGCCTTGGATGAGAAAAATGGCAAGGCAGTCCGTCAACTCTTGCACTCCCTGCCAATCATGATCCTCGAAATTGCCCACCATATCGATGAGGATATTCAGTATGACCAGATAGTAGAATTAAAGAAAGGTAGTGAAAGCTAGTATGAAAAAAGTAGCTATAATGATTGTTATAGCATTAACAGTTCAAGAGTTCTTTACATTGTATTTTCTTAAAAATGCTTGGGATAAGGGGGCGGTCACCTCGGATTCTTTGATGACATTAGGATTTGGCTTGTTATTCTTGAACAGTATTGCTATTCATACTTTTTACAGTTATATCAAAAAACACTATCGAAAAATCAACTGATGATAGCTGTTTTTCGAGCTATTATCCCTTTACTCGTACTTAGTCATTCTACAGAACTGAAAAGACTGGGGAAT
>NZ_WCJE01000069.1 GCF_016743335.1 Streptococcus suis | reverse complement strand
TATAAAACAGGGGATCATACAGAACCCCTGCTTTCTTATACCCAGACTTGCCTCGTACAAGCTATTGAAGATGCTGGCGGGCTCCCACTCATCCTTCCTGCTACAGAGCCAGATTTGGCAAAATATTATATTCATCTTATTGACAAACTCATCCTAACAGGAGGACAAAATGTCCAGCCAAGTTACTATCACGAAGAAAGAACTATTGACAGCGATAATTATCTACCAAAGCGTGACGAGTTTGAATTGGCCCTCATAAGGGCCGCCCAAGAAAATCAGAAACCTATCTTCGGTATCTGCCGAGGTCTACAGCTCTACAATGTAGCTCAAGGTGGTAGCCTTCATCAATCAATTTCTGAACATTGGCAAGACATAGACGGACAAGAAGTCAGTCAAACGATTCAACTGACTCAAAATAGTCCACTTTACGACATATATGAGTCCGATCCGAGTGTGAACTCATTTCACCGTCAGGCTATCAAAGACTTAGCCCCTGACTTAGAAATCATTGCACTATCAGATAATCAACAGATTATTGAAGCAGTTCATTCAGCCTACCCAACTAAATTTTTAGGGGTTCAATGGCATCCTGAACTACTCTACGGTAAACGTGAGATTGAAAAAGACCTCTTCCACTATATTGTCAATAAACTTTAAAATAACTCACTTTCTTCTCTAAAAGAATAGTAATCCTTATTTCCAACAATTAAATGATCTAATAATACCAGTCCTAGCTTTTCGCAGGACTCTTTTAAATTCTCCGTAAATAGCAAATCATTCCTACTAGGTTGTACTGAACCCGACGGGTGGTTATGAACAATGATAATCGATGTTGCCATACATTTTACTGCGTAATGCAAAATTTCACGTGGTTCTGCAATACTACGATTAACACTCCCAATAAAAATCGTTTTTTGACTGATAATCTGGTTCTGGGTATTGAGATAAAGTGCAACTAGATGCTCCTGCTTCTTATGCCCGATTTCATGAATCATCTTACGTCCCAACTTCTCACTTCCCAAAATTCTCTCATTTAAGAGCAACTCTGATTGATTGATACGTTTTCCAAGTTCAATCATAGCCTTAATTTCAATCGCCTTGACGCGCCCAATTCCAGTTAAACTTTGCAATTCTTCAATTGATAGTTCTCTTAGAGCCGCTAAACTCTCCAAACGATTCAATAATTTATTGGAGAGAATAGAAACAGGTTCTTTTTTTGTCCCAGTTCTAATAAAAATTGCTAGTAGTTCCTGATTACTGAGACGCTCAGCTCCAACTTCTACTAAACGTTCTCTAGGTAGAATGGCCTCTTCTTTAAATTCAATTTGATACATAATTTCCTCCTCACCTATCTATTCGTAAAATCTTGCAAAAAAGAAGCCATATAAAACCAAAGATTATCTCCCCAGTCTTATACCACTTCTTTATCCTTAATATATAGATGTTTTATTGTCCATAATCATACTGATTATAACTCTTATTGAAGGAATCTAAGATGTCTTTTGCAGTTTCATTATATGGAGTTGTTGATTCAAGAACTCCTTTTACAATGATACGTTGCGTTGCATTATAGTCCGTACATGTTACCAAAGTAACTTCTGTACGTCCTTCTACATCATCAATGACATAGACACTTTCAGGCGAAACAATTTCCACACTATCAATAACGTAGGTGTAGACATTGGTCTTGTCAGTAATATAGATTTTCATGCCGTTTTTAGCACGATCAAGCGGTGAAAAGAGAACATCTGCCGCACCAGTTACACCAAAAATATGGTGGCTGGCCAACGCATAATTTCCTTTCCCCATCTCTTGGTTTTCCTTCATAGTACCAGCTCCATACATGAGCGAAGTATTGAAGACCCCTTTAAAAATAGGAAGGTTGATACCAAGCTCGGGAACCGCAATTCCACCAATTACAGGTAAGCGTTGTGCATCCCACTGAGCTGCTAAAATAGCCTCTGTAGAAATAGACTGAACCTGATCGAAATCAAATGTTGTTTCAGCCTGTTTATTCTTTTCGATATCCTCTGTCGTAACATTGCTAATCTGGTATTTATTCGTATTCCAGCCGATAATAAAATTACGGATAGAGGTGTTGAATATCAACGCTAGGGAAATCAGTATCAATACAACTGTTAAAAGATTGCGCCAAAAAGAACCTTTACGTTTCTTCTTGTTTTCACGTTTTGACATGACTATTTATTCCTTTTCTTCTTTAATTTCGGCAGCATCTACCAAGGCAAAGGTCATGATTTTCGCTTCATCATTCAAGCGCATCACTTTTACACCCATGGTTGAACGACCAGTTTGAGAGATATTGGCAACACTTGTACGAATAATAACGCCAGTATCGGTAATAACCATAATATCTTCATCACCAGATACCGTTGTCAAACCTGCCAGAGAACCATTCTTCTCAGCAACTTTAAGAGTCTTGATACCCTTACCACCACGACCTTTGGTTGGATACTCACTGGCTGGTGTACGTTTACCAAAACCTTTTTCCGTCAATACGAGTACTTCTTGGTCATCAGAAATCATAGTAGCGCCAACTAACTGGTCTCCCTCGCGTAAATTGATACCACGAACACCTGTTGCTGTACGGCCCATATTACGAACATCTGTTTCAGTGAAACGTACAGAATAACCGAACTTAGTCCCCATAATAATGTCTGCTTGGCCATTTGTTAAGAAAACATTGATGAGTTCATCGTCTTCTTTCAAATTCAAAGCTTTCAGACCGCTCTGGCGAATATTGGCAAATTCTGACACACTAGTCCGTTTTACAACACCTTGGCGGGTTGCAAAGAAGAGATAGCTATCTGCCTCCTGGTCCTTAGTTACATTGATAATGGTTTGAATTGCCTCGTTTTCTTCCAATTTAAGTAAATTGACTACTGGAAGTCCCTTTGCAGTACGACCATATTCTGGGATTTCATAGCCTTTGAGACGGTAAACACGTCCCTTATTAGTGAAGAAGAGCAAGCGATCATGAGTGCTTGTAGAGACTAATTCTCGTACAAAATCATCATCCTTGACGCCAGTTCCTTGAACCCCACGTCCTCCACGTTTCTGAGCTTGAAACTCATCCTGTGCCAAACGCTTGATGTAGCCTTGGTTTGACAAGGTGATTAAAACATCCGTTTCTTCAATCAAGTCCTCATCTTCAAGGGAAAGAACTTCACCAACCATCAATTCTGTACGGCGTGGGTCAGCATATTTACGTTTGACTTCTTCTAATTCGTCTTTAATAATCTGAACAACACGCTCAGGCTTAGCTAGAATATCAGCCAAATCTGCAATCAAGGCCACTAACTCATCATATTCTGATTGAATCTTGTCGCGTTCCAAACCTGTCAAACGACGAAGACGCATATCAAGAATGGCCTGACTCTGACGTTCAGAAAGGTCAAATTTCTCCATCAATTCAGCTTGAGCAATGGCATCAGTTTCTGAATTACGGATAATACGAATGACTTCATCAATATGGTCAAGAGCAATCAGCAAGCCTTCTAAGATATGAGCACGCGCCTCAGCCTTTTCTTTATCAAATCGTGTACGACGAGTGACTACTTCTTTTTGGTGTTCAATATAAGACTCTAGAATCTGACGTACAGAAAGGATTTTCGGTACACCATTTTGGATGGCCAACATGTTGAAACTAAAGTTGGTTTGAAGCTGTGTTTGCTTGAATAGGTTATTCAAAATAACGTTAGCAGAAGCATCACGACGAACTTCGATAACAAATCGTACACCCTCACGGTTGGATTCGTCTCGAACAGCAGTGATTCCTTCAATACGTTTTTCTTGGACTAATTTGACAATATGTTCTTGAACCTTGGACTTATTGACCATGTATGGAAACTCTGTAACAACAATGCGCTCACGACCATTTCCATATTCTTCAATTTCTGTGCGGGAACGAAGAACTATTGAACCTTTACCAGTTTCATAAGCACGGTGAATTCCAGATTTCCCCATAACCAAGGCACCTGTCGGAAAATCTGGTCCAGGCAAGACTTCCATAATCTCACGTGTTGTTACCTCGGGATTGTCCATAACCAGCTTAACTGCCTCGATAGTCTCACCCAAGTTGTGTGGAGGAATGTTGGTAGCCATACCAACGGCGATACCAGTCGTTCCGTTAACCAGAAGGTTAGGGAAACGAGCAGGTAAAACCTCAGGCTCACGTTCACTCGCGTCATAGTTATCCGCAAAATTTACCGTGTTCTTGTTAATATCACGAAGCATTTCAAGCGCAATCTTGCTCATGCGTGCTTCTGTATAACGCTGAGCGGCTGCTCCGTCGCCATCCATGGAACCAAAGTTTCCGTGACCATCAACTAACATGTGACGGTAGCTCCACCATTGCGCCATACGAACCATTGCTTCGTAAATCGCACTATCTCCATGCGGGTGATATTTACCCATAACATCCCCTGTGATACGGGCTGATTTTTTATGTGGTTTATCCGGTGTAATTCCTAATTCATTCATCCCATACAAAATACGGCGATGAACCGGCTTCAGACCATCACGTACATCAGGCAGAGCACGTGAAACGATAACACTCATCGCATAGTCGATGAAGGATGATTTCATCTCATTGGTCAGATTAACCGTTACTAAATTTTTATCTTGCATTATATGCCTCTTTCAACAGTCATTGTGCTTCTATTATACCATACTGGCGAATAAATTTCTTTGTTGGAAACTAGCATGTAAACATTTTCAAACGCGCTTTCACAAGTGACAAAAAGCTTAAAACATGCTAGAATGTATTATGGTCGGGATGAAGTCATCCCCAAATAAAACTAAGGAGATGTTTAGCAATGACTGCAACTAAACAACACAAAAAAGTAATCCTTGTCGGTGACGGTGCCGTAGGTTCTGCTTATGCTTATGCTCTTGTTAACCAAGGGATTGGTCAAGAATTGGGTATCATCGATATCAACAAAGACCGTACTCAAGGTGATGCAGAAGACTTGAGCCACGCATTGGCCTTCACATTCCCTAAAAAAATCTACTCTGCTGAGTATTCAGATGCTCACGACGCAGACTTGGTTGTATTGACAGCTGGTTTGCCACAAAAACCAGGTGAAACTCGCCTTGAATTGGTAGAGAAAAACCTTCGTATCAACCAACAAATCGTTACAGAAATCGTTAACTCTGGTTTCAACGGTATCTTCCTTGTTGCTGCTAACCCTGTTGACGTGTTGACTTACTCAACTTGGAAATTCTCTGGTTTCCCTAAAGAGCGTGTTATCGGTTCTGGTACTTCTCTTGACTCAGCTCGTTTCCGTCAAGCATTGGCTGAGAAAATCGGTATCGACGCACGTTCAGTTCACGCTTACATCATGGGTGAGCACGGTGACTCAGAATTTGCAGTTTGGTCACATGCCAACGTTGCCGGTGTGAAATTGTACGACTGGTTGCAAGATAACCGCGATATTGATGAGCAAGGTCTTGTTGACTTGTTTGTATCTGTTCGTGATGCAGCCTACTCAATCATCAACAAAAAAGGCGCAACTTACTACGGTATCGGTGTTGCACTTGCACGTATCACTAAAGCAATCTTTGATGATGAAAATGCAGTACTTCCATTGTCAGTTTACCAAGCTGGCCAATACGAAGGTGTTGAAGATGTCTTCATCGGTCAACCTGCTATCATCGGTGCCCACGGTATCGTTCGTCCAGTAAACATCCCATTGAATGATGCTGAATTGCAAAAAATGCAAGCATCTGCTAAACAATTGAAAGACATCATCGATGATGCTTTCGCTAACCCAGAAATTGCAGCTGGTGTTAAAAACTAATTATATAAAATAGTAAAAAAGGTGAGCAATAGCTCGCCTTTTTTACCTTCTAATATCATAACGTAACATAGCAATTCCATCTGTGACAGTTGACTCTATAACTCCACTTCCTTTGAATAGGACAATTATTCAGTTCCTGTACAGCAAAGAACATGATAAAAAGGTCCACTGGACCTTT
>NZ_WCJE01000068.1 GCF_016743335.1 Streptococcus suis | reverse complement strand
GTAACCGCCCAATAACAAGGTATATTGAAAAAGGCTCCAAAGTCCTGTCGACTCTGGAACCTTTTTCTATTTACATGCTCTCTTAATATTTTTATCCCATGGCAAATAGGCCTCTAGCACCTCTTTTTTTGCGAGCGACTCCTCATTGGGTAAGTGTTCTAGAAGATAGGTCATATATTTCTCCGCATCAAGTCCGTTTCTCTTGGCTGTTTCCAAAAGACTCAGAATGATAGCTGTTGACTTGGCACCCTCAAAGCTCTGAGAAAACAGCCACCTTCGCTTTTTTGTTTCTAGGCTCAGGCTGAAACAGTCTATTCCCAGACTGTTTCACTACGCCCCATCACTAATGTCTTCATTGCCCTCTCAGCCATATTGTTGAACAAGACTAAGTCACCGTTCGAGAGAACAGTTCGAAAGGTTTCTTCGTGTTTGAGGCTATACTCCAAAACGGTCCCCAATTTGGAACCTGGCAAGACAGCCTGATTGCGATACCAATCAAAGAACTCGTCCATCAAGTGAGCCAACTCTGTCTGACGTTTATGTAGTCGCTCCTCGCTAGACAAGTCAGCCCAGTCATTCTCCAAGGCAAACAGGCGGTCGCAATAAGCTAAACCCTTAGCTCCTAAAGAAGTCTTGTCTGTCTTCTTAGGAGTCGCCTCAAAGAACTTTCGTCTAACATGAGCCCAACAACCAACCAGCTGAGCCTTGTCTAATTGCCGATAAGCACTTAAGCGGTTCGCAGTTCACCAAGCTTAGCGTCGCTTGGCTCCTAAACCTTGGACTGCTATCGCATAGGCAGAACTAAAGGACTAAAGTCCTAAGTTACTGCCGTAACATGTCACAATGAACGTAGCCCAACGTAGCCCGTATAATCTCCAAGAAATTTCTCCACAACCAAGCCACTCCGCCGTTTGTCATGATGATAGAGGGTGATTCCCTTTCTCTCATGTTTCCCAGATAAGAAGGTCCAGTAGTAGGTCAACTGGCTATTATTTTCTAAGACCTTGTAGGAGGTCTCATCCGCATGGAGAATAGGCTGCTCCAACAATTTCTCGTGCAACAGGTTATAAATCGGCTCGAAATAATATTGACTAGACTTGATGTGCCAGTTGACTATTTCCTTCCGACTGATTGGCAAGCCAAGCTTGTGCCAGTCCTCTTCCTGACGGTAATTGGGCACCTTCAGATTGAATTTCTGGTGAATAGTGTGGGCGATGATTGAAGCTGAACCCAAGCTGTGTGCCAAAGGTGCCTTAGAAACGGGAGCCTTGATAATCTTATCGCTTAGATTCTTCTGACTACATGCCTGACACTTGTATGCGTGTTGAACATGGTCAATCCGCTTTAATTGTGCAGGAATGAAGACCAACTCTTGTCGTTGAACAGTAAAACCAATCTCTTTCAACTGTCCATGACAGTCTGGACAAGTGCAGTCTTTGCCCTGCAATTCGTGATGAACAATCTCTGGAGTGAATTGGGAGTGAGAAAGAACTCGATTGGTCAAAAAGAGTTCGTCAACAAATCCTTATTTCCAGTTGTTGAGCTGAAACAGTCTATCCCCAGACTGTTTCACTCCCACCCCCGCACAGCTCAAAAGGTTCAGTGAACCTTTTGAGGTTGGAAATAGAGCGAACTTTGTTCGCAACAGTCGTAATGGCCAGATTTAGAGTATGAAATACGAACTGCTGAGATTTGCTTTGCAAATCTTATCTCCTACCTTTAACAGTCTCCCAGACTGTTAAAGCCAATCAACCACTGCGCTGAGATGTTGACACGAACTCTGAGAAGTGACACTAGATTTTAGTCCCGCCTCTGACGAACTCCCTTAGCTTTCTTGCTTTTATAAGTGATGATCTCTGTTTCAACTGGGTAAGTCAGCTTCTTCTTCAGGGAGACTTTCCTCCCCAAACAAGCTCAGCTGACCGGGTTGATACACTACTTTCTCTGATGATTTTCCGTAGAGTTTCTGTCTCAGATACTCAACCTGTTCTCGAAGGAGGGTCAACTCGTTGGTCATGATTTCAATGGTTTTTATTAGACTTTCAATCACTTTATCTTGCGACTCCATGGACTTACCTCCTTCTTTTTATCTTATTATACACAAAGAAAAGCCATGATTTCAATAGAAAGCCATCTGTCTTTTTGACAGAAATCAGTATACTTCTATTTTTCAAAATAAGCCCTTAGACTAACTGCCTAAGAGCTTCATTTCACTTAAATAAACCACTTCTAGTTATCAAATACTACCTTTTCTCCTGCTTATAGAATGCTTCCAGAGCCTCTTGCCAGGTCGGGATGACAAAACCTGTCGCCTTTGCTTTATCCAAGCTCATGGTTGAGTTGAATGGACGCTTAGCCTTTGCTGGGAACTGGCTAGAATCCACTGGCAATACCTTTGTGTTGGTATCCTTGAGGATTTCCGTCGCGAAGTCAAACCAGGTTGTATCTTCTGCCGCATCGTTTGACAAATGGTAGTAACCAAATGCTTGCTTGGTGTCCACCAAGTGAACCATAAATTCCGCAAGGGTACGGGTCCAAGTTGGGCGACCGTGTTGGTCATTGACAACCGTCAAAGTATCGCGAGTTTCCGCAAGATTTTGCATGGTGAAAACAAAGTTTTTACCGTAGTTACCAAAGACCCAGGCTGTACGAACAGTGTAGAATTTGTCAGCAAATTTCTCAACCGCTTCCTCACCCAAGCGCTTGGTACGACCGTATTCAGATTGTGGGTCTGGCTGATCATCAACTTGCCACTCTTGGCCGACTGGCAACTCACCGTTGAATACGTAGTCTGTTGAGATATAGACAAGGGTCGCACCGTATTTTGCTGCTGCCATGGCAACATTTTCAGAACCCGTTACGTTAATCTTGTAGTTGAGCTCCTTGCCTTCATCTTCTGCCATATCAACTGCTGTATAGGCTGCACAGTGGTATACAACGCTTGGCTTTACTTCTGCAAAGAAGGCATCTACTTTATCTGCATCAGTTATGTCCATTTCTGCTACGTCAGCGGCCACATACTCAACGCTACGCTCATCCAAGAGATACCGCAATTCTGTTCCCAACTGACCATTTGCACCTGTAATTAAAATCATGTTTGCTCCTTATTTCAAGAAAGGCTTGGGCAAGAGCCCTAGCCTTTAATAATC
This sequence comes from Streptococcus suis, assembly GCF_016743335.1. Lineage (GTDB taxonomy): Bacteria > Bacillota > Bacilli > Lactobacillales > Streptococcaceae > Streptococcus > Streptococcus suis_Y. Next base: position 3,252 of record NZ_WCJE01000068.1, on the reverse strand, counting down.
TTATTTAATAACTTCCTGTGTCTTAGCATAGTTGGCTTCAACAGCTTCTTTTTCAGCCTTCCACCAGTCTTGGTTGTTTGTGTACCACTGGATTGTTTCTTCCAAACCTTCAGAGAAGTTGGTAAACTGCGGTGTCCATCCTAGCTCGTCACGAAGTTTGCTTGCGTCAATCGCATAGCGTAAATCGTGTCCTGCACGGTCAGTCACGTGGTCATAAGCATCTTTTGGTTGCCCCATTTTTTCAAGAATCAATTCAAGCACTTCTTTGTTGTTCTTCTCACCGTCAGCACCGATTAGGTAAGTTTCGCCCATACGGCCTTTTGTCAAAATTGCCCAAACACCAGTCGAGTGGTCGTTGGTATGAATCCAGTCACGGACGTTTTTACCTTCACCGTAAAGTTTTGGCTTAATACCTGCCAAGATATTGGTGATTTGGCGTGGGATAAATTTCTCGATGTGTTGGTAAGGACCGTAATTGTTTGAACAGTTGGAAATAGTTGCTTTGACACCAAATGAACGCACCCATGCTTTGACAATCAAGTCTGAAGCAGCTTTGGTTGATGAGTAAGGTGATGATGGGTTGTAGTTGGTTTCTGCAGTAAATTTCTCACCTGGACCTTCGCCATGACCTGGCAAATCTTCACGTAAAGGAAGGTCACCATACACTTCGTCAGTCGATACATGGTGGAAACGGATGTCGTATTTACGAGCCGCTTCAAGAAGAGTATAGGTACCGATAAAGTTGGTATGGATAAATGGGCTTGGATCGTTGAGAGAGTTGTCGTTGTGGCTTTCTGCCGCATAGTGAACGATGGCATCTGCCTTAGCAGCCAATTTGTCAACCAACTCAGCATCTGCAATGTCGCCAACAACAAGCTCAACACGGTCACCAAGAATAGCTTCCAAGTTAGCCTTGTTTCCTGCATAAGTGAGTTTGTCCAAAACAGTTACGTGAACGTCTGGATGATTGTTATAAACATAGTGTACGAAGTTTGAACCGATGAAACCAGCTCCACCAGTTACGATAATATTTTTAAATTGAGACATTTTTTTCTCCGAAAAGTTTTTTCTTTTTTTGATAGTTTCCTTAGGTAGTGGGGACGCCAGCACCCCTTCAGTTTCATGGCTAAATTTTGAACCTAAGGTTTCAAAATTTCCCTGCAAGATTACGGCGGAAACTATCGCTCTGGGCTCGCGATGCTCGCCCTCTTGCATTACCAGACTACTTCAATACTTCTTTCAAGTAAGCAATCTTGGCAAAGTCTTTTTGATTGTTATTTTCTGCACGGTAGGAATCTTTTGAAGTGGCTTGGTAGATTTTCAGGTATTGTTCAAGTGTCGGTAGGTAATAGCGAACACCTGCTGTTTCTAGTTCTTCCAAATCTTCCAGCTCTACACCAGCAAATTCAGGCAGTGAATGTAGGCCTCCGAATTCAACAGATAAGCCATCTTTATGAAATTCATGTTCATGACGGTCAACCAGGACATAGCCTAGTTGGTTCATCATAGAAATCAAGGCATCCGCCTGATAAATCCGCTCGTCGTCTGGGGCTTCCCAGCCACGTGGATTACTTGGAACATGAATATCTAAATCTCCTGCCTGCCAATCTCGTCCTGTGCGCCTTTCCAAACCAACTGAGCCCATTAACAAGGGAGTGATTCCTAACTTGTTTAACTGCTCTGCTATTTCCAAAAAGGCTTGAAACATTAGAGGTCCTCTTTTCTCAAAGGCTTGACGTCTTTCAGGAATGGGTGATTTTCATCTGCTTCTGAGACTTCTGCTTCTTCTAGGTTTTCCCACTGGATGTCAAGGCTCGGGTCAGCGTAGTTGACGAAGGCATACTTAGGCTTGAGTTCCAAAGCCCAGTAGTCGTTGACCAAATAGCTGTAGGCCACGAAGTCTGACAAGACTTGGAAACCGTTGGCTACTCCGCGCGGAACGAAGATACCTTTTGAGGCATCGATAACGGTTTGGTAGGTATTACCGAAGGTTTCGCCTTCACGTAGATCGACCCAAGTTCCCAAAACCTTACCGCCGTCTGCTACTGAAATGTATTTATCCCAAGGCTCTGCGTGAAGACCACGAAGAACATTTTTGCGGGAGAAAGAAACATTATTTTGCAATTTCCCTTCTGCGAAAAAGCTTTCAGGGAAGCCGAGAGGCAACATTTTTTCCTTTTGGAAGTTCTCCTTAAACCAGCCACGGTTGTCGCCATGAACTGGGATATCAAATTCCAGCATTCCTGGGATGGCTTCGACTGGGCGAGCTGCTAGTGTTTTACCGAAAAAGTTTTCTGTCATTAGGCCTCTCCAATCAAACGGAGCAAATATTGTCCGTATTCATTTTTCTTAAGTGGCTGTGCCAATTCATGTACTTGTTCTTTTGTAATGTAGCCCATGCGGTAGGCAATTTCTTCCAAGTTAGCCACTTGAACGTTTTGCAAGCGTTGAACCGTTTCGATGTACTGCGCCGCTTCCAAGAGACTTTCATGCGTACCTGTATCCAACCATGCGAATCCACGACCCATAAGCTCAACAGACAAGTCGCCGCGTTCTAAGTAAGCTTTGTTGACATCTGTGATTTCCAACTCGCCACGAGGTGAAGGCTTGATGTTTTTGGCGATTTCGACAACATCATTGTCATAGAAATAAAGACCAGTAACAGCAAAGTTTGATTTTGGTACCTCTGGCTTTTCTTCGATTGAGATAGCATTCATGTCTGCGTCGAATTCTACGACACCAAAACGTTCCGGATCTTTCACTTGGTAACCGAATACTGTCGCACCTTTTTCTTTGCTAGCCGCCCGTTGCAACATCTTGGTCAAACCATTTCCATGATAGATGTTATCCCCCAAAATCAAAGCCACATTGTCATCACCGATAAATTCTTCACCGATAATGAAGGCTTGCGCCAAACCATCTGGACTTGGTTGTTCAGCATAAGACAGACTAATACCAAGCTCTGAGCCATCTCCCAGCATATCCTTGAAACGAGGAAGATCTTGAGGAGTTGAGATAATCAAAATTTCTTTAATCCCAGCCAACATAAGTGTTGACAATGGATAGTAAATCATTGGTTTGTCATAGATAGGCATCAATTGTTTTGAAGCCGCTCGTGTCAGAGGATAAAGGCGTGTACCTGATCCACCTGCTAGAATAATACCTTTCATATAAGAGTACCTTCCCTAAAATATATTCAGTCTATTATACCATACTTTTCAAATTCATGATATAAGAAAAAGTGGCTGTTCA
>NZ_WCJE01000067.1 GCF_016743335.1 Streptococcus suis | reverse complement strand
TTATATATATATATATATGTGTGTGTGTGTGGTATGATAAACTATCTGTTTATTATATCATATTTGCTTTCATTTCTCAAATGGTTTATCCAGGCACCCACGCCGTACGCATGAAAAAATGCATGTAACTGTTTTCTAGCTACTTGCATTTTTCAAAAATATTTTCACGATATTTTCATGATTACCTTGATTTATCCTCGTTTTCACCTACATTATAACAAAATTTCACGATGAAAATATAACTTTTTTTATGAAAAAACGTTATCTGAAAACGAATTTTTCTTCATGCGTTTGGCGTGCCGGGCACCTCTAAAAACTTCAAGTAGTTGTTAAGTAAGACCTATTTGTAAGCATTATTTCCAGAGGCTGGGCAGAAAGACCAACCTCGCTTCTCAGGGTTCGTGTCAACATCTCAGCGCAACAACTAGAAATAAAGACTTGTTGACGAACTCTTTTTATCTTGGTCGACTTCTTTCCCGCTCCCCTTTCACTCATCAAATCAAGTCAACAACGGCTGAGTTTGATTTTCGAAGAATATTATAAGTCAAAAAAGCTGAGCAGACATCTAAGATGGCTTGCTCAGCTTATTTTTTCTTTTGCGATTTTTATACCTTCAATCCGCTAAGCAATTCCTTATTCTGCCAGAGTAGATAAAGACCACCACCGATAATAATCAGCATGATGACAAACTTGATCAAGCCCTTAACAAAGCGGATGACCAACATCAATATCATAGATACAATCAGCCATCCCCAAGCGGAAGAATTGAGTAAGGTTTGCATACTCTCTAGACTGGCACCTGTCCAGGCCTTGATAGGTTCAGGGATTTTATCAAACCAGCTGCTATCTATACCGATTTGTTCCATAATCGAATGACTGGTAGACTGCATCCATGCAAAAATCCCAGCATTATAGAGAAAGAGTAGAGCTTGCTCAGGATAACGTTTTATTGTGTTTGTAATTGTTCGAAACATATTTTCCCTTCTATTCTGAATACAAGGCAAGGACCGCATCAATATCTGCTTGCTGGATACCATGATTAGAACCTGCCGATTCCATAACAGAGGTCTGACTATCTTCATGATCTAGGCCAATAGCATGGCCCAATTCATGCTCAGCTGTATGGATAATTCTATCCATATCATAACCATATTGGTCGTTTAATAAATAAAAACTATTCAGACGCACCGTTACCGAGCTATAATAATTCGTCAATAAATTAGTCGTTGAATTGGCCTCACCTGCTGCCTGGGTATTTCCATCATTCATCTCAGTAGCAATAATATCAGCCTGATTTGGATCACTTGTCATCACAAAAGTGAAGGCCCCTGTCGCATTCCAATTTGCAATGGCTGTTTCATAGGCAGCTACAAATGTTGGATTCTGGGTTTCAATGTAAACAGTCGCAGTATTGCTTTCCCATCGACCATGATCAGTTGTATTGACCGTATCAGTCGTCAGGTGTTTAATGGTATCAACACCCTCTTCAATACTGACCTCGGATTGACCTTTAACCATCAATTGTACTTCCTGAGCCAAAGTTTGTAGCATATGAGGCGCTGCTTCCTGTTGAAAATAGAATAATAGACCTAGACCACAAGCCAATAACACCATTGATAACCAAATCAGACCCCAAAATGTCCGCCAAATCCACCGCAGAATATTTCCAATAAGTTTCATAGACTATACCTCTTTCTAGAAATAGGTTTTAGTATAGTCATAATTTCTGAAACTTTTCTTAAAAACTAGGACAGTCTTTCTTCCAATTTGAAATCAATTGGCAACCAAGCCAATACTTTCTCAATCTGCTGATTCCAGTAGTACCACTCATGTTTACCAGGTCCGAAACTCGCCTCTATATCAAATCCCAGCTCTTTCAACTCCCCAACTGCCTTTTGATGCCCTTCAAAGAGAAAATCTTCCTCACCACACCAGGCATAAAATTTGGTCTTTTTATCGGATTGTTTAGCAATTTCTAACAAATTATTTGGATTCTGTTTATCAGAAATATCACCAAATACTCCTCGCCAATACGAAAGACTTCCCAATTCTGCTGTCGCTGGATTATCAAAATCAAAATACAATGCGCCTGAAAGCGAAGCTGCGTGTGAAAAACGATTGGTCATCATGGCAATCTTGAAGGTCCCATAACCACCCATAGACAAACCAGCGATAAAATTCTTCTCCCGCTTGTCAGACATATTTGGGAAAAATCGTTTGAGAATTTGAGGCAACTCTACTGCAATAGCATCGAAGTAATTCATACCGTAAGTGGTATTGGTATACCAACCTTTATCTGTATTGACCATAACCACGATAAGATTGGTATAACGAACCAACCGTTCCACTGTAGAACGATTCAGCCAGGAATCCTGATTTCCTCCCATACCGTGCAAAAGATATAGGACAGGAATATCGTTGTCATCAGGATTTTCCACACGATTGCGATCTGGATATAAAACCGTAACCTGTCTAGACATATCTAGAGCTTCTGAGTGGTATTCAATTTTCATTATTGCCATAAATCTTCTCCTTATGGTAAAGAGCCTGAGTTGCCCTCGGCTCTTTGCATTTATAAAACTCTATTTCACTTCCATAATTACCGGTAAAATAGCTGGGCGACGTTTAGTTTGGTCAAAGAGGAATTTTGCTAAATCATCGCGAACAGCACTCTTAAGCTCTGCCCAGTCAAAGCTATCCTTTGTAAAGTAATTTTCCACCGTTGTATTCACCAATTCTGATGCCTCACGCAAGATGTCCTTGCTCTTTTTCACGTAGACAAAACCACGGGTATTGACCTTGGCCTTGGAAATGATTTTCTTCTCACGGCGGTTGACAGTGATAGCCACGATAAAGATACCGTCTTCTGAGAGGATCTTACGGTCACGAAGGACGATATTTCCAACATCGCCCATGGCATTTCCGTCAATCATGACATCACCAGCAGGAACCGCTCCGCTATGGACAAAATCCCCCTCTTCAAAAGCCATGACATCCCCACGCTTAACGATGATAATGTTTTCTGGATACATACCGATTTCAAGCGCAGCCTTAGCGTGAGCATCCAATTGACGATACTCCCCTTGAACTGGGAAAAGATATTTAGGCTTCATGATGTTGAGCATGAGCTGCAAATCACGCGCATTGCCGTGACCAGATACACGCAGTTTTTTTGTAATGGATTTGACCGTTCCACCAGCCTTGTAAATCAAATTCTCCACACGAGCAACAACCGCTTCTTTTGAAATACTTGGAGTGGTAACAATATAAACTAGATCACCTTCTTTGATTTCAACGTAGCGATGTCTACCGATAGACATTTTACGCAATCCATTTAACGGCTCGCCCATACGACCAGTTTCTAGAATAATCAATTCATGGTCTTCATACTTGTTCATATCCTTTGGTTTTACCAACAAGCGTTCGCTGACCAAACGAAGTTTTTTCAATTGAATCGCTGTTCGGACAATATTTTCTACATCATGTCCTGTCAACACGACACGACGACCAGTTGCTTCTGCCGCATCAAAAATCTGTTGAATACGTACAATATTGCTGGCAACTGCTGCAACAATAACACGCCCGTCACAGTCAGCAATCGTATTGAGAATTTCCTCCCCAGCCTCATGCATGCTCGCTACTTGAACATTGCTATCTGCATTTGCTGAGTCTGACAAGAGGGCCAACACACCTTCGTTACCGATTTCAGCCAATCGCCCAAAATCCGTACGATAAAACTTATCTGCCGCCTGGTCAAACTTAAAGTCACCTGTGTAGACAATATTTCCTTCATCCGTCTTAACGACAATTCCTAAACTCTCTGGAATAGAGTGGGTCGTCTGAAAGAAAGATACCACTGAATCCCCGAAATCAATTTCAGTTTCAGCATTGATAACATGGAAATCATTAAATTTCTTAGTAGCATTATTCCCCTTGACAAGTAGCTTAGCCAATTCGATCGTCAAGTGCGAACCAAATACTGGCACTTTCACTTTCTCCAAGAGATAAGGAAGCGCTCCGATAGCATCTGCATGTCCGTGAGATAAGAAAACCCCCGCTACACGGTGCTTATTTTCTTCCAAATAATCGAAATTTGGGACGACTACATCCACACCTAACTGTTCATTCTCAGGATACTTTGCCCCTGCATCCAAAACAAAAATATGTTCATTCACTTCGGCAATGTACAGGTTTTTTCCATTTTCACGTACACCTCCGAGAGCCATGATTTTTATGCTACTCATTTTTTCTCCTTTTTGGACATCCCACAGGTGTCCATTTTATTTTTCTTACCAACGGTCCTTGGGATGCCCAAGTCGAATTACAGTCTGCTATGTCGGAGCTCTATTTGCAAAAGACACACCTTGGTTCAAAATTATATTCAACCATCAACGCAACTTTTAAATAGAAATACCTAAATAGCTATCGCTTCTATTATACATTTTTTCAAGAAAATTTACAAAAAACTCCGCTGAAAATCAACGAAGTTCTACATATACATTAGTAACCATGTCCCTTATGTTCCCACTTACCTCCAAGATTACGCACTAAAATCCATTTCCAATCCGTATGAGTACTATTAGGCTCTAAGGTGGGCTCTGCCCCCTCAGCTGCTACCTTAAAAGACGAAGTTAGGATAATAGCTTCCTCTGCACCATAGTGCTCCGCCCACTCATCAAATTCCTTTTCATTATCACCACTGTAACCGATAGTCAGCAATTTACAACTGTTAAAATGGTGATCAAAGTAATCTTGAACTACAAGAATAGCCGCCTCAATCTCTTTTTCCGTATACAATTCTGATTGTTCCATCGGTTCAATCTCTGCCTGATAAGCTGCTCCTGTCCGACATCCTACAAAAAAGAGACAACACAACAGACTACAAATAGCTAAACATTTTCTCATCTTTGTTACCCCAAGTCAACAATCGTTGCTGAAAAGCCAATCTCTTCTACAAAACGCAAAACATCCTCTGTCTTTACAAAAATCGTTTTCGTATTAACATTGGGGTGGAAGGTTAGAATGGGTTCAGAAAGGATTTCTTTATCAAAAAAGACTTGAATATCCTTATCAACATTATGTAACAAGCCAAAAACAGATACCACACCCGCAGGTAAGTGCATTTTTTCCATCAAGCTATCACTCGAAGCCATCCGAATCCGGTTGGCTCCCACCAAATCACGAAACTGGTCCATATCCAGCTGCTTCTGGTCATCCATGATCAGTAAATAAAATGCAGTCTTTTTCTTATTGGTCAGAAACATGGACTTGGTCCGTACTCCTTCTAACCCTTCAATGTAACGGTCTGCTTCCTCAGTTGTCCGAGCTGGTGGATGCTCTACAATGGTGTAGTCCATTCCCAAGTCAGCTAAGCTTTTAAAAACCAATTTGTCCATGACAGCACCCCTAATGCTCTTTTGATATATTATACTACTTTTTAAAGGAGGGTTCAAAAATAATAGTAGCATAGCGGAAGTGTCTCGATACTCCTTCTATGCTACTGTCACAAAAATTCTCATTCATCACTGGTTAAAAAATCCAGATGCCCACTCTCTATGCGTTCCAATTCATTTTCTAGACTAGCGACTTCCGTCATTTCACCAATATCTAGGCAAAGTTGAATATGGTTTCTTAAATGATGAAGGTAAAGTGAAATAGATTTTTGAATAGGGTATCCTATCTCATTCATCTTAACTATCCGTTCTTTTAGAAACTCTAAATGAACATTATGCTCCAGTTTAAAGTTCTGTGAAATACTTGATGGGTTGGAACGATAAACATACAAAGGCTGATTTAAATAACAAGCATGCTGTGCTTTCATAAACAATTTCCATGAAATTGCCGCATCCTCATAACATTGACCAACAGGGAAACGAATATCTGCAAAAAGTTCTTTTTTATATAATTTTCCCCAAGCTGTCCAAAATATCAATCGAAGCGCTAAATCTTGATTATCCTGACGTTCTAATAGTTCTTCTGGAGATAGCAACTCAAACTTAAATGGCCCATAATCGTAGAAGATAAAGTTCACATCGTCAAATCTACAGAAAGCTCCTATGCTTATTTCAGCATGAGACAATTTCAATCCATGATACATCATCTCAATAGATGCTTCAAATAAAAAATCATCAGAGTCAATAAAGGTTATATACTCTCCTGTTGCATGTTCTAAACCTGTATTACGAGCTGCCGATAGGCCACCATTTTCTTGTTGGATATAGATAAAACGTGGATCTCCATCTGTAAGCGACTTAGCTTTTACAATACTGTTATCAGGACTACCATCGTCTACTATTATGACTTCTAAATTTTTATAAGTCTGACTTTGAATAGAGCGAATACATTGTTCTATATATCCTTCAACATTATAAACTGGTACAATAACGGAAATCAGCGGTGTATTCATCTTAGTCAATATCCTTTGTGTATTTTATATCTCATCATCTTGATAGAACTTAATCTATTATATATATGAGTTTAGTCAAGAAAAAACCACAGTTTATCCTTCAGAGCAGTAAAAAAAAAGAGGTAAAAACCTCT
>NZ_WCJE01000066.1 GCF_016743335.1 Streptococcus suis | reverse complement strand
AAAAAAAGAAGCCATTTGGCTTCTTACACTTCTGCGATAATGGGAATAGACATTTCAATCAAACGGTCTGTGTGAATCGTTTGAATGGCAGCCTTGTTAATAGTTCGTTCATCAATTTTTCGATGAAGGAAGAAATCACGAATTTGCTCGATTTCATTTTGTTGTACTGCACGGTATTTATTACTAATCAAGAGTTCATAATGACGGGGTGCCTGTGTGAAAATAACGTCTGTATTACCTGCAGAATAAGTCTCTACTAGGAAAGCATCAGTATTAGCCAACTGGCTTTGGACAAGATTGGGATGACTATTTGTCGTGTTAATGATTTTCATGTGGAACCTCCTCTATCTCTTTGGCTACATTATAGCACGATTAGAGTGTTTTTACTAGTTATTGAATGAATTTTCTTGCAATTTCCATTGTTCAATGCCCCATTTGTGACTACCACGTTTGAGTTTATCGATGGCTTCATTGACTGGGAACCAGGCAACATGGTTGAAATCTTCTAGTGGTTGTCCTATTTGATGGTAGCTAGTTACTTCATAGATGTAGGCTGGATTATAGAAATGGGTATCGCGGTGGCTAGAGTAGAAGTATTCGTCAGCCTGACCAAAGTATTTTCCGATTTCAGCGGTAAATCCAAGCTCTTCCATCAATTCGCGCTCCAAAGCAATGAGGTGATTTTCTCCCTTTTCAATTTCTCCACCAGGAAGAAACCAAGCTCCGTTTGGTGCTTGAACGAGTATAATCTGTTCTTTCTTTTCATCTGGGATAACTGCGTAAACACCAAAGCGACTCTGGTAGCTGACGCCAGCTTTCTTTTCTCCAAATACAGCAATTTTCTCCATAGGCAATTCTATCCTCTTTCATAATTGGAATGAGTTGTATACATTATACCACTTTTTTATTATTTTTCCTTGTGATAGGCTTTACAAAGTAAAGTTTTTTTATAGGATGGAGATGGGGAAAAAATTAGAAAAATAAAGTAGCAAAACAGTAAAATAGGCTACTCGTAGAGAGCAGCTCTATTTTCTTATTTTGTCTTTGTTTGTGCCTTGATTTGAATTGTACCTTTACTTGACATGACAGCACGTAGGTCTTTTTCTGCTGGATGTTCTAAGTAGAAGTCGGTGATAGCATCTTCAATCTGATCTTGGATGGTTCTGCGTAGTGGACGAGCTCCCATCTTTGGATCGTAGCCAAGGTCCACTAATTTCTCCTTAACTTTATCTGTTACATGGAGGCTGATGCCATTGTGAGAAAGGCGTTTGTTTACATCGTCTAGCATGAGGCTAACGATTTCAAGTAGGTTTTCCTTGCTCAGTGGTTGGAACTCAATAATACCGTCAAATCGGTTCATAAATTCAGGTGTGAAGAAATTGCTAAGTTGGCCAAGGACTGATTGAGTCCGCCCTTCTATAGCCGCACCAAAACCGACACTTGCTTCAACTTTTCCAGTACCAGCATTTGATGTCATGATGATAATGGTATCTTTGAAGCTGACAGTACGACCTTGTCCATCTGTCAGACGCCCATCGTCTAAGACCTGAAGGAACATGTGCATGACATCTGGGTGGGCTTTTTCAACTTCGTCAAGGAGGATGAGTGAGTAAGGATTACGACGGACTTTTTCAGTTAGCTGACCGGCTTCCTCGTAGCCTACATAACCTGGAGGAGCTCCGACGAGTTTAGCGACAGCGTGTTTTTCCATGTATTCGGACATATCGAAGCGGATCATGCTGTCAGCCGAACCGAAGAGTTCGATAGCTAATTGCTTAGACAATTCGGTTTTACCGACACCTGTTGGTCCGACAAAGAGGAAGGATCCAATGGGACGATTTGGAGCACCGAGACCGACACGGTTACGGCGGATGGCTTTAGCTATCTTGTCAACTGCTTCATCTTGTCCGATAACATGGGCTTTTAAGTCACTAGCGAGGTTCACAAGCTGGGACTGTTCCTTTTCTTTTAAATCACCAACTGGGATATTTGTTTTTTGCTCAACGATGGCCTCAATTTCTTTTTCAGTAATGAGTGGAATATCTTCCTCGCTGATAGTTGCCTTTTGCATCTCCTTGTACTTAGCAATTTGGTCACGGAAATAGGCTGCTTTTTCATAGTCCTCATCCCGTGTAGCTTGTGCCTTACGATTTTCGGCATCAATCAGGCGTTGGTCAATTTCCTTTGGATCAATAAAGTTGAGGGTCAAATTCATTTTTGAACCAGCTTCATCCAGAAGGTCAATAGCTTTGTCTGGCAGGAAACGGTCTTGAATGTAGCGGTTGGACAGTACTGCGGCAGCTTCGATAGCAGCATCGGAGTATTTAACATGATGGTAATCCTGGTATTTATTTTGGATACCTTTGAGAATAGTAATGGTTTCTTCGACACTTGGTTCTTCAACTTTTACAGGTTGCATACGGCGTTCTAGGGCGGCATCTTTTTCGATAATACGGTACTCGTTGAGCGTTGTTGCACCGACTAGCTGCATTTCACCACGTGCGAGGGCTGGTTTGAGGATATTGCCTGCATCCATGTTACCATCGCCTGCAGAGCCAGCACCGACAATTTCGTGAATCTCGTCAATAAAAAGAATGATTTCGCGACGATTACGGATTTCTTCCATGAGTTTTTGCATGCGTTCTTCAAATTGTCCGCGGATACCTGTTCCTTGTACGAGGCTGACAACATCCAGACGAATGACTTCCTTGTCTCGTAATTTTTGTGGGACATCGCCATCGACAATTTTTTGAGCCAAGCCTTCAACAACCGCTGTTTTACCTACACCAGGCTCACCGATAAGAACAGGGTTATTTTTTGTACGGCGGTTGAGGATCTCGATGACACGGACGATTTCTTCATCACGGCCAATTACAGGATCAATATCGCCCCGGCGGGCAATCTCAGTCACGTTAATTCCAAATTCTTCCAAGAGTCCGTTTGGCTTCTGTGGTTGTTGTGGAGGTGGAGTCTGTCCGCCTCGACCATTGTTGCCACCACCAGCCTGTGTAGGCGGTGTTTGGTTGCGGGACTTACCAGCAGGTGTATTGCCAGGATAGCCTCCCAGATGATTGAAAAATTCGCTGAAAGGATCCATGTTATTTGGATTGGTCAGGTCACCCAAGCCTTGCAAAATGGCATTGTTAGGGTCTGTTTTCATGATTTGGTAGCAGTTGTGACAGAGGTCTACCTGCTGCTGTTTACCGTTTAAGTTGGTGTAGAGATGGATCGTTGCGTCGTTGATATTACAATTTTTGCAGAGCATAATTCTACCTCTTTCTGTGAAAAAATGTGACCTATTGTTAAATAGTCAAAAAAGGTCAGTTCTAGCTTTATTATAACAAGATTCATAGAAAAATCAAGAAACTGCTACGCTTGGAAAAACTTTCTATGAAAAATAGGGCGATAGGAAGAAAATAGGGAAAAAATAAGACTTTTTTGGCAATATGTGGTAAAATATTCCTATAAAAAGGATTAGGAGAACGAATATGGAATCACATTTGGTGAGAATTATCAATCGTCTGGAAGCTATGGCTAATGACGGCGGTACGTTGAAACGTAATTTCGAACGTGATGGTATTGTTGTTGCAGAAGTGGCTTATAGCTATGACGAGGAAAATGGTTCAGTATTTACCTTGCGTGATGTTGCTGCTCGTGAAACGTACGCGTTTGACAGCATCGACTTGATTGCAATGGAAATCTATGAGCTATTGTACTAAGAAGAAGTGAGAGGCACCTAAGGGTGCTTTTTTCTTATGTAAAATGAATATTATAAACAAAAGTATTGCATAAATATTCAAAAATGGTATAATAGACTCTAAATGACAGAATTGGAGTAGGATGAATGAATTTTTCTTTTTTGCCTGAGTATTGGGCTTATTTTAATTATGGGGCAATTGTTACCCTCATTATTGCATTTTTCTCAGTATTTTTTGGTAGTATTTTAGGTGTGTTGCTTGCCTTTGCTCAGCGTAGTAAGTATAAAGTTTTAGCTTGGACTGCTAATATCTATGTCTGGATTTTTCGTGGGACACCGATGATTGTTCAGATTATGATTGCTTTTGCGATGACACATTTTGTAGCACCAACTTTTCAGCTAGGAATTTTGACGGTAGATTTGACACGCTTGATTCCAGGTATCATTGTTATTTCGATGAACTCGGGTGCCTATGTATCTGAAACTGTTCGTGCAGGTATTAATGCTGTACCAAAAGGACAGTTGGAAGCTGCTTATTCGCTTGGTATTAGACCAAAGCAGGCGATGCGTTACGTTATCATGCCACAGGCTATCAAGAATATCCTTCCTGCCTTGGGAAATGAATTTGTGACTATTGTTAAGGATAGTTCACTGTTGTCAACCATCGGTGTGATGGAATTATGGAACGGTGCTCAGACAGTTCAATCCACTTCTTATATTCCTTTAACACCACTTGTATTTGCAGCGAGCTATTATCTAATTATGACAACGGTGCTAACAGTGATTATTCAGTCGTTTGAGAAAAAGTTGAACAAGGGAGGGCAGTTCCATGTCTAATGCAATTATTTCTATCAAGGATTTACATAAGTACTTCGGAAAGAATGAGGTTCTAAAAGGAATTGATTTAGATATTCAACAAGGTCAGGTAGTCGTTATTATCGGTCCATCAGGGTCAGGGAAATCGACTTTCTTACGTACAATGAACCTCTTAGAAGTACCGACCAAGGGAACTGTTACATTTGAAGGTGTTGATATTACTGACAAGTCAAATGATATTTTCAAGATGCGTGAAAAGATGGGAATGGTTTTTCAACAGTTCAATCTTTTTCCGAATATGACGGTATTAGATAATATTACTTTATCACCTATTAAGACAAAGGGAATTGCAAAGGATGAGGCTGAGAAGAAGGCTAGGGAATTACTTGAAAAGGTAGGATTGCCAGATAAGGCGAATGCCTATCCACAAAGCCTTTCAGGTGGTCAGCAACAGCGGATCGCTATTGCGCGTGGTCTGGCTATGGACCCAGATGTCCTACTTTTTGATGAACCGACCTCTGCACTAGACCCTGAAATGGTTGGTGAAGTTCTTGCTGTTATGCAGGATTTGGCCAAGTCAGGGATGACCATGGTTATCGTGACTCATGAGATGGGATTTGCGCGTGAGGTAGCTGACAGGGTTATCTTTATGGATGGCGGTGTCATCGTGGAGGATGGAACGCCTGAAGAAGTCTTTGAACATACCAAGGAAGAACGGACCAAGGATTTCTTGTCTAAGGTCTTGTAATAAATGAACAAATAAGTACGACTCCGACATTGTTCGGAGTTTTTTGCTAAATGCTATATTCTACTTTGGACAAGTATAGTCAGTCGGAGAATTTTAGGGTATAATAGAAAAAACAAAAGGAGTGTAGGTATGACAGTCATTGATGGGAAAGCACTAGGTGTAAAATTGCAGGCTGCCTTGGCGGAGAAAACTGCTCGATTAAAAGAAGAAAAGGGGTTGGTACCAGGTCTTGTAGTTATTTTAGTTGGCGAAAATCCTGCTAGTCAGGTCTATGTACGGAATAAGGAGCGGTCAGCTCTAGCTGCTGGATTCAAGAGTGAGGTTGTTCGCGTTCCAGATACGATTACTGAGTCAGACTTGTTGGATTTGATTGAGCGCTATAATCAGGATGATGAATGGCATGGTATTTTGGTGCAATTGCCCTTACCAGCCCATATCAGCGAGGAGAAGGTCTTGTTGGCCATTGACCCAGATAAGGATGTGGATGGTTTTCATCCGACTAACATGGGGAAATTCTGGTCTGGTCATCCTGTTATGATTCCATCTACCCCAGCAGGAATTATGGAAATGTTCAAGGAATATCAGATTGAGCTGGAAGGGAAGTCAGCTTTAGTTATTGGTCGTTCTAATATTGTTGGTAAACCGATGGCACAGCTGCTGCTGGATGCCAATGCTACTGTAACGATTGCGCATTCTCGTACCAAAAACTTGCCAGAGCTTGCTCGTCAGGCCGATATTCTTGTTGTTGCCATTGGTCGTGGTCATTTTGTGACCAAGGAATTTGTTAAGCCAGGTGCCGTGGTGATTGATGTTGGTATGAATCGTGATGAAAATGGCAAGCTAATCGGTGATGTCAAATACGATGAGGTATCAGAAGTGGCAAGTTATATTACCCCAGTTCCAGGTGGTGTTGGTCCGATGACTATTACCATGTTGATGGAACAGACCTATGAAGCTTGTGTCAGAAGTGCAAAATAATTATCTGAAATATCAGCTATGTGGTGTAGCTGGTATTTTTTATTTTGGGTGTGGGAAGACGAAATCAGAGAAGTGGTACGGGAGTGGGAAAGACATCCATGATGGCTCCGCCCTCACCCACAGAATAATGAAAACGAACATAAAGCCCTCACTAGGTGTATAATCTTAGTGAGGGCTTTGTGGTTGACGAGTTAATGATGTTAGTCATCGAGGGAAAAACTGATCCACTCTACTGACGAGCACCCCAAAATATGCGATAGGCATGAGTATAAAAATACGACTAAAATTCGGTAGATAAGCTCTCTAATTTTTAG
>NZ_WCJE01000065.1 GCF_016743335.1 Streptococcus suis | reverse complement strand
GCATTGCACATTTTTCAAAAATCTAGCCTCAATTTATTACACATGTGGCATAATATTTTCGTCTAGAGAATGAAAGGAATAGATGAATATGAGTAGTATTATTGTAAATATTGAGGGCTTGAAAATCTCTCTCCCAGAAAGCCATATAATTGTTTCAAAAGACAATTATAAAAAACTACAACAGGAAGCTTCACTAGGAAGATATATGACGCTAACAGAGGTATTAGAGATGCGTTCAGTATCACGACCTTGGTTTATGGAGAATATATTATATCAACCTGATATACGGTCCAAAATTGATATCAATCTTAATAAAGAAGGCTTTGTAAAATACCCAAAAAATCAGGGAGGAAAGTACCTCTTTCTTGCATCAAAAACAAAAACATTTTTTGAACAAAATTTCTCTGATTTATTAAGAGGAACATGATATAATAACCAAGACGAACGTCTTGGTTATCATTTTCTTCAAGAAAGGATAACACAATGGCAATATCATATAGACAAAGGGGTAAAAAGAAAACTTGGGACTACCGTATCTTTGATAAAAATAAGGTTGTCGTAGCGTCAAATTCAGGTTTCAAAACTAAAAAAGAAGCAATCTTAGAGGCCACACAAATTGAATTAGAATTGCTTTTCGGAAATATCATTGACTCATCTATTTCCCTTTATCAACTTTGGCAAAATTGGTACAATCTACAAATTGTACCACTCAACAAAAGCGATGGAACAATTGAGCATCATCTTCATAGAGGTCGGCTGATTCTTGACCACTTCAAAGAAAAACCTGCAATCGAAATTAGGTCTAGTGATTACCAAGAATTTATCAATGACTATGCAAAAACAGTTGGTAAAGATACTGTTAGAAGACTAAATTCAGAAATACGAAAAGTTTTGAAGTTTGCTAAACGAGATAAACTTTCGATTACTGATTTTACTGACGGGATTATCATCACAGGTCAAACTAGTCGAAAAGTCAAAACTGAAAAAGCTATCACAAGTACTGCTGATTACCATAAACTTCTATCAACCTTAGAAGGTAACATCAATAAGGAATATAACATTCTTGACTACTTGCTTTATCTTCAATTAAAAACAGGGCTACGCTTCGGTGAAATCTTAGGATTAACATGGGACTGTGTACGACATGATACTCAAGAAATCTATACTTATAGACGATATGACCCTAGGAAACAAGAATGGCGACCACCTAAATCCAATACTTCTGTGCGACATATTCCAATAGATTCGGGAACTTTATTAGTATTGGATAGACTCAAGGAACTACAATCATTAGAACTAAAAAATAACAAAATTGAAAATTTGGATCAATTCATTTTTTATAACTCTCTAGATGGTGTGCCAAGTAACTATATGGTCAATAAACATCTACGTGACCAAATTCAAATACTAAATATCGCACCTAATGATTTATCGGCAACAGGAATACGCCATACTTATGCAAGTATTATGCTATCTTATGGAATTGATATTTGGGTTATCGCAGCAAATATGGGACATAAAGACATTACACAAATTACCAAAACATACGGTCACATAATTAAAGAAAAAAAGGAAAAGGAGAACAATCGTATCCGAAAATTATTAACGACATAATTTTTTTGAGAAAAGGTTGACCAAAAATTGACCAATTACAAAAAAGACCTTGATTTCTCAAGGTCTAAGGCATTTATTGCCACCCACTACAGTTGACAATGAGCCAAAAGAGCTCAGCTTGATTATGAAGCTAAGCTCTCAGACTCGAGAACAGGGGTTGCACTAAACAAGGAAGAATTCTATCGCATGGATGAGATTGTTTCTGCTGCCATCCAAAAGGGACAACACCTCAACCACATCATCGCCTCAAACGAACTTTCGGCATCCAGAGCTTCTATCTACCGATACCTTGAAAAAGGCTATCTGTCCACAAAGCCCATTGATTTCCCCCGTGTCGTGAAATTCAGAAAGCGGAGAACCAGAAACCTACAACCCATTCCTAAAACTGCCAAAGAAGGACGGTCTTACGAGGACTTCCAACGCTTTCTCACAGAGAAAGGAAGCAGCTATTGGCTGGAAATGGACACCGTTACTGGACGGATCGGCGGAAAGGTACTTCTCACCTTTAACCTCTCCTTCTGTAACTTTATCTTCGCTCGATTACTTGATAATAAAACAGCTAATGAGGTCGCTAAACATCTCTACGCTATCAAGAATGACCTACATCAGAAAGAGATGGACTTCTGCGAACTATTCCCTGTCATTCTGACCGATAATGGCGGTGAATTCGCTAGAGTGGACGATATCGAAATGGATGTTCGTGGAGAATCTAAGCTATTCTTCTGTGACCCAAATCGTTCTGACCAGAAAGGGAGAATTGAGAAGAATCACACACTTATCAGAGATATTCTTCCTAAAGGAAGTTCGTTTGATAACTTGACACAGGAGGACATCAACCTGGTTTGTTCGCATGTCAACAGCGTCAGACGAGCTTCTTTCAACGGAAAATCCGCCTATGAACTCTTTACATTTACCTACGGTGAGGAATTGGCAACACTTTTGGGAATCTCTAAAATTGACCCTGAGAACGTCATTCAATCACCTCGATTACTAGATAAGTAATTGCTAGTTTTTATTAAAAAATAATTTCAAAATAGAAAGGAACTTGTCCCATCCAAAATTCCAGATAGCTAGAACTTACTTTGAGACGTCTCAGAGCCAGTAACTTTAGTGTACTCTTTTTTTCAACATTTTCAACCCTAAAACTCACTATTATCAACATTTTTAGTCAAAAACAGAACTTAGTCTGAGACTAAATTCTGTTGATGTTATGCAGTTTTCTCAAAGTAACTTCTGGAAGGACGGGAACTAGAACTTACTTTGAGAATTTACCACTAAAAAAGCCCAGAGTCATCTCTGAGCTTTTGTATTCAATAGATTATTCAGCACCCAAGGCAGCTACTGTGATGTAGTTGTATGGTTTGTTGAAGTGTGGCAAGAAGAACAAGTCTGTCAATGCTAATTTTTCGATTGTTACACCTTCTTGGATTGCCAATGAGAAGAGGTGGATACCCATAGAGATATCTTCACGAGCAGCCATTTGCGCACCAAGGATACGACGTGAATCTTTATCGTAAACAATCTTGATTGTAACTGGGAAGTTACCATGCTCCATGAATTCTGGTTTTTGGTTGTCAGTTACTTCAGTAACCGCAGCGTTCAAACCAAGACGAGTAGCTTTTTCAAGTGTCAAACCTGTTGAAACAAGGTTAAGACCGTAGATAGAAATACCG
The DNA here is from genome assembly GCF_016743335.1 of Streptococcus suis. Lineage (GTDB taxonomy): Bacteria > Bacillota > Bacilli > Lactobacillales > Streptococcaceae > Streptococcus > Streptococcus suis_Y. Next base: position 3,521 of record NZ_WCJE01000065.1, on the reverse strand, counting down.
TTAGAACCTTGTACACCGATACCTTCAAGGTCAGTGCCACAGATGTTGTGAGCTGCTACGATACCAGTACGTACTGCGTTTGAAGCCAAAGCGATGTAGCTTGTGTCGCCAGTAGCGTTGTCGTAGATTGTTGCACAGTCACCGATAGCGTAAACGCCTGGGATTGAAGTTTCTTGACGTTTGTTTACAAGGAAGGCACCGTTACGGAAACGCTCGATTCCTTCACCTGCAAATGCAGTGTTTGGACGGAAACCAACAGCCAAGATAACCATGTCAACATCGTATTCGTTCTTGTCAGTGATGATTTTCTCAACTTTACCATTACCAGCAACTTCTTTAACAGTTTCGCCAAAGGCAAGTTGAATACCATGCTCTTCCAAGTTTTTAGCCATAAGGTCTGACAAGTCGCGGTCATAGTAACCAGCCAAACATGTATCTACAACGTCGATAAGGATAACTTCTTTACCTTTACGTTGGAATGCTTCTGCAAGCTCAACACCGATGTAACCAGCACCAACTACTGCTACGCGGTTGATGTCTTTGTTTTTCAATTTTTCAATAACATCTGCTGAGTTTTGGTACAATTTAACGAATTGCAAGTTTTCAAGAGTTGCTTCAAATTCAAGAGAACCTTCTTTGATTTCAGCTCCTTTGATTGGTGGCAAGATAGGTTGTGAACCAGTTGCGAAAAGAAGTTTTTCAAATGATTCAACATGTTCTTGACCATTTACAAGTGCAGTAACTGTTTTTGCATCGTAGTCAATATTTGTAACAGGTGACTCCATGTATACTGTCGCGCCCAAGCTCTCCAACTCTTCTTTGTTTGAGTAGAAAAGTCCTTCAGGACCAGCAATTTGCTCACCAATCCACAAAGCCATACCACAACCCAAGAATGAGATGTTTGAGTTTTGGTCAAATACGACGATTTCGTTTTCTTGACCATAATTTGTCAACATAGTTTTGATTGCGGCCGTACCAGCATGGTTAGCACCGACAACAACGATTTTAGCCATAATGTGAAATCTCACTTTCGAAAATATATTTTTTTACAAAGTCTATTATACACTAAAAATGATACCGATTACAAAATTTTTGCTCAGAATATCACATTTTTTTCAAAAAGTTTTTAAAATGCTATTTTCTTTAAACAATGTAAAGATATATATAAGCAAAAAACCTAGATTTCTCTAGGTTTCTCTTAACGTACTTGTTCAAAACGCAGATGTACAATAATCTTATCGCCATAGCCGTTACGTTCCAAATCACGTTGCAAGCGATAGGAAATGTAATGCTCAGCAATAGAAATATACCCTGCATCTAAAAGACGGTGTTCAACTTGCGACTGAACCATGCTAATCGTTGGTCGCTCTGTATGAGCTTCTTCCAAGTCAAGCACTACTTTCTTTGTGACCTGAGCAAGATTTTTCCGCCAAGTTTCATCAATGACATAGACTGTCTGTGCAGCTTTAATGATGGCTTGGTAGATTTTATCTGGGTCAAATTCAACAATCTCTCCACTACGTTTAATGACTTGCATAAAAGCTCCTTTCTGGTTTTCAGTAAACCCTTTCATACTTACATTATCTAGGTTTTTGTGTATTTTGTCAAGTATTTCTTTTTCATAAATTTTGCCTTGGCTTATTTTCGCTGAAAGCCCTTTAGTATGATATAATGGACCTATTAAAATGAAATAAGGAGAAAATCATGACAAACGCAATGCCTAAACGTCAAGAAATTGACGTACAATTAACCTGGGATACGGACATTCTATTTCCGACCCCTGACAACTACAAAGAAAATTTGGCAACCTACACTAAGCAAGTGACAGCTTTCGAATCGAATTACAAAGGTAAGCTAACTGATAAGGATACCATCGTTTCCGCCTTAACAGAATACGAAAAAATCGTTATTCTTGATAGCAGACTTTCCCACTATGCCTTCCTTCCTTTGGAAGTCGATAAGATGAATACTGAATTGGCGAGCCTGGCCAACGAATACGACCTCGTTTCTGCCAAGGCACGTCCTCAACGAGATTTCCTCTATTCAGAACTTGGGCAATTAGATGAAGCCTTTCTTCTTGAATTAAAAGAAGAACAACCACAATGGGCTGCTTTCTTTGATGGTATTCTCCGTGACAAGCCGCATCAGCTTCATCCACTACAAGAAGAACTTTTATCAAATTTTGCCCCAACTTTTGGTCAGCCATATAATAATTACGGTGTGACCAAGTTCGAAGATATGACATTTGAAAACTTCGAGGCAAATGGCGAAACGCTCGGCAATAGCTATGTGCTCTTTGAAAATGATTATGAGCTCAGCCATGATACCGAAATCCGTCGCAATTCAGCTACCGGTTTCTATTCAACCTTGAAAAAATACAAGAATACTACTGCAGCGACTTATTTATCTCATATCAAGAATGAGCAAATCGAAGCTCGCTTGCGTGGATTTGACAATACCATTGACTTCCTCTTGCATCGTCAAAACGTTTCCCGTGACCTCTTCGACCGTCAGATTGATGTCATCATGAAGGAATTGGCTCCACACATGCGTCGCTATGTGAAATTGGTTGCCAAGGCTCATGGTTTGGAAAAGATCACTCATGCTGACTTGAAAATCAGCTTGCCATCAGAATACAACCAACGCATCACACCTGAAGAATCTAAGCAATTCTTGATTGACTGCTTGGGCATTCTTGGTGAAGATTATGTGAAAATGATTGAACAATCATTTGATGAGCGTTGGATTGACTTTGCTCAAAACGAAGGTAAGGCTACTGGTGGTTTCTGTGCTACTCTTTACGATGGACCATCCTATATCCTCCTTTCATGGACAGGCTTGATGAACGAGGTCTTGGTATTGGCTCACGAATTGGGACATGCAGGTCATTTCCAATTGGCTAAGAAACAAAGCGTCCTCAGCTACGATCCATCCCTCTACTTCATCGAGGCGCCTTCTACTGCTAACGAAGTCTTAACATGTAACACCCTTTTGAAAAACAACCAAGATTCTGGATTCCAGGCTTACTTGATTAGCGAGTTGATCAGCCGTACTTACTTCCACAACATGGTCACTCACTTGCTTGAAGCAGCCTTCCAACGTGAAGTCTACACTCGTTTGGACAATGAAGAATACCTCAACGGTGATATTCTCTGCCAAATCAAGTTGGATGTCATCAAGGAATTCTGGGGCGAAGATTTTGAAATCGGTGACGATGCAGGTCTTATCTGGATGCGTCAACCGCACTACTACATTGGTTTGTATCCATATACCTACTCAGCTGGTTTGACCATCGGTACGGCTATGGCGAAACAATTGGAAGAACATCCTGAAGAAGTTGTTGAAAAATGGTTGGAAACCTTGTCACTCGGTGCAAGTCTTTCTGCCCAAGACCTTGCTAAACATGCAGGTGTTGACGTTTCAACTGACCAACCACTCAAAGAAACCATCGCCTACGTTGGTTCATTGGTGGATAAATTGGAAACACTAATCTAAGACACATAAAAGACTTGAACACTTAT
>NZ_WCJE01000064.1 GCF_016743335.1 Streptococcus suis | reverse complement strand
GAATTATTACCATGGTGTGAGAGAAAAATAATATAACCAATGCACTAGTTCAGAATGACCCAATGGATTGGGTCATTCTGCTCTGATGCAATGTGTCAATTCGACCCAACCATTACCAAATATAACTTCAAATAGTACTACTGATAATACTTCGGGGATGATTATCATAAGGAAATTAATGTTCCACTTGATTACGAATCATACCTTCATAATATCTTTTTTAGGAGTCGAAGTCCCCTTGCTGTAAGATATTTACTACTAGGCGCTTATGACCCTGTTGTTGAAGATTTACCTCTTGTTCTACCACTTGCTGGTAGCTTGGTGCACACTAGGTTATCAAAAAATGGCAAAGTAAAAGAAACAGTCAACAACGGGCTGTTTCTTTTTTGATTTTTATAAGTAAGAAAATTCCTAAACCTGCCAGTAAGAAAAAGACGACACTTCCAAGTAATATGGTCATTAGCTGATTGTTTGGCGATAAGGGGTCATCGCTAAATTCCTTTAACATCATTGTTTGTAAGAAAAAGATTGAAAAGAGTGTAGAAGAAAGATTGATGGATTTTGTTGCGATTTGACGAGGACTGTTGTCTTGCCTAAGTTTTAGAATATTAGAAACGGCTAGACCAGCGTTAATGAAGGTTGCTAGAGCAGTAACATAGACTAAGTAAGTATAGCTCGATTGTAGCAAATCGTCGTGGTTGGCAACAAAAATGACGATTATATGAAAGATAAGGGCGGATAGGATAATAAAATATGCAGTTCGTTTCAATAATCTCCAAGAAGAAGGGTCTTCTGGATTTGTCCGATAGTCATGGCTAATATAATGTTTTGCTCCGGCAAAGACCAAGTGATAAAAAGCGTAGACCAAGTACCAAGGAGAGTGTAATAAGAAACTGGAAACAAGGGCAATCAAGACGTAGATTGTGTTGTAGAATGCACCAAGCGTCATACCGATGGTGGTGGTTAGCCACTTGTTTTGAAGCAATGCTATCCCCTTGAACAATCGGTGGATCAAGCAGTAAAGAAGCCAGAAATCGCAGAAAAAGAAGAGACCTGACAGGAGAGCGGCGGGTAGAGCAAAGGTTGACGGTAGTATATCCCAGAGAACGCAGCAACCTAGACCAATCATGACAAGATTAAGAACGGCTATGGCCAGCCAATATCTTCTGGCCCAATGTAAAAATTGTAGCTGTTTCACAGTAATTCCTTTCTTATTAAATTTATCTGTATGGATAAAGCTGACATCTTGGTAGTCATTCATCCGGTAGGCTTTGACATCCTCTGGAATCTGGGGCTGATAGAAATTTTGTCAAATTCTGTCGTGCAATCAATGCTTCTGGTAAACAAATCTTCATCACTTGTGACAGAGTTATCCCTTTTCTCCTTCTATCTTTTATATTGTTACAGTTTACCAAAAAATAAGCTAAAAAGCATCTGACAAATTAACAAGTTTAGACAGGCTGATAAGGCTAGCATATGGTTGAAGAAAGAATGGCTGCAAAAGCTAGGAATGGTAGGCAGAGATATATCGGGGAATACCATTGGAAACGGATCCGTTATAGGTAGCAAGGGCGGTCTGATCTCTGTTGACGGTAAATTGCGGACCCGTAAATGCGAAAAAGCCTGCAGCAACCACTATGTGACAGAAATCTTGGTTAATACCTTCCAACTGCTCGAAAGCCGAGCTCAACGTCCCATGAGAGAAAACAATACTGGCGATGACCGGGCTGATTTGGTCTTGGAAGAGGAAGAATTGTCGTTTTAGAATATTTGTAAATGGAATAGAAAGAAATTATTCCTTTTTTGTGTCCAGTGTAACTGTAAATCGTGTCTTTATTGTAGGGTTGCTATCAATTTCAATAGAACCATTTGATAGTAACAGGGCCCGCTTGACAATGCTGAGGCCTAGACCAAGTCCTTCTCGTATCCCAGTTTTATCTTCCTGATAAAATTTATCGAATAGTCTGCTTAATTGTTCCGCAGGAATAAGTGGACCGTCATTTGTAAAGCTGACCTTGATGCCCTGATTTTCACACCAAGCCTTGATGCTAATATGTCCATGCTCTTCTGTGAATTTGAGAGCATTACTCAGTAAATTGTTCCAAACATGCATCAAGAGTTGCGGATTGCCAAAATAAGTCAAGGGAGCCAAATCCAGCTCAAGTTGGATATTCTTCTGCTCTAAAATTGGATAGGCTGAAATGGTCGCCTGTCGAATCTGTTCAGTCAGGTCAAACTCTTCCTTTTCAATGACAATCTCCTGTCCTTCTAAGGCAGTCAATACCATAACATTGTTAGCAAGCTGTTCTAATCGCCTAGCTTCCTTTGTGATTGTGTCTAAATAGAGCTCCTTTTGCTCGGAGGAAAGGGAGTCGTTTCGGAGGAGCTGGGCAAATCCTTGAATCGAGGTGACCGGTGTTTTGAATTCGTGTGAAAACTGGTTAATGAAATCATCACGGAGCGTTTGGACCTGGCTCAGTTCATTTACCATGCGGTCGAAATCATGGGCGACATCTTGAAAGGGAGTGGATTGCTGGATAGAAATTCTTGTTGAAAAGTCACCGTTGGCAACTCGTTTAATAGCCTTTGTCAATGTCAAAATGTATTTATCAATTGTTCGAGAGATGATGAGAATACCGATAAATAAAAAGTTTGTATAAGGTATCAATTCAAAGACAAGGCTGGAAAATCGCTCCCAGTTTATCATTTGCTGACTGTAGAGAATGTAGTAAACAGAATAGTAGAGCATGTAGGTACCGACAAAAAACACAATGTATTGCCGGAACATCCACCAGAAAAAGGGATGTTTTTTGAAAAAGCTCTCTTTTTTAATCATGAGTAATTTCTCCTTTGTAACCAAGTCCTCGAATAGTCTTTATGCTGAAATCTGGGATATGAGAACAAGCTTTTCGGATACGGCTGATATGGGTTTTAACCGTATCTTCACTACTGAAAGAGTCCAAGCCCCAGATATCATCTAGCAACTGACTTTGTGTGAAAATCTGATTGGGATAAGACAGTAACTTAAACAACAAGTCAAACTCTTTCTTAGGTAGCTCCAATACTTGCTCTTTCCAACGAACTGTGTAGCTAAGCTGATCCAAACTCGTATCGCCGAAGTGTAGAGTACGGTTAATTGAAACACCGGCTCGACGCATGAGAGCAGCAATCCGCATATCCAATTCTTCAAAGTCGATGGGCTTGGTCAAGTAGTCATCAGCTCCTCGAGAAAAACTTTCCTTCTTATCAGAAATAGCAGATTTTGCCGTCAACATAATAATAGGAAGGTGTTGGTTTAACTTTCTTGTTTCCTGAACGAGCTGGATACCGTCCATAACTGGCATCATAATATCCGTTATCAGTAAATCCACCTGACCATTTTCAATCAACTCTAGGGCTTCCAGTCCATTGTTGGCTGTCAAAATGGTGAAACGGTCTTTTAAGTTTTCTTTGACCAGTAGTTGAATGCTAAAATCATCTTCAGCTAGTAGAATACGTGCCATACTTACCTCCTTTTTTTATAAATTATAGCACAAAGAGAAGGTGTTCAAATTGGTAAAAAAGGAAAAATCTCAAAAGTTTACGTTCAGTTTACCTAGAGATTACTTTCAGTACACCTTCCTGCCGTAAAATAAAATCAACCAAGTAGGAGGACAACTTGTATGAATCATTTTAAAAAAACTGTTTTACAACAAATCTTTCAAAAACTTCATTTAATAGAGGATAATGCAAGGGAGCTACAAGATAAACGACTGTTCAATCAGTTGTTCGGCTCCCGGCATTTACTCCAAGAAGAGCTTGTTGATTTGGTGACGCAATTAACCTTGATGTCGGTCTATCTCAAACCCTATCAGATTTATTTTACAAATAGTCGCTCAGATGCCTACTTCTCACATCTATTTGATGAATGGGAACGAGCAGTGCTGGAAGGTCAGTATCACAGGGTACAGCTAGAGGCTCAGGAAATGACGGCTATGATTGACGACTTGATGAGCATTCCATTCGAATACGCAACATAGAAAGAAGAGGAAGAAACATGAAAACAGAATTAGAAAAAGCATTAGCAGGTTTAGAATACGACGCACGGGACCAAGAGGTGAGGGGAATGCAAGCCCAGGTCAAAAAATGGTGCCACGAGTTTAATTACGCAACACCAGACGATCCAATCAAATCCAGCTTACTGGCAAAATTGGTATCAGGCTATAATGACCAAGTATTCATTGAAGAAGGTTTCCATTGTTTATTTGGGAAGAATATTCACTTTGAAGGAATGGCGATGTTAAATTACAATTGTACGATTCTGGATAGTCAGAAGGTTTATATTGGAGATAGGGCTTTAATTGGGCCAGGTTGTCAACTAATCTGTACCAATCATGCCTTGGATGCTGACGAACGGTTGGCAGGTTTGTTTGACAATAAGCCAATCCGCCTAGGACGTCGTGCCTGGCTAGGAGCCAATGTAACCGTTCTTCCAGGTGTGACAATTGGAGAAGGTGCAGTAATCGGTGCGGGATCGGTGGTTACAAAGGATGTTCCAGCCAATCATGTGGCGGTCGGCAATCCTTGTCGTGTGATTCGACCTATTACTGCGGAAGATAAATTAATGCGCGATGTCTTGCTCCAACGAGGAGCCTAGAAAAATAAGAAAGAAGTTTACCATGTCAGTTATTAGAGTAGAAAATATGACCAAGGATTTCGGTCACGGTCGCGGCATTTTCAATGTTGATTTTCAGGTGGGTAAAGGAGAGGTCTTGGGCTTCTTGGGTCCCAACGGTGCTGGGAAAACGACCACCATTCGTCACTTGTTAGGCTTTACCCAGCCAAGTAAGGGAACTGCAAAAATCATGGGTTTGGATTGCCTTGGACAACATAGTCAAGTTATGCAATACGTGGGCTATCTGCCAGGAGAGATTGCCCTGCCAGAAGGTTTGACTGGTTGGCAATTTATCCGAATGATGCAACAAATGCGGCAAATTGAGTCAGATGACTATCTTCATTACTTACTTGATTTGTTTGAGTTTGACCCGTCAGGATCGACCAAGAAAATGAGTTTGGGAGACAAGCGAAAACTAGCAGTTGTAACAGCTTTTATGGGCAATCCAGATATTTTGATTTTGGATGAGCCGACTTCTGGACTGGATCCATTAATGCAGGAAAAATTTATTCAGTTCATGGTGGAAGAAAAGCGTCGAGGAAAGACCATTCTCTTGTCGAGCCATATTTTCCCCGAAGTAGAAGCAACTTGTGACCGCATTATCATCATAAAAGAGGGGAAATTGGTGGCAGAAGTAAACGCCAAAGAGCTAAAAAATGAAGATGAAAAGCAGTATAGTCTGTACTTTGACAACTATCAGGATTTGACAGATGCAGTAGCTTCTCTAGGAGGGGAAGAGCATGAGACAGAGGCTCTCCGACTAGATGTTCAGGTCCAGACAAGTCAATTGCCTAACTTTTTAGGAGGCTTACGCCAGCTACGCCCAAGCAAAATTACAGAAAATCGGTTTGATTTAGAGTCCTATTTCTTAGATTTTTATCGCTCAGTCCGCATATTTAAGGAGATTTAATATGGTTGAAAGTATGATTGTGACCAAAGGGCTTACCAAAAATTATGGTAAGAATAGAGGAGTGTTTGATATGAATTTAGATATCAAACGCGGTGAAATGTTTGGTATCGTTGGCGTCAATGGTGCTGGGAAAACGACGACACTCCGAATCTTAATGGGATTTCTCAAATCCAGTCGTGGTAAGGCAACGATCAAGGGCAAAGATGTCTGGAAGGAATCAGCAGCTTTGAAAAGAATTATCGGCTACGTTCCAGGAGAAATTGCCTTTCCTGATACCAAGTCTGGTCAGACCTTTTTGAAGATGCAGTTGGAATTGCTCCGACAGAAAAGTCAGAACAATGCACGTGTCAATCATCTGATTCAGCTTTTGAAAATTGATACCACGGCAGACCTCAAGCGGATGAGTATTGGGAGCTTTTGGAGTGACCTTTGCTTTAGCAGGGATTGTCTTTGCGGCGTCAGGTATCTTTAATCTATCCAAAACAGTTATGTCAACAGGTGGCTTGGCTGTAATTGCCTTTATTATTCTAGCTATTGTTGGCTCTTTTGCAGATTATGGAGTACCGGATTTAGAGATTGTTCAAAAACTCACGATTCTATCTCTTTATAACATTGACGATATTTTAGTAGAAGGTACTAAGTGGTTGCCACAACTAGCAATCTTAGGAGCTATTGGTGTAACAGGCTTTGCGGTTGGAAGTACCGTCTTTACACGAAAAGATCTTCCGCTTTAAATGGTAATCTTTCCACTTTATGAAAATGGAAAAATTACAGAAGATAAGTTATCCCGTCTATTCCCTGACTTTATTACTTTGTGTTAGTTATACTTTTGATCTAGGAAAAATTAATACATCTAAGTGTAAAGAATGTACGAGAGACATCATTTAAGTCAAAAAAATATCTAGTGACCTGAATGGTATAGATATATGCTGAGACTAGCTATAGATGTATCCTGCTGTTAGTTTATTTGAATCTCTCTAATTATTAAGAATGAGTAAAGTTCCCCATAGTCTTTCGAATTTTGAATAGACAAAGGAGGAACTTTATTTATTGAGTAACGGAATGAAAAAATAATGATACGAGTTAAATTTATTGTTTTAATAATTTGTCATATCAAAAATCCTCATTAAGGTATATCGGGTACTTGAATATCAGTTGAGAATTGAAAATTCGGAAAAAGTAACAGTAGAACTCTAAATTACTGGATGGTAAAATGAGTGAGGATGATAAGGATAAAAATTAGATTTCCTAACTGATAGAGTAGTTGCTATCAATCTTAGCAAATTTGAAGGACGCTTAATTAATATAGAATAGAGAAAAAATAGCCTATAAATTTTGTATGTTATGAC
>NZ_WCJE01000063.1 GCF_016743335.1 Streptococcus suis | reverse complement strand
CGGAAATAATAGGCATAGTTCTGTATAAAAGTGCAAAATTTGGTATAATAGTAGGGATACAATATAGAAGGAGTGGACATGGTTGAATATTTATCGGTTAGTCATCTAACTAAGTATTTAAAATTAAAGTTTGACCGCGATCCGTATTTGGAGAAGGTGTATTTGACAGGTCAAGTGTCCAACTTCCGTAAACGCCCTAGCCATCAATATTTTTCGCTCAAGGATGACAAGGCAGTCATCCAAGCGACCATGTGGGCAGGCGTCTATAAGAATCTGGGCTTTGAGCTTGAAGAGGGAATGAAAATCAATGTCATTGGGCGCATTCAGCTCTATGAACCAAATGGTTCTTATTCCATTGTCATTGAAAAAGCTGAGCCAGATGGTATTGGAGCCTTGGCAATCAAGTTTGAACAGCTCAAACAAGCTCTGACACAGGAAGGCTTATTTAAAGAAGAATTCAAGCAAGCCTTGCCACGGTTTACCAAGAAAATCGGTGTCATTACTAGTCCAAGTGGAGCCGTTATTCAGGATATTATTACAACCGTTAGCCGACGTTTTCCAGGCGTAGAGATAGTTCTCTATCCGACCAAGGTGCAAGGAGATGGTGCTGCTCAGGAGGTTGTTGCCAATATCCAAAGAGCCAATGAACGGGATGACTTGGATGTTCTGATTGTTGGTCGTGGTGGTGGTTCTATCGAAGACCTTTGGGCTTTCAATGAAGAAATAGTGGTTCGGGCTATTTTTGAATCCCGTATTCCAATCATTTCCAGTGTGGGTCACGAAACGGATACGACTCTGGCTGATTTTGTAGCAGATAAACGAGCTGCTACCCCAACAGCTGCTGCAGAATTAGCAACACCTGTGACCAAGGCAGACTTACTGGGCTACCTCAATCAGCAGGAAAATAGAGCCTATCAGGCTATGACCAATCGTTTGAAATTCCTAAGAGGTCAGCTTGAAAAAATTAGCCAGTCAGTCATGTTCCGCCAGCCTGAACGCTTGTATGATGGTTATTTGCAAAAATTAGACCGCTTGACTAATCAATTGCAGACACGGATGAAAGAATTATATAGCCAGCAGAAGCAGGCTAGCTTATTACTCAATCAACGCTTACAAGGCCTACAACTTGGCCGTAAAGTCGAGAGTTTCCAAGAAAGAATTATCCAGCAAGAACGACTCTTGAAGAGCAATATGGCTAATATCTATGACAATAAGATGGCCAAGGCGGACAAGCTGATTGAGGCCTTGACTATGCTGGATACCAGTCGTATCGTGGCCCGTGGCTACGCCATGATTCGTCAAGATGGTCGGGTGATTGATAGTGTAGAAAATGTACAAATGGGTGAAAACCTAACCATCCAGATGAAGGATGGTCAACTTGATGTGGAGGTAAAACATGTCCAAACAGACAAAAACATTTGAAGAAAACTTAGCTGAATTAGAAGGAATCGTAACCAAATTGGAGCGAGGCGATGTGGCTCTGGAAGAAGCACTTGCCGAGTTTCAAAAAGGAATGGTCCTATCGAAAGACCTACAAAAGACACTTGCTGAAGCTGAAAAGACCTTGGTCAAGGTCATGCAGGCTGATGGCAGTGAAGCGGAGATGGACTAATGGTTGATGTGAAACGGATTGATCAGGAAATTCGCGATTTTTATTACAACCGTGGAACAATTGTTTCGGAAGAATTAATTGATGCGATTTTGTATTCGATTGATGGTGGTGGAAAGCGGATTCGACCGGTCTTATTGCTTCAAATCGTGGAAGGATTTGGGGTCGAATTACAGCAAGCCCACTACCAAGTGGCCGCTGCCTTAGAGATGATTCATACGGGAAGCCTGATTCACGATGATCTTCCTGCCATGGATGATGATGATTACCGTAGAGGTCGACTCACCAATCATAAGAAATTTGACGAAGCGACAGCTATTTTAGCAGGCGATAGCCTCTTTTTGGACGCTTTTGGCCTCCTGTCTCTGGCTGATTTGCCAAACCAGGTTTTACTTGAATTGGTACAGCTTATGTCATTAGCATCTGGAACCTTTGGGATGGTCGGTGGTCAAATGCTGGACATGCTAGGTGAAGGAAAAAAATTGGAAATTTTTGACCTGATAAATATCCATAGCAACAAGACAGGTCGATTATTGACATTCCCATTTCATGCAGCAGGGATTATTACGCAACAGCCTAGTTCCGTTGTCGGTTCCTTGTGGCAAGCTGGGATGTTGATTGGTCATGCCTTCCAGGTTCGAGATGATATTTTAGATGTAACGGCAGATTTTGATGAATTGGGCAAAACGCCTCGGAAAGATTTGGCGGCTGAAAAAGCAACATATCCAAGCTTGTTAGGGTTAGAAGAGTCCAAATTTATTGTTCAGGATTCATTGAATAAGGCCGTGGCCATTTTTAAGGAATTAGAAGAACACAATGGCTTTAAGGGGCAAGAAGTGTATCAATTGATAGAAAGTTTACGAATCAATGGCTAAGGAAAGAGTAGATGTACTAGCTTTTAAACAGGGGCTTTTCGAGACGCGGGAGCAGGCCAAACGCGGTGTTATGGCTGGCTTAGTTGTATCCGTCATTAACGGGGAACGCTACGACAAACCAGGTGAGAAGATTGACGAGGGAATTGAACTCAAGCTCAAGGGGGAAAAACTCAAGTATGTCAGCCGTGGTGGTCTCAAATTGGAGAAAGCCTTACAGGTTTTTCAATTATCCGTTGAGGGTCAAACAACGATTGATATTGGGGCTTCTACAGGCGGATTTACGGATGTTATGTTGCAGGCTGGTGCCAAGCAGGTCTATGCTGTGGATGTCGGGACCAACCAACTGGCTTGGAAATTACGTCAGGATGAGCGTGTGATCAGCATGGAACAGTACAATTTCCGCTATGCTGAGTTGGGAGATTTCGAACTTGGTCAACCAAGTTTTGCGTCCATTGACGTCAGCTTTATCTCATTGAGTCTGATTTTACCAGCTCTCCATCGTATATTAGTGGATGGTGGCCAGGTTGTTGCCCTTGTCAAACCCCAATTCGAGGCTGGACGTGAACAGATTGGGAAAAATGGCATTGTCAAGGATAAATCCGTTCACTTGAAAGTCTTGGAAGATGTGACAAAAATGGCCGTGGAAACAGGCTTCTCAGTCAAAGCCCTTAGCTTTTCCCCTGTTCAAGGCGGTCACGGCAATATCGAATTTTTAGCGCACTTAGAAAAATCAACACAACCAAACCAGATTGATAAAGAGGTCATAACAACTACAGTCTATCAAGCACATGAGGAATTTAAAAAGGATGAATAAACGAGAACGATTAGAAGTCATTAAAGATTTGGTAGTCCGATTTCCTATTGATACACAGGAAGAAATTGTTGAACGTCTAGAAGCAATGGGTGTCAATGCGACACAAGCAACGGTTTCACGTGATATCAAGGAACTTGGCATTATTAAGGTTCCATCAGCGGATAAGGGATATATTTATGGTTTACCAAAGGCAGGTCTTGTTAAGGTAAAATCGCAGAATGTTTTTGAAGTCTCAGTGATGGATAAAATGATTAATCTCCGTCTGGTACCTGGAAGCTCTGCTGTGGTCAAACGCCGGATTTTGGAACAATTTCAAGAACATGTTTTTTCAGTGATTGCTGATGATGACAGTATTCTGCTCATTGTTACAAACGAAGGCATTATTTCGCAAATCGAACAGACGGTTAGAGGGTGGTAGCCATGTTACTAGAAGTGTCCATTAAAAACTTCGCCATTATTGAGCAGGTATCACTGAATTTTGAAAACGGGATGACCATCCTATCTGGTGAAACAGGTGCAGGTAAATCCATTATCATCGACGCCATGAACCTGATGCTAGGGGCGCGTGCGACGACAGATGTTATCAGACATGGGGCCGCCAAGGCTGAGATTGAAGGGCTTTTTTCCTTTGAAAATAGCAGAGCTCTCGAGCAGATTTTGCTTGAACAGGGGATTGAAGTAGCTGACGAGCTCATTATCCGTCGTGAAATCCTACAAAATGGCCGTTCGGTCAGTCGTGTCAATGGACAAATGGTCAATTTATCTGTCTTGAAACAGATTGGGCAATATTTAGTAGATATTCATGGTCAACATGACCAGGAAGAATTGATGAAATCCCAGCACCATATCCGTCTTTTGGACAGTTTCGGGGAAGATGAATTTTGGAGTCTTAAAGACCGTTATCAGACAACCTTTGATGCCTATCGCAGTCTTCGCAAACGAGTTCTTGAAAAGCAAAAAAATGAGCAGGAACACAAGGCGCGGATTGAGATGTTGGAATACCAAATTGCTGAAATCGAAGCAGCAGATTTGAAGTCTGGCGAAGATATTCAACTCAATCAGGAACGAGATAAACTGCTCAACCACAAACAAATTGCAGATACACTGACCAATGCCTATGCACTGTTAGACAATGAAGATTTTTCAAGCTTGAACAACCTACGCTCAGCTATGAGTGACTTGCAAAGTCTGGAAGAATTTGATCCAGACTACAAACAGCTCTCTTCTAGCCTGACAGAAGCTTATTATGTCGTTGAAGATGTGACCAAGCGTCTCAGCGATGTGGTGGATAATCTAGACTTTGACGGCAATCGTCTCTTGCAATTGGAAAGTCGTCTGGATTTGCTCAATACCATTACGAAGAAATATGGTGGAACTGTCGATGATGTGTTGGACTATTTTAGTAAAATCAGCGAAGAATACAATCTTCTAACAGGCAATGATTTATCTGGAGATGATTTGGAAGTTCAGCTTAAGAACTTAGAGAAAGAATTGGTTGAACGAGCAGGTCAGCTCAGCCAATCACGCCATGAATTGGCTGTTGTTTTAGAAGATATTATTCGCCAAGAATTGCAAGACTTGTATATGGAGAAAGCTCGTTTCCAAGTTCGATTTACTAAAGGAAAATTTAATCGAGAAGGAAATGAAACAGTCGAATTTTACATCTCTACCAACCCAGGTGAAGACTTCAAACCACTGGTTAAGGTGGCTTCTGGAGGAGAATTGTCTCGTTTGATGTTGGCCATTAAGTCAGCCTTTGCCCGTAAAGAAGGTAAAACTTCTATTGTCTTTGATGAGGTGGATACAGGGGTGTCTGGACGTGTGGCCCAGGCAATTGCCCAGAAAATTTATAAAATTGGACAATATGGTCAAGTATTGGCGATTTCTCATCTACCACAAGTCATTGCTATTGCAGATTATCAGTTCTTTATTGAGAAAATATCCGACGAACATTCGACTGTTTCTCGTGTCCGTCTCTTGACCAAAGAAGAGCGTATCGAGGAAATTGCCAAGATGTTAGCCGGTGACAAAATCACAGATGCAGCTCGTAATCAAGCAAAAGAATTAGTAGAAAAAGGTTAGGCGACTAGCCTTTTTGCTTATGTCCAAAGTTTATTTTTTAGTTAAAATTTGTTATAATAGATGGCAAAATTGAAGAGAATTGTAGGATGAAATATGTCAAAGATTAAGATTGTTACGGATTCAAGTACGACTATCGAACCCAGTTTGGTCGAAGAATTGAATATAACAGTTGTTCCATTATCTGTAATGGTTGACGGAGTCGTATACTCTGACAACGATTTAAAAGAAGGAGAATTCTTAGAGCTCATGCGTGGGTCGAAAAACTTGCCAAAAACAAGCCAGCCCCCAGTAGGACTCTTTGCGGAAACTTTTGCTGATTTGGCTAAAGATGGCAGTCAGATTATTGCCATTCTCTTGTCGCATGCCTTATCAGGGACAGTAGAAGCTGCTAGACAAGGAGCAACCCTTTCTGGTGCTGATGTGACAATACTCGATTCAAGCTTTACAGATCAGGCTGAAAAATTCCAAGTTGTAGAAGCAGCACGCATGGCACAAGCTGGTGCCAGCAAAGAAGAAATCCTTGCAGCTATTGAAACAGTCAAAGAAAAAACGGAATTATACATCGGTGTATCAACTCTAGAAAATCTAGTCAAGGGTGGTCGTATTGGACGTGTTCAAGGGATGTTGAGTAGCCTACTCAATATCCGTGTCATCATGGAAATGAAAGACCATCAGCTGACTCCGATTGTCAAGGGACGAGGCAATAAGACCTTTAAAAAATGGCTGGAAGAGTTCACAGCAACTCTAGCAGATAAAAAAGTAGCCGAGATTGGTATTTCCTATTCAGGAACGGCTGATTTTGCAAATGAAATGAAGAGTCAATTACAAGAGTACGTCTCAAAAGAAATTTCTGTTTTAGAGACAGGTTCCATCATTCAAACTCATACTGGTGAGGATGCCTGGGCTATTTTGATTCGTTATGAATAACAGGAAGTTGATTCAAGGCTTTGTTTTCTTTTTTCTGGCAATTCTAGGGTCGATTTTTCTATTTCATCAACTCATTCCTGTTGCCTCATCTCGAATCTCCAGGCAAGAGCTTACCGTATCAGAAAAAATCAGTTTTCGATATGTGGCACTTGGTGATTCTTTGACAGAAGGTGTTGGGGATACAACTGGACAGGGGGGCTTTGTTCCCTTGTTGGCTCAATCTCTAACTAACGATTATGGTTATGAAGTAGATTATAAAAATTTCGGAGTTTCTGGGAATACCAGTAATCAGATTCTTAAGCGAATGAAGGAAGATGGAGAGCTGATAAGTTACTTAAAAACAGCAGATCTGTTAACTCTGACAGTTGGTGGTAACGATTTGCGCAAGGCTATTATTAAAAACATTGCCAATCTCAAAGTTTCAACTTTTGATAAGCCCGCAAAAGATTACGGAAAACGATTGGATACAATTATTAAGACAGCGCGTAAGAATAATCCAAATCTTCCCATCTATGTTGTCGGGATTTACAATCCTCTCTACCTCAATTTTCCTGAATTGACAGAAATGCAGACAATTGTTGATAATTGGAATACGATGACAGAACAGATAACTGAAAAATATCAACATGTCTACTTTGTTCCGATCAATGATTTGCTCTATAAAGGATTGGAAGGGGAGGCTGGTATTAGTCAAAATGGTAGCCAAGTTACCAATAATTTACTGTATGAGGAAGACAGTTTCCATCCCAATAATACTGGATATGAGATTATGAAAAAAGCGATATTGGAGAGAATGAATGAGACCACGGAAAGCTGGGAACCTTAATATTTGGAAATGGTTATTTTTAGCCCAGTTGGCTTTATTGATTGGTTGCGGAATAGTCCTCTATACACGGATTCAAACAGATAGAGAGGATTTAACAAAGCTCGTTCAGACTAGTGGAGAAGATACCAAGGTTGGAACCTTCTCCACTAATAGGGAACAGCTCAACCAAACCCTCACTAACTATCTAAAAGAGTATCAGACGGAAGAGTTTTCCTATCAATTATTCGTAACGAGTCAACAAGTAGTTTTTGAAGGCAGCTATCAGGTTTTTGGTGTGACTATCCCACTCTACATTTATTTTCAACCTAGCAAAATGGAAGATGGCAGTATTTTGTTACGGATAACAGAAATATCAGTTGGAAGTTTATCCTTGCCGAAAGCAGAGGTATTAGCTTATTTACAAAAAAATTATAAACTACCTGCCTTTGTAAAAATAGACTCCGAACAGGCGCAAGTACAGGTTCAACTGACAGAACTGAAGAACAAATTTGGTCTGTATGGAAAGGCGAATATGATTGATTTGTACAACGACCAATTCATTGTTGATATCTACAGAAAAAGATAGTAAAATAGCATTAAAAACTTGACCAAACGCCTAAAATTAGGTACTATATAGAAGTGAGTAATAACTCAGAAAATTATTGGAGGACTTAGCAAATGGCTAATAAACAAGATTTGATTGCAAAAGTTGCAGAAGCAACTTCATTGACTAAAAAAGACTCAGCAGCAGCTGTTGATGCAGTATTCGGAGCAGTAGCAGACTACCTTGCAGCTGGTGAAAAAGTACAATTGATCGGTTTCGGTAACTTTGAAGTTCGTGAGCGTTCAGCACGTACAGGTCGCAACCCTCAAACAGGTGCAGAAATCAAAATCGCAGCTTCAAAAGTTCCAGCATTCAAAGCTGGTAAAGCTCTTAAAGACGCTGTAAAATAA
>NZ_WCJE01000062.1 GCF_016743335.1 Streptococcus suis | reverse complement strand
TTACTACATATAAAGCAATAACCGTTTCAGATAAGGCTGAAACGGTTATTTTTGTAAGTCTAATTAAAAGATACATGCACATGATCGTAGTGGTTTTCAGTAACGCTACCACGGTCTGGCATCAAGTTCCAAGTATATGCAGGTCCATAAATACTTGCATATGGAGCATAAAAACGTTGTTTCCAGATAATATAAGAAATATTTTTCGCACCCATATTGGCAATAGCATATTCTGCTACTTGATCCCCAAGTGCTGAACTTTGTGGTACCATAAAGTCAATTGCCAATCCCTTACCATGGTCGCCAGAATCACCAGGACGGTAACCTGAGAAGGAAGTAATACCGAAGGCATTAGCTACTTCTGCGCGGAAGGCTGCTACCTGAGGTTGCAAACCGACATCATAAGCACTTGTACTTGTTGTAGTGGTTGATAGGGCTGTCACTTGTAGAGTTTCAACTACAGGCTGTTCTACAGGTGCTTCTACTGCAGACTGCTCTACAATTTCCTCTACAGGTGCTTCTACTACAGGCTGTTCTACAACTTCCTCTA
Organism: Streptococcus suis; assembly: GCF_016743335.1. Lineage (GTDB taxonomy): Bacteria > Bacillota > Bacilli > Lactobacillales > Streptococcaceae > Streptococcus > Streptococcus suis_Y. The sequence continues at coordinate 7,544 of NZ_WCJE01000062.1, read as the reverse complement.
CAGGTGCCTCAACCACAGGTTGCTCTACAACTTCCTCCACAGGCGCTTCTGCTACAGGCTGTTCTACAACCTCCTCTACAGGTGCCTCAACCACAGGTTGTTCTACAACTTCCTCTACAGGTGCTGAGTCGGTAACTGATGAAATTTGATCCAAGGGAACAACCGTATCCTCAACCGTTACTTGATTGGTTGTTAGGTCAACAGTTGCCTGAACGGTCTCATTTGTGCTTCCCTGAACAGGAGCTTCAATCTCAACCTGAGTCACTTGATTGTTTTGGTCAACAGTCGTCGTCAGTACCGTATCAGGGAAAATCAAGTTGACATCTGCAATTTGATTGATTTTCGCCAACAAATGCATATCAACATTCATAGCTGAAGCGATAGCACTGAGGGTATCACCATACTTAACCGTATAAGTTAACTGACCCTCATTGTTTGTGAGTTCAGTAATGATTTGCTCCACACTGCGTGGCGTCCACTCCAAAGCGAGAACTTGTGGACTAACCATACCAGTTGTGAAAAGTGAAAGGGCCAAGCTTGAGGCGTACATCATTTTTTTATTTGTTTGCAAAAGGGAAGTTTTTCTCTTGCGACGCATATGTTGTGGTTTATTTGTTCTCTTACGTTTCATTCTGATAATCATTCCTTTTCATTTGGGTTGGGTATATCTTACCTAAATCAGACCTGAAAAACAAGTCATTTCTGTCTCTTTTAAATAAACTGTATCCACTATGTAATCTTAGACATTTTTCGTCATCAAATCCATATACTTGTTACATAGCCGACACATTAAGAAAAAAGAACAAGTAGAAAACTGACAACAGGCCATCACTTGTTCCTCAATACTTATCCAAATAAAGTTGCTCTACATTTCTTCTGGATAAACCAAGCCCCATTCTTTGCGGAGTTGGGTCATGATCTCCATAACATCCCGAGTATAGGCTAGGTGCATGGTGTTTTCGATGCCTGCGACAGCTTTTTCCATATCCGCCACTTCATAAGATAGCGCCTTGGCTGTATCACCCGCTTCGATTACCTCTTGACTACCGTCTTCGGTATAGGTAATGACTGCCTTCTGACCACGAGGATACTCGTAGAGCTCGATGTAGCCTTTATCGTAGGCAATAGTACCCCGTTTTGGCTGTTTGGCATGGAGGGTCAGGGCGATGGTCGCCATTTCCCCTGCATCATTGTTGAGCAAAATCCCTACCTGCTCATCCACACCTGTCGGAGCCAATTTGACCTGAGATAGAACTTGATTTGGCTTTTCCGTCATAAACCAACGGACAAAGGACAGAGCGTAGACACCAATATCCAAGAGGGCACCGCCGGCCAAGTTCTTATTGAAAAAGCGGTTGGTCATGTCATATTCCTTGTAGCTACCAAAGTTCATCTGAATCATCTTCAACTCTCCCAGCTTGCCACTTGCAACCACTTCGCTCAACTGACGATAGATTGGCATGTGGAAAATGGTCATGGCCTCCGCCAAGACGACCTGATTTTCCTCAGCTAATTGAATAGCTTCTGCTAATTCTTCTGAATTAAGCGTAATAGACTTTTCACAGAGGACATGCTTTCCAGCCTTCAAGGCCTTTCTCAAATAATTGATATGGGTATTGTGAGGCGTAGAAATATAGATAATGTCTACTTCAGGATCCTCAAACACTTCATCGATTTCTCGATAAACTTTCTCGATGCCATATTTTTGCGCAAATTCCACACCCTTGTCATAGGTACGGTTGGCTACCGAATAAAGATTTCCCCCCATAGCCTGCAAGGCCTGAACCAATTCATTGGCAATGACACCTGTTCCCAGGGACGCCCACTTGTACTGTACTTGATCTTTCATTGTCTACCTCACTTTCTCCTCCTATTATAGTAAAAACCACCCTTTTCTGCACACTCTAACTAGCATTTGTGTTACAATAAGAACATGAATACCGTTGTACTAAAGGCATCTGCCCAGCAAAAACAAGCCATGATGGCTCACTATGACCGCTATCGGCAGACCAGCAAAAATCCTTATATAGAAGCATTTTTCAAACTGACCGGTGCCAGCCTGTCCATCTACACTTCTGGAAAAGTCGTTTTTCAGGGGGAAATGGCAGAGCAGGAAGCAGGGCTCTGGGGCTATGAGCCAGAAAGCTCTGGACAGACGACCATACCTGGTCAAGACCTACCCATGATTGGGACGGATGAAGTGGGAAATGGGTCTTATTTTGGAGGTTTGGCAGTCGTTGCTAGTTTTGTCCGCCCAGAAGATCATACCTTTCTCAAGTCGCTTGGTGTGGATGATTCCAAGAAAATGACAGACCAAAAAATTTGCCAAATCGCTCCTCTCTTAAAAGAGAAAATCCCCCACCAAGCTCTGCTATTGTCACCGAAAAAATACAACGAAGTCATCGAGCAAGGCTACAATGCGGTGTCTGTCAAGGTCGCCCTACACAATCAGGCTATTTTCCTACTCTTGCAAAAGGGTGTCCAGCCTGAGAAGATTGTCATTGACGCCTTCACTTCCAGTCAAAATTATCAAAAATACTTGCAAAAGGAAGCCAACCAATTTGCCACCCCCGTCACTCTGGAAGAAAAGGCTGAGGGCAAGTATCTGGCTGTGGCAGTATCTTCTATTATTGCAAGAAGTATGTTTTTAGAAAATCTTGTCCAGCTTGGTCAATTGGTAGGCAGAAGCCTGCCTTCAGGAGCTGGCAGTAAGTCCGACCATGTCGCAGCAAGCATCTTAAAACAATATGGTATGGCTGGTCTCAATGAGACTGCCAAACTCCACTTTGCCAATACGCAAAAAGCACAAAAATTATTGAAATGAGGAAAAAATATGGGAGCAATCCAAAAAACAAAACGCTCACCACTAGTCGCCTTCTTAGCTGAATGGGGCATCTTTTTACTGTTTATGGCAGCTTTTTTTGCCAGTCGTTACTTTATCTGGAATCCTGTATCTGTCGATGGCCATTCCATGGACCCAACGCTTCAACACCAAGAAAAACTCATCATGCTCAAAACATCCTCTATCGACCGCTTTGATATTGTTGTAGCCAGTGAGACAGACAGCGACGGCAAGGAAAAACTGATTGTCAAACGTGTGATTGGTATGCCAGGTGACACCATTCGCTACGAAAACGATGTCCTCTATGTTAACGACCAAAAAGTGGACGAGCCTTACTTAGATGAATATCTAGCTGCATTCCAGAAAGATAAACTTCAAGAAGTCTATTCTTACAACAAACAATTCCAAGCTGTGGCCCAATCTGCTGAAGCTTTCACACAAGATGCCAATGGTTACGTAGACTTTACCGTGACAGTCCCAGAAGGACAATACTACCTGATGGGAGATGACCGCCTTGTCTCACTAGATAGTCGTAGTGTAGGAACATTTTCCCGTGAAAACATCAAAGGAGAAGTTGTCTTTCGCATGTGGCCTCTCAACCGTATTGGGACTGTTGATTAATACAAACAAGTTTGGAACAAAAAGCACAGTACCACTTCTCAGAGTTCGTGTCAACATCCCAGCGCAGTGGTTGATTGGGTTTAACAGTCCAGTGGACTGTTAAAGGTTGGAGATAAGATTTGCGAAGCAAATCTCAGCAATTCGTGTTTTACACTCAAAATCTGACCTATATGGCTGATGCGAACGGGTTCGCTTCATTTCCAACCTCCAACAGTCACTACTCTGACTGTTGGAGCTGTGCGGGTTGGGAGTAAAATAGTCCAGTGGACTATTTTAGCCCGAACCTGCATATTTGGAAGTGAGGGGAACTCTTTTTGGTCTATGCGAGTTCTTTCCCACTCCCTTTTCATTATTATTGGAAATAAACTCTATGAACGAAGTGTATTTTACCGGCACCATTGACCGGATTATTTTTGAAAATCCTAGTAATTTTTATAAAATCCTTCTCCTTGAAATTGAGGAGACAGACGCAGACTATGATGACTACGAAATTATTGTGACCGGAACGATTGCCGATGTCATTGAAGGAGAAGACTATCGTTTCTATGGCAATCTGGTCACCCATCCCAAGTATGGTCAGCAGCTGCAAATTTCGCGTTACGAACGCAGCAAGCCTACCTCAGCTGGTCTGGTCAAGTATTTCTCCAGCGAGCATTTCAAGGGAATTGGACGCAAAACGGCTGAAAAAATTGTTGAACTCTATGGAGAGGATACAATCGACAAAATTTTAGCTGAACCTGAAAAACTAACTCAAATCACAGGCCTATCCAGCAAGAACATGCAGGCATTTGTCGAAAAACTCCGCCTCAATTATGGAACCGAGCTGATCTTGGCAAAACTAGCCGAGTATGGCATTCCCAATAAATTGGCCTTTCAAATCCAAGACCAATATAAAGAAAAAACACTTCAGATTATTGAAGAAAATCCCTATCAACTGGTCGAAGATGTCCAGGGGCTCGGCTTTACCATTGCCGATAGGATTGCGGAAAACCTGGGAATTGCCAGTGATTCTCCCCAACGTTTTCGGGCTGGCATGCTCTTTAGCCTCATCCATCGCTCCATGGAAACAGGCGATACCTATGTGGAGGCCAGAGACTTGCTGGAAGCAACCCTTGAACTGCTGGAAAAATCCCGCCATACCGAGCTGGACCCTGCCGCAGTTGCCCAAGAGTTGACTGGACTGATAGAAGATGGCAAGGTCCAACAAGAAGGCACTAAGATTTTCGACAACAGCCTCTACTTTGCCGAGCAAGGAATTCATACAAACCTAACTCGCCTGATGGGAAAAAATGGTTTCAAACCCTTCCCACGCACAGACGTTGAGGCTGCCATAGCAGAGCTGGAAAGCATGTCTTCTCTCACCTACGATGACATTCAAAAAGAAGCCATTGTCCAAGCCATTACCAATCCGCTTTTCATTCTGACAGGCGGACCAGGGACAGGAAAAACAACGGTTATCAACGGTATTATCGCGGTCTATGCCATCTTGCATAAGATTGACCTGACTCGCAACCGAGAAGAATGCCCTGTCCTCCTAGCCGCTCCAACTGGACGAGCAGCCAGACGGATGAATGAATTGACAGGGCTGCCTTCCGCCACCATCCACCGCCACCTCGGTCTGGTAGAAGGACAGGAAGAATCCTACCGAGATGATTACCTCGAAGCTGATTTCATCATCGTGGATGAGTTTTCTATGGTAGATACTTGGCTGGCAAACCAGCTCTTCCAGAACATCTCCTCCCAAACCCAAGTTTTGATTGTTGGCGATGCGGAGCAATTACCTTCCGTCAGTCCCGGTCAGGTCCTTGCTGACCTCTTGAAAATTGACAAGCTCCCCAGCATCACTCTGGAACGCATCTATCGTCAATCCGATGATTCGACCATTGTTACCCTAGCCAGCCAGATTCGCCAAGGGGCTCTGCCGAGCGATTTCCGTGAGAAAAAGGCTGACCGCTCCTATTTTGAAGCGCAAAACGAACAAATTCCAGCTCTGATTGAGCGCATTGTCGGCGCAGCCATCAAGTCGGGAATTCCTGCAAACGAAGTCCAAATCCTCGCTCCCATGTACCGTGGGGCCGCAGGCATTGACCAACTCAACACCATGACCCAGGCCCTGCTCAATCCACTGGAAGAGGGAGAGTTAGAATTCCTCCATAACGAGCACGCCTTCCGCCAAGACGACCGGGTCATTCATCTAGTCAACGACGCCGAAGCCAATGTCTTCAATGGCGACTTGGGCTATATTACCGACCTCCTGCCTGCCAAGTACACCGACTCCAAGCAGGACGAGATTACCATCAACTTCGACGGTAGCGAGGTCACCTATCCCCGTAACGAATGGTACAAAATCACTCTGGCCTATGCCATGTCCATTCACAAGTCCCAAGGCAGCGAGTTCCAGGTCGTCATTCTTCCCATCACCCGCACCAGTCACCGCATGCTCCAGCGCAACCTGGTCTACACAGCCATCACCCGCTCCAAGAGCAAGCTCATCCTCTTGGGCGAAATCTCCGCCTTTGACTATGCCGTCAAAAACGCCGGCACCGTCCGCAAAACCTATCTGGTCCCACGTTTCCAAGGAGAAATGGCAGAGCAGGACAGCAAGGAAAGCCTGACTGAAAAAGACAAAAGCAAAACAGCCACAGCCAAGCCAAGCCAGCCACCTGCCCAGTCAGATAAGCTAGAACAGACAGAGCCAGTAACAGAAAACAACCAACAACTCTCCCTTCTTGACCAAGACCAGCCAGAAAAAACAAGTGCCCAACCCAGAGAATATATTCTGACGGTGGACAACCTGCTAACCATCGACCCCATGATTGGCATAGATCAGGCAGATATTGAAGAGTTTTTCAGAAAAAGATAACAAAAACATTTCTTTTGTTACAAAAATGTTACAAATATTACAATTTTGTGTTGACGAGCTTGTTTTTATTTGTTATACTCTGTTTATAAGTGGAGGTAAGAACAAATGAAAAAGATATTCAACTACTCAGTATTGTTGCTCTCTGTAACCTGTCTATTGACAGCTTGTTCAGCAAAAAAACAAGAAAGCCAGACAGAAGCAAGCACCAAGCAGACTAGTTCCTCCAAGCCTGCTAGTTCCCAAGAAACTACAACTAAAACCAATTCATCAGCAGAGGCTAGTCAACAAAACCAGGAAACTCAGAACTCTCAAGCCAAAGAAAGTGTCCTAAGTACCGAAACGACTCACACTCAGCTCCTAACCCTACCAGCTACCACTATTCCCGACAGTCTAGTTGGAAAATGGCAAGGAAGTAGCCAACAAGCGCGTAATATTGAGGTAACTATCAGCGCAGACGGTACCTTTACTACTTATGAAGATTTTCGACTTAGTGAAAACGAGGAAGGAGAACACCTCATCCATACCTACACAGCCCGAGTTACAGATCTAGTTGAATATGCTCCAAACCACTACCTAATCCGCGAGGCAGAGGGGGAATATTCGGCTCTTCTCCCTGGAATGACTGGATTAGGAGGAAGAATTGCACCAGGATTTATCCTAGAAGGTGGACAATACAAGGTTGTTATGTGGGGAAATCCTGCTGATCCTGCTGTCGAAGCTAAATACAACCTAGTATCAGAACCTAATGTTTTTGTAACCTTGGATAAGGTCGAGTAACCCAAAGGTTTATTCCCCTATTCTCTAACAAACTTAAAGGAATATTCGTGCATCCCTTTCCGAGAAGAAGACAAACATCTTATTTACAGTGTTTGTCTTTTTCTATTGTTCTCTATTTCGCTCTCCATAGAAATAAAGATCGGAGCAAGTCAACAATAGCCACCTGTTCTTTAGAAGAGTAGCGCACTTGTGAGGAAATCGGCTATTTTATGCTCAATGAAAATCAATGGGATCCTAGGGTCGACCTGAGTTCAGCAAGGTAAGTTGACTACAGATATGTTTAATTTCAAAAAGTATTACCGACTAAGGTAGGCTTGGAACAAAGAGTGTCATCATCCTTCCAAAATCCTCCCATCTGCACAAAAATAAGGAGGGGAAACCCTCCTCAGACTGAAGACAAAGTCCTTAGAATTGATTTTCTAAGGGCTTTTCTTCGTATTT
>NZ_WCJE01000061.1 GCF_016743335.1 Streptococcus suis | reverse complement strand
TTACGGAGCGTGACGGATTAAAAGTCACATAATAGAAAAAGGTTCCAGAGTCGACAGGACTTTGGAGCCTTTTTCAATATACCTTGTTATTGGGCGGTTACGTTACTTTTCCTCACTATAAAAAGCTCTATAAATTCGAGGATGGTTCTAACCACTTCCGAATTATAGAGCTATTTTTGATACGTCCCAATTAGTTTAGTTTAACGAAGAGTTCGCTTTTCTACTGCAATACAGAATTCTGTTAACTCTCTCAGTTCTATCTACAAACTGAATACCATTATGAAATATCATCGTCCTCTCGCTCCTTACGACGACGTTTAGCCATAAGTGCAAAGGCTCCTCCTAACATTGTGGCACTCAACAATCCTGATACTGAGGACTGGGCCTCACCTGTATTAGGTAGCTTAGTTGCCTTCCGATTCACTGGTTTTGCAACTTCAGAAGTCATTGCCGAAGCTGAGGTACTTGCCGGCGTTGAGGTGGATGTGCTTGCGCTTGTCGATGCGGACGTGCTTGCGCTAGTTGAGGCACTTGTGCTTGCGCTTGTCGATGCGGACGTACTTGCTGATGTTGAAGCGGACGTGCTTGCGCTTGTCGATGCAGACGTGCTTGCTGACGTTGAAGCAGATGTACTTGCTGACGTTGAAGCTGACGTGCTTGCCGATGTTGAAGCACTTGTGCTTGCGCTAGTTGAAGCGGATGTACTTGCCGATGTCGACGCACTTGTTGATGCAGACGTGCTTGCTGACGTTGAAGCACTTGTGCTTGCGCTGGTTGAAGCACTTGTACTTGTGCTTGCCGATGTTGACGCCGATGTGCTTGCTGATGTTGATGCGGATGTGCTCGCTGACGTTGAGGCGGATGTACTTGCACTTGTCGATGCAGACGTGCTTGCTGACGTTGAGGCACTTGTACTTGCGCTTGTCGATGCGGACGTGCTTGCACTTGTCGATGCAGACGTACTTGCGCTGGTTGAAGCACTTGTGCTTGCGCTAGTTGAAGCGGATGTACTTGCACTTGTCGATGCAGACGTACTTGCGCTAGTTGAAGCGGACGTGCTTGCCGATGTTGAAGCTGACGTACTTGCACTTGTTGAAGCACTTGTACTTGCTGACGTTGAGGCACTTGTACTTGCACTTGTTGATGCAGACGTGCTGGCTGACGTTGAAGCGGATGTGCTTGCGCTTGTCGATGCGGACGTACTTGCCGATGTTGAAGCGCTTGTACTTGCGCTGGTTGAAGCAGACGTACTTGCACTCATTGAAGCAGACGTGCTGGCTGACGTTGAGGCACTTGTACTTGCGCTTGTCGAAGCGGACGTGCTTGCCGATGTTGATGCGGATGTACTTGCTGACGTTGAAGCACTTGTGCTTGCACTTGTCGATGCGGATGTACTTGCACTTGTCGATGCAGACGTACTTGCGCTGGTTGAAGCGGATGTACTTGCACTTGTCGATGCTGACGTGCTGGCACTTGTCGATGCAGACGTACTTGCACTTGTCGATGCAGACGTACTTGCGCTGGTTGATGCGGATGTACTTGCGCTGGTTGAGGCACTTGTACTTGCCGATGTTGATGCGGACGTGCTTGCCGATGTTGATGCAGATGTACTTGCACTTGTCGATGCGGACGTACTTGCGCTGGTTGAAGCGGAAGTGCTTGCACTGGTTGAAGCACTTGTACTTGCGCTGGTTGACGCTGACGTACTTGCACTTGTCGAGGCGGAGGTACTTGCACTCATTGACGCGGAAGTGCTTGCCGACGTTGAAGCTGACGTGCTTGCGGACGTTGAGGCGCTAGTACTTGCACTGGTTGAAGCAGAGGTGCTTGCGCTAGTTGACGCGGACGTACTTGCACTCGTTGACGCGGAAGTGCTTGCCGACGTTGAAGCACTGGTACTTGCGCTGGTTGACGCGGAGGTACTTGCGCTAGTCGAGGCGGAGGTACTTGCACTCGTTGACGCGGAGGTACTTGCACTTGTTGAAGCTGACGTGCTTGCACTTGTCGATGCAGACGTGCTTGCGCTAGTTGACGCGGAGGTGCTGGCGGACTCGCTGGCTGATACTGAGGCAGACTCAGAATTCCTGTCAGTAACCTTTAAGGTATACGTTTTCTCAGTCTTAGCACCGTGGGCATCTGTCGCTGCTACAGTTACCGTATAGATTCCTGCTACTAATGTCTCTACTGGGACATTCGGCTGGCTTCCTTGATAAACAATACTACCATTTGCATCCTTTACCGTATAAGTAACAGTGGTTGTAAGACTATCATTTGGATCTCTGTCATCTTCTGTATCTGTAACTGTAACACCAGTAGAGATGTCAATCGTTGTTTTTCCACCACGATCAATAGTCTGATCAGAAACGGTTACATTCGGTGCTGTATTTTCCTGCAATGTGATAGAGCTGGTGGCTGTTTTTACCGCTCCAGTCGAATCGGTAGCTGTGACTGAAACAGTATAAGTTCCCGCTGGGAGATTTGTCAAATCAACAGGTAAAGAATCACCATTTTCCGCCGTAATCGTCTGTGAATATCCTGTAGCAGGATTTGTAATCACGACTTGGATAGCCGTTGTGTAAGTATCCGTTGCACTCTTATCATCTTCTGAGTCCGTAATGGTGATGTAATCTTTCAAGTCAATTCTTGTTGATGTTCCAGATGGTTGTCGCGTAATCGTAGCATCTTGCGTTACAATCGTCGGTACCGTATTTGTTACAGTAACTGGAACCTCGACGTCTTTGCTAAATCCATCGGTAGTTGTTACCGTCACGCGAATCGTTCCGAGCTTTGTTTTGGTCGTCGGATCCGTGCTTGTCACCGTTAAGATTGGATTGCCTTGCGCATCTTTGGCAACTGCTGTTGTAGCGGTTCCGTTACTTACCGTGACTTGGTCTTTCACCATCTGTTCGGTAATTGGTGTTACTGAATCAACTGTGATGGCACCAACAGAAGTCGTCAGGTAATTCAGGGTTACAGTAACTGTTTTTTCAATCCCTTGTTTAGTCGTTACCTTGACGTTAACAGTACCAGAGGTGTCTGGAATCGTTCCCACAACAGCATAGGTCAGTCCAGCATCCTGCAAAACTGTACTGCTACTGCCGACAGCTGTAGCTTTTACCCAGTTTTCAATCTCTGTTGCTGAAGGTTTCTCAAGAACTGCTTTGGTCACATTGGATACATTTAAGATTTGAAGTGTAAATGGTGTGACGGCTTCTGAAACGTGTCCGTCTGCATCATAGGCATGAAGTTCACGTGTAACAGTCCCTGTGCCATTTGCTGTTCCAGCATTGTGTTTCCCTGTGACTCGAACCGTGCTTTCAGTAGCTCCTGTAGTAATGTCAAAGGTCAAGCCTGTTGGCGGGATATGCGTACTACCACTGCCAATTGCATCCACTGTAATAGAGGTAACCCCTTGGTCATCACGAACCGTTACTGGTTCAAGGGCTTTGTTTAACTCGGTATTGTTAAACACATAATAAACCGCACCTGTACCGTTTTCATACCCGGAGTTAACGGTGACGGTTGGGGTAGTATCTACTACGTTCAGAACGTATTCGCGGGTATTTGTTAAGCCTTCGATGTCACTACCTGTTACATTTATGGTATACGTCTCGCCCACATTTAGATTGGCCGTGCTAAAGTTCTGCATGGCCGCCTTATCCGTCAGCGTAGAGAGAAGATTGCCTTCTGAATCGGTAATTTCAATCTTACTGATAAATGGCGAGTTTGCCTGGCCTGCATTTGACGAGCCATCTTCTGGGTCGATGACCTCAACACCCCTTGTCAAGTCAATGGTAGCTGCCTTATCAGCCTTATCAAGTACTTGGTCACTAGCTGTAACATTAGGAACTTTGTTAGATTGATAACTGATTTGAACTTGGACATCCTTATAGACCCCTTGGTCTGTCGTGACACGAACCGTTGCAGTCCCATCTGTTTTTGGGATAGCCGTTGTCAACGTCTTCGTGTAGCCGATAGTGCTTCCACCCGTTGATACCGCAACGGCATTTAGCACATCTTGTTCAGACGGGTAATTTTTATAAAGACGGTTTAACAAGGACGTGTTAGCTGACGCATCCATCACCCAGACTTTGAAGTCCTGAAGCTGGGTTGTATTGCCCAAAGTGTCCGTAAAGGCCAAACTTCTTGAATAGACACCGACGGTATTAAAGGTAGCACTTGCAGTTCCTGAAAAGGCACCTGTTGATTGATCAATTGTAAAGCCTGAGTTTGTCTCTTCGACACGACTCGTTCCATCTGCTTGCGTTCTGTAGAGACGAACACTTGAAAAACCATTCGCATCTGATGCTGCAACTGGTTTGACCGCATTTGTACCGTCTACTGTCGCAATCCTTGTTCCTTTAAAGATTGCCATGTTGCTGATACTTGTCGTGGTCGGGGCACTATCGGTAACACTTAGTGTATAGCTAGTCGTTGCCGTCAAGCCTTCAGCGTCACTGCCTGTCACTTCTACAGTGTAAGTTTTAGTTGGGTCAAGCGTACTCGTATTTATCGTCATCTGACTTGTGTTTGTAATAGTACTAATGACGGTATTTGTTGACGCATCTTTTAGGACGATTTTGGTAACTGATGGAGTAAGGTTGTTTGCTTCATCCTCAACATCACGTACAGTTACTCCTGTTCTTAGGTCATACGTTGCAACTGCACCCTTGTCTACCGTTCGATCAGCTGCTGTAATCGTAGGAGCTTGGTTAGCTCGGTAGGTAATTGGAACCTGAACGTCCTTATAGACACCTTGATCTGTGATAACACGTACGGTTGCCGAACCATTTGTCGTAGGAATTGAGCCTATAATCTCTTTTCGAACACCTATACTTCCGCTAGAAGTCCCTTGAATCGTAACCTGATTAAGAACTTGGTCAGCGGTTGGCGTTGTTTTGTAATTTTGTTCTAGACTGCCAGCTGTAACATCATAAACATAGAGTTTAAAATTCGTTAGACCAGAAACATTTCCCAGACCATCCGTAAACTCCATACTTCGGGTGTAAACACCTGTCCCTTGGTAGTTTGTTCCTGTTTGACCTGAGAAGGCTCCTGTTGTCTGATCAATTGTAAAGCCTGATGTTGTATCTTGATCACCTTTCGTACCGTTCGATCTGGTGATATACAAACGAGCACCTGAAATACCATTTGGATCTGTTGCGGTCACTGGTGTAATGCTTGTTCCCCCATTTGTCAATGCAATCGGGGTGTTCTTGAAAACAGCCATATTGTTAACAACAGTCGTTGTAGGTCCGGTATCGGCAACTCTCAGTGTGTAAGTTCCTGTGGTAGTTGCGCCATCATTATCTGCACCAGTTACGCGAACAGTGTAGGTTTTGCCAAGTGTTAGCGTAGAAGTATTGATGCGGGTAGCTGTCCTATCCGTGACTGTCTGAACGACACTACCAGTATCATCTAGAACTTCATACTTGGTTACCTTTGGTGAAGTGGCTGTACGGTCTTGTGATGATCCATCTTCGGCATCCAAAACGACAACTCCTGTTGATAAGTCATAGGTTGACTGACTTTTATCTGCAACTTGTGCGCTTGATGTCACTGTAGGAGCTTGGTTGGCGCTGTAGTTAATCGGAACCTGAACGTCCTTATAAACACCCTGAGCTGTTGTTACTCGTACAACAGCATATAAGGTCTCCGCAACACCAGTCGAATCAGGGATAGAGACAACAGACTTCGTCACAGTAGTTGAACTGCTGCCCATCGATACAGTTACCGCATCCATAACCTCCTGATTGGATGGTTTATTCTTATGGGCACGAGAGAGGGTAGATGCCGCCGTATCAATAATGTAGAGTCTGAAATTGCTGGATGTTGAACTGTTATTGAGACCATCGGTAAAGGTCATAGATCGCGTAAAGTAACCAGTACCACTTGCTTGCGAGATTGTCCCGCTTAGGGCACCAGTCGTTGGGTTGACCGAGAGACCTGTATCTCCACTAATTGCCGAGTTTGTAATGGTTTTGGCCTGTTGTTCAACTGTATTATTGACCCCATTAACAGCGTCCCTCTCAGTCGCCACTACTGGTCGGATGCTATTGCTGCCATCTGTTGTTGCAATGGCTGTACCTGCAAAGACAGTGTAATCTGTCACAGATTCAATGGTTGGTGGGTAGTTGACCAGTACGGTTGCTGTTGTACTGATGCCCTGCCCAGTCGTTACCAACACAGGGACAGCTGTCGTCACATTTGCTGCTGGCGGTGTCCCTTGTACCTGATAGTTCAAGGTTGTCGCCGCAGTTAAACCATCCCAAGGTTTTCCGTTCTTGACCCAACTTTTAGCAATATTTTCAATCTCTGAAGCTGTCGCTACGACACCTGTTCCTTTATTGACATAGCCACTTGGCACAGCAACAGCAGTCAACTTGATACCAATCGCATCATTAGTAAGCCCAGAGTTACGATTTCCAGCCGCATCAACAACAAATGGCCAGCGACTAAGAAAATCGGTATCCCTAGCTGCGAGGTTATTTCCGTCAAACAGGCTTGGTCTAATCATTGAGCCGGCAGGAATGTAGATTTCCCACTGGTTGGTTGTACCTGCTTTTGGACGAACTCCTAGTCGGACTGCATTACCATTGGCATCTACCAGTTGATCGTTGAGGTTATTGTAATTATCAAGAGTTCCTCTATCATCTGTGTACGCCACACCCCATTTTTGCCAAGTGCTTGGATTTGACGCCTCCGTTACTGTTGCAAGAACAAGATCAACCGTCGTCGTTTTACCGTAGAAGAAGTAAACTGTATTTGGATACGTAACAACCGGTGCTGTCGTATCAGTTGCTCGCGTGCTCGTTCCTTCGGCAACACGCAACATACCGGAAGCTGCTTGGATTTGATTGATACGACCAGTCAAGGAGATCGCTGCCTGACCTGCCTTTTGGCTCATTGCGTCCACTTCCTCTTGGCTGGCTGATGTGGAAGCTCGTAGTTCCGTTGCCTCAGTTAAAGCAGACTGCGCATTTTGCAAAGCTGTTTGGTAACGTTGGTACCGTGTTGTAGTTGTCGTTGAAGCATCTATCTCTGGTAATGACAGTGCTTGATTCAAACTCGCCAAGGCATTATCCAAGTTTGTGTAATCGAGACTATTGATTTGACTTGTAGTCTCAGATTGACTAGAAGAGCTACTATCAAGGCTGGCAACTATGAATCCAGCCGTCACTTCTGAGCTTGCACTTGCTGTTTTCTGAGTTACGTTGTTCAAAAGTGCTAGCCCTTGGCCAACTTCTGTATTTCCTGATAGCACATTAAAAGAAGACTTGCCATTATCTTCAACAGCAATCAGACTGGTTCCAGACTCAGTTGCAGTCATCGAAGAGCCACTTGCTTCTGCAACTCGACTTGAGACAATCGCGTTATCCGAATGATTCTCAGATTGTGAACTTACAGAAGACTTACTTTCTGATGTAGATGCACTAGTGGACGCTGACGTACTTGTACTTGTCGAGGCTGAAGCACTCATGCTCATTGAAGCTGATTCTGAAGCACTAGTCGACGAGGACAGACTGGCAGATTCACTTTGACTGACAGAGCTAGATTGACTAGCTACACTGGTCGAGGCATCATTACGCGATGTAGATACTTCCGCTTCTGAGACGACTTCTGTAGTAACAGTCTCAATGATGACAACATCTTTGTCAATAACAGTATCTGTATCATTTTCAACTTGTTGCTCTACTGCAATTGTCTGTTCCTCCGCCAAAATCGCTGTCGGAAGAGCTGCTCCAGTCGCTACCGCTCCTGAAGCTAACATAGCTTTCAGGTACTGGTAACGTTGACTTTCTAATCGCTCTGAACTATCTACAAGAGGTACTGAAACCGTTTCCTGCCCTTTCCCTCGAATGACACGCAAAAGGCTGAGTTGAGACATAACTGTCCGAACCCAGTTTTTACCTGATTTGTGCATCTTGACACGGCTCTTACGTCCGACTTCATCAAAATTTTTATTAAATCGTTTACGATTCATAAATACTCCTAATTTAACTTATTTAATTCCATCAAATCATACTTTTATATAACTAAATTCACTGTTATATATATATATATGCATCCAAGGGATGAAACTTTCCTAAGTATTCTATCATAATGATGCCTCCTATGCAAAGAATGAGTCACAAAAATACGTTCTGTAAAGAAATTGAAATACAACATAAAATATGCTTTATGTTTATAGTTCCGTGCGCCTTCTATCCATTCTACTACATTCACAAATCATAGAACTATCTACCATTTTTAAGACCATTTCTTTGACCTCATCAAGCAGGAGGTGACCTCGTTTAATCCTAATATTTAAAACAATTCTAAAGAATAAAAACAAGGATTTAAACACTTTGGAACCAACTACTCCTAACCTAGATCGGAATCTATTAAGGGGCATTACGGGAAATACTTTTGGCTGCAGGAAAATGAAAACTTTAAAAAAACAGATTTTGATTGCCTTGAATAGTGAAACGTGCTGGGGGTAGCCTAGCCTCCTGAAAATAGGAAAGAGAAAAAGAAAGAGAGAACGAATATCATCCTCTCTAGGTGTTAGCTTTTCATCTACCTGCTGCAATTTTATTCATGTTAAAATAAGGTAAAATAAGTTTTATAGTCATTTAGTTTTAAAATAGCATCCCAAAGAATGCTATTTTAAAACTAAATGACT
>NZ_WCJE01000060.1 GCF_016743335.1 Streptococcus suis | reverse complement strand
ATTGCCGTACTCTACGAAAGTGACTTGTTTCGCAAGTCTTATTTCCAACCTAGAACAGCCTCTAGGCTGTTCTAGCTGCCTGCCTCAGTTCCTTGTCTGAAAGCTAATTCATTTGACTATAACGGTTCTTTGTCAACTGTAGCGGTGGATATTACTCACTACAGAAATTATAGAGCTTTTCTTCATGTGTATGACCTGTCGTATACAGCTGGTTTCTTTCTCGTTGATTCGGTTTGTGGTATAATGTTGATTATTAAGCAAGTTAGGTAAACATTGAATGGAGAATGTCATGTCGCAGGATAAGTGGTTGGAATGGGCCGTACGTTTACAAGCTTTGGCTCAGACAGGCTTGGCCTATGGAAAAGATGTTTATGATATGGAACGATTTGAGGAAATCCGTCAGATTGCAGCGGAAATGTTGGTAGAGCCATCTGGACAGCCCTTGGAGGTGGTGAAAGACTTGTTTTGCAATGAAACAGGCTATCAGACACCCAAGCTGGATACCCGCGCAGCTATTTTCCAAGAGGATAAAATCCTACTGGTCCAGGAAAACGACGGGCTCTGGTCCTTACCAGGTGGTTGGTGCGATGTGGACCAGTCTGTCCAGGACAATGTTGTCAAGGAAGTAAAGGAAGAAGCGGGGCTGGATGTGGAGGCTCAACGTGTGGTGGCGATTTTGGACAAACACAAGAACAATCCTGCCAAGTCAGCCCACCGCGTGACCAAGGTCTTCATTTTATGTCGTCTCCTTGGCGGGGAGTTTCAGCCCAATTCGGAAACAGTTGCCAGTGGATTTTTCAGTTTAGACGATTTACCGCCACTTTCACTTGGGAAAAACACAGTAGAGCAGTTAGCACTTTGCTTGGAAGCTAGTCGGTCTGAGCATTGGGAAACACGATTTGATTAAGGAGGAAAAATGACATATACAGGTTATTTGATTGATTTGGATGGTACCATTTATGAAGGGAAAAAGCGGATTCCTGCTGGTGAACGTTTTATTCATCGCTTGCAAGAACGTCAGATTCCCTATTTATTCGTGACCAACAATACCACCCGTCGTCCTGAGATGGTGCAGGCTATGTTGGCCGAAAACTTTAACATTGAGACACCGCTTGAAACAATCTATACAGCCAGTCTAGCGACAGTAGATTATATGAATGACTTGGGCAAGGAAAAGACAGTCTATGTCATTGGAGAAGACGGGCTCAAGTCTGCCATTTTTGAGGCAGGTTATGTGGAAGATACGGAAAATCCATCCTATGTTGTCGTCGGTTTGGATACTCAGTTGACCTATGAAAAACTAACCATTGCCACCCTGGCTATTCAAAAGGGAGCGACTTTCATAGGTACCAATCCTGATTTGAACATTCCGACCGAGCGTGGTCACTTGCCAGGTGCTGGTTCATTGATTGCGCTTTTGAAAGCTGCGACCCGTGTGCAGCCGACCTTTATCGGCAAACCTGAAGCCATTATCATGGACAAGGCTCTGGAGATTTTAGGCACAGAACGCAGCCAAACGGTTATGGTGGGAGATAACTACCTGACGGATATTCGCGCAGGGATTGACAATGGATTTCCAACTCTTTTAGTCCTGACTGGATTTACCAAGCCAGAAGAAGTAGCAGACTTGCCCCTTGCTCCAACCCATGTCCTCAACAGCCTAGATGAATGGAGTTTTGATGAGAACTAAGTTACAGATTATCGGAACGATTTTATTTGTCTTGTCGGCAGCAGTTCTAGGAACCATCTACCTAGCTTGGCTAGTTTATCCGATAGAAATTTCCTACCTAGGCTTGGAAAATGTTGTATACATGAAAGCAGCAGATATTTCCTACAATTTCAATATCCTGATGAACTATCTGACCAATCCTTTTGCAAGTGTTTTAGACATGCCCAATTTTTCATCCTCAGCCGATGGTCTGAAACATTTTGCGGATGTCAAGCATCTCTTTCATCTGGCTCAGGTTATTTTCCTGATTAGTTTGCCTGCGGTTTTCTATTTTTGGAAAGAAGTGGTGCGAAAAGGATATGGAAAATTGTATCAAGCCGTCTTTCTATGGATGGCAGCAGTACCCTTATTCATTGCTGTACTAGGTTTGTTAATTGGTTTCGATTCTTTCTTTACTCTCTTTCATCAAGTTCTTTTTCCTGGTGACTCGACCTGGCTCTTCAACCCAAATACAGATTCGGTTATCTACATCTTACCAGCAGAATTCTTCCTGCATTGTTTTCTCCTATTCTTTGTCTTGTATGAAATCATCTGTGGAGCTTGGCTATTGCTCCTAAGGAAAAAGGGGAAAAAGTCGTGATTATGTAAAAAAAGTTCTTGACAATCCTTTTGATTGCAGTTATAATAGTATGTAATTTGAAATTGAGGGGAGTGAAAAAAATGTCAAAAACAGTAGTACGCAAGAACGAATCACTTGATGATGCTCTTCGTCGTTTCAAACGTGCGGTTACTAAAGCTGGTACTCTTCAAGAAACACGCAAACGCGAATTCTACGAAAAACCATCTGTAAAACGTAAACGTAAATCAGAAGCAGCTCGCAAGCGTAAAAAATTCTAATTGAATTTGAAAACGGCCGAAAGGCTGTTTTTTGTTTACATTTTACAACAAGTAACATATAATAGGGATATAGAATTTTTGTCCAAGTGAAAAGGAGTAAAGGGATGAGTATCTTAGTTACTGGTGGTGCAGGTTATATTGGTAGTCATACGGTTGTCGAATTGTTGAAGTTGGGGAAAGAAGTGGTTATCGTGGATAATCTTTCAAACTCAAGTATTTTGGTTTTAGATCGCATTGAAACCATCACTGGCAAGCGCCCAACTTTCTATGAGTTGGACGTGGCAGATAAGGAAGCCTTGCGCCAAGTTTTTGAAAATGAAAACATTGAGGCAGCCATTCACTTTGCTGGCTACAAGGCAGTCGGTGAGTCCGTAGCTAAGCCAATTATGTACTATGAAAACAATATCATGTCAACCCTAGCTTTGGTGGAAGTCATGGCAGAATTTGGTGTTAAGAAAATTGTCTTCTCCTCAAGTGCGACTGTTTATGGCCTCAATAATCCATCGCCTTTGGTTGAAACTATGCCAACTAGCGCAACGAATCCGTACGGCTATACCAAAGTTATGTTGGAACAAATCTTGCGTGATGTGGAAGTAGCAGATAAGGAGTGGAGTATTGCATTGCTCCGTTATTTCAATCCAATCGGCGCCCATGAATCTGGCTTGATCGGGGAAGATCCGGCTGGTATTCCTAATAATTTGATGCCGTTTATTGCACAGGTAGCAGTTGGTAAACGTCCAGAACTCAGCGTTTTTGGTAATGATTATGACACAGTTGATGGAACAGGTGTTCGTGATTATATTCACGTCATTGACTTAGCACTCGGTCATATCAAGGCGCTTGAAAAAATTTCAACTACTGCAGGTGTACATACTTACAATCTTGGTTCAGGCCAAGGAACCAGTGTCTTAGAACTGGTTCAGGCTTTTGAAAAAGTAAATGGTGTACCGGTACCTTATAAAATTGTAGACCGTCGTCCGGGTGATGTGGCGACCTGCTATGCTAATGCAGACAAGGCTCTAGCTGAACTCAATTGGAAAACAGAGAAAACGATTGAGGATATGTGCCGTGACACATGGAACTGGCAGTCTAAAAATCCAAATGGATACGAAGGATAAGAAAAGATGCGGGTAGAGTACCTGCATCTTCTATTTTTATGAACAAAAAACAAGCACTAGACCTGCTAATATATTATTTTTTCAACAAGTCGCGGATTTCTGCAAGCAATTCTTCTTGAGTTGGACCAGCAGGTGTAGCTTCTTCAACAGCAGCTTCTTCTTTCTTAGCCAAGCTTTGAGCTTTTTCCGCAGCCTTAACGATGAAGAAGAGAACAGTACCAACAATCAAGAAGTTGATAACAGCACTCAAGAAGTTACCGTATGCTACACCGTTCCATGACAAGTCAGCGATTTTTTCTGCACCAGCAGTTTTCAAAGCTGGCGTCAAGAACAATGGAGTAATTACATCTTCAACCAATGATTTAACGATTGCACCAAATGCAGATGCAATAATCACACCGACAGCCAAATCAATCACGTTTCCACGGAACAAAAAGGCTTTCAAATCTTTTAACATATCCTAAATATGTCCTTTCATAAATATTTTACTCTATATATAATAACCGTTAAAAATTATTTTACAAGTAATTTGTTTCAGAAATTTTACATTTTCCCGTATTTAGTATACAATAGAGTATGTTAAACTAAGGGAAGAGTGTTCACTTTTTAAATTAGCTAGTATGATATGAGGAGGGAATGTGCTTTCAAAGGATAAAATTACTGAAATAAAACAAGCTCTCAATATCGTTGATGTTATTGGTGAAACGGTTGCTTTGACTAAGGCCGGACGTAATTATGTCGGTCTTTGCCCTTTTCATGGGGAGAAAACCCCGTCTTTCAATGTGATTGAAGATAAGCAGTTCTACCATTGTTTTGGATGTGGTAAGTCCGGAGATGTATTCAAGTTTGTCGAAGAAGTTCGTGGTGTTTCTTTTGCAGATGCGGCAGCTATCTTAGCTGAGAAGGCAGGGTTTCAAGTAGATGTAACTCCTTCCTATCATCAAGAGGAGAAAAGGGTTAGTCCGCATCAGGTACTGTATGATATTCATCGAGATGCCGCAAAGTTTTATCATGCCCTTTTGATGACAACCAAAATGGGTGAGGAAGCTAGAGCTTATCTACACCAACGTGGCTTGACAGATGATGTCATAAAAACATTCCAGCTAGGCTTAGCTCCTGCCGAACAGAATATTCTTTACCAAAAACTATCAGGTCAATATGACGAAGAAAGTCTATTGAATTCGGGTTTGTTCAATCCAAGTGAGAATAATATTATTTATGACGCCTTTCAAGAGAGGATTATTTTCCCCTTGGCGGATGAATATGGTCGAATTGTAGCTTTTTCAGGTCGGATTTGGACCGAAGAAGATCGAAACAATAAACAATTAGCTAAGTATAAAAACTCTCGTAGTACTGCGATTTTCAATAAAAGCTATGAATTGTATCATTTGGACAAGGCTAAAGCGGTTATTAAGAAGCAACGTGAAGCCTATCTCATGGAAGGTTTTCTAGATGTCATTGCTGCTCATCGTGTAGGGATTGATAATGCAGTGGCTTCCATGGGAACAGCTTTGACAAGAGAGCATGTTGCACATCTAGCTAAGTTTTGTAAGAAAATTGTTCTGACTTATGATGGGGATAAGGCTGGACAGGCAGCTACCATGAAGGTGCTGGACGAACTACAAGATTTTCAGGTTGAAATCGTGAGTTTGCCAGATAATATGGACCCAGATGAATTTTTGCAGAAAAATTCGGAAGAAGCCTTGCAACAGGTTTTAACCAAGTCACGAATCAGCGATGTAGAATTTTTGATTCAATACTTGAAACCTGAAAATCCTGACAATCTACAAATGCAGATTGAGTTTGTAGATAAGATTGCACCAATTATTGCCAAAGTATCATCCATTACAGCTCAAAATTCTTATATTTATAAGGTGGCGGATTTACTTTCTGATTTTGATTATAATCAGGTGGAACAGGCAGTAAATGCTGTTCGTCTGAACCAGCGCCAGGAGAGAACACAACAGGTATTTCAATCACAGACTGGTCAGTCTTACTTGCCACCAGTCCAAACGATTGCTCGTATAACGAGTCTTATTCGAACAGAAAACCATTTACTTTATCGGATGGTTGAACATCCTTATATTCTCAATGAGTTCCGTTTACGAGAAGATTTTTATTTTGCGACGCCAGAATTACAAGCTATTTATGATATGTTAAAAAAATCTGGGGAAATTACCAGTTTTGAACTATCACAGTTGAACGATTCTGCTCAACAGGCTTGGTATCGTATGCAAGAAGAACGTTTACCTAATGAAGTATCTCCACACGAAATCGAAGAATTAGAAATTCGGCGAGACAAGGAATTGTTGAAGAAGGAGAACCAGCACCTAGCGCGGAAAATCCGTGAACATTCCCATGTGGGAAATGCAGATATTGCCCTCGATGAGTTGCAAAAACTCCTCGATAGAAGAAGACAAATGGAGTAAATATGACAAATAAAAAAGATAAAAAAACAGAAGTCACTACTTTTGATGTACAAGTTGCCGAATTTATCCGTAACCATAAAAAACAAGGTTCAGCTACAGACGATGAAATCAATGACCAACTGGTTATTCCATTTACGCTTGATGCTGACGGAATCGATGATTTGCTCCAACGTATTCAGGACGCAGGGATTTCGATTGTCGATAAAGAAGGGAACCCTTCTGCTCGTGCTATGCAGGTAGAGGAAGAACCAGGATTATCTGATGAAGAATTGCTCGGAAGCACTTCTGCAAAAGTGAACGACCCAGTCCGCATGTATTTGAAAGAAATTGGTGTTGTACCTCTTTTGACCAACGAGGAAGAGCAAGAATTGGCTCTGGCAGTCGAAGCAGGGGACCCAGAAGCGAAACAACGTTTGGCTGAAGCCAACTTGCGTTTGGTTGTATCCATTGCCAAACGCTATGTCGGCCGTGGTATGCAGTTCCTTGATCTTATCCAAGAAGGAAACATGGGCTTGATGAAGGCCGTTGATAAGTTTGACTATTCAAAAGGTTTCAAGTTTTCAACCTATGCAACTTGGTGGATTCGTCAGGCTATCACTCGTGCCATTGCGGACCAAGCGCGTACAATCCGTATCCCTGTTCACATGGTAGAAACCATTAACAAATTGGTCCGTGAACAACGCAATCTCTTGCAGGAATTGGGCCAAGATCCAACTCCTGAGCAAATCGCTGAGCGTATGGATATGACGCCTGAGAAAGTTCGTGAAATCCTCAAGATTGCACAAGAGCCTGTTTCACTCGAGACCCCAATTGGTGAAGAAGATGATAGTCATCTTGGAGATTTTATCGAAGACGAAGTCATTGAAAATCCAGTTGATTACACAACTCGTGTCGTTCTTCGTGAACAGTTAGATGAGGTATTGGATACTCTTACTGACCGTGAGGAAAACGTATTGCGTCTTCGTTTTGGTTTAGATGATGGTAAAATGCGTACGCTTGAAGATGTTGGTAAAGTCTTTAACGTAACCCGTGAACGCATCCGCCAAATTGAAGCCAAAGCCCTCCGTAAACTCCGCCACCCATCCCGCAGCAAACCACTCAGAGATTTTATAGAGGATTAAAACACCACTGGCGTGGTGTTTTAACCCGAGCCTAGAAATAAGAAAGCGAGGTTAACCTCCGGGGGAGGTTTTTAATCGCTCGCTGAAAACAGGAAACGAGCGAGAGTTCGGGGAACTACAAGGATCCTGACTTCCGTCAGTCCTATTTCCCACCTTCAACAGTCTCCCAGACTGTTGAAGCCTGCCCAGAAATAAGAAAGCAGGCTAACCCAGTGGTGTTTTAACCCGAGCCTAGAAATAAGAAAGCGAGGCTAGTCTTCGGGGGAGGTGATCGACGTTTCTCATATCATTCGACCATAATGATGTGAGAAACTAGTAAGTCGTCTAGGCAATTCTATTGGGAATTGCCGTTAGTTGAGTAGCTTTTTAAAGCACTCAACTTTGGCGAGTTGAACCGCTCGCTGAAAACTGGAAACGAGCGAGAGTTCGGGGAACCTTTTTAACTGCTCGCCTTGAAATTAGAAAGGGACCGTAACGTCCAGTGGACTTTTTGACACAAACTTGGTTTGTTTCTTTTCTAGTATTGAAGTTGTGAAAAAGAAAGAGAGAAAAATGACGTACACAGAAGATCAAATTAAAGACATTCAGGAGCGTGTTTTTCATGCTCTTGAAGATGTGATTGACCCTGAGCTAGGTATCGATATTATCAATTTAGGGCTAATTTATGAAATTCGATTTATTGAGGGCAAGGCTGAAATTGATATGACCTTGACGACCATGGGTTGTCCATTAGCTGATTTAATTACCGATCAAATTCATGATGTACTGAAGGATGTCCCTGAAGTAACAGAAGTAGATGTGAGACTGGTTTGGTCACCAGCTTGGACCGTTCAAAAAATGAGTCGTTATGCTCGAATTGCATTAGGAATTAAATAAAAAAACAAAATGGTTTCAAACGTTTGAAGCCATTTTTGTTGCTTACTGCGTAAGCTTTATCTCCCATCTCAAAGAATCTCTTGATTCTGGCTCTTTGTCAACTGTAGTGGGTAGATGAAAAGCTAACACCTAGAGAGGACGAAATTCGTTCTCTCATTTTTAATGTTTAAAGCGTAACCACCCAATAACAAGTTATCTATCCAATCACTCATTCCTCCAGTATACTGATATAAAAAACAAACTGGAGGATTTTTTATGTCACAGCCCATCGTCCCATTGACTGTTCCTCAATCTCGCCGCTTTGAAAAGAAAAGCAGAAACGATATTCTGATGAAAATTCGTCTCGGAAAAACGGAAGTCACATTCTTCCAATCTATCAATCCTGAAGTAATGGAAACTATCTTGGATAAGGTGCTGCATTATGACCATCCGACTCAGTGATTTAGGTCAAGTCTTCTTGGTCTGTGGGAAAACGGATATACGTCAGGGGATTGACTCTCTCGCCTACCTTGTCAAAAGTCAATTTAATCTGGATCCCTTTTCAGGTCAGGTCTATCTCTTCTGCGGAGGTCGAAAAGACCGATTCAAGACTCTTTACTGGGACGGACAAGGATTTTGGTTGCTTTACAAACGTTTTGAAAATGGGAAATTGACCTGGCCAAACAATGAAGAAGAGGTCAAGGCTCTAACTTCCGAACAAGTAGACTGGCTCATGAAAGGATTTTCTATCATTCCAAAAATAAATGTTTCAAAAAGTCGCACGACAAACGCATGAAGAAAATTTCGTTTTCAGAAAGCGAAAATCATAACCAAACATCAATCAAAGTAGTACACTAGAGATAGAGGTGAACTACAATGATTGATTTTCTTT
>NZ_WCJE01000006.1 GCF_016743335.1 Streptococcus suis | reverse complement strand
TTTTGAAACCGCTTCGAAAATATGATATACTAAATTTAGTTTGAATTAGGAGGTTACTATGTCACACCATCATGTTTTGCAAAACGGCTCGGATATTCGTGGAATTGCTATCGCTACAGACGAATATGCTGTCAATCTCACACCACAAGCTACTAAGGAAATTGTCCGTGGGCTGATTCATTGGCTGACCCAGAAGCCTGAATTGGCTCAAGCCTATAAAGAAGGACAACTCAAGATTGGTATTGGTCGGGATAGCCGCCTCAGCGGTCCAGATTTGGTCGCAGCCTTTACAGAAGAAGCTGTTCGTCTGGGCGTTCAGCTGATTGACTTTGGCATGGCCACCACGCCAGCACTCTTCATGAGCACCCAGTACCCGCAGTTCAAGTGCTACGCAGGCGTCATGGTTACTGCCAGTCACCTGCCTTATTACTTTAACGGCATTAAGATTTTTTCGGAAAATGGCGGAGCAGAGCACGAAGATATCGACTTCATCCTCTCACATAGCGAAGACTTGCCAGCTTCCACCCTTGGAAGTGTGACCACCGCAGACCTGATTATGCCTTACTCCCAAGACCTCGTAGGCAAAATTCGTACCGCTTGTGGTGGACAAGAAAAACCACTTGCCAATCTCAACATTATCGTTGATGCTGGAAACGGTGCGGGAGGATTCTTTGCTGAGAAAGTGTTGGCAGAGCTAGGAGCAGATACCACAGGCTCACAATTCCTAGACCCAGACGGCACTTTCCCAAATCACGTTCCAAACCCAGATAACAAGGAAGCGATGGAAAGTATTCGTCAGGCTGTCTTGAAGCAAGGGGCAGATCTTGGTATTATCTTTGATACCGATGTTGACCGTGCAGCACTAGTGACCAAGTCCGGTCAAATCCTCAACCGTAACAACCTGATTGCCGTGCTTAGCCAGATTATCCTAGCTGAACATCCAGGAACCAGCATTGTGACCAATTCCCCAACGACTGAACACCTTAAGGTCTTTATAGAAAGCCTGGGAGGCAAACAAATTCGCTATATTTCAGGCTACCGTAATGTCATAAACCGTGCTATTTTAGCCAATCAAGAGGGAGTTGATTGCCAGTTGGCTATCGAAACCTCTGGACACGCTGCCTTTAAGGAAAATTACTTCCTTGATGACGGAACCTATGTAGCGGCTAAGATTCTCATGCTCTTACCAAAACTGCAAGCGGAAGGCAAGTCCTTGGACGACTTGATTGCCCAGCTCAAGCAACCACTTGAAACCCAAGAAGTGCGGTTCAAGCTGGAAGCCACAGATTATCGAGCACTTGGTGAACAGGCCATTGCTGATCTCAGAAACACCAACATCGAAGGCTTTGCTTTTAACCCAGAAAACGAAGAAGGAGTGCGGTTTGACCTGACTGAGCCTTATGGTGACGGCTGGCTCTTGCTCCGTATGAGCCTCCACGAGCCACTCTTGGTCTTGCAGGTGGAGAATGACCAGACTGGCTATATTCTTGCCGTTTTACGAACCCTCTCAGCCTTTTTGGACCAGTACCCAGCTGTCAATCAGGAAAAGTTGAAAGAATTGCTATAATTGAAAACACGAGTAAGCTCAAACTTACTCGTGTTGTTTTACATAATTTATATTACGCACAATCACAATTGATCCAAGGCATTTTTTTGCTCATCGTTGACAATATGGGTGTAGAGGTCGGTGACCTGGGTATTGGCATGCCCCAGCTGATGACTGACTAGAACTTGCGACTTGGTGGCGTCGTAGAGGCGAGTTGCCAATGTATGACGGAGTTTGTGGGGGGTTACGCGTATCTTGAAGTCCGCAGAGTACTTAGCCACCATTTTCTCAATGGAAGAAGCGTCAATGCGATTGGGTAGACCACGGTATTCTGACAGGAAAAAGGCCATATCCGTTTTTTCAGCCTTGTAGCGTTGCTGACGGATGCCCATATAGGCTTCCAGATAGGGCTTAGCAAACCCTGCCACATTGACCGAGTCCCGCTTGCCCCCTTTACGCGTCACCTCAATCATCATCATATTGAGATTTACATCTCGAAGATCCAAATTCACCGCTTCTGACAGACGGACGCCAGAAGCCAAGAGAAGCGCCAGAATCGCCAAATCCCGCTCCTTATTTTTCTGGAAGGAGGAGAGGGCACGTTTAGAGAGATTGACTTGGTATTCCTTGTCCACATAGTCCAAGAACTCCATGGTTTCATCGCCCAAAAAGAGCTTTTGCTTGATGTTCTCTGCCCGCGCTGCCAAGGTTTCCTTCTTCTTCTTAGTGGACACCTTCTTCATGACATTGCGGTAGAAGTAGGGCTCGCCCTGCTCATTTTCCACTTCTTCGGTTAAATACTTGAAGAGACTAGAAAGGGCCGAGAGGGTACGGTTAATGGTGGTCTGCGACACACCATTCTGCGTGGTATTGGCGTTCAGTAAGGGACGCTCCCGCAGATAAAGAATGAAAGCTTCCATATCTTTTTTTGTCAGATGTTCCAGAACATCCAGCGGAATGTCAGCAATCCGTTCCACAGATACCAAATCCGAATCCTGTAACCATTCAAAAAAACGACGGTATTCTTTCAAGTATTCATACAAGGTTGTAAAACTGTAAGGCACAGCCAACTTTGATTGATAATATTCCAGAACAAACCAAGGCATAATTTCTTTTAGTTGATCAATTTTTTCCAATAATAACTCGCGTCTCATCATTTTCTCCTGATTTTTGCTATATGAGTAGTATAGCATAACCTTATATAAGTTTCAAGAAAATTATAGTTTTTCGGAAAGATGTTTGTAGGGATATTTTTAATATAACCAAAGATAGAGAGATAACTGGAATTTTTTTCACACCCAAAATCCCAAAAATCTACATTATTTCACGGTAAACTCACTGAGCATTAGAATCTCCTTTGCAATCTCTTCTGGCTTCAAACAGTCTGTGTTTAACCTTTGCCCCGGAATGTGACTTTCAAAAGCTTTTAAACAAACATCAAGATGTCTCTTGGCCCAGATGTTGTCTTCATTGACTCGATTATCTAAACGTTCTAAAATGGTTGTTTTGTCAGCTGACAAAATATACTGTTCCAAAGGAATCTTATCCTTTATCAATTGCCGAATAATCTCCTGATAATAGTCTTCCTTATAGATTGTCATAGGAATAATAATAATCTTATCGGTTTTAGTCGCTAAATCAAATACTATTTTATAAGTACTCTGTCGCCAAACGGAATAATCTTGAAAATTTTCAGGACATACAGTCTATAGTATTCCTTTCTATTTTTTTTAAAAAAGTTTACACAAAATAAGTTATGTAAACTTTTTTCTTTTATAAAATCAATAAAACGTACAATACTAGGACGCTAATGATACTAATCCGATAGCTGTGTATTGCCCCAGAAGTAGAAAAATTCCCATTATGAGGCGCTCCAATTGACCAATCAAGGCTCCTGCACCTGTCACAGTCTGCTCTTCTTCTCCTTCCGCTACCTGATATTTGCTAAAGTAGAGTTTGAAAAGAATATTGACGGGCTTGCTGATTAGGAGTATAAAAAGGATTTGCAGGAGGAGATAATTTGGTTCAATCCAGAGTGAGTGTGAGGCGACATTGACACCGATAGTGTGATAAAGAATGATGATAGAGATGATATGTAGCAATTGATCAGCTAGGAATGCTCCAGCTTCCCAGGAGTCCTTTATCCAATGGTGTTTGTTGAGAAAATATTTGACATAGTCAATCGCAAGATGACTCAGCCAAACTTGAAAAAATAAATCTCCATTTTGAACGGGGGGTAAGTAAGGCTAGGATAAGAAGAGGGATAGCAACAATGAAAAGGTGCATGAAAAGAGCTTTCAAATGCAGTTTTTTAGCATCCGCCAGTGCTTGACTTTGGAAGGTGAAATCACTTAAAAAGTGGGCAATAAGCAAGGCGGTTAAAACTGGATGTTGAATAAGATAGCTAGAAATAACTGAAAATGACATGCTTTATCCTTCTTTCTGACTGAGCTGGAGAATCAAATTCATGGCAGTTTGACGATTACGCAGATAGAGTTTGATTCCGCTGGATTTCAAACGTTTGGTAAAGGCGCTTTGACTCAGTTTCATTTTCTCAGCAATTGGCTTTTGTGTGAAATCTTCTTGATAGATTTTTTTGGAGATTAAGGTCTCAAACAGATCCGTTTGCGAACGATTCCAGGTAGCTTTGATGAAATCGCTAGAAGTTAGCAAGGGGTTAATCACACGATCGATTTGCTTGTATTCGGATGAAAAGGCAATTTTGCTGGTGCCATAGTCATGGTTGTCGTGGATGAAGTCGATAGCTTTGCGTGCTTCCCAATAAGCTGGACCATCTGCTCCAATACTTAGCTTGGGATCGATAGCTGTTAGAATCTCACCCAAACCAATTCCAAATCTAATCTCCACCTCATCACGAAAGGCTAGTTGGATTTGGTCAATTATTAAAAAAATATAAGGGTTAGGCTTGCATAAGGCTTGAAATTCATCTCCCTTTGTAATGGTAAATGGCGATGCGAAGTCCTGAGCGAAGGAATGATTGATTCTATTCAGCTGCTGTTTTAGCCGCTCTTGAATACTAGAGCGGTTGGAAGTTTGTTTTGAATTGACAATATCTCCTATTATTGCGATATAATTCATAACTTGTCCTCTAATTTCTATTATATTTCCATTATAACGGACATTATAAACGTTGTCCATTAAAAAGGACATTTTTGAACCTTTCCGTTATAATGGAAAGTGTTGGGGTTCGGAAATCATTTTTCCTGCTTTGCTACTTCTATTTTATATTGCTGTATCTTATTTCTTCAAATAAAAAGTAAAAAAGAAGAGATTATTTTCTCTTCTTTTTGGCTTTCTTGATTTTATTGGCTTGGCGTTTCATGGCTTGTTTCATAGCAAACTCGCCGATTCTACCTTTCAAACCGCCTCCAAACATTTGGGACATGTCTGGCATACCAGCCCCTCCCATCAGTTGGCTCATATCAGGCATGCCTGCACCGCCCATCATATCTTCCAGAGCAGACATATCCATACCGTTCATGTTTGGCATGTTTTTAGGGAGATTATTTGGGTTGATTCCCATTTGTTTCATCATTTTGTTCATGTCGCCTGACATGACACCCTGCATCATGGTTTTCGCTTGGTTGAAATCCTTAATAAATTTATTGACTTCGACAAAGCTATTTCCAGAACCGTTAGCAATACGACGACGACGGCTCGGTGTCAACAAATCAGGATTTTCTCGTTCGGCTGGTGTCATAGAAGATACGATAGCTCGTTTTCGTGCAATTTCACGCTCGTCAACTTTCAAGTTGGCAAGGGCTGGGTTACCAGCCATACCTGGAATCATCTTCAGCAGGTCTTCCATTGGTCCCATATTCTGAACTTGGTCCAATTGATCGATGAAATCGTTGAAATCAAAAGTATTCTCACGCATTTTTTCAGCGAGTTCTAATGATTTCTTCTCATCATATTCTTTGCTGGCTTTTTCAATCAAGGTCAGCATGTCACCCATGCCCAGAATACGCGAGGACATACGGTCTGGGTGGAAGGTCTCGATGTCGGTGATTTTTTCACCAGTACCGGTGAATTTGATTGGCTGTCCCGTGATGTGACGGACAGACAAGGCTGCACCACCACGTGTATCACCGTCAATCTTGGTCAAAATCACACCAGTAATAGCCAGTTGATCATTGAACTCACGCGCAACGTTGGCAGCTTCCTGACCAATCATGGCATCGACGACCAAGAGGATTTCATTTGGCTGAGCAAACTCTTTGATTTCTCTCAATTCGGCCATAAGGGCTTGGTCAATCTGCAAACGACCGGCCGTATCAATCAAGACATAGTCATTGTGATTGGCTTTGGCTTGTTCTAAACCTTGGCGTACAATCTCCAGGGCAGGGACTTGATTGCCCAACTCGAATACAGGTACATCAATTTGTTGACCAAGGGTCTTCAACTGGTCAATGGCAGCTGGACGATAAATATCGGCAGCAATCAAAAGTGGGCGGGCATTCTCTTCCTGCTTGAGTTTGTTGGCCAACTTACCTGTGAAGGTCGTTTTACCAGCCCCCTGCAAACCAGCCATCATAATGATAGTTGGAATTTTTGGTGACTTAATAATCTCTGAAGTTTCAGAACCCAATACAGCTGTCAATTCTTCATCAACGATTTTGATGATTTGTTGAGCAGGGTTCAGGGTTTCAATGACTTCATGACCGATAGCACGTTCACGTACTTTCTTGATAAAGTCTTTTACAACTGGAAGAGCAACGTCAGCCTCTAGTAAGGCTAGGCGAATTTCCTTGGTTGCTTCCTGAATATCACTCTCAGAAATTTTTCCCTTACGGCGCAGATTTTTAAACACATTCTGCAAACGTTCTGTTAAGCTTTCAAAAGCCATATACTTCTCCTCTTACTCTCTATTATCAATACTGGTCAGAATAGCGATTTTTTCCTTCAAATAAGCATCCTCAGGATACTTATTCAGCATCTCATCGAAAATCTGGCTACGCACCACATAGTCGGAATACATATGTAGCTTCATCTCGTAGTCTTCCAGTAATTTTTCTGTTCGTTTAATGTTATCATAGACCGCCTGACGACTTACATTGAATTCTTCAGCAATCTCTGCCAAACTGTAATCATCGGCATAATAGAGTTCGATGTAGTTCATTTGCTTGTCCGTTAGCAAGGCTGCGTAGAATTCAAATAAGGCATTCATTCGGTTGGTTTTTTCAATTTCCATAAACTTTATTATATCAAAAATTCCATATTTTATAAATAAGAAAATCCGTCATCACTAGAAAGATTACGGATTTTAAAACGTTTTACATAATTATTTTTATGTTAATTATTTTCTAAATAGAATTCGAAACGTTCTCCAACGTATTGACTATTGACATACTCAAAGGCCTGACCGTCTTCCAGATAGGAAACTTGTTTCAAGGCTAAAATTGCTTGATTCTTTGAAATTTGTAGATAATTGGCTACTTTTTCGCTAGCCAGCCGGGCAAAAATAGTTTGTTTACTTGTTCCGATACGGTAGCCATTGTCAATCAGTGTTTTGAAGAAATGATTGGTTACATGTTCTTTAGGAACGTTTTTAATCAAACGCTCTGGAATGCTTGCGACCTCATAGACAACAGGGACATTATCAGCAAAACGAACCCGTTCCATCCGGATGATGTATTCTCCCTTCGCTAAAGCAAGATGCTCAACTTCCTTATCGTTGGGCTTAGTTCGGATATAAGACAGTAATTGACTGCTCGGCTCTTTTCCTTGGAGCTGTACCAATTCTGTAAAAGAGGTTGTCCCACGCATTTTTTCTTGGACACGAGTGCTGGCGACATAAGTCCCAGAACCAACTTTTCGCTGAAGGACTCCCTCTTCGACCAGTAGGGTAATTCCTTGGCGTAAGGTCATCCGAGAAACGCCGAATTCCTCTGCCAAATCACGCTCGCTAGGTAATCTTTGCCCGACCTTCCAGACTCCCTTATCGATCTGTTCTTTTAATTTATCATGAATGGTAATGTATGCTGCTTTCATCTATCTAGCCTTTCTTGCTTCTAGTTTATCAAAATATCATGATTTTGACCAATCTAGACCGATTTTTATCTGTAAAAAATTCCTAGACAAACAATCTGCACCCTTTCCCTAAAACAAACTCAGTAAAATCTAGAAAAAGACGAACGCTCTAATTTATAAATTCTCCCATAGTTTGCAAAACATATATTTAGCAAATATAGTTTGGAAAATGTTCGTTTTTATGATAAAATAAGTAACAGTATTTGAATTATTTTCAAAATGAAAGGGAAAAACATGACAAAACAAGATGTCCAAAAAATTATTGTATTGGATTATGGAAGTCAATACAATCAGCTCATCTCACGTCGAATTCGTGAATTTGGTGTCTTTTCAGAATTGAAAAATCACAAAATTACTGCTGAAGAAGTTCGTGCCATCAATCCGATCGGTATCGTTCTTTCAGGTGGTCCAAACTCTGTTTACGCTGAAAATGCCTTCGATATTGATCCTGAAATCTTTGAATTAGGTATTCCAATCTTGGGGATTTGCTATGGTATGCAGTTGATTACTCACAAATTGGGTGGTAAGGTTGTTCCTGCTGGTGAGGCTGGAAATCGTGAATATGGTCAATCAAATCTTCAACTGAAGACTGAATCAGCGCTTTTTGCTGGAACACCAGAAGAACAGCTTGTACTCATGAGCCACGGTGATGCAGTAACTGAAATTCCTGCTGATTTCCACCTGGTTGGTCTGTCTGCTGACTGCCCTTACGCTGCCATTGAAAACACGGAACGCCGTATCTACGGTATCCAGTTCCACCCAGAAGTTCGTCATTCCGTATATGGAAACGATATTTTGAAAAACTTTGCGTTTGGTATCTGTGGAGCCAAAGGCGACTGGACAATGGAAAACTTCATCGAAACAGAAATTGAAAAAATCCGCCAAACAGTTGGCGACAAGAAAGTTCTACTTGGTCTTTCAGGCGGTGTTGACTCATCTGTTGTCGGTGTCCTTCTTCAACGCGCTATCGGTGACCAATTGACCTGTATCTTCGTTGACCACGGTCTTCTACGTAAGAATGAAGGCGATCAGGTTATGGAAATGTTGGGCGGTAAGTTCGGTCTCAATATTATTCGCGTCGATGCTGCTAAGCGTTTCTTGGATCTACTTGCTGGCGTATCTGACCCTGAGAAGAAACGTAAAATCATCGGTAATGAATTTGTTTACGTATTTGACGATGAAGCGAGCAAGTTGACTGATGTTGAATTCCTAGCGCAAGGAACACTTTATACCGATATTATCGAGTCAGGAACGGATACTGCTGAGACAATCAAATCTCACCACAACGTTGGTGGTCTGCCAGAAGATATGCAGTTCAAGTTGATTGAACCGCTCAATACTCTCTTTAAGGATGAAGTTCGTGCTCTCGGTACTGCTCTTGGTATGCCGGATGAAGTTGTATGGCGCCAACCATTCCCAGGACCAGGCCTTGCCATTCGTGTCATGGGTGAAATCACTGAGGAAAAACTTCAAACTGTTCGCGAATCTGACGCTATCTTGCGTGAGGAAATTGCAAAAGCGGGTCTTGACCGCGATGTGTGGCAATATTTCACGGTTAATACTGGCGTTCGCTCCGTAGGTGTCATGGGAGATGGTCGTACCTACGACTACACTATCGCTATCCGTGCTATCACTTCTGTCGATGGAATGACAGCTGACTTTGCCAAACTACCATGGGATGTTCTTCAAAAAATCTCTGTCCGTATCGTAAACGAAGTCGACCACGTCAACCGCATCGTCTATGATATAACAAGTAAACCACCAGCAACAGTTGAGTGGGAGTGATAGAGCCTGGGGATAGGCTCTATCAGCAATTCAATCAGACTAATTTACCCGACGCTTGAAAACAAAAGAGCATTGCAAACTTGGAAACAGACGAAATTTGTTTTTAATTAGTATTTAAATTGTCATAAAGGTACGAAGATAATCAAGATAGACTTGAACTGTCTCCAAATTGTCTCCAAAAAAAGAAGTCCTAAATCAAAATTAGGGCTTCTTTTTTGATAAACTGCACTCAATAAAAAAATCTTCCTACAAATAGTAAGAAGATTTCTATTATATTATAGCTTACCCGTGTCTACGTCTTCTTGTTCCTGCAAGACCTAGACCAGCTAAGACAACTCCAATGCCCATCAAAACGATGTTATCCTCTGAGCCTGTATTTGGCAATGTATGAGCACGTTCAACACGTGAATAAGTTACTTTTTCTCCACTAGTCGTTCGTTGAACAGTTACTCCTGGCTGTGGTTTATAAACTGTCGTAGCAACAACCGTTTTTTCCTTATCGGCATTGCCCTCTTCGCCAATAACGGTTAAATCTCGCTCTTTATCAGTATCGATTTTAACAACTGGCAAGTCTGATACTGTCTGTTCATCTTTTGGCGTTGCTTTAATAACATCATCAATATTAAGAGCTGGTTTTTCATTTACTGTTGGTGCATCTTTTGGTGTTGCTGTCACCGTATCGTCAGTAATGACTGTGTTAAATTGCTCTTGTAATGCAAACAAGGTTGCTAGACGGTTTGCTTCAGTTTGTGATGCTTTAGCTTTTGCGGTCAATTCTGCCAACAATGCACTTGATTGGCTCTTAGCAAGGGTAGCATCCGCCAAACGTGCTTTAGCTGCATCCAAATCTGCAAGTAATTGGCCTTGATTTGCAAGCAAGGCTTTCAATTCAGTCACCTTAGCTTGAGCGGTTGCTAATTTATCTTGAGCAACTTTCACATCACCCTTAGCTGTTGACAAGCTTGAAAGGGATGCTTCATATGATGCAAGAACTTGTTGCAAGTTTGTTGCAGCTGTTTTAGCGGCTGCACTTGCCTTATCAAAAGCGTCTTGTGCTTCGGCAATAGCTACTGTGCGTTTAGTATTTGCAAGTGTAACATCTGTCTTAGCTTGTTCCAAGCTAGCAAGTGAGATAAAAGCTTGATTCAAAGTCTTAGTTGCTTGTGCTTGTTGTGTCAAAAGTGCTGATTTTTCAGCTTCAAGTTTAGCTACAGCGTCTTTCAAGGCTTGACTGTTATCAACAACTGTACTTACTACATAGTTGAAAGTACGTTTTGGTAAGTATTTCAAACGATTACCGTTGAAAGTCTGTGTCAATTTACCATTAACAACTGATTGTTCGTAATTAACGGTGCGAGGGTTTCCATCAGATAGTAGTACAAAATATTGACGTTCACCTTCGGTAGCCATACCAATAGCAATATTACCTGAAGCATCGAGCATATGCAAACGGTGTCCGAAGTTTGCACCCGTTGCGTTTTTATAATCACTGAACCAGTTGAGTATCACATTATAAGCGACCTCAGCGTGTGACAAAACTTTCTTTTTCTTTGTCTCTGCACTGGTCATATCGAATAGTCCGCCCCCTAATGACTCACTTACTCGTGACATATCATAACCATTTACTGGATCTACTAATGAACTACCATGAGAATAACTTGTCAACAACTCTTGAGCACGTTTTTGGGTGAAAGCTACGAAACTATCGGTTACTTTCAATTCCAAAGCTTCTTGAGTGGTATTACGCATTGGTTTCAAAGTGATACCGTTAATGCGACGCAATTCAGCAATAATTTTTGCAGCTTCTTCTGATACGGCCTTAGCATCAAATACATAAGTGAATGAACCTGTTTCTTTGTATTCAGCAGCTTGCTCTGGTGTCAAAACAATTGTCTGAGTATCTTCACCATCAAAAATGACTGTTTCCAATTTACGGGCATAATCTGCAGGATTCTCATCTGGGAACTGTTCACGGACAATGTCTTCCATGTCACGGTCAGCACCTGT
This sequence comes from Streptococcus suis, assembly GCF_016743335.1. Taxonomy (GTDB): domain Bacteria; phylum Bacillota; class Bacilli; order Lactobacillales; family Streptococcaceae; genus Streptococcus; species Streptococcus suis_Y. The sequence goes on along the minus strand of NZ_WCJE01000006.1, from coordinate 70,942 downwards.
AAGGTCTACATAGTTAGTTGTTGCAACTGTTTCTGTTACAGTTGTTGGCTTGTAATTTGCCACAGCTTCTTTTGCACTGGCAAGTTTAGCTTCGGTTGCTACAATAGCTGTTGTAGTTTCTGCCACTTCAGCTTCTTTTGTTGCAATCGTGCTCTTAGTTGCTGCAATTTGTGTGTTCACAGTTTCAGCAGTTATAACTGGTTGAGCTTTTGCTTCTTCCAATTTTGCTGATGCTTGTGCTTCTGCAGTTTTAGCGGCATCTGCCGTTTCTTGTGCTTTTGCAACATCACCTTCTTGTGATGCAACAACTTCTTCTGCTTTTGTTACTGCTGTTTCTGCATCTGTTACGGCTTTTGTTTGAGTGGCAACTTCAGCTTCAGCAGCTGGAAGTGCGTCTTGAGCAGTTGATGCTTTAGCTACTACCTCAGTCAAACCTTCAACAGCCTTTGTCTCGTTAGCAACAGCTTCGCCAGCAGCCTTATCAACGGCATCTTGTACCTTAACAGCTTCTGCGTCTGCAGATGCTACTTCTTTAGCTTGCTCTACTTGTTCAGCAGAGATAGTGGTAGGTGTTGCGGTAACGACAGTTTCAGCCGATTCAGCAACAGGTGTTACGATTTCTTCAGCATTTACCTGAAGATTAGTAGCTGATGCACCGATGGCGACAGTTACAGCAAGAGATTCGACAACTTTTTTGGTCTTCTCATATGATTCCCCTTTTAATTTTTTTATGAACAAAAATTTTTGTTCAAGTCTATTATAGCACAAAAGTTATTCTATACACAAAATAATAATGAATATTTAGTCTGAAGACTGGTTATATTCGTTCTTATTTCCTCGTATCATTTAGATAGTAATGAGGGAGTGAAATCAAATGACATTAAAACAATATATCGGTACTCGTGTTCGCCAAATTCGAAAAGCAAAAAATCTGAGCCAGCAACAGTTAAGTGAAAAAGCAGAGGTCGGAATAGACTATATTTCCAACCTCGAAACAAAAGGTTCAAATATAAAAGTTGATACTCTTGAAAAAATCATTTCTGCTCTTGAAATTGAAGTATCTGATTTTTTTCAAGTAGTGGATTCAACAACAAATTACAATGTATTGAACGAGTTAAACAAACTTCCAATCAAGAAACGTGAAGAACTGGAAGAAATCATTCTACTGATGATAAAATCTCTCCAATCGTAATAGAAAGTACAAAAAGGCTTTAGCTAGTATTTATTTGCTAACTAAGGCCTTTCCTGTCGTAAACTTAGAATTTATATACTTGTGTAACCGTTTAATGTGGTACCTTAAAATAGTTGCTTTTGATATTTATATATGATAATATATGACTGAAAACGTTTTAGAAAGGTGTGATGGCTGTGTTGAAATACTCGAAAGTGCTGTTACTTGTCTTGCTTATTGCCACTGGTCTATCTTGTATCGGAATCTACTGGCTCGGAAAAGAGCAAAATAGACTATTAAATGAGCAGTGGCATGCCTTGAACATACGCATTATTAATGATCTAGGAACAAAAATTGATGCCATTGGTGGTCCGCAAAATCCGCGTATCATTGGATTCTTTCAGCGAGATGACACTACTGCTATCAGCCAGCGGATTGGTACAGCTTCTGAGGAGGAACTGAAAATAGCTAAACCTGACAATCTATTCCAGAAAGAGTGGATTGTTCTCTATCCTCAAACGCGCAGCAGTCCCTTTGAAAATACTTCTGCCTATGCAGTAATGAAAACCAGTATCAAGGCTGACTGGCTCCATGTGACTACTTCGTCAGTGACGGAATTAGATATTTTTTATGAGAAGGCAGATGAAAGCTTGTTGACCTTGGAAGACTTGGTGCAAGACAAGGAGAGTTTTCGTACTACACTAAAAACAATCCTAGTTTCAGCTAAAAATGAGGCTGAAATTCAAGTTCAAAAAGATATTTTAGAAATGTTCGAGAGTGATGATTGGTCTGCTATTCCCTTTGCTTACACTGAAAAATCTCTGATATTGGAGAAAGCTGTCATTTCAATTTCTGCATTTATAGATAGTCTAAATCCCTACTATTTTTCAGAACAAACCCTTGCAGATTTGCGTTTATCAGAAGAATCGCGCCAGGCTTTAGAAGATTCGGTAGATAAGACAATTATCACCTATCCTTGAATAAAGGGTGGGAGTGGGAAAGTCGTCATGGATGTCTTTCCCAGCTTCTTTACATTTTTTGTTTAACAAATTAAACATTTTTGTGGATTTGAAAAATATTTTTTGTTATACTTGTGTTATGAAAACATCAACACTTGGAAAGTTACTAGAATTACCAAATTTTCACCACTTCTACACCGTTCCAATTAGAGAAAATACGGAGTCTTCTGGAAATTATATAATTGTTTTTGAACAGGACAAGCAACCTGTATTTGTTGATTTGAAAAATGAGACTGGTCACACTCGTGAGGTACGCTTTGCCAGTCATTTTGACAGCGCTAGTCTTCTGGTCGGATTAGGAGCCATTCCTATCAATTATTGGCCTACCTGCCAGATTCTTGGTGTGAAGAAAAATAATAATCGACGAGGACTTAGTCTATCTAGTCTGATGGATGGTTATGGACGTCTACCTATTTTTAAGGAAATGGCAGAGCGTTATAGAGCGCGTGGACAATCAACCATTTATGACCCCTACCGTTATTCATATACTATTGATGAAAAGAAGGTTATTAAGGATAATCAATTAACCCTTATTCCAAAGAAAGAATACGAAAAGATAAAAGATTTCCATCCTTTTTTGCAAACAAAGCATGGAAATGTTTATGCAGTTCCTTGTTTCTATCAAGACAGAAAACGAAATCAGATTACTAAAATCTATATTATGGGCTGGTACTTTTATGAGAAGCAATTAAAAATATCTTGGAAACCTTCTCATTCTCGTAAAAGCCGCTGGCGTTCTTCTCTTGTTTCAGTTGATAAATTATCGGACCGCTTCTTCTTTCAGGGAGAATTGTATAAAAAAGGAACCTATCCAGTGTCCCTGGAAGATCTCACAATAAAAAATAAGGCCTACCAACATCGCCTGGATAGGGAGTTTGCAGCCTTTTTAAGCATTATTGAAGAACAAAAACGGAGAGCACAGCTCCGTGTTAAGTAGAAAATGGGTAGGTTGGTAAATTACCGACTATCATTTTTACGATTATCTTTTAGTTTTACAACGACTCGAAACTGGCGATCAGGATGATTTTCTGTATTGGACATCTGAATACGTGCCTCTAGAATATCGCCGTGTCCAAAATAGATTAACCGACTGATTAGTGAGTTTTTATCCGATGGGATATATCCTAACTTTGTGCCCTGATAAAAGATTGCTACAGCTTCTGAATCATGTGGGTTTGAAGGCTCTCCGACTAGCTGAACAGGTGTTCCTGGCTTGAGTTGGTCGATTACATCTAGTCCATCATAGTAGGCAAAGGCTGCCAAATGAAAATCTTGCACATTGCGTGTTGGTTCAAATGATGTGAATGTCATGTCTAACCTCCTAGAGAATCATTATGGTTGATAAACAATTTGATAATCTGCATTGATAATGACACCGTTTTGGTAAATAGTGTAACGGGCATTATCATCGCCTTCCAAAACATTATAAGGAATAGATTCGGTGCGCGTGTAGTTACCTTCAATGACGCGCCAATTGTTTTCGCCTAAAATTGAGTTGGCATAATCAATCGTTTTTGGTCCACTATCCAACTGTACGCCTGTTTCAGTATTTTTTAATGGGTCTATACCGCTAGTGGCTGAATTGGTCAAGCGATAATAGACATCTATCACGTCTGCTGCTGTTTCTTGGCTTATTACAATCATTCTATCGCGCGTAGAGTCAGTAGTGTCTGTCTCAGTTGTATTTGCTTGTGTTCCTTTGGGAATCATTAATAGTGTTACATCGCCAATCATTGCGTCTACATAGCCTGTTTCAAAAATTCCGTCAGTTATTTTTCCGCGGCCAAGTAAGGATTGGCTATCTGCTACTAATCCTTTGCTATTGAAGACTAGTGAATTTCCTTGGCTATTTTGCCAGGTGCCTAGTATACTATCGTAATTGCCTTGCATTAGAGCATCTATATCCATAGAACTAAGAGAAATCTCACGTTGGATTGTTGATGACGTGCTTGTATTGGCATTAGAAACCTGGGTATCAGCAGTTGAGGTACTTGCGGAACTGCCCTTCTTTTCAGTTTGACAGGCAGAAAGCGACATGATAGTGAGCAAGCCAAGAGCGAGTGCTAAATATTTTCTTTTCATTCTAGCTATCTCCCCTCTAATCTCTATGAATAGTAAAGCCAGTTGCCTGTTTGGTTGCCATAATGGTCATATCAGAAATCTGCACATGTGCAGGTTGATTTGCAACAAATAGAGTACAGCTGGCAATATCATTTGCTTGAAGAGCATCAATTCCTTGATAGACTGTCGCTGATCTCTCTTTATCTCCATGAAAACGGACTTGGCTAAAATCAGTCTCAACGATACCGGGTTGTAACGTAGTTACCTTGATATTTTTATCAATCGTGTCAATACGGATCCCGTCTGAAAGCACCTTGACAGCTGATTTGGTTGCAGCATAGACAGCAGCTCCTGCATAGGCGTAAATACCGGCCGTTGAGCCAATATTGATAATATGACCCTCATTATTTTCAACCATTTGTGGCAATAACTGACGTGTCACAGTTAGTAATCCTTTAATATTGGTATCAATCATTGTCATCATGTCAGTCAAATCATAGTCTTGGAATTTGTCCAATCCCAATGCCAGGCCAGCATTGTTTACCAAAATATGAATTTGTCCGACTTCTTCTAAGATTTTTTGACAATTTACAATTGTTTGTTCCATATTCGTAATATCAAATGAATGAACTGATACCTGAACATGGTATTGCTTTTCAATATCTTGCTTAATTTCTTCTAGTTTGTCCAATCTTCGTCCTGTAATGATGATATTATCACCATTAGCAGCAAACACATAAGCGATTGCTTTGCCAATACCACTACTTGCACCTGTAATCAATACATTTCGTTTCATCACTCTGTCTCCTATTCTCTTTATTATACTACAATTTTACCTAGTTTGTAAAAATGCTGTAGTTAAAAACTCATCAGATTTCCGATGAGTTTGATAGGTATTAAAATAAATTAATGAGGCGCATCAGGTGCATATTAAAACGAACCTGTCTAGCATAGTAGATATTTCCACCATTTACATATAACTTCCCACCATTTAGCAAAGCCAAGGGATGAAAATAGGTATATGTTTCTTCTGTAGTATTCCCTAAGCTTGGTGCTACTACTGTTCTGGAGTATTCTTTAGCTAAAGAGAGTGTATGTTCTCCACCATGCTCAGCAATATAGTCGATGTAGGCTGGACCGAAATTATATGCCTGAACTGCTGTCCAAACCTCTACTCCTTTTTCCTCAGCCAACCGTAGGTTTTCTGTTAGGTAGATAATTCCTTGCCTGATACTCTCTCTACTATCCGTGATAGTGTTAGCATAGCCAGTAGCGGACTCACTTGATTGCATGACATCTGCTTCTTGTCCCTTGGTTTCTGTGTAAATCATTGCTAGGACTAGTTCTTCATTAGCTGGTGTGTCGTTTTCAGCCAATACTTCTTGTACCATAGTTTGATAGGTCATCACTTGCTTGACTGCACTGTAGGTTTGATAGAATTTGTAACCGAGAAAAATCAGCAAAAGAAGTATCAGCGTACGTATCAGTTTTTTCATTTACTTGCTCTTTATGTCTTCAATATTTTTGATAAGAATAGAATAGGTCCCGTTGTCATTTTGAATAAACTCAACCGATTCTGCATCCTCATAGATTGCATTTGGCACAATCAACTCAATTCCGTTTGATAAAGATAGCTTCTGATTTTCAAATTTCTTAAGTTGACGGCTACTATCAATTTCATCGAAGGAAATCTTATCAGGTATGACCTCTTTCAGTTGATCGACGAAATTTAAACGAGCGGTCAGGTTGTTATCGAATAACTGATCAGCCAATTTTTCAGGTGAAAGCTCATTATCTTCTTCCAAATTGTTAAAAATAGCTGACTTGACTTTCGATTGAAATTGAAAATCGCCTTGATGGAAATTGTCAGCAATCTTCTGTGCAGTTTGCTCTACTGCTTTGATTGATTTTTTTGCAGAAATAGCTGGTGTAACTTGCAGAAGATTATCTGAGAAATAATTGAGGAAGGCTCCATTGTGTTTGATTCTTTTCTCAATCAAATGATACTTCCGCGTTTGAAGATTGACAATCAAGGCTTCATCAGGTGCTGAACCTGCTCCAGGTAAATTATTCTGGGTGATTTTTAAAGGACTTCCGCTTTCCAGACCAACGTGGGCGAGATTTTCACGCAGTGAGATTCTCAAAAAGGCAAAATGTTCAACACCATTTCGTTCAAACTCTATGAAAATGAGGTCATTGGTTTTTAAATTCTCAGAAATTGAAAATTCTTCTTTCCATAGATTAGCAATCTTGACAGAGTTGGTCAGTAGGTCACCATCTAAATAGTCAAGAAAGGGATTGTCGGGGTTAAATTGTCCTGTTTTTGCTTCATCAGAAAAGACACGTTCAATCTTTTTACGCAAATATTCTTCTATTTTTGGGCTAACAGTCAAAAGCTGGTCGGCAAGGACCAGCTCTGTATCATCAGGACTAAATTGATGTATGATGGCTTTTTTTACAAATATATCCATTATAAACCTTCGTAAAGTGGGAATTGATCTGTCAAAGCACGCACTTCTTGACGGACTTCCTCAAGAGCGGTTTCATTTTCTGCATTTTCAAGTGCTTTGATAGTTAGTTGTGCAACCTTGCGAGCTTCCTCGACTCCAAAACCACGAGCAGTAATGGCCGCAGAGCCAATACGGATACCGCTTGTTTTGAATGGTGAGAGTTTTTCGTAAGGAATTGAGTTTTTATTGAGAGTAATATTTACTTCATCCAAGAGATGCTGAGCAATTTTACCATTTTCAACAACTTTGGTCACGTCAACGAGGAAGAGATGGTTGTCTGTTCCTCCTGTGATGACTTTAAAGTTAGGGTTTGCAAGGAAGACTTCGGCCATGGCCTTGCTGTTCTCAATCACTTTCTGAGCATAGTCTTTGAAAGCTGGGTCCAAAACTTCTTTGAAAGATACGGCTTTTGCAGCAATAACATGCTCTAATGGACCACCTTGGATGCCTGGGAAGATGGCTGAGTTGATTTTCTTGATGAGCTCTTCATCATTGGTCAAAATTAAACCACCACGTGGCCCACGAAGAGTTTTATGAGTCGTAGTTGTTGTAATATGGGCATGTGGCACTGGGTTCGGATGAAGACCTGCTGCTACAAGACCAGCAATATGAGCCATATCCACCATCAGTTTGGCACCCACTGCATCTGCAATTTCGCGGAATTTAGCAAAGTCAATTGTACGTGCATAGGCTGAAGCACCTGCTACAATCAATTTTGGCTGTACTTCTTTTGCTTGTTTTAAAATTGCATCGTAATCAAGCAAGCCAGTTTCTTCGTCAACATTGTAAGCTACAAAGTTGTAAGTTTGTCCTGAGAAGCTAACTGATGCACCGTGAGTCAAGTGACCACCTGCAGCTAAGTCCATTCCCATAACAGTGTCTCCTGGCTCAATCAAGGCCATGTAGGCAGCACAATTGGCCTGGCTTCCTGAGTGTGGTTGAACGTTAGCAAATTTCGCACCGAATATTTCTTTAGCACGTTCAATAGCTAAACTTTCAACTACATCAACGCATTCCGTACCGCCATAGTAACGACGACCTGGGTAACCTTCTGCGTATTTATTGGTCAAAATAGAACCTTGAGCTGCCATAACAGCTTTAGAAACAACATTTTCAGACGCAATCAATTCAATATTATTTTGTTGACGTTTTTCTTCAGCTTGGATAGCTTCCCAAACTTCTTTATCAAATTCTTTGTAGTTAACTTTGTCAAAAATCATATACGGTACTCCTTTGTATTGGGCTAAATGTGCTTGATAAAACGCTTCTGCATTTTATCGGAGTGATAGCCATTCTTTTCGTAGAAAAGATGGGCTTGGAGACGACTTCCAGCAGAATTGAGGCGAATAAAATGGTAGCCCTCTTTCTGTGCAATTTGCTCAACGGCTTTCAGCAGACTTGCTCCAATCCCTTGTCCTTGATGACTAGACAAAACAGCTAGTCCGAGAATATTGAGGCCTGTATCCGAATAGAGACTTTCATAGACTTGTGCGTGAATGTAACCTTGCACTGCGCCACTTATGTCATCTATATAGACCAACAAGATATGCCCCAATGTACTCGTGCATCTAAAAAATTGTCGCTCAGTTTGTTCCAATGAACAATCATACCCTAAGGATTGAGCATTGATTTCTCGGATGACTATCAAGTCACTTTTCTCAATGGGACGAATCATAAAACTACCTCAAATTCTATTTCGGGAATGGCTTTCTGAATCTCTTCGCGGCTGATAGCGCCTTGGCGCAAAATCCGCGCTTTCTGTCCAGAAAGGTCCAAAATCGTTGAATCAATGCCTGTTAGAGCTTGGTCATCCTCAATGCCAGGCAAATCAACTGAAAATTGTGCCTGGATGTCCGAAAAATTCTTGCCGCTTTCGTTTCCTGAAATATTGGCGGACGGTCCAATGAGTGGGCCAGTCTCTGAAATCAAACGTAAGGTTTGTTCGTGATTGGGAAGACGAAATCCAACAGTATCCAGTCCAGAATTAACCCAAAAAGGAACATTTTTGTTTGCTTTCAGGATAATCGTTAGCGGTCCTGGCATAAATCTATTATACAGTTTTTCCAGAAAAAAGGGTGTATTTTGACTGAAAAAATAAATATCGTTCAGATTTGAGACATTTAAGTTCATTGCCTTGTCCCTCGGACGCTGTTTCAACTGATAGACATGATTGACTGCATCTTCATTCAAGGCTTGGGCAAAAAGCCCATAGACTGTTTCAGTTGGAAGGATAACAGCACCACCATTTTCAAGAATTGTTCGGAGTTTATCCATTGTCATCCGCTACGACCTTTCTATCCTGTCCAAATTGGTCTTTGAGGACTCTAATTCGCTTTTTTGGGAAATGCAGAGCGAGTAAGTCAGTTAGGTCTTGCCCTTGCTTATAGCCAATTTCAAAGTAGAGTTTTCCTTTTTCCTTCAAAAATACCCCTGCTTGCTCCGCAATTTGTCTATAAATAGCCATGCCATCTTCTTCCGCAAATAAGGCAAGATGAGGCTCAGAAGTCAATACATTGAGTCCAACTTCATCTGTGTCATCTGGTGAGATATAGGGCGGATTAGAAACAATGATGTCAAATTTCCCTGTCACAGCTTGCAAGACATCCGATTCTAGAAAGTGAACAGAGACTTGATTGTTTCTTGCATTTTCCTGAGCCACTGCTAGGGCATCCTTTGAAATGTCAACCGCTACCACTTCCCAATCAGATCTAGCTTTTGCAAGGGAAATAGCTATGGCACCGCTTCCTGTACCGATGTCTAAGATACGCAAACCTGCTCCGCTATTTTCTTGTAAAATTAAATCAACTAATTCTTCCGTTTCAGGTCTTGGAATCAAGACTCGCTCATCCACCGCAAACTCCAAGCCATGGAAATCAGCCTTGCCGATAATGTACTGGGCAGGTCGGTGTTGGGAAAGTTGCTGAAAAATCGCATCAATCTCTTCTTTGTCAGTCGGTGTGACTTCCTGACGGAGCAGGAGGAGAAATTCCGTAAAGTTCAATCCCTTTAAGCCACGAAAGGTGAAGGACAGGGACTCTGCCTCTTCACCGATTGCGACTAATTGTTCTTCGTATGCTGCAAATAATTGAGCGTAATTCATTATTTGTTAAGCTCTTCTAGTTTTTGCGTTTGATCGTAGAGAACAAGGGCATCAACGACTTCGTCCATCTTACCTGACAAGATGGTATCGAGCTTTTGCAAGGTCAAGCCGATACGGTGGTCTGTCACACGGTTTTGTGGAAAGTTGTAGGTACGGATACGCTCTGAACGGTCACCTGTACCGATAGTTGATTTACGCTCAGCATCCTGCTCATCTTGGGCAATCTGTGCAAAGTGGTCAGCTACACGGGCACGGATAATCTTCATAGCTTTTTCACGGTTTTTCTGCTGAGTACGCTCTTCCTGCATTTCCACCTTGATGTTGGTTGGCAAGTGAACGATACGCACGGCAGTCGCAACCTTGTTGACGTTCTGACCACCGGCACCAGATGCGTGGTAAATATCGACACGAAGATCTTTTGGATCAATGTCGTATTCCACTTCTTCAACTTCTGGCATGATGAGGACGGTTGCCGTAGAAGTATGAACGCGACCTTGGCTTTCTGTCACAGGGACACGTTGGACACGGTGAGCTCCTGACTCATACTTGAGTTTTGAATAAACGGATTGGCCAGATACCATGGCAACTACTTCCTTGATACCGCCGACACCATTATAAGAAGCCTCCATGACTTCAAAACGCCAGCCTTGACCTTCTGCATATTTTTGATACATGGTCAAGAGGTCACCAGCGAAGAGGGCAGCTTCATCACCACCTGCGGCGCCACGGATTTCCAAGATGATGTTTTTGTCATCGTTAGGATCTTTTGGCAAGAGAAGGATTTTCAGCTTTTCTTCGTAAGCTTCTTTATCAGCCTTAGCTTGTTTGAGTTCTTCCTTAGCCATTTCCTCCAAGTCAGCATCACCAGAAGATTCTTTAATCATCTCTTCTGCATCGACAATGTTTTGAAGTACAGTCTTATATTCGCGGTAGGCTGTTACTGTATCACGAGTTGCAGCTTCTTCCTTAGACAACTCCATAAAACGCTTAGTATCGCTGACTACATCAGGGTCAGACAACAATTCACCAAGTTCCTCGTAGCGGTCCTCCACCGCCTGTAATTGATCGTAGATGTTCATAATTTTAAGATATTAAGGGCGTTAAACGAACAAAGCAAAAATAGGAGTTTTGACGAAGGACGAAAGCGTCCTAGGAAAAACTATCTTTTTTGCACAGTTCGTAGCCCGAATTCAGTTCCTTTCTAAATATTTGACCGAACACACTTCCAGTTAGCTTGTAGGGCGTGTTCAATTCCTTTCTGTAATATGTAGGTCATGAAACAGGCACAGTTCGTAGCCCGTATTCAATTTCTTTCTAAATATTTGACCGAACACACTTCTAGTTAGCTTGTAGGGCGTGTTCAATTCCATTAAGATATTAATGCCGTTAAGCGACTCAAAGGAAATTAGGAATTCTGACGTGGAAACTTCGGTTTCTAGAAAGAATTATCTATTTCCACAGAGTCGTAGGCGTATTCAGTTCTGTTCGTATTGTCACAGGACTCAGCTAGAACAAGCACAGTTCGTAGCCTGTTTTCGGTTTTTCAAAAATTGTACCTTCAGCCTTTGATTTAAAACCTTAGTTTACAGTTCAATCTCCGGTGAAAAGTAATGTTTGCGACAGACAGGAATGTAGGTTTCATTGCCACCAATTTGGATTTGTTCTCCTTCATAAGTAGGTTTTCCATCCTGTGTTCTCAAAACCATTGTCGCTTTTTTAGAACAATATTGGCAGATTGTTTTGATTTCATCTAATTTATCAGCCAATAAGAGCAAATGTTGGGAACCTTCAAACAGTTCATTTCGGAAATCATTTTTTAGACCAAAAGCCATAACTGGGACATCCAATTCATCTACCACTCGTGCCAAGTCATAAACGTGATGGCGACGAAGGAATTGTGCTTCATCAATGAGAACACAGTAAGGACGCGGTTCCATTTTTTCAATAAAACCAAAGATATCCATATCATCATCAATCGCCACTGCATCTCTTCTCATGCCTATACGACTGGATACAACACCAAAGGCATCACGAGTATCAAGTGCAGATGTCATGATAACAACAGGTTTTCCTTGTTCTTCATAGTTGTGGGCAACCTTCAAAATCTCAATGGTTTTTCCTGAGTTCATTGTCCCATATTTATAATATAATTGAGCCACTTTTCTCTTTCCAATCTTAAATTTTCACTCCCTCCATTCTATCATAAATTGACCATTTAGGAAATAGAAAAACAAGCCCGTTTTGAGCTTGTTTGATATTAAGACCATGGTAAAGAGAGAAATTCTCCAATACATTGGAAAATGATTTTAGCTGCCGTTGGTTTCCACTTGTAGAGCATAGCACATCCATAGATTAAACTGAGGAAGGAAAATGCAAAAAACAAAGGGCCTTCCCATATAGTTTGGTAAAAAACAGTTATCACTAGATACAAAAATAATCCAGCGAGTAGGAACGATAAAATCATACGATAAACATAGTTCATAAGTCATTACCTCCTATGTAAGTATAGAATAGCAAAAATTGTAAACGTCGTCAACGATTTGCTTATAGAAAACAGGTAAGAAATATGCTATACTGAAACTAGAAAACTTAAGGAGAAATGCTATGCCATTTGTACGTATTGATTTGTTTGAAGGACGCACGGAAGAACAAAAGATTGCCCTTGCACGTGAAGTAACCGAGGTTGTATCTCGCAATACAAACGCACCCAAAGAAGCCATTCACATTTTCATCAATGATATGCCTGAAGGGACTTACTACCCACAAGGTGAAATGAAACGTAAATAAGAGAAAACACTCTTGCAAGAAAATGCAGGAGTGTTTCTTTGTATCAAGTTTATTTCTTATCGTCTTCATCCATGCTGAGAACGCTGAGGAAGGCTTCCTGAGGGACTTCGACGGATCCGATTGCTTTCATCCGTTTTTTACCGGCTTTTTGTTTTTCCAAGAGTTTGCGTTTACGGGAAACGTCACCGCCATAACATTTAGCCAAAACGTTCTTACGAAGGGCCTTGATGTCGCTACGGGCAACAATTTTCTGACCGATTGCTGCCTGGATTGGCACTTCAAACTGCTGACGTGGAATAATTTTCTTGAGCTTATCCACGATAATTTTACCACGTTCGTAGGCAAATTCCTTGTGGACGATAAAGCTGAGGGCATCGACCTTGTCACCATTGAGGAGAATGTCCATTTTCACCAACTTGGATGAGCGGTATTCAGAAATCTCGTAGTCAAAGCTTGCATAGCCACGGGTAGAAGACTTGAGTTTGTCAAAGAAGTCAAAGACAATCTCAGCCAGTGGAATTTGGTAGATAACATTGACACGGTTATCGTCAATATAATCCATGGTTACAAAGTCACCACGCTTGCGTTGAGCCAATTCCATAACTGCACCGACATACTCTTGTGGTACCATGATTTGTGCTTTAACGTAAGGTTCTTCAATGTTGGCAATCTTGGTTGGGTCTGGGAACTCTGACGGGTTGGCCACATCAATCATTTCACCGTCTGTTATATTGACATGGTAAACTACCGACGGAGCTGTCATGATAAGGTCAATGTTAAATTCACGCTCAATTCGTTCTTGGATAACATCCATGTGCAAAAGTCCCAAGAATCCACAACGGAAACCAAATCCGAGTGCCTGTGATGTTTCAGGTTCAAACTGCAAGCTGGCATCGTTTAGCTGGAGTTTTTCTAAAGCTTCACGCAAGTCATTATACTTATTGGAATCAATCGGATAGATACCGGCAAAGACCATTGGGTTCATCTGCTTGTAGCCCGCTAGTGGCTCACTGGCAGGATTTTCAGCCAAGGTCACCGTATCACCGACACGAGTATCTGCAACCGTCTTGATAGAAGCAGCGATATAACCAACGTCACCAGTCGCTAGGTAATCACGACCGATTGCTTTTGGTGTGAAGATACCGACTTCCGTCACATCGAAGGTCTTGCCATTGCTCATCATCTGAATAGTATCGCCAGGTTTTACCACACCGTTGACGATACGAACTTGCAAGATAACGCCACGATAGGGATCGTAAACCGAATCAAAAATCAAGGCTTGCAATGGAGCTTCGACATCACCAGTCGGTGCTGGAACCTTCTCGACAATCTGCTCCAAGATTTCCTCGATACCAATACCTGCCTTGGCTGATGTTGGCACTGCTTCTGAGGCATCCAAACCAATCACATCTTCGATTTCCTGACGAACACGCTCAGGGTCTGCTGCTGGTAGGTCAATCTTGTTAATGATTGGCAAGATTTCCAAATCATTGTCCAAGGCTAGATAAACATTGGCCAAGGTTTGAGCTTCAATCCCTTGGGCTGCATCCACCACTAAGATTGCGCCCTCACAGGCAGCTAGGGAACGCGATACTTCATAGGTAAAGTCCACGTGTCCAGGCGTGTCAATCAAGTGGAAAATGTAGGTTTCCCCATCTTTAGCCTTGTAATTGAGCTGAACAGCGTTCAATTTGATGGTAATGCCACGCTCCCGCTCCAAGTCCATGCTGTCGAGCAACTGGGCCTGCATTTCACGGCTAGAAACTGTTTCTGTTTTTTCAAGAATACGGTCAGCCAGAGTTGATTTCCCATGGTCAATATGGGCAATAATGGAGAAATTACGAATTTTCTCCTGTCGTTTTTTCAAATCTTCTAAGTTCATGTTTCTTCCTCTACAAGGGTATTACTCCTCATTATATCAGATTTAGTGATAATTTTCCATAAGAAAAACACCTAGAAAACTAGGTGTCTGCTCTGCTATTTTCCCAGCCAAAGACCGATCTCGCGTTCGGCTGCTTCTGCACTATCTGAGCCATGAACGACATTTGCCACAATCCCCTCAACGGGCGCTGTCGCAAAATCTCCACGAATAGTCCCAGGTAGGGCGTTGACTGGATTGGTAGCTCCCATCATATCTCGCCAAGATTTGATAATTTCTGGCCCTTCTATAATGCCAGCTATCATCGGCCCGCTCGTCATATATTGTACTAATTGCGGGAAGAAAGGTTTATCTGTCAAATGTTCATAATGTTGACTGATTAGCTCTTCTGTCGCTGTAACCATTTTTAAATCTTGGATTTGAAATCCCCTGCGTTCGATACGTGAAAGAATTTGTCCTGCAAGTCCACGCTTAAGAGCATCTGGTTTGATGATGAAGAAAGTACGTTCCATGATTTTTCTCCTGAACTGTTTATTAGATGTTACTTAAGATAGCATCCCATGCCTGATCGTATCCGTGACGAGTTTCGGAAGAAAAGATAACGAATTGATCATTTTTATCAAAATCCAATCTCTTTTTAATCATCGATTCGTGCTTATTCCACTTTCCTCGTGGGATTTTATCAGCCTTCGTTGCCACAATAATAACAGGAATTTCATAATATTTCAAGAAATCATACATTTGAACATCATCTGCTGATGGCTCATGACGCATGTCTACTAAACTCACCACAACACGTAGATTTTCTCGTGTTGTCAAATACTCTTCAATCATTTTGCCCCACTTAGCGCGCTCTGTTTTGGACACTTTAGCATAGCCATAACCTGGAACATCTACAAATCGAATTTTATCATCTATATTATAAAAATTGAGTTGTTGAGTCTTTCCTGGTTTTCCTGACGTACGTGCAAGATTTTTTCTTCCTAGAAGAGTATTGATAAATGAGGACTTTCCAACGTTAGATCGCCCGGCAAGGGCAATTTCTGGAATGTCATCGCCCGGATACTGGGCTTTTGAAACAGCACTGAGCAAAATCTCAGCATTATGTGTGTTGATTTCCATTTTATACCTTTCATAAATAAGGGTAGAAAACAATCAGTTTCCACCCTTTATTTTTTTATGCAGTTTCTAGTAAAGGCTTTTCTTTACCGTCTACTGCTGCTTTTGTTACACGAACGCGTTTAACGTTATCTTGGCCTGGCACCTCAAACATGACATCCAACATCGTTTCTTCAATGATGGAGCGAAGTCCACGAGCACCAGTCTTACGTTCAATTGCCTTTTCTGCAATTGCTAACAAGGCGTCCTCATCAAAGTCAAGCTCCACGTCATCATAAGACAAGAGTGTCTGGTATTGTTTTACAAGAGCATTCTTCGGTTCCGTCAAAATGCGTACCAAATCCTCTGTTGTCAATTGGTCCAAAGCTGCAAATACAGGCAAGCGACCAATCAACTCTGGAATGATACCGAATTTTTGAATATCGTCTGCAATGATATGTTGCATGTATGATTCTTTTTCATCAATAGCACGATTATTATGACCAAAACCGATGATTTTTTCACCGAGACGCTGTTTGACGATTTCTTCGATACCATCAAATGCACCGCCAACGATAAACAGGATATTTTTGGTGTCCACGTGAATCATTTCTTGGTTTGGATGTTTGCGTCCGCCTTGTGGTGGTACGCTGGCCACAGTTCCCTCGATAATTTTTAGGAGAGCTTGCTGGACACCTTCACCAGATACATCGCGGGTAATGGACACATTTTCACCTTTTTTGGCAATCTTATCAATTTCATCCACATAGATAATTCCTCTTTCTGCACGGTCGATGTTAAAGTCTGCAGCCTGCAAAAGTTTGAGAAGGATATTTTCTACGTCTTCACCAACATAACCCGCCTCAGTAAGAGCGGTCGCATCAGCAATAGCAAACGGGACATTCAAACTTTTAGCCAAGGTCTGAGCTAGGAAGGTTTTTCCTGAACCAGTCGGGCCAATCATGAGGATATTTGATTTTTGCAAATCAACATCGTTCTCATCACGGCTATCTTGGAAATTGATACGTTTGTAGTGGTTGTAAACGGCTACTGCTAAAGCACGTTTTGCACGATCCTGTCCGATGACGTAGTTGTTCAGGATATTGAGTAATTCTTGTGGCTTTGGCGTATCGGCCAAGTCTGTCAAAACTTCTTCTGCCAGTTCCTCACGAATGATTTCCTGTGCTAGTTCCACGCATTCATTACAAATGAAGACATTGTTCCCAGCGATAATTTTTTTAACTTCTTCTTGATTTTTTCCGCAAAATGAGCAATAGATTAGCTCATGTGTATGCTTAACAGCCATGTGTTTCCTCTTTCATATCTCTTATCTAAATAAAAATCCATAAATAGCATGAATACTATTGACCAGATTGGTAAAAGCATTCAGTAAAAATAAAATTGCTAAACCAAAACGTTTCTTCCGAAAGGCTTGAATCGCACAAAGAACACAAATCCCACAGAGAAATGCTGTAAATAAACCGAATAAACTTCTCTCCATGCCTAACCATCTCTTCTTTCATAGGTTTTTATTGTAAAATCATACGGGTTTTTCTCGTCTTTTGGACGTAAATTGGCGCTTTGTAGCTGAAATTTCTCCATAGGAAATGCTTTCGGAAAATACACATCGCCATTAAATTGACCGTGAATATCTGTCACTATTAATGTTTCAATGTAAGGTGCAAAGGCAGTAAAAATTTGTCCCCCACCAATCACAAATAGTGTCTGCTCCTGTTTGTTATACCAATCTAGGACATCTTCCACACTGTGTAAAATGGTAACACGTTCACTCTCTAGTTGATAGGTTTTATCCGTTGTCAAAACGATGGTGTGACGATTGGGAAGAGCACGTTTACCCATGCCGTCGAAGGTTATACGTCCCATCACCATCGTGTGACCTGTTGTCGTTTCTTTGAAATGAGCAAAGTCAGCTGGTAATGACCAAGGAAGTCTATCACCTTTTCCAATCAATCCATTTTCATCTTGAGCCCAAATGGCAACAATCTTTTTAGTCATTTTCTCTCACTTTCCGTCCTATCATTCTATCAAAAAAACATGAAAAATGCACTTACCAAGTAGGTCTAGTGCAAATTTTTATCATGCTGAAACTATCACCGACTCCTCAGAGATAGGGGAGATTCCGAGATTCGTAGAATGTGAATCTCACTGGTGCTGGAAAGCCCCCTCATCTTAAATCGCCAAGTCAAATTTGAGTTGCGGTTTAACTGGCTCATAGTCCACCAACTCAAAATCTTCTGCTTTAATATCAAAAAAGTTTGTTCCGTCTGGGACGTTCAAGACCAAACGAGGCTCTACTTCAGATGGTGTACGACGGAGCAATTCTTCAGCTTGTTCAAACTGATTATCATAGATGTGAAGATTGTTGATGAAATAGAAAAACTTCCCAACCTTCCAGCCAAAATGTTTAGCAACCATCATCTGAAGGGCTACATACTGCATCGCGTTGATATGATGGGCTACTAGCATATCATTTGACCGCTGAGTTAGAGTTGCATCCAGGTAAATCTCCCCATCCACTCGTCGAACGTCAAACATAGTCTGAAAGGCACACGGTAAGAGACCTGCAGATTGGTCAAACGCTTCATAATCCCACAATGAAATCACATTGCGGCGATTCCATGGATTTTCCTCCAATTGCTTGAGGATTTTTGAAATAATGTCATGTTTTTTCACAATAGCACCGTAACGTTCACCGATTGTACCAGTTCCCTCAACTTCCCAGTCATTCCAATACTGGACACCGTATTTTTCCTGTAAAACCGACAAATCATTGGTCTGGTCTTGGTAAATCCAGAGAATTTCTTTGATGGCCGACTTAATTGGAATAGGTCTAAGTGTTGTAATAGGAAACTCGCCCTTAGACAAATCATATTCAGCAAAGGCGCCTGTAACGTACTTGGAATTAGCTACATTTCCATCCTTGTAACGAGGGCGAGCATTTTCCGAAAAAACGCCCTCTTCCATAATCTTACGAATGTTTTCTTTAAAAATACTATCTGCTTTTGTCATAATTTTAGTATAGCAAATTCTAGCAAAAAACTCCAGTTTTGAACTGGAGTTGTCATTTATAGAGCAGGGGGTAGAGGTTGAGCTGGAACAAACCAGCGAGGGTAGTTACTAGACTGAACAATATAAAATACAAGGCTAGCAAGAGAACACTCAACAATATCTGACGAACATTCTTCGTATAAATAGCCGTTGGTAAGCTAGCTAGACCGAAAAAGGGAATGATGAAAAATGCTAGTTTGAAATTCACGTTTACAATATCAAACCATTGGCCTATTGGTAAAAATAGCATGACGATGAGAAAAATTGCGATACCATACAAAACTAGATTTAATCTTTTTAGTAAAGTCAGGTTCATAACCACTCCTTCTAGGGGCCAAATATAAAGTAGCCAATACCGAATATCAGAGGAAATGAGATCATTAAGAAGATACTAATCAAACCAGTCCACAATTTTTTATAGTAGATAGATAGTATGAGAATTAGAGTCCCCAGTAGAGGGAGTATCAACATAGTTGCTACGTTTCCCCAGCTAGACGGGAAAAACCAGTCACGAATCCAGTTATCAAGGAAAAAGGCAGATAACAAAATCAATAAACCAAGAATGGTCAGATAGTTGATTATTTTAGACATGTTTACCTGTTTCATAAGGTGACACTCCTTTCTCTTTACACTTTCATTGTACGCTTAAATACTACATTTTTCAATATATGTATATAAAGAAATTGTGACGGCGGATTTAAAAAAGCAGAGTTCCCTCTGCTTTTAACGATTATTTCAAGACGAGTGATGCTGCGCCCAATACACCTGCATCATTACCACGTGTTGCCAAGACAATTTGTGTACTTTCCTTGATTTGTGGGAAGCTATTTTCAGCAAAGACCTTGCGAACACCATCCAATAAGAACTCTCCTGCAGCTGATACACCGCCACCTAGAACGATGTAGGCAGGATTGAGGACTGCAGCAATGTTGGCACAAGCAACACCTAGGTATTCTGAGAAGTGACGGTAGACAATCAAAGCCAAATCATCGCCTTCTTTTGCCAAATCAAAGACATCCTTAGCCGTTACATCTTGGCCATCGTCAATCATTTGTTTCAGTTTTGCATCGCCAGCGTATTGATCAGCATAGCGACGGCTGAGATTGACAATACCTGTTGCTGAAGCAACTGTTTCTAGACAACCTTTCTTACCACAAGTACATGCAAATGGCTCATCAAAGTCAACTGTGATATGGCCCAATTCACCACCAGCACCTTTGACCCCACGAATCAAGTTTCCAGCAGCGATGACACCACCGCCGACACCTGTACCAAGCGTCATAAAGACAACGTTTGGATTGTTGTTTCCAGCACCAACCCATTGCTCACCAAGGGCTGCAACGTTGGCATCATTGTCGATAAAGAATGGCAAACCAAGGGCAGATTCAAACTGCTCTTTAACCAATTGCAAGGTTTTCCAGTTGAGGTTATAGGCACCGATAACAGTACCAGCTTCGCTATCAACGACACCTGGAGACCCCATACCAACACCCAAGAAGTCATCCTTTGTCAAACCATGTGTTTTAAATCGATGCTTGATACTGTCAATAATATCAGGAACAATGTGACTTCCATCATCTAAAATATTTGTCTTGATAGACCATTTTTCTTGAATTTCTCCCTCAGTAGTCAAAATGGCCAATTTAACAGATGTACCACCCAAGTCAATACCGATAATTTTTTTAGACATAATCATCACCTCAAATGTATTTTCTTTATTATAACACAATGCAAAGGTTTGCGTAAAGCCTTTGCATGAATTTGTACGGATAAAAAATACCCTATCTGAAAAGATAGAGCAAAATTAAAAATTGAATATGTAAGATAAACCTTCCAATGGAAAAGAGCATAACTGTCGTAAAATTACTACCTTCTTTCGTTCCATTATAGAGAAAAAGAGTAGAAATAAAGGTAAATCCTAGAGCAAATCCAACCATCTGAAGATCATGATAAGACTGACTATAAAAATAAAGCGTGACAGCCAGCAAGAGCATGGATAAGACCGTTAACACCAAGCGCAATGTATTCATTTTTTTGGTCTTTAGATAGCTAAACAGAGCCGCTCCCAAGGTCACCAAGAGATAGATGACCATATATGACATGACAAGAATTTTCATCTAGCCCTCCAACTCGCTCAGATACTCATACCGCTCATATTTTTCCAAGAGCAGGTCGTTTTTCTCATCCAATTCCTTCTGCAAATCGGACAATTTTGTAAAATCACTACCACAGGTCAGCATTTCCGCCTCGATTTCCGCAATCCGCTCCTCCAAGCCAGCAATATCCTCTTCGATGGTTGCCCATTCCTGTTTCTCAAAATAGGACATCCGCTTCTTGTTCTCTTTGACCTTTTCGCTTTTCTCCTTTGGTTTTTCCAAGGAAATGGCAGAGCTGGAAGCCAGAAAGGCCTTCTCATCCAGATAGTCTGTGTAGTTGCCAAAGAAGGTCTCAATATCGCTATCTTCGAAAGCCAAGATTTTATTGGCTACCTTGTCTAGGAAATAGCGGTCGTGACTAACGGTAATGACTGGACCAGTAAAGCCCTGCAAGAAATGTTCCAAGACTGTCAGAGTCGCTATGTCCAAGTCGTTGGTCGGCTCATCTAGTAAGAGAACATTGGGCCGTTGCAAAAGAATCTTAAGCAAATAAAGTCGCTTCTTCTCCCCACCTGATAACTTTTCAATCAGGGTACCGTGGGTATTACGTGGGAAGAGGAATTGCTCCAAGAGTTCTGCGATAGAAACCATACCAGATGTCGTCTGAGCTTCTTCTGCCACTTCCTGCAAGAAATTGATGACCCGCTTGCTTTCGTCCAAGCCCTTGATGGTCTGAGAAAAATACCCGATACGGATGGTTTCTCCAATATCTACTTTACCGCTGTCTGCCTGCAAATCACCTGCGATTAGATTGAGTAATGTAGATTTTCCTTTGCCATTATCACCAACAATACCGATGCGGTCCTTGTTTTGAATGAGTAGGTTAAAGTCTTTTAAAATGGGCTTGTCAGAATAGGAAAAGCTGACATTTTCAAAGTTAATGACTTTTTTACCGATACGAGAGGTTTCAAAATTGATTTCCAGTTCGCTATCGTCTATCTTGTTGGCTAAATCGCCTTTGAGGTCATGGAAACGATTGATACGGGCCTGCTGCTTGGTAGCACGAGCTTGAGGTTGTCTGCGCATCCAAGCCAACTCCTGCTTGTAGAGTTGCTCTTTCTTATGGCGAAGGGCGGCATCTCGCTCGTCCTGTTCCGCTTTTAAGCGAACATAATCCTGGTAATTTCCCTGATATTCGGTCAAGCTGGCGCGGTCCAATTCAAAAATCCGTGTGGCTACATTGTCCAAGAAATAGCGATCGTGGGTAATAAAGAGAACAGACTTTTTAGTATTTTTCAAAAAAGTCGTCAACCACTCAATGGTATCAATGTCCAGGTGGTTGGTCGGTTCATCCAGCAAGAGCAAGTCAGCATTGCCAAGGAGGACTTGGGCCAATTGCACTCGTCTACGTAGACCACCTGATAACTCAGCAACAGTTTTGTTGAGGTCTGTTAGACCTAGTTTTGAAAGAACTGTTTTAACCTGGCTTTCAATCTCCCAAGCATTGAGAGAATCCATCTCTGCCATGACTTTCTCCAGTCTTGCTTGACTGGCTTCATCGTAATGAGATAAGAGCAGCTCGTATTCACGAATCAGCTGGGTTTCACGAAGGTCAGAAGAAAGAACGGTGTCTAAAACCGTCTTACTTTCATCAAAATCAGGTTCCTGGGTCAGATAGGCAATTTTATAGGCATTTTTAGTGCGAAAAGGCGACACGTCTCCATCAAAACCGATGCGACCTGACAGAACATCCAACAAAGTCGTCTTTCCTGTACCATTGACCCCGATAATCCCGATTCGGTCGCCCTGATGAATGATGAAAGACAGATCAGCAAAGACCGTTTTATCTCCGACAGATTTAGTCAGGTGTTCAACGATAAAATCACTCATTCTCTAAAATTCCTTTCACAAATGTCATAATCGCTTGCTCTTCGTTTTCCAGCTGTCCTTCCACAATCTGGAATTCCACCTCTTTGAGTAGTTCTCCTAATACTGGACCTGGTTTGAGGTCAAATGCCTTCATCAGATGACCACCATTGACAACAATTTCATGCTTGTCATGGATAGTCAAGGCTTGGTCAATCTTGTCAATTACTGCAAAATCTGTAACAAGACCTTGTGCTTGACGGAGTTCCTCTACCAAGTACAAGAATTCTTTGCTATATTTGAAACAGATTTGCTTGGTAACAGGTCCTGCTTGGCGAAGCTGATAAATCTCTACCAACTTGATTACGCTTCGTTGGAAATCATTGCTGGTTTTCCATTTTTTCAGGAAGGATTTGATGTTATCAATACCTAGGCAGACAAAGAGCATGGCCCAAGCTTGTTCAGAAGTCGAAAAGCGAAATTCCTCTGTCAGGCTTGTTAGCATGGTCTCTAATTCATCACTTTTTCTAGCTAAATCAGGCAAGAAATCATAAGCCTTGGAATCAATCATAGCGCGCAAGCCTTTTCGCCAAAAATCCGCCATCAAGAGTTTATCAAACTCGATAAAGCTACGCTCCACGGAGATTTTTTCCAAGAGCGGTGCGGTTGCAACCATAGCTGTAAAGGTCGTCGGCTCAATCTCAAAGTCCAAGGTCGCCGCAAAGCGAAATCCACGCATGATACGGAGGGCATCTTCATTGAAACGCTCAGCCGGGATGCCTACAGCTCGTAGGGTGCGGTTTTCTAAGTCAGTCATCCCATCAAAGAGGTCGACAATCTGTGCCTCCTCATCAAGGGCAAAGGCATTGACCGTGAAGTCGCGACGTTTGAGATCTTCTTCTAAGGAACGCACAAAAGAAACCTGGCTTGGTCTGCGGAAGTCGACATACTCCTCCTCTGTCCGAAAGGTGGTAATTTCATACTCTTTTTTGCCTTCTAAGACTAACACCGTACCGTGTTCAATTCCGACATCAATAGTCCGTGAAAAGATTTGTTTCGTTTCCTGAGGGTAGCTTGATGTCGCAATATCGACATCATGAATAGGTCTACCGAGAATGGCATCACGAACGGAACCGCCAACGAAATAAGCCTCGAAGCCAGCGGCTTTAATTTTCTCTAAAATCGGCAAAGCCTCCTGAAACTCAGAAGGCAGATTGTTTAATTTCATAATAAGTGTTCCAAACCATAAACGAGTTGTGAGCGTTTGACTACCTCTTTAATGCCGAGGTTGACACCGCCCATAAAGGAAATGCGATCGTAAGAGTCATGACGGATGGTCAAGCCTTCTCCCTGTGCCCCAAAAATCACTTCTTGGTGTGCAACAAGACCTGGCAAGCGTACTGAATGGATACGGAAGCCGTCAAATTCTGCCCCACGAGCTCCAGCAATCATTTCTTCTTCATCCGCTGCACCTTGACTCTGTGACTGACGGACTTGGGAAATGAGTTCAGCCGTTTTGACAGCTGTTCCGCTCGGTGCATCCTTCTTCTTGTCATGGTGTAGTTCGATGATTTCAAGATTTGGGAAATACTTGGCTGCCTGTGCTGCAAATTGCATGAGCAAGATAGCGCCAATAGCAAAGTTAGGAGCAATCAAGCCACCCAACCCCTTCTCAGCAGACAAGGCAGTTAATTCTTCAATTTCTTCTGGAGTAAATCCAGTCGTTCCAACCACAGGTGCGAATCCATTTTCCAAGGCAAAGCGGGTGTTTTCATAGGCAAATTTTGGCGTTGTAAAATCCACCCATACATCAGCTTCTAGGCTGGCAACTTCTTCTTTGGTCTTGAAAACAGGAACACCATCTACTTCTGTTTCTGTCGCAAAGGGATCCACCAAGGCAGCCAGACTAAGTTCTGCGTCACCTTTGACCATCTCAACAGCCGTTGAACCCATTTTTCCTTTAAATCCTGCGATAATTACCTTAATTGTCATGCAAACTCCTATTCAATAATGGGAGAAATACCAAAGGCTACAGCTCCTTCTCCCAAGTGCGTACCGATGACCGAACCAAATGACACGATTGGTAAATCGCTACCGACACCTGCTTCTTCCAACTGCTGTTTAAAGTTTTCAGCCTTCTGAGGTGCGTTGGCGTGAATAATAGCAATCTGATATTGTCCTTCTTTGGTTTGTTCTTGGAGGATTTCCAAGAGTCGCTTAATGGCTTTCTTCTCCGTCCGAACTTTTTCGTACACTTCAATCTTACCCTCACCTGTAAAATACAGAATCGGTTTGATGCTCAAAAGATTGCCAAGCAAGGCTGCACCATTGGACAAGCGACCACCTTTTACCAAATGATTGAGGTCATCAACCATGATGAAGGCTGTAGTCTTGCCAATTTCTTGGTCCAATTTCCCAGTAATCTCTTCAAAACTAAGTCCTGCATCAGCCCATTTAAGGACATTCTCCACCATCATTCCCAAAGGTGCTGAGGTGATTTTTGTATCAGGAAAGGCAACTGTCAGACCGTCAAATTCATCAGCCAAATATTGAATATTTTGATAAAAACCTGAAATACCTGATGACAAGAATAAGCCAAGTGCGTGTGTATAACCTTTCTCTGTTAATTTAGCCAGAATTTCTTCTAGTTCCATCAAACTCGGTTGACTTGTTTTAGGTAATTCTTTCGATGAAGCCATTTTTTGATAAAACTCTTCAACCGTCAAATTTTGCCCTTCGATATAATTTTCCCCATCGATGCTGACTGGAATGCTTAGGACAAACAGGTCATCCCGCTCAATACTTTGAACATTCAAAACAGCCGATGAGTCAGTTATAACTGCTAATTTCATATTAAAACTCCAAATTCACTCCTGGTGCATCAAAGGCGATTTCAGTAACCTCATAAGTCATTCGTTTTAAAATGTCCAAAAGAGGCTCTACCAAAACCCGTTTTTCTTCATCAGTAAATTCAGTTGGCTCTTCTACCAATCGATTTGGTAAGTGAACGGCCTGACTCATGGCACCTGAAATTACAAAATGATCTAGTACAATCATAAAGCGCAAAATGGTAATCATAGATGTTCGATTTTCCGCACGATTTTGCTCAATCAATTGAAAGTCAACTTTCAATTTTGTTTCCGGAATTCCGTTCTCTTTCTCCCACGCGTGATTGCGGGCATCAAAATGATACTGATTGACAAATTCTTTATCGCGAATGATTTCCATTTCAAGACTCCTCTAATAACAATAATACTCACATTATACCATAATCCTCGTGAAATAGCTAAAAAACCTTGCCAGAAGCAAGGTTTCAATCAAAATTATTTAGCTTTACGAAGTGCTCCGTAAAGGATACCTGATACAACCGCACCAATCAAAACATAGGCGATGTAAAGCAATGGATTAGATGTCAAAGCGATAACGAAGATACCACCGTGAGGAGCCATCAATTGGATGCCTGACAAACCGACCAAGGCACCTGCAAGGGCAGAACCAGCGATAAAGCTTGGGATTGCACGAGCTGGGTCAGCAGCACCAAACGGAATCGCACCTTCAGTGATGAATGAAAGACCCATAACGATGTTTGTCAAACCTGAGTTACGCTCTTCTTGTGTGAATTTGTCTTTGAAAAGAAGGGTTGCAACGAATACTGCCAACGGTGGAACCATACCACCTGCCATTACCGCTGCCATGGCAACAGAACCACCATCTGCAACAGTTGCTGCAAGTGTACCTGTACCGAAGACATAAGCTGCCTTGTTGACTGGACCACCCATATCGACTGCCATCATACCACCGAGGACAAGGCCGAGGAGAATAGCAGAGCTAC
The DNA here is from genome assembly GCF_016743335.1 of Streptococcus suis. Taxonomy (GTDB): domain Bacteria; phylum Bacillota; class Bacilli; order Lactobacillales; family Streptococcaceae; genus Streptococcus; species Streptococcus suis_Y. The sequence continues at coordinate 44,454 of NZ_WCJE01000006.1, read as the reverse complement.
CTTCAAGACCTGCAAGGAAGTTGTTCATACCTGTGTTGATAGCTGCCATTGGGATGTTGACGAAGAACATCAAGAAACCAGTGATTGCTGTTCCCAACAGTGGCAAGAGCAAGATAGCGTTCAAACCTTGGAGTGATTTTGGCATGTTACGCAATGCGTTACGAAGAACAAGCACGACACCACCAGCAAGGAAACCGCCGACAAGAGCACCCAAGAAACCAGATGATACACCTGCAAGAGCAAGCGTTTCTTCACCACCAGCTGCGTAAGGAATTTTACCGAACGCAAGACCGCTACTAGCGATTGCACCAGCTACGAAACCTGCAACCAAACCTGGTTTTTCAGCAATTGAGTAAGCAATGTAACCTGCAAGAAGTGGCAACATGAAGCCGAAGGCTGCTCCACCTATCTTCATGAACATAGCTGCGATTTCATGGTATGAACCAAGACTACCAAGGCTGTCTTGCGGCACACCTAGAGCTCCATCGAATAGGAAGGCAAGGGCAATCAAGATACCGCCACCGATAACGAATGGCAACATTTGAGAAACACCGCTCATCAAGTGTTTATAGAACGCTTTACCAAGACTGAGTTTTTCTGAAGATTCCACAGTAGCTACTCCTTCTGACGCTGTGTAAGCTGATGCTTTACCCTCCAAGATAAGGTTAATTAATTCTTCTGGTTGTTTGATTCCAGCTGCAACTGGACGAGATACCAAAGGTTTGCTATTGAAACGAGGCATATCGACAGCCTTATCTGCTGCAATGATAACACCAGCTGCATTCTTGATGTCTTCAGCAGTCAGTTTGTTTCCAACACCTGAAGCACCGTTGGTTTCAACCTTGATGTCAACACCCATTTCAGCAGCTTGCTTCTTAAGAGCTTCTTCTGCCATGTAAGTGTGGGCAATACCTGTTGTACAAGCTGTAACTGCAACGATAAATGGACGGTCACCACTTGGTGCTGGAACCACTTCTTCAGCTGCCTTGTCTGCCGCTTCCGCTGCGTCAAAGACTGCAAGCACTTCTTCTGGACTAGATACGCCACGAAGTTTGTCAGCAAATCCAGCCTTCATCAAGTATTTAGACAATTCAGCAAGGGCAGCCAAGTGAGTATCGTTAGCACCTTCTGGAGCTGCAATCATAAAGAACAAGTCAGTTGGTTGACCGTCAAGACTTGCGTAGTCAACGCCCTTGTTTGATTTAGCAAAGAGAACAGTTGCCTCTTTCACCGCAGCATTCTTAGCGTGTGGCATTGCGATACCATCACCAAGTCCTGTTGTCGTTTGTGCTTCACGGTTCATGATACCTGTTTTGAATACCTCAAAATCCGTTACATAACCTTTATCAACCAAACTGGCAATCATTTCATCGATAACTGCTTCCTTGTTTGTCGCTTGCAAATCAAGCAACATGACATCTTTTCTCAAAACGTCTTGAATTTTCATAGTCTTTCTACCTCAACTTTTTCATAAGTTTCCTTAATAAATTCGATACTTGCCAAATCGTCTGAAAAGGCTGTTGCCGTACCGCAAGCAACTCCCCATTTTAGGGCTTCGATTGGGTCTTGTGAGCGAACGTATTCGCCAGTAAATCCTGCCACCATGGAATCTCCAGCTCCGACAGAATTTTTCACTGTTCCCTTGATTGGTTTGGCAAAGTAAGTAGCTGCTGGAGTGACCAACAAAGCCCCATCCCCTGCCATGGAAATGATAACATTCTGAGCTCCCATATCTAAGATTTTCTTAGCGTAGGTCTCGATGTCTGCAATGCCATTCAACTCGACGTTGAAGATTGCTTCAAGTTCATGGTTGTTTGGCTTGACCAAGAGTGGCTGGTGTGCTAATGAGTCTAGAAGTGTTTGGCCTTCAAAGTCACAGACAACTTGCGCTCCTGCTTTTTTCGCCACGGGAATCAGCCTATTGTAGACTTCATTTCCAAGACTAGCTGGAGCAGACCCCGCAAAGACAACGGTGTCTCCCTTGGTCAATCCTGCTAAGACCATTTCTAATTCGGCCAACTGTGTATCTGTCACAATCGGACCCAAACCGTTGATTTCTGTTTCTTGGTCAGCTTTGATTTTCACGTTAATACGTGTATCTTGATCAACCTGAACAAAATCAGTATCAATTCCTTCGGCAATCAATCCATCTTTGATGAACTGACCTGTGAATCCCCCAAGGAAACCCGTTGCTGTATTCGGATAGCCCAAGCGCTTCAAAACACGGCTAACGTTAATTCCCTTACCGCCGGCATACTTATCGTCGCTCTCCATACGATTGACACTGCCCGTCTCGACATGTTCTAAACGAACGATATAGTCAATCGCTGGATTGAGCGTAACTGTATAAATCATACCTCGATTACCCTCGTTTTCTCTTTTATGATGTCCAACAAACTGCTTTCTGAAGATTGGCAGATAATGTTGGATTTTTCGATTGCCGCAACTTTAACAAAGGAGAATTGACCAATTTTAGAAGCATCTGCCAAAACATAGCTTTCTTTGGCATTGTCTATGATAGTGCGTTTGATGGTCGCTTCTTCAATATCTGGCGTTGTAAAATAGTTTTTATCAATACCATTCATCCCCAGAAATGCCTTATCAAAATTGAGCTGTCGAATTTGTTCCAAAGCCATAGCACCTACTGAAGCATCGGTTGATTGCTTGACATAACCACCTATAATAATGGTCTTTATCTTGCGTTCAACCAACTTGACAGCATGGTGAATGGAATTGGTCACGACTGTTAGATTATCCTGTTGGAGATAGTCAATCAAGACACCGGTTGTCGTCCCTGCATCTACAAAAATCACATCGCCGTCCATGATTAACTGTGCTGCTCTTTCAGCAATCATCCGTTTTTCTTGAACGTTTTTGACAGATTTTTCCAGAATGGATTCTTCCAGTTGCAAATTAGCAGGTGCTTCAGCACCACCGTGTACACGACGAAGCTTACCTTCGTTTTCCAACTCGTCCAAATCCCTACGTACAGTAGACTCAGATGTATCAAGAACTTCAATTAATTCCTCTAGCCGAACAAACTGTTGAGAGTGTATTCGCTCCAATATAATCTGTTTTCGTTCTGATTTGAGAATGTCCAACACCTCCTGCAATCGTTTACAAAAATCATTATACACGATTTTCTGCCATTGTCAATCATTTTCTATCATTTTCTTTCAAAAAAACAAAAAAACTAGCAGAATCTACGCTTCCACTAGCTTCTCAATCATTTTTTTCATCATGTCCATTTCTTCTGGACGGCCAATAGATAGGCGGATATGCCCCTCTAATTTACCTGTTGGATAATATTTGAAATTCCAATCCTGTGCCAAGGCTTGCTGATAAAATTCTTCTGCCCACGGTGCTTTAAACGTTACAAAACTAGCCTGACTAGGAAGAACTTGACAGTTATCTAACCCTTGCAAGAATAAAATCATTTCTTCTCGCAAATTCTGAATTACTCCCACTATTTCTAAAACTTTGTCTGTATAATTCAATGCAACGGCTGCCATTTTTGCAGTCAAGTTTGACAAGCTGAACGGGGGAATGACCTTGTCCAATTCATAAATTAACTCTTCGCTTCCTACCGCAAAGCCAACTCGTAAACCTGCAAGTCCAAAAGCCTTTGATAAGGTCCGTAAAACTAAAACATTGTCAAATTGTTGCAGACGACTGATGAAACTTTCGACATTTGCAAATTCAATGTAAGCCTCATCTACAACGAGTAGTCCTTTAAAAGAAATAGCCAATTTCTCCAAATCTTCTAGCGAATAAGCTACTGAAGAGGGATTGTTAGGATTGGAAAGCATGATTATCTTTGCCTTCACCTCCTCCGCACGCGCCAACAAATTCTCAACTGGCAAAACCAAGGTCTCATCTTTCTCTTCCAAGTCAATGGCTTCAAAACGGCTACCATGCATGTGATTATAGTTTTCATACATGAAGAAGTCTGGATTGACAGTCAAAAAAGTATCATCCTTTTCCATAAAGGTGGAAACAATCATGTGAATAAGGTGATCAGAGCCCGCACCTACTGTTACTTGTTTGGGATTCACTCCAAGATAGGCTGCATATTTCTCAATCAACTCTGAGTAAGTATTGTCACCGTAAAAGCTCAATTGACCAACTTCTAAGCTCTCTAAGGTCTTTTGCGGTAAAAAGGACCAGTCAATAATACGATTTTCATTATTGCCCAAGTCGTATTTGGCAATTTTTCCTAACTTATAGGGTTGGTAATGTTCAAATACCTTGCGTTTCATCATTTCTCCTTCTAGCAAGAAAAACACAGTCTAATCAACTGTGTCTTCTGCTTTGATTTTTTCAAAAATAGTTAACTCTTCAGCTGTAAAGTTGTAATTTTCCAACAAGTCTGGACGACGTTGATAGGTTTTGCGTAGACTCTCTTCCAAACGCCATTTACGAATATTTTCATGGTGACCGCTCATTAATACATCTGGAACTACCATTCCACGATACTCGTATGGTCGGGTGTATTGAGGATATTCCAATAGCCCTGATGAAAAACTATCATCCGTATGACTGACTTCCTTGCCAATAACCTCTGGAATCAGGCGAACGGTAGCATCAATCATGGTCATAGCTGCCAACTCTCCACCTGTCAGGACATAATCTCCGAGAGAAATTTCATCTGTTACTAAGGTCTTAATCCGCTCATCATATCCTTCATAGTGACCGCAAATGAAAATCAGCTGCTCTTCCTGTGCCAATTCTTCGGCATAGGCCTGATTGAAAGTACGCCCAGCGGGATCCAATAGGATAACACGTGGCTTGGTTTGTTCAATGCTATCCATAGTATCAAAAATTGGCTGGGCACGGAGCAACATGCCTTGTCCTCCACCATAGGGTTCATCGTCCACATGGCGAGCCTTTTCAGCATTCTCTCGGAAATTGTGGTAGTTGATTTCTAGCAAACCCTTGTCACGCGCCTTACCCACAATAGAGTGTTCTAGAGGTGCAAACATCTCAGGGAAGAGGGTCAAAATATCAATTCTCATCGTCTAGGCCCTCGAGCAATTCCACATCGACACGGTTATTTGGAATATCAATGTTCAAGACAACAGGCGGAATATAGGGTAAAAGCAGGTCCTTCTTCCCTTTTCGTTTCACCACCCAGACATCATTGGCACCTGGCTGCAAGATTTCCTTGATTTGTCCGATCAGAGTATCATTCTCATAGACATCCAAGCCGATAATTTCATGGTAATAAAACTCACCATCTTCAAGGTCAGTCAAGTTTTCCTCGGCAATTTTCAAACTAAAGCCCTTGTACTTTTCAATATCGTTGATATGGTACATGCCCTTAAACTTGACAATATCAACGTTCTTAGCCTTACGGTGACTAGCAATTTCCACTTCCATGACAAACTGATCCTTGTCATCAAAAAGTGCCAGCTTTGCCCCTTTTTTAAAACGTTCTTCAGCAAAATCGGTCACAGACAAAACACGCATTTCCCCTTGTAGGCCTTGCGTGTTAACAATCTTTCCTACGTTAAAATAATTCATAATTTCTCCATTTGATTTTCTATCCTTTTATTTTAACATGAGCAAGATATTTTCACAAGAGAGAAAAAGCCGGATGCCTCCGACTTTCATAGTTAATTTATTTCACGGACAAATGAGAATGAGCTATTTTGATCAAGCGCAAATTAAGAGCTATTCCACAGACAAAAATCCCTAAAATAAGACCAATCCAATAGGCTTCTGGACCCATTTGGAAAAATCTTTCAAGCAAGAAAGCGACTGGGAAAGTCATGGACCAATAGGCAACCAAACCAAGTACAAATGGAACAGTCGTATCCTTGTAACCACGTAATATCCCCTGAATAGGTGCGGTAAAGGCATCTGCTAACTGAAACATGAGGGCAAAGCTTAGAAAATGCGAGGTCAGACGGATAAAATCTGCGTCATTGCCGTAGAGGAAAGCGACTTTGGAACGGAAAAAATAGAGAAAAGTAAGTGTCAATCCTGCAAAACCAAGTGCAACCAGGCGTCCTAGACGGCTGTAGGCTTTCACATCCTGTGGTCGTTTAGCCCCTACTTCATAGGCAATGACAATAGCTAGGGCTGAAGAAACCGAGGCAGGAAAGGCATATAATAATGTCGCAAAGTTCATAGCTGACTGGTGGGCAGCGATAATCTGGGCTGAAAATTTTGCCATGTAGAGCCCTACTACTGCAAAAATTGCAACTTCTGCAAAGACTTGTAAACCGATGGGAAGCCCGATTTTCAGTCCTTCTTTCAGTAAAGTCCCATCAATCGGACTCCACTGCCAAATCTGATAAGATGCAATGGTCTTATTTTTGCACATGACAATGACGATTACTAGCAGTACCGCCCAGTAAGCTAAAGCAGTACCCAATCCAGCTCCAGCTCCGCCTAGGGCCGGTAGGCCCATTTTCCCATAAATTAAGAGATAGTTAAATAGACTGTTAAATGGGACAAGGAGCAACATGAGGTACATGGAGAGTCGGGTTAAGCCGAGGGCGTCGAAAAAAGAGCGACAGACACTAAAGAGTAAGAGAGGCAGGATGCCAATGGAAATAAAATAGAGGTACTGCCTACCAACTTGAAAAACAGATTCATCAAGTCCAAACTGAGCCAAGGCGGGCACAGCGATAAATAGGACCGAGCACAAGAGTAAAATGGTTAATCCGATGGCTAGATAGACAAACTGATGAAATTCCTGTCGGATTTTTGTCTTCTCTCCTTGTCCTAGATATTGAGCAATGATTGGAACAAGTGCAGATACGATACCTGTTAGAAATGAAAAAAGCGGATTCCAAAGACTGGTTGCCATGGACACACCTGCCAAATCCATAGTACTAAACTGACCAGTCATCATGGTATCGATAAAGGATGCGGAATAATTAGCAAATTGATAAATTAAAATGGGTAAAAATATTTTGATAAAAAGCCAGAGCTTTTCTTTGTTATTTCTTGTTTGGTACATACTTATTCTCTTTCAATTTTATATAAATATTGTAACAAGAAAAGGACCTGCATTGCAAGTCCTCTTTGACTAGATTGAGTCACCATTCCAGATAGAGTTTTTCACAATAACATAGTCCACATGCTTCAAGCTGGTAATGTCACGTCCACCTGCATAAGAAATAGATGACTGCAAATCTTGCTCCATTTCAACCAGAGTATCTTTCAAATGTCCTTTGGCAGGGAGTAAGATTTTCTTACCTTCAACATTTTTGTAAGCCCCTTTTTGGTATTCAGAGGCAGAACCGTAGTACTCTTTGAATTTCTCACCATCAACTTCAATTGTTTTACCTGGGCTTTCAATGTGACCGGCAAAGAGCGAACCAATCATGACCATGCTTGCGCCGAAGCGGATGGATTTGGCAATGTCTCCGTGGGTACGAATACCACCGTCCGCAATAATTGGTTTACGGGCAGCTTTTGCACACCAACGAAGGGCTGCCAGCTGCCAACCACCTGTACCAAAACCAGTCTTAACCTTTGTAATACATACTTTACCTGGACCAATTCCAACTTTTGTCGCATCCGCACCAGCATTTTCTAGTTCACGAACTGCTTCTGGAGTACCGACATTACCTGCAATGACAAAGGTATCAGGTAATTCTTTCTTGATATGCTTGATCATTTTAATCACGCTATCAGCATGACCATGCGCAATATCAATGGTGATAAACTCAGGGGCATCAGCTTTCAAGCTAGTCACAAACTCATATTCATATTCTTTTACGCCAACAGAGATAGAAGCAATCAAACCTTGCTCGTGCATGCGTTTGATAAATGGAATGCGACCAGCTTCATCGAAACGATGCATGATGTAGAAATACCCTTCTTTGGCAAGCATTTCTGCTACATCTTCATCAATAATAGTCTGCATATTAGCTGGAACAACTGGTAATTTAAAGCTATATTTCCCAAGAGTCACTGTTGTATCTGCCTCGGAACGGCTATTGATGATACATTTATTTGGAATGAGCTGAATATCTTCGTAGTCAAAAACTGGAGTTTCGTTGAACATGCTTCTACCTCTTTTTCTTAACATTGGAACAAAAAAACGATTTGTTTTTCGTATTTTTTCCTTATTACAAGATATAGTATAGCTTATTGTTTGTGTTTTGTCAATGAAAAAGAAACCTATCTAGACAATATTCGGATATATCACTTTTGGGGCTTGTTTATAAAATATAACATTCGTATAATTCTTGTCTGAGTTACTATTCTTATAAAATTTAAAAAAATGTTCAGAATTTACTCAAACAATTTTACATAAAAACTAAAAAAATCTTCAAAAACAGAAGATTTTTTAGTCAAATTCATATAATTGTGGGAATTTTTCGCATTCAGGGTTCTTAGGATGGCAAACCTCACGACCAAAATAAATCATAGCTTGATGAGCAGGGAGCCAGAGTTCAGGAGGTAAGACTTCCATGACTCGTTTTTCTGTTTCCAGGGGTGTAGCCAATTTTTTGACAATATCGTGGTGTTTACAAATCCGTCCCACGTGGGTATCAACTGCGAAGGCGGGAATTCCGAAACCGACACTTAAAACAACATTGGCCGTTTTTCTTCCCACTCCTGCCAAGGCTTCTAATTCCTCACGAGTTTGAGGAACAATGCCATTATGCCGTTCCATCAACTGCTGGGCACAGTCTTTTAAAAACTTTGCCTTGTTTCGGTACAAACCCAAACGAGAAATATAAGGCTCAATATCCTTCACTTCTGCTGCCGCCATGGCTTGGGGCGTAGGGAAAGCTGCGAACAAACCAGGTGTTGCCTTATTCACCGCAGCATCTGTAGTTTGAGCAGATAAGAGCACTGCACATACCAACTCAAAGTGATTTCGAAAGTCCAAGCTAGGCTTAGCATCAGGATATAGAGCGATGATTTCTTCAATAACTTTTCTTGCACGTTTTTTTGATAATACCATGAATTCATTATAGCATGAAAACTTGAATTTATCTAAAATCTGGATTGTCATAAACCTCATTCCTCATGGTATAATAAAAAGAAAAGGGGGGAATATGTATGGACTTACAAGAACTCTGTAGAAAGGTTATTCAAGCAAGGTCACGCAACAGCCATAAGGGAAGCTATGGTCGAGTCTTGCTGATTGGTGGACTGTATCCCTATGGTGGAGCGATTATCATGGCCACACTAGCAACCGTCAACAGTGGAGCAGGCTTGGTAACTGTTGCTACTGAAAAAGATAACATACCAGCCTTACATAGTCATCTGCCTGAAGCCATGGCATTTTCATTTGACGATCAAGCCTTGCTGATAAACAGCTTAGAAAATGCTGACTTGGTATTGATTGGTCCAGGTTTTGGGGAAAATAGCAGAGCTGAACAGTTATTGGACTTTGTTTTTGAACATTTATCTGACCAGCAGATTTTAGTTCTTGATGGCTCAGCCCTTACCTTAGTCGCAAAGCAAAACAGAAAGAACTTCCCGTGTAAACAAGTCATCCTGACACCCCATCAGAAAGAATGGGAACGGTTATCAGCCATTCCGGTTGCTGACCAAACAAGCCAAAGAAATCTTGAAGCCTTGCAATCTTTTCAAGAAAATACAATCCTTGTAGCTAAAAGTTCTGCTACTCAAATCCTAAAAACCCAGCCAAACCAAGTCACCCCAATAGGAGCTGGTGGTCCCTACCAAGCAACAGGAGGTATGGGAGATACTCTTGCAGGTATGATTGCAGGATTTGCTGTACAATTTCCCCATGTTCAACTATATGAAAGAATCCTTGTAGCAACCTACCTCCACTCCTATATTGCCGACCAACTGGCTCAAGATTATTATCTTGTAAAGCCAACTGATATCTCAAGAAACATCCAAAAGACAATGCTTCAATTTCAAACACAAACAACCGCTTAATCAATGATTAAGCGGTCTTTATATAACAAACTCGTGATTAAAGCCTGATAAATGGTAGAAAATGATACTCAATGCAAATCAAAAGTTGCCTAGGAAACGAAGCCGAAGATAGAACTCTGTTACTATCTTATTTCAAGGTAACAGGCTGAAAACCTCCACTGGAGCTTTTCACTCATCAAGGCAAGTTGACAACGGATAATTTTGATTTTCGAAGAGTATGACTATATTTTCTTAGACTTCTTCTTTATGACGTCGTTTGCTTACCAACAGAGTCCCTAGCCCAATAATGACACCAAGAACAAGATAGTATCTCGTATCATTGTCTCCAGTATTTGGTAGTTGAGTCACCTGTTTTTCTTGATTAGGGCTAGATAGACTAGCTTGCAAAGTGACTGGACGAGGTAAAGTTGATTGAGGGTTTGGCCTCTGACCTATCGGTACATGCCCTGAATTCCCAGTATCTTTTACAGGAGGTGCCTGTACATCAACTTTTTCTGAGTCTATAGGTGGAGGCGTTACAGTGCCTTCATCTTTTTTGTCAGTGGCAGTATTTGCTGGCTCTTTGGCATCATTTGTTGAAGTAGCAACACCATCCAGTTCTGCCTGAGCGCTTGTCAGAACGGCTAGAGCTTGATCGACACTTGCTTGGCTTGCAAATTCGTCAGCTAGAATCGTTTTCGCTGCTTCAACTGCCTGGTCATAAGCTTGTTTCACGTTTTCAGATGCATTGATATACTTAGCATCTGTCGCTTTTAATACGGAAGAAACGGATACTGCGCTACGAAGGGCTGAAATATCAGTCTTTTGACCATCTAAGCCGGCTTTCGCTGCTAACAAGTCCGCCAACGCTTGGTCGACAACTGCCTGTGTTACATTCTCTTGGTTCAATACAAGTTGTGCTGAACGAACAGCTGTATCATAGGCAATTTGTTTGGTATTTTCAGCATTATAATAAATAAAGTTTGCCTGAGTCGGTGTGTAGTTTGATACTTCAGCAATTAGTTTTTCCGTATCGGTAGCCTGACCGTTTAGCTGCTCTCTCGCTGCCACAAGACTGGCAACTGCTGAATCTACTTGTGCCTGATTGTGTTTGTTGGCATATACTGCATTGGCATCTTCTAATGCTTTAGCATAGGCAGTTTGAAGTTCTGGACTAGCATTGTAATAACGCGCTGTTTCTTCAAGTCTCGCAAGTTCAGCAATCAGTTCTTTCAAAGCAACTTTATTAATCAAGGTTAATTTCTTAACATTTGACTGTTTTGCAAGTACTGCTACGTCTAATTCTTCCAAAAATTCATAGCCTTCTGGGAGGGTTGGAAGGATAGTGTAGGTACCAACTGGTACAAATTTACCATAATCGGTCTTAGAATATTTAGCATTTGGTAGCTGAATAGTCTGGCCATCAGCAGTTACCAGTTGGATGGTTGAACCAGAAGGTAGTAATGCATCAATATCTACCAGCAAGTTGGCCTTATCTTTCAAAGTCACATAGAAATTCACCTCGGCAGTGCTATTTTCTTCCGAAATCGTCACGACTGCTTTTGTTTCACCTGCTAGGCTTGACCATTCTGTATCATATAAGAATAAATCAAAGGTGTAAGTACCAAATGGTAGCTTAAGAACGCTAGTATCGCCGGCATATCGTGGTAATTCTGCAACAATCTTGCCTGTTTCATCGGTGACTGAGTAAGAGAAAAGTATTGGTGCAGGACTATTTGTATCTTTATCAAGAATATTGACAGTTACCAACCCTTTTTCATTGCCAATACTGATCAGATTCTCTACTTTTTCATAGCTGATGTTACCAGCATAATCCTCTACTGTGTAGTAGAATTTTGAAATATCTGCAAGGTCAAGAGGCAATGTAAAGGAGCCATCGTCGTTTTGTGCCACAAATACCTTGTTATCAGAAACGGTTACATCACCATTTTCTAATAAGGAAGGAATAGTTGTCACACCGCTTGCATCCGCTACAAGGTAGAATACTTGCTCGCGATATAGACCGGATTCTCCTTTTTCAATGGCTGGACGAGGGTTAAATGTAAAGTTTGTTTCATCATAGGTAGCTGTGGTGATAACTGGTGATTCTCTATCGATGATAACATCGAAAATCATAGTTTGTACTGCTGCACCTGGAACTTCAGATGAGTAGGTCAAAACGTATTGATACTTACCATCTGCTAAAGCATTTCCCTCGCTGTCTGTCCCATTCCATTCAGTAGGGTAAATAATGCTTGATTTTGGATTTTTAGGATCACCACTATAGAAGTTCTTATTGCCTGACTGTGGTTGACTTTCCCAAAGTGGATTTGTTCGCTCAGTATCATCTGCAGCATAGACGCTTGCGACTAAATCCGTATAATTTCTCAAGAAGACACCTTTGAAAGCGAGCGAATCTTGGTTGTCATCCCCATTTGGCGAGATAGCTAAATGAGGCTTACCAGACTCATCAAGCTCTAAAACAAAGTATCCTGCTTCATTTTTAAATGTACCAAGTGTCTTGATCGCAAAGTCAGATCGTTTGTCTGTAGAATAGATTAACTCCGTACTTCCTGTAACAAGACCTGTGTAGTGATGGCTGATATCAACAGTATCTGGTTGTGCTGTAACAGGTTCAAAGTAGAAGCCCCCCTTACCATCGGCAATAAGATTGTAAATCGGCTCTTCTAGAACGGCTAGATTTTGGAATTCCCCACGGAAACCAACGTATGGAATGCTGACAATATCACCGCCATCGGCTACATCTGTAAATCGAACAAAACCTTCAAGATAGTAACCATTTTTCATTAAACCTGTCAATTCTTCTGCAAAGCTTGATGCATCGACATTAATTGTAACAGTTGTACTTGAATTGGCTTTCACAGTCACCTTACCGCCAGAAATCTCTGCTAATAGACGCGGAGCCAAGGTGATTAATCCATTTTGGACAGTATCAGTTGTTAATTGCGTTGAGTAGTTTAAAGTCTTATCTTCGTTTGTAATGTTATGAAGTGTGACCGTAAAGCTGAATGTATCCTCAACATTGCCCAAGGTAATGCTGCCATAACCGTCTTCGCCAGTCAAATATAAACCTGTAGAAATAGCTGCCGCAGTATCGATGATACCTGCACCTTGTTGGCGAGGGGAAGTGTAGGCTGTTGTTTCTTTGTTCACATGTGCTTTAGCAGTAGACATAAGCAAGTGTTTTACTAAGGCTTCGATTTCTTGAGGGGACTTAGTAGGGTAAGTTGCCTGTAAATACTGTTTTACTAGTACGGCTGCTCCTGCCACGTGTGGTGAAGCCATACTTGTTCCCTGCATGTTGGCATAGTCATTATCATTGATAGCTGCATAAATAGCACCACCTGGAGCAGCTAAGTCTGGTTTTAGCTCGCCATCCGCTGATAGACCCCAACTTGAAAAATCTGAAAGAAGACCTGCTTCTGGGTTAGGGCGAATATCTGTTTCGTTATTGAACGCAATCTTATATGAGTTAGCTGCCAAAGCTTCACCAAATTCCAATGGAATGAAGACAGATGGAATTGCAATAGCTGTATCATCAAGTTGCATGCTTACGTTGGCTTCACCTGGACGGCTATTGAAAATGACCACCCCTACTGCACCTGCAGCTGTTGCATTGGCTATTTTTTCTGAGAAAGTAATCGTTCCACGTTTGATGAGTGCAAGTTTTCCAGTCAAATCTAGACCATCAAAATCCGAAGCTTGACCGATTCCCGCATAAACATATTCATATTCTTTCCCGATTTCAAATGGTACGGGACTTTTCTCTGGATTATCAAACGAACTCTTACCGTAATTCAAGTCAGCATTGTTTTCTAAGCCAATGATATTGATTACTTTACTACCAACCGTTGTGTTATTGTAAGAAGCGACAGAAATTGCATCGCGAGCTGTTGAAGGTGCACCGACCAAGCCATAATCTGGATAATCGGCTGACGGATTAGAATGACCTGAACCAAATGTTCCATCATTACCAGCAGCAATAACAACAGAAACCCCTGCACGACGAGCAGCCTCGATTGCTGCAGTCACATTTTCATTCATGTTAACAACAGAGCCGTTAGCTCCTCCCAGGCTGAGGTTAATGCTATCTGCACCTAATTTTACAGCATCTTCAATCGCTTTTACGTACAATGCTGCGCCTGTTGTAGCTTTGAGGTCTGAGAATACACGCATAAACATGACTTGCGCTTCAGGAGCTACACCATACATTAATTGTCCAGCGACTGGTTGTGTCGGATTTCCTGTGGCAATACTCGTTACGTGCATACCGTGCGAGCGTTTGTCTTCTTCTTTCAAGACAGTATTCACATCAACATAGTTATAACCAAATACAACCTTATCGTTAAACCATTCACCGTAGGTAATTCCTGCTGCTTCTTTAGCTGCTTCTATCTCTTTTTCTGATTTATATTTTGCGGTTGAGAGATCTGAAATATGCAATACATCGTGATCAACGTCAAGACCGGAATCAATGATTGCAACTACTGTTCCTTCGCCCTTGTAACCACTATCCCAAACTTTAGGTACTGTAATGATTGTATTACTATCAATGTTTTGTGGTTTCGCTTCTTCCTGATTAGTAATAGCAGTAGTCTCATCTGCTACGGAAAGCTTCTCCTCTTCTTCTACTTTTTTCTCTGAAATAGCTGGAGTTTCTACAGCTGGTTGAGTCGCTTCTACTTCCGTATTTGTGATGTTTTCAAGAGCTTCTGAGCCAAGTGTTTCCTCTACAGTATCTGTAGTGGTTACATCAGTTGGGGTAGCCTCCACAGAATTGTCAACTAACTCCTCGACAACGGGACTTTCTGAGGTTGATTCGCTGACGATTGCGTCAGGAACAGTTGTTTCCACCTTAGTCTCTACTAGGCTTGTCAATTCATCTGCAGCTACCGATGGTGCACCTGCAAACAAAAAAACTGCACCCAAAAGAACAGACACAGTTCCAATTTTATACTTCCGAAGTGAGAAAGTTTCTTTCTTTTTCATAACTTTTCCTCCTAGTTTTTCTCCTTCATTATTGGCAAAACCAATAAATATATTAAAACACAAAATTATCAGTATTGCAAGTATATTCTGAAAATTCAGTTATTTATTCAAACTATAACTAGCTATCAATAATATCTATAACCATAGATACAGATAATGCACACTATAGTCGAATGAATTAGCTTTCAGACAAGGAACTGAGGTGTAGGTTGCTAGCACAGCCTAGTGGCTGTGCTAGGTTGGAGATATAACTTGCAAAGCAAGTCACTTCTGCAGAGTACGGCAAGCCGAAAGCGACGATGTATCAAAGATAATTCAAATGACTATAACAAGGGAGTGAGCAAGACATTCATGGTAGCTCCGTCCTTACCCACAGAATAATGAGAATGAGCATAAAGCCCTCACTAAGATTATATACCTAGTGAGGGCCTTGCGGTTGGTGCATTATTGATGTTAATTATGGTGACAAAACTGCTCCAGCCTACTGATAAGAACCACAATATACACTCAAGAATATGACTAATACTCAATGAAAATCAAAAACAGACTAGGCGACGCAGATGCAGATAGAACTGAAGTTCATCAAATCAAGTCAACAACGTCTGATTTTGATTTTCGAAGAGTATAAAATTCAGTAGATAGGCTCTCTAACTTACAAGAAGGAAGGAATTGTCATAGATAATCATGTGTAGATCAAGTCGATATTGTCGTTTGTATTCCCCTCAACTTGTCCAAAGTGTTACTTAGCTACATTGGATATAACGACTAAAGGTCTACGTGCTTACCACGATTTTCTCAGTCAATTTCATGTGGAAGCTGTTGGTATGGAAAACACAGGTGTCTATTGGCGACCTGTCTGGCATGCACTATGTGATGACTTCGAGCTAATACTTGCTCAACCAGCCCACATGAAGACCATTACAGGTCAGAAAACTGACAAGAAAGACGCTTACTGGATTGCCAAATGAATACGGATTGGTCTGCTTCCTCGGAGTTTCGTTCCCGATGAAATCATTCCTGAATTGAGAGAGTTGACCAGACAACAGAAACATTATAATATTGGGACTTTTCTCATCTCTTTGTTAAGACAATCTAAAAAAATGCTAATCTCCCTCAAATATCCTACGAACGGTATGAATTTGAGAGATTGGAACTGCAACGAGCAAGGAATCACCCATAGAAAGTTGGCTATTTCCTTTCACAATCCTTGACTTACCATGATGAATTTGACTGGTGATCAAGCATGAATCCGGCAAACGTAACTCGCTAACAAATCTTCTGTCCAATGTTTCGTTGACAACAACCTCTATTAAGGTCATGTGTTCTTGCTGTTCTACTTCTTCTGGCAGAATTTTTTCCAACATTGCTTCATAGACTGGCGCGCCACCTAAGAGGTCCATCATCACATAGGAACTCAAAGCTACCAACCCGATGACCATCAATTGGTTCAAACTTCCAACCATTTCAGTTACTAAAATAATAGCAGTTAGAGGTGCTTTGGAAATCGCTGCGAAAAAGCCTGCCATTCCCAATACAATAAACAATAGCATCTGCTCCTGACTGATGAAACCAATATCAAGGAAGAACCGTGCGACAAAAAGCCCAAGGAGACTTCCTAAGGTTAATATGGGCAAAAAGATGCCCCCTGGTAGACCAGAACCATAGGAAATCATGCTCCATACAAATCGTATTAAAATCAAGATTGCCAATGTCAGTAGTCCTTGTTCCAAATATGGAAGCTCTAAAATCAAATGATGCCCGCCACCCAACAGATTAGGGAAAAAATAACCAATCGGTATAATAAACAAAAAGGCAAATGCACTGTAGTATGGAACTGGGAGAGGAATGATTTTTGAGAGAAGGGTGTAGAAACCTTGTATATTGAGGATAACAACTTCATACACATATCCAGCAAGTCCAAGGAAAACTCCAAGTAAGATATAGATCCAATATTGGTCAAGAGATAGTAACTGTAAGTCCTTCGGCATATGCAAAACAGGCATTAATCCAAAAAAATGTAAGGAAATAAAGTTCGCAGTGATACTGGCTGCCAGTGCTGAGACCCATACCAGACGTGAAAACTGATGATAGACTTCCTCCACAACAAATAAAAGGCCTGCTATTGGTGCGTTGAAAGCTGCTGCCAAACCTGCCGCAGCGCCACTAGCAATCAAACTCCTTCTTTCCATTTCACTGGATTTAAGAAGAACTGATATACCTTTAGCCGTTACAGCTCCTAATTGAATACTGGGACCTTCACGCCCCAGCATTAGACCAGATGCAATGGATAAAACACCGCCGATAAATTTTCTCCAAAGGACTGACCACCAGTTTAAATCCATAATTCCTTTTAGTTCTGCCTCCACCTGTGGTATACCAGAACCTTTTGCATTTGGCTCGTCTTTGATCAACTTGCCAACAAGTAAAGCTATGACCAGATAAAGCCCTCCAATAAGAAGTAAATAGATTGCATTGTCTGTTGCCAGAGAATAGAGGTGCGTAAAGACAGAAAATATTTTTTCAATGGCTAAGCGAAATGCAACGACCACTAAACCAGCGACAATGCCAACTAAACTACCACGCAGAACCGAGTAGAGGATTGATTGAGAAATAAAACTAACTTCTTTCCGGTGATTTTCCATTGGGATTTCCCTTCCTTTCTATAGTATGTATGACCAAAAAATAGGAGCAATAAGTACTTAGTAAAGAACCTCACTCCCATTCTTTTATTTATATTGCTACCTGTCCAATCAGACTATTTCCGATACATCTTGAATTGGAGATAGAGGTCATTATACATTCCAAGTATCTCTGGTCCAAGATTATCATAAACTTCCATCTTCTTCATCGTTTCTTCAGATGGATAGAAAGATTCATCGTTCTGAGTCTCCTCATCCAGCATAGCCTTGGCTGCAGGAATTGGTGTTGAATAACCAACATATTCTGCATTGCGAAGCGCATTTTCAGGACGAAGCATAAAACTCATAAAGGCGTAAGCTCCATCAATATTTTTTGCTGTTTTTGGAATGACCATGTTATCGAACCAAAGATTAGAACCTTTTGATGGTACAACATAGCGCAGATTTTCATTTCCATCTAACATTTCACTCGCCTCGCCTGAGAACGAAACAGCAATTGCTGCCGCATCTTGTATCATATAACCTTTTATCTCATCAGCAACAATTGCTTTGACATTTGGAGTTAGATTATAGAGATGTTCAGCTGCTTTTTCAATCTCTGCAGGATTTTTAGAGTTTAAGCTGTAACCCAAAGATTGCAGACCGAAGCCCATGACCTCACGAACACCGTCGATTAACATGATATTGTCACGGTATTCTTCTGACCACAAATCTTCCCATTCTTGAGGAGGATTTTCTACCATGGTTTCATTGTAAACAATCCCCAAGGTTCCCCAGAAATATGGAATAGAATAGTCATTGTTCTTATCAAAACTCAAGCGCATAAATCGTGGATCGATATTGTCTAAACCTTCAATTTTTGATTTATCTAGTTTCACGAGCATATCTTCTTCCGTCATTTTGGAAATCATATACTCAGAAGGAACGGCCAGGTCATAGGTAGTTCCTCCCTGCTTGATTTTAGTGTACATGGATTCGTTGGAATCAAAGGTCTGGTAATCCACCTGAATACCTGTTTCAGCCGTAAATTCTTCCAGCAATTCTGGGGCAATATAATCTCCCCAGTTATAGATGACAAGTTTATCAGTTGTCCCTTGGGTTGAATCTGCTTCTAATTTTGAACTAATTCCCCATAAAACAAGAATAATAGCTACAATACCTACAAAAAATGAATACAATCGTTTCATTAGTTGGCCTCCTTTTCACGCGAGATGAAATAATAACCTACTACCAATAAGATAGAGAAAAGGAAAACAAGGGTTGACAAGGCATTGATTTCCAAAGAAATCCCTTGACGTGCCCGAGAATAAATCTCAACAGATAGGTTTGAGTAACCATTTCCCGTTACAAAGAAGGTCACAGCAAAGTCATCCAAGGAATAGGTAAAGGCCATGAAGTAGCCTGCAATGATGGCTGGTGTTAGGTATGGCAACATGATTTCTTTCAGCATTTGTGGCTGAGTTGCCCCCAAATCATAAGCTGCTGAAATCATATCTGCGTTCATCTCTTTCAGCCGTGGCAAGACCATCAATACTACGATTGGAATAGAAAAAGCAATATGACTGAGCAATACTGAAACAAAGCCAAGCTGGAAACCAATCATGGTAAAGAGAATTAGGAAACTTGCCCCAATCATGACGTCTGGAGCGACCATCAAGATATTATTGACAGACAAGAGTGCATTTTGAAAACGAGGTTTTGCCTGATAGATATAGATGGCACCGAAAGTTCCGATAAGGGTCGCAATCAAAGAACTCAAAAAAGCTAATAGGAAGGTTTGAGCCAGAATCAGCATTAGTCGGCTATCGCCAAGCATAGATGAAAAATGCTCCAAGGTAAAACCTGTAAATCCGTTCATATCTCCACCTTCATTGAAAGCGTAGAAAATCAAATAGAAAATCGGCAAATAAAGAAGAAGAAAGGCAACCGTTAAGTAAATGTTTGCAAATTTTTTCATTATTTCTTCCTCTCTTTCGTCATCCACATAATCAAGAGCATGGCTAAAATCAAGACCACACCAATGGTTGAGCCCATTCCCCAGTTTTGTGTTGTGAGGAAATGTTGTTCGATAGCTGTACCAAGTGTGATCACTCGGTTACCGCCAATCAAACGGGTCAACATGAAAAGGCTCAAACTCGGAATAAAAACCGCTTGAACACCTGAACGAACGCCGTTCATGGAAAGAGGAAAAATAACTTTTGTGAAGGTCTGCCAAGGAGTTGCCCCCAAATCACGACTGGCATTGATTAGGTTTTTATCCAAATCATCCAAGGCGTTAAAGATCGGCAAAATCATAAACGGAATCTCGATATAGGCTGCAACAGCAATAAAGGAGAAATCTGTGAAAAGAATTTGCTGAGCTCCTAGACCAATAAATTCTAGGAACTGGTTGATAGAGCCGTGTTGTCCAAAAATACCGATAAAGGCATAGGCTTTCAGCAAAAGATTGACCCAGGTTGGTAAGATAATCAACATGAGCCAGAGCTGTCTATGCTTGAGTTTGGTCAAGAAATAGGCTGTTGGGTAGGAAACCAAAAGCGTGACCAGAGTAATAATACCTGCGTAAAAAATGGAGTTAAAACTCATTCGCAGATAGGTCATATTTGGCGAGTTAAAATAGGTCTGATAATTGGCCAAAGTGAAATTGCCATGAATATCAAAGAAAGATTTGAAGATAATCAAGGCAACTGGAGCAAGTACAAAGAGAAAGACCCATAGGGCATAGGGAATTGCAAAAAGCCTAGAGGTTTTCTTCATTGCGTTCCTCCTCAATGGCGTTAATCAAGCCATCTTCTACTTCTTCCACTTCCACATACTCTTCGATACGGGCATCAAATTCCTCTTCCGTTTCATTGAGGCGCATGATATGGATATCTTCTGGCTCAAAGTCCAGACCGATGACCTCTCCCACTATAGCCTTACGAGTAGAGTGAATCATCCACTCATTACCGAGGTCATCATAAGCAATGATTTCATAGTGAACCCCACGGAAGAGTTGGGTATCTACTTTTACCTGCAATTTGCCTTCTTCTGGTAGAGTAATCTGCAAGTCTTCTGGACGGATAACAACTTCAACTTCTTCATTTGGACGCATACCTCCGTCCACAGCCTCAAAACGTTTGCCATTAAACTCAACCAAGTAGTCTTCTATCATACGTCCAGATAGAATATTGGACTCACCGATAAATGTGGCAACAAAGTGGTTGATTGGCTCGTCATAAATGTCCACTGGCGTTCCAGATTGAACAACCTCGCCTTCGTTCATGACAAAAATCCAGTCACTCATGGCCAGAGCTTCTTCTTGGTCATGGGTAACGAAGACGAAGGTAATTCCAAGACGTTGTTGCAATTCACGCAGTTCGTACTGCATTTCTGTCCGCAGTTTCAAGTCCAGGGCAGAAAGTGGTTCATCTAGCAAGACAACGCGAGGCTGGTTGATAATCGCACGTGCAATAGCAACCCGCTGGCGTTGACCACCAGACAATTTCTGAATGGAACGATTTTCATAACCAGAAAGTCGGACCATTTGTAAGGCTTCTGTCACACGGCGTTCGATTTCAGCCTTGTCAACCTTGCGTAATTTAAGAGGAAAAGCCACATTTTCAAAGACAGTCATATGTGGGAAAAGGGCATAGGACTGGAAAACAGTATGGACATCCCGTTTATTGGTTGGAACATCATTAATCCGTTGACCGTCCAGATAAATATCACCTGAACTCGCATCCAATAAACCAGCAATAATGTTCAAAATCGTTGATTTACCTGAACCAGAAGCTCCTAAAAGGGTATAAAATTTCCCCTCTTCCAATTCAAAACTAATATCCTTCAATACAGTTGTTCCACTGTCTTCAAATACTTTTGAAACGTTCTTAAATTCAATAATTGGCTTTTTCAATTCTCATAAATTCCTTCTTTTTTGTAAGAGCCTAATGGCTAGAGTTTAGTCTTTCAGTTTGCTTTTAGTACTAGGCAACGAGCTGCAGACAGTACTGAAGTACGGCAAAGCGAGTTAACGACGTAATAAAAGATAAACTGAAAGACTATGTATCAGATGGGTCGCCGATAATACGCACCTCTCTCTCCAGCGTAATGCCTGAAGATTTTTCAACAACATCAATCACATGTGCAATCAGATTTTCATAATCCTTTGCTGTACCATTGTCGACATTGACCATAAAACCTGCGTGTTTTTCAGATACTTCAACACCACCAATACGGTAGCCTTTCAAACCAGCTTCCATAATCAACTGACCTGCGAAGTGACCAAGTGGACGTTTGAAGACTGAACCACAAGATGGATATTCCAAAGGTTGCTTGAGCTCGCGTAAATGTGTCAAACGAGCCATTTCTTGTTGAATAACCGTATGATTTCCTGGCTTGAGGGCAAATTTAGCAGACAAAACAATCGCACCGTTTTCCTGCAAAATAGAAGAACGGTAGCCAAATCGTAACACACGATTGTCCAATGTTTCAACATAACCTGCAGGAGTCAAAATCTGCGCTGAAACTAGAATGTGTGCCACTTCACCTCCGTAAGCACCTGCATTCATATAGACAGCACCACCAATACTTCCCGGAATACCACAAGCAAATTCAAATCCTGATAAAGAATGGAAAAGTGCGACTTTTGTCGTTTCAATCAGATTGGCACCTGCTTCTGCTTCAATGGTGTATCCTGATACAGTAACAGAGTTAAGTTTATCCATACGGATAACAAAACCACGAATACCGCCATCTCGGACAATGATATTACTTGAATTTCCTAATACTTGCCATGGAATACCTTCGCGTTTAGCAAATTCTACTATACGAACAATCTCGTAACGATTCCGCGGAAAAGCTAGATAATCAACAGCTCCTCCTACTTTTGTATAGGTATATTCTTTTAAAGGCTCATCGAATCGGATATCGATGCCTTCTAATTCAAGCCTAATTTTATCTTTCATAACCTTCTCATTTCAATTTAAGATATACAGGATTTATTATACCAAAAATTACAGGAGAAAACGAATAAAATTCAACAAAAATACTTTCACAAGCCAAATTAATTTGCCCCAATATTTTGAATTGGAGAATGGAATGCACAAAAAAAGGAGTTCCCTTCCTACCGCATATAGTAGCGATGGCGAACTCCAATAAAATAAACATGTTTAGTTTTGCAAATGATAGATTCTCACTATCTATACAATAGCAATCCCTTTGGTATCTACTTGAAGGCGGTGGACAGTTCCGTCTAGATTTAGTTCCTCTAATGCTAGAACAATAGCGTCCTCCCTATCTTTGGGCGCTAATACCATCACTGTTGGACCGGCACCTGATAAGTAGGTTGCATAGGCTCCCAACTCCTGTGCAGTTTGCTTGATTGGACAAAACTCCTTAACAAGTAGCTGACGAAACGGTTCATGGAACATGTCTGACTGAATTGCTTTCCCAGCTTTTTCAAGATCACCTGCCATCAAACTGGCAACAGCAACGTTTGCAATGGCACTAGCAGCCACTGCTTTCTTGTACCCCATCTGAGAAGGCAGTACACCTCGGCTTTCAACCGTACGCAGTGGGTAGTTTGGAATAAAGGCAACAAAACTTGCTTCTGGGAATTCTGTTACAACTGCCTGTACTCTCTTATTAACATAGCTAGAGATGACTAAATTACCAAAAATCGCTGGGGCTACATTATCAGGATGTCCTTCAATTTCTGTAGCTTTGAGCAATTTTTCATCCGCTGTCATATTCAAACCTGCTAATTGATTAGCCAATTCGATACCAGCTACGATAACGGAACTGGATGAACCCAAACCACGTGCCAAGGGAATGTCACTAATCATTCTGATACGATGAGGCTGCAATCCTTTTTCAATCTTTAAAGCTGTCTTGATCAAAAGATTGTTCTTGTCTGATGGAACATGTTCAAGATTGTGCTCAATCACCCATTCATCAGTCTCTTCAAATACTTCAATCGTTAGATATTTCGAAAGGGCAACACCTACTGAATCAAATCCTGGACCGATATTAGCTGAAGTTGCTGGAATAATAATTTTCATTGCTTATTCTCCCAGTACTTTAAAGGTATTTAAGACAGTAAAGTCTGTTTCTTTACTCAATTTGTCTGTTACATTTTCCAACTGAGTCTTACTCATTTCATGGGTCACAATCACTAGGCGAGCTGTTTCTCCATCTGCAGCTTGTTGCAGAATTTGCTTGAAGGAAATTTCTTCAGAATTGAAGATTTCTGCTAAACGAAGCATTTTTCCATTTTTATCAGGCGCATCAATTGAGAAATAATATTCGCTTTTCACATCGCTTGGGGCTGCCAATTGAAGTGGGCGACTATATTCATTGAAGGCTTTGCCGATAGTATTGTCTTTCAAGCGACGAACGATACGAATAATGTCAGCCATAACACTTGTTGCAGTCGGTTTTTGCCCAGCGCCCGGTCCATAGTACATAGACTGGCCGATGCCGATAGATTCGACAAATACAGCATTCATCACACCATTCACGCTTGCAAGTGGATGATTTTTCGGTAGGAAGGTTGGAGATACTTCGGCAGCAATACCAGAGGTAGTCTCTTGAATATCACCCACAAGTTTGATGACATAGCCCAACTCTTGTGCCACTGCTACATCTTCTGGCGTGATATTTGAAATCCCCTTGTGTGCTACGTGTTCAAAATCAACTGTCATCCCGAAAGCAAATTGACTGAGGATAACAGCCTTGTAAGCCGCATCAATCCCCTCAACGTCATTTGTTGGGTCAGATTCTGCATAACCAAGTTCCTGTGCTGTTTGAAGAGCTTTTTCGTAAGTCCAGCCTTCATCAACCATCTTAGTCAACATGAAGTTTGAAGTACCATTCAATACACCGAGGATACGAGTCACCTTATCAGCAGCCAATGAGTTAACCAAGGTACGCAAGATTGGAATACCACCTGCAACTGCAGCTTCATAATAAAGAGCAAGACCTTTCTCTTCAGCCAAGGCACGCAATTCGCCACCATGAACAGCAAGTAAATCCTTATTGGCTGTTACAATATGCTTGCCTGCTTCCAAGGCACGTGTAATAAATGTTTTTGCTGGCTCAATACGTCCCATCAGCTCAACGACGATGGCAATTTCCTCATCAGCTAAAATCTCGTCAATATTTGTCACAAAATGATAGTCATGACCTGCAGCCAAGAGACGGTCTTTTTCTGCTTCATCCTTGACCAAAACCTTAGCAACTTCAATACTATCATGCGCGGCTTTCTCTATTTTTTCCTGATTTTCTTCTAACAAAAATGGCACACCACTCGCAACGGTTCCAAATCCTAATAATCCTATCTTAACTACCATGTGCTCTCCTTTAAAATGTATTTCTCCCATTATAACAAATATTCTGACTATTTGGCAAAAAATTTGTTATAATTGTTTTAATATATGATTACGGAGATAAGATAATGAAACATTCAAGAAGAGCTCGTCGAAGCCGCACACAAAAGAAACAACTTGTGCCAATGCTACTTGGTATCGCATTATTAGTAGTGACTCTACTATCTATTTTTCTAATCTTTCTAAAACAGCCTTCTAAGCAGCAAAATGATTCCAAAGCTTCAACGGTAGAGACAACAACCAGTTCGAGTGTTATGACTTCAGAAAGTAGTGAAGTACAAACTGAAATCATTTGGGAACAACAAACTGAACCTATCAGACTTCCAATCCTCATGTATCATGCCATTCACGTAATGGCTCCTGAGGAAGAAGCTAATGCGAATCTTATCGTAGATCCAACGACTTTCGAAAGTCATCTGAAAGCATTGCAAGATGCAGGTTACTATACTTTATCACCTGAAGAGGCTTATAAAGTATTGACAGAAAATGTCCTTCCTGCTGGCAAAAAGGTTGTCTGGCTAACCTTTGACGATAGCCTCTGGGATTTTTATAGTTATGCCTACCCATTGCTTAAGCAATATCAAATGAAGGCAACCAACAATGTCATTACAGGATTTACTGAATATGGACAAGCAGGGCACCTTACTCTTGAACAAATCAAGGAAATGCAGACCGCAGGGCTCTCCTTCCAAGGGCATACCGTCAACCACCCTGATTTAGAGTATAGTTCTATCGAGGATCAAACAAATGAACTTACTTCCTCTAAAGCCTATCTTGACAGCCAATTAAATCAGGAAACCATCGCTATCGCCTACCCTGGTGGACGATACTCAGCAGATACAGTAGCCTTAACTGAACAAGCTGGCTACAAACTTGGTGTGACTACTAACAACGGCTTGGCCTCTGCTAGTGACGGATTACTGACTCTCAATCGTGTCCGCATCCTCCCAACCACTACCGCTGAGGGACTATTATCCGAAATTTCCTATTAATTTTCACAAACATGCATATGAGAAAACTCCCTGTCACTGACAAGGGAGTTCGTTTTATGTATACTCAATGAAAATCAAAATCAGGCTAGCTCCAAAGGTTTGGGGAGCCTTTGGAGGTTGGAAATAGAGCGAACAAAGTTCGCTTCTCCAAGAGCAGATAGTCCCCCTACTGCTTTCGCGTCTTCAGGTAGTAGGCTGAAAAAATCCACAGGATCTTTTCACTCATCAAATCAAGGCAACAACGTCTGCTTTTGATTTTCGAAGAGTATTAGATTGACTAAACTGACTTTGATAAAGATTATAATAGAAACCTTTGTCTGCCAAAAGACTTTCATGGTTACCTTGTTCGATAATCTGTCCATCTTTCAAGACCAAAATCTTATCAGCTTCCTGAATAGTTGATAAGCGGTGTGCGATGACGAAACTTGTCCGCCCTTTCATCAACCGTTT
The DNA here is from genome assembly GCF_016743335.1 of Streptococcus suis. GTDB lineage: Bacteria > Bacillota > Bacilli > Lactobacillales > Streptococcaceae > Streptococcus > Streptococcus suis_Y. The sequence continues at coordinate 18,135 of NZ_WCJE01000006.1, read as the reverse complement.
CATGGCCTTTTGAATCAAGAGTTCCAAACGGGTATCAACTGAGGAAGTCGCTTCGTCAAGAATCAGAATAGCAGGATCCGCCAACAAGGCACGCGCAATAGTCAAAAGCTGTTTCTGACCTTGGGAAATATTGCTGGATTCCTGGTTCATTTCCATATTATAACCGCCAGGCAGGGTACGGATAAAGTGGTCAACGTTGGCAGCTTTAGCAGCCTCCACAATTTCCTCATCTGTCGCATCCAGACGTCCAAAACGCAGGTTTTCCTTGATGGTCCCTTCATAGAGCCAAGCATCCTGCAAGACCATACCAAATTGACTACGGTAGGATTGACGTGAAAGATTTCGAATATCCTGCCCATCTACCTTGATAGCACCTGATGTGACATCATAGAAACGCATGAGAAGGTTGATGAGGGTAGTCTTACCAGCCCCCGTTGGTCCAACGATGGCCACCATCTCACCGGGTTGAACATCCAGATTAAAGTTACGGATAAGCGGCTTATCTTCTGAATAGCCAAATTCAACCTGTTCAAAGCTGACTTGTCCTGTCAGACTTTCTGTCAACTCTAGTGCATTGGCGTCTTCTTCATCAAGCTCATCTAAGACTGAAAAGATGCGTTCAAGGGAGGATTTGGCAGACTGCAACTGTGGTGCCAACTGGGTCAAGGTTTGGACTGGCTGAGAAATCTGCCAGACGTATTGGACGAAGGCCTGCATATTACCGACCGTCAATGTACCTGCAAGAACTTTCAATCCAGATAGCAGTGCAACGACTACATAGGCGATGTTTGAGAAGCCGTGTACCAGGGGCATGAGCAAACCAGACATGAAACTAGCCTTGAAACCAACTTTCTGCAAATCTGCGGTAATCTGGCGAAACTCTTCTGTAGAAATTTCTTCACGGCCGTAAAGTTTGAGAACGTTAAAACCAGTCAGATTTTCTTGGACAAAGCCGTTCAAACGACCTAGGGCATCAGCTTGCTGCTTGAAATATGGCTGGGATTTACCCATGACAAACTTAGAACCAAAATAGGTCACTGGAACCAAGGTTACGACTACAAGTGCTAGGGATACATCCAACCAGAAACACATGAAAATGGCTAGAGAGAGGGTCAGAACGGCATTGACTAACTGGAGAAAACTTTGTTGCAGGGCGTTTGAAACAGTCTCCACATCGCTTGTAAAACGCCCGAGTAAATCACCATACTGGTGCTTGTCAAAATAAGACACTGGAATCTTGTTAATTTTGTGGCTCAAATCCTGACGTAGTTCCTTAGTTGCTCCCTGCACTGCCTTGGTCATAAAATAGTTAGAACCGTAGGTACCGATTTCATATAGAAGGGCGCGAAGGGCATAGATGGCAAGCATGATGGCAATGTAGGAATAGTTAATCTGCGCTCCTTCTACTCCATTTGCCATGTCCAACAGATTCTTGGTCAATTCTGTAATGATTAGTCCCAGTACAAAGGGTTCTAAGGCATTCATAACTGCGCTAATGGTCTTTAGAAAAACGGCTAAAAATACAGAAGATTTGTAACGACGCAAATAGTCCCAAACACGGGTAAATACTGATCTATTCTTCATAATTCCTCCTATTCTTCTGTTAACGATTGACGGTTAAGCTGAGAATTGGCGATTTCTCGATAAATCTCATTGCTTTCCATCAATTCATTGTGGGTGCCGCGGCCAACGATTTCACCTTCGTTCAGCACGATGATCTGGTCGGCATCCATAATGGTTCCGACACGTTGTGCCACAATTAGCACCGTCGCATTTTCCGTCACTTCCTTCAAACGACTCCGCAAAATTGCATCCGTCTTATAATCCAAGGCTGAGAAAGAATCATCAAAAATGTAAATATTCGGCTGCTTCACAATAGCACGTGCAATGGACAAACGTTGCTTTTGCCCGCCTGACAGGTTGCTTCCGCCCTCAGCTAGATGGGTGTCGAATTTTTCTTCCTTACTCTCGATAAACTCCTTAGCCTGAGCCACATCCGTCGCATCATGAAGTTCTGCAAGACTAGCATCTATCTTACCGTACTTTAAGTTTTCCGCGATAGTTCCGGTAAATAGCAGAGCTTTCTGCGGAATAAAGCCAATCTTGCTGCGGAGTGCCTTTAGATTGTAGCGTCTGACATCCACACCGTCCACCAAGATACGACCAAGTGTCACATCATAGAAACGTGGAATCAAGTTGACCAAGGAAGACTTACCAGAACCAGTCGAACCGATAAAGGCAATGGTTTCACCAGGCTTGGCTTTGAAGGAAATATTGTGCAATACAGGCGACTCGGTCTCACCAGGGTAGGCAAAAGTCACATTTTCAAACTCCAAATAGCCACGAGTATCAGTTTCAGTAATACCTTCTTCATTCTTAGAAATGGAAATGGGCATATCTAGCACTTCCTGAATCCGTTGGCTCGATACCGACATACGTGGATACATGTTAAACAAGTTGGCAAAGAGCAAGAATGAGAAAAGCGCGTGGAAACTATATTCGATAAAGGCTACTAAATCACCGATTTGCAGACTGCCTGTTTTCAAGGGTTCCAAAGCAAACCAGACAATGGCCACAATCATAGCAATGATAATCTGGACAAAGAGAGGCTCTGTCAATCCAGTCAGATTAAAGAGCTTTTTGGAAATATCGGTATATTCCTCATTGACCGACTCAAAGCGCTCCTCTTGAAACTCCTCACGAGTAAAGGCACGAATGACACGTAAGCCCATGAGATTTTCACGAACATACTGGTTAATGGTGTCCAATCGTTTCTGTTGTTTTTCAGAAAGAGGACGAGTTTTAGTAGCTACATAAAAAATGACGAAAACCAAAAATGGCATGGCTACTGCTACTGTCCAGGCCAAGCTCGGACTGGTTACCAAGGTCATGATGACAGAAGCAATCATCATCAAGGGTGTAATAATACCTAGTTTCAACACCATTTCAGAGAATTGCATGAGAACAAAAGCATCATTTGTCATACGAGCAACTAGAGAAGAGACACCAATCTGCTCATATTCATGATGAGAATAGTCCTGAATTTTCTCATACAGATCATTTCGAATATCTTTGACGATATTTGTAGTCAATTTTCCAGCTGCATAGGCAAGTGTCACTCGGCCAACAATACCGAGCAGGACAATCAATCCCATCATTCCTGCCCAGTAGTAAAGCTGTCCAACATTGTTTTTTGTAATCCCTTGGTCAATCATTCTTGCCAAAAATGTCGGCAAGCCCAAGTTTACCACTACAAACAAGAAGGCCCCCAACAAGTCTAAGGCAATCCACTTAGGGTATTTTTTCAAATAGGTCCAAACTAATCGCATAAATCCACCTTTCTATTAGTCGTGTCACTAGACGAAATAAAACATATCAAACCTTACTTAAATATGCACAAATCTAGTAGGCCTGAAGTTTTCCTACTCTATCAAATATCAAAGTATTAAGAGGAAACTAAATGATGATAAAAAGGGGCTAGGCCCCTTTGTCAACGTTAAAAGCCACCAAATGGTGACTTTCTATTCTTTCTCGTCAATCACTAAACGAACTTTTTTATCACTTGTTGGAACAGAATAGACAATCGTTCTGATTGCAGAAATTGTGCGTCCTTTTCTACCAATGATACGTCCAATATCAGATTGATCCAAATCCAAATGATATTCCAAGAATTCAGGTGTATCAACAATTTTAATTGTCAAGCTATCAGGCTGTGAAATCAAAGGTTTCACAATCGCAATAATGAGATTTTCAATCATGTCCATAAGTGTACTCGCTTACTGTTCTTATTTAGAGAATTTTTGCTCGTGGAATTTCTTCAATACGCCAGCGTTTGAAAGAAGGCTACGAACTGTATCAGATGGTTGTGCACCTTTTGCCAACCATTCAAGTACACGCTCTTCTTTAAGAGTTACTGAGTTTTCAGCCAAAAGTGGATTGTAAGTACCAACTGTTTCGATGAAACGACCATCGCGTGGTGCGCGTGAATCTGCAACGTTGATACGGTAGAAAGGTTTCTTTTTAGAACCCATACGAGTCAAACGGATTTTTACTGCCATTTTTAAATGTTCTCTTTTCTTTGTATTTTTATTCGGTGAAATAGCAGAGCTATTTAGCACATGTTCTATTATACCACACTTTAACAGGGTGTCAAGAAAAAAACTTGACAGGTTTTAAAAAAATTTATTGTTCGAGCATATCTGCTAGTTCTCTCAGTTGACTTGCTAGATTTGTACGGTCAAACAGTAAATTATAGACTCCATCTTCACTCAATACTCCGCAAGGAATACCATTGAAATAACCCTTATTAGATAAATCAAGATCTTCCATATAGGTCTGGCTCTGGTAATAATCTAATAACTGTAAATAAGTCGATTGTTCCTGGTTGAGTTGTGCCAGACTATCGGAAAGGGACTGGTTCAGCTCTAGCTGTCTGTTAAATATTTTTTCCATTTCCTCTACACGTTTTCTTGCTTCCATAATATTTTTCATCAGTGTGTACTACCACCACCCTTTTTAATATCCTCTTTATCCCTATATTCAACAATCGCTCCTATAGCTACTTCAACTCCTCTTACAATATCGTTCAAAGACATGGAAGCCAGTCCTGGCTTGTCGACAACCTGCTCTGGCAAGAAGGGAATATGGAGAAAGCCTGCCTTAGTCTTTGGAAATTGCTTCTCCGCCAAGTAAAGAGCTTGATACATGAGATGGTTGCAGACAAAGGTGCCGGCGGTGTTTGAAACAGAAGCAGGAATGCCCACAGAACGAATGGCTTCGACCATAGCCTTGATAGGTAAGGTGGAGAAATAAGCAGGCTGACCATCTTCTCGAATCGTTCTATCAATCGGCTGTTGCCCTTCATTGTCTGGAATGCGTGCATCATCTTGGTTAATGGCTATACGCTCAGGTGTTAAATCAACTCGCCCACCAGCTTGCCCAATACATAGTACCGCATCAGGTAAATGTTCTGCCATTTTCTCCTCTAAAACATCCGCAGCCTTGTCAAAAACAGTCGGAATCTCTACAAGAATAATCTCTGCACCAGCAATGGTCTTAGGTAGAGATTTGATTGTTTCCAAGGCTGGGTTAATAGACTCGCCACCAAAGGGATCAAAGCCTGTTACGATGATTTTCATACTTCCTCCTCCAAAATAATTTCTCCGTAGTGAAATTTTTGATTGGGTCTGACATGACGTTTAAAGCCAAATTCTTCAAAGACCTGATCTCGAAAATGAGCCTTAATAATAATTTTTCTTCTAGCTACTCGTTTAGCCTCAGATACAATTTCCTCCGTTAAACGACTTCTGTCAGCCAAAATAGACAAGCCAGAAAGATTTTGTGATTCCTTGATTTCTTCTGAAAACATGGGATCAAAGTAAATGACATCAACAGACTTATCTATTTGCCCTTTCAAATAAGTCAAACTATCTGTCCAAATTGTCTGGATAGATTTCATGGCTCGATTGACCTCTTGCAGCCCACTATCAAAATCCTGTAAACCCCGACTCACAATAAAGTGCACTAGCTTAGAACTTTCCAAGGCTGTCACCCGATGACCAGCACTTGCTAACACAATGCTATCAGATCCCAAGCCCATAGTACAGTCTATTATTGATTGTTTTTCTTTTCCAAGTAATTCTAAAAGCGGATCTCTTCCAGACTTAATCCGCAACATGGCAGTATCTGGGTGGAAAAATAAAACCTGCCCACCCCTCTGCTCTAGTATCAATTTATCCTTATAAAGAACCAAGACAGCCTCGTAGGTACCTAACATTTTTCCAACCGACTGCTTCTTTCTTTCCTTGTATTCAATTCCCAGTTCACTGGCAATCCGTCTAGCCCTATAGACCAGCCCCTCATCCATCCCAAGACTAGTTGTTACAATCATTTTCATACTCTTCAGTATATCAAAAAATCAGGACGAACTCAAAGCTCATCCTGATAGTATCTTCTATATAGCCTGTGTCATGAAGCTACGGCTCTCCAGCACTTTGACCATAGCTTCTGCTGTATCGAGGGCCGTAAAGAGCGGAATTCCTCCTTCAATAGCAGAGCTTCGAATGACTTGACCGTCACCATCTGCCACCCGTTTTTTACCAACCGTATTGATAATAGCTTGAACCTTACCTGCACGAACAAGACTTGGAATATCTTGACAAGCTGCGTCGCCTAATTTGCCAACAGTTGTTACAGCAAGTCCATTTTCTGTTAGAAAGGCAGCTGTACCTGCCGTAGCCAGCAGGCCATAACCAAGTTCATGGAAACGTTGAGCCAGACCAAGTGCTTCTTCCTTGTCTTCATCCGCAATGGTAAAGACTACATTACCAAACTCAGACAGGTGTTGGTAGCTTGCTTCAAAAGCCTTATACAGTGCTTTCTCCAATGTCAAGTCTGACCCCATAATCTCACCCGTAGACTTCATCTCTGGACCCAACAAACTGTCAACTTTAGCTAATTTTGTGAATGAGAAGACAGGCGCTTTTACATGCACTTGGTTGCTCTCAGGATAAAGACCGTCTTGGTAACTCAGTTCTGCAAGGCTTTGTCCCAAAATCAATTTGGTTGCAACCTGAGCCATTGGAATGTCTGTGACTTTGGACAAGAATGGCACCGTACGACTGGCACGAGGATTGACCTCAATCACATAGACCGTTTCATCCTTGATGACAAACTGGATATTCATCATACCGATACAGTTGAGACCGATTGCCAAGCGTTTGGTGTAGTCTGCAATGGTCGCCTGCACTTCTTTGGACAAGGTTTGTGGCGGATAAACGGCCATCGAGTCACCTGAGTGAACCCCAGCGCGCTCGATATGCTCCATAATACCCGGAATCAAGACATCCTTACCATCTGAAATGGCATCGACTTCACACTCACGACCGACGATATAAGAATCCACCAAAACTGGGTGCTCTGGCGAAGCCTTGACCGCTGTTCTCATATAAGAACGCAAATCCGCTTCATTTTCGACAATCTCCATAGCACGACCACCCAAGACATAAGAGGGACGAACAAGTACCGGGAAACCAATTTTGCGGGCCGCCTCTAGAGCTTCCTCTTCGTTGGTTGCGGTTTGGCCTGGTGGCTGTGGAATCCCTAGGTCTTTCAGGGCTTTTTCAAATAAATCCCTGTCTTCTGCTCGGTCCAAGTCTTCCACTTGTGTCCCCAAGATTGGAATGCCTGCTTTGGCCAATGGCTCTGCCAAATTGATAGCCGTCTGGCCACCGAACTGAACGATAACCCCTTTTGGTTTCTCAAGGTCAATCACGTTCAATACATCTTCCAAGGTCAATGGCTCAAAGTAAAGCTTGTCCGAAACCGAGAAGTCTGTTGACACCGTTTCAGGGTTTGAGTTCATAATGATGGCTTCGTAGCCAGCGGCCTGAATAGCTTTTACAGAATGTACCGTCGCATAGTCAAACTCAACGCCCTGACCGATACGAATTGGGCCAGAACCCAGCACCAAAACAGATTCTTTTTCTGAACGAATTGACTCATTTTCCCACTCATAAGTTGAATAGAAATAAGGTGTAGCACTTTCAAACTCAGCCGCACAAGTGTCCACCATCTTGTAAACGGGTACAATCTTGTGGTCAGTTCTCAGTTGACGAATGTAGGATTCAGTTCTGCCCCAGAGCTCCGCAATCTTGCGGTCTGCAAAACCGTATTTCTTGGCTTTTTTCAATAGGTCAATGTTATCAAAATTCGTAGCCAATTCCTGCTCGATTTCTAAGATATGAAGCAGCTTATCAAGGAAGAAAAGATCAATCTTCGTCAACTGAGCCAGTTCTTCTACTGTATAGCCACGTCGAAGAGCTTCTGAAAGATAGAAGAGTCGGTCATCTTGAGCCTTGACAATCTTTTCAACCAATTGGTCATCTGTCACTTGGCTGAGTTCAGCCATTTCATTGTGATAGACTCCGATTTCCAAAGAACGGCAGGCCTTGAGCAAACTTTCTTCGATATTACGACCGATGGCCATGACCTCGCCAGTTGCCTTCATCTGCGTTCCAAGGCGGCGTTCCCCTTTTTCAAATTTATCAAATGGGAAACGTGGAATTTTTGCCACAACGTAGTCAAGAGCTGGTTCAAACATGGCATAGGTTGTTCCTGTAACAGGGTTCACCATTTCATCCAAGGTCAAGCCAACCGCAATTTTTGCTGCTAATTTGGCAATAGGATAACCTGTCGCTTTCGATGCCAAGGCAGATGAACGGGACACACGAGGATTGACTTCGATGACATAGTATTTGAAACTATGCGGATCTAGTGCCAACTGCACATTACAGCCACCTTCGATTTTGAGGGCGCGAATAATGCTGAGACTGGCATCACGCAACATCTGGTTTTCAATATCCGAAAGCGTCTGCGTTGGGGCAAATACGATAGAATCTCCTGTATGAATTCCCACAGGGTCAAAGTTTTCCATGTTACATACGACCAAGGCATTGTCAGCCGCATCGCGCATCACTTCGTATTCAATTTCCTTGAAACCAGCAATCGAACGCTCAATCAAACACTGGGTCACCGGTGATAATTTCAGACCATTTTCAGCAATCTCACGCAACTCTTCTTCATTGGCACACATACCGCCGCCAGTACCACCAAGCGTGAAGGCTGGTCGAACAATGACAGGATAACCAATTTCAGCAGCAAATTCCAAAGCCTCATCAACTGTTGTCACAATCGTTGACTCAGGAATAGGCTGATTGAGGTCTTCCATGAGTTGTTTGAAGAGGTCGCGGTCCTCTGCCTGATCAATTGCAGACAGTTTAGTTCCCAACAACTCAACTCCAAGCTCATCTAAAATACCAGCCTTAGACAATTCCATGGCCATGTTGAGACCAGTCTGACCACCAAGAGTTGGCAAGAGAGCATCTGGACGCTCCTTCCGTAAAATCCGTGTGATAAATTCAAGCGTGATCGGTTCAATATAAACCTTGTCCGCAATTTCTTTGTCTGTCATGATAGTTGCAGGGTTTGAATTGACCAAGACAACACTATAGCCTTCTTCCTTCAAAGCCAAACAAGCCTGAGTCCCAGCATAATCAAACTCCGCAGCCTGTCCGATAATAATCGGACCAGACCCAATCACCATAATTTTCTTAATATCCGTACGTTTTGGCATAATGTATGATACAAAGCCCGTTAAGAGGACAAAGCGAAAATAGGAAACGCGACGCTGATGCTTCAAGCATCAAGACGACGTTTATCTTTTTCGCACAGTCCTTAGGGCGTGTTCGAATAGGAAACTCGAACCTGTATCTTCTCCTTTCTATTCGTCGCCTCTCTGAGCGACATTAAATAAGATAAGTCCGACGTTTAGAATCTCAATTCGATAATAATTGAAATTCTAAACTAGTGTCAGAGTTAGCAAAGGTCCCATAGGACTTTGCGTAGGAGGACACATGCGTTAGCATGAAGTCCGACTTGCTCTGACCGACGCAGTAAGGTTTAACTCGATATTAGTTAAACCTTACTGCCCTTTTTTAAACGAATCCATCAATTCCATAAATTCGTCAAACAAATAGCTGGCATCATGTGGACCAGGTGCAGCATCCGGATGGAATTGCACAGAAAATCCTGGATAATACTTATGACGTACCCCTTCGACTGATAAGTCATTGATTTCTTCATGCGTAATCATAAGGCTATCCGGTAAATCTTCTCTAGACACAGCATAGCCATGGTTTTGACTAGTAAAATCAACACGTCCTGTCGCAATCTCTCGTACAGCATGGTTAAAGCCACGGTGTCCAAATTTCATTTTATAGGTCTGGGCACCATTTGCTTTAGCAAATAATTGGTGTCCCATACAGATACCAAAAATCGGAATCTTCCCTAGAATTCCACGAATCATATCCAAAGCTTCTGGAACATCATCTGGATTTCCTGGGCCGTTTGATAGCATAACACCATCAGGATGGAGAGCAAGAATTTCTTCAGTAGTAGTATCATAAGGGACAACTGTCACATTGCAATCACGCTTGGCTAACTCTCTAAGAATAGAATGTTTCAATCCAAAATCAACCAAAACAACACTACGTCCAACTCCAGGTGCAGGATAGGCTGTTTTTGTCGATACTTGCTGGATGTTGTTGGTTGGCAAAACAGTCGCTCTCAACTGGTCTGTCAAATGCTCAACAGAATCACCAACATTTGCCAATGTCGCCTTCATGGTCCCGTGCTGACGAATAATTTTTGTCAAGGCGCGTGTGTCAATTCCAGAAATAGCTGGAATTTTCTTAGCCTTTAAAAATTCATCCAAAGTCATCTGGTTACGCCAGTTACTTGCTCGACGAGCCCACTCGCTAACAACCACTCCCTTACAAGTCGGTTTGATCGACTCGTAATCATCGCGGTTAATCCCGTAATTTCCTACCAAGGGATAGGTAAAGGTTAAAATCTGACCATTATAAGACTGGTCCGTGATGGATTCCTGATAACCTGTCATCCCAGTTGAGAAAACCAACTCACCAGTCACATCAATATCAGCACCGAAGGCCTCCCCTTCAAAAATAGTGCCATCTTCCAAAATTAAACGTCTTTTTGACATAATCTATGATACAAAGCCCGTTAAAAGGACAAAGTGAAAATAGGAAATTCGGCGCCGACGCTATAGGCGTCAAGTCGATATTTATCTTTTTCACACAGTCCTTAGGGCGTGTTCGAATATAAAAATCAAATCTTACTCGAACCTGTACCTTCTCCTTTCTATTCGTCGCCTCTCTGAGCGACATTAAATAAGATAAGTCCGACGCCGTAAGGTTTAGCTCGATATTAGGTAAACCTTACGGCTAGTGTCAGAGTTAGCAAAGGTCCCATAGGACTTTGCGTAGGAGGACACATGCCTTCCATGTAGTCCTACTTACTCTGACCGACGTGAGAAAATGGATTCGATAATAATCCATTTTCGAGCTAGTGCAAGGAATAGCCTGACCTCCATAGAGGCAGGCGTAGGGAAATGAGTTGCTCGCAACCATTGACCTGTTCCTTGCCTTTCTATTCGTCGCCTCTCTGAGCGACATTAAATAAGATAAGTCTAACAAATTTCTAACTGCTCAGTTCTAAGGTACCTGAACAGCTTACTTTTAAGCCTTGCCATTGACAATTGCTTCCAAAATCGCCATACGGACAAATACACCATTCTGCATTTGGCGGACAATACGTGATTTGGGTGCTTCAACTAGAGAATCATCAATCTCAACATCGCGATTGACAGGGGCCGGATGCATAACAATTGCAGTATCTTTCAAGCGTTTGTAGCGCTCCTCTGTTAAACCATGCAAACGGTTATAAGTTTCTTTAGAAAAGCCACCATCACCATCATGACGCTCGTGTTGCACACGAAGCAACATCAAGACATCTACTTTCTCAACAATATCATCAATATTCAAATGCTGACCATAGACATCAAATTCCTCTGCGTACCATTCCTCCGGTCCAGCAAAGAAAATCTCAGCTCCCAGACGCTTCAAAATTTGCATATTGGACTTAGCAACCCGTGAGTGTGTAATATCACCTGCAATGGCAATTTTCAAGCCTTCAAAAGTTCCAAATTCTTCATAAATAGTCATCAAATCAAGTAGGGATTGGCTTGGGTGTTGACCTGAACCATCACCACCATTGACAATTGAAGTCTGAATGGTAGGACTATCGATCAATTGCTTGTAATAATCCACTTCCGAGTGACGAATCACGCAGATGTCTACCCCAAGTGCCGACATGGTCAAAATGGTATCATACAAGGTTTCACCCTTATTGACTGAGCTGGTACGAGCATCAAAGTCAATCATTCCCATATCCAAACGAAGCTCTGCCATTTCAAAAGACTTATGCGTCCGAGTTGAATCCTCAAAGAAAAGGTTAGAAGCATAGTACTTCCGATCCAACTCTACCTTTTCACCGCGTTTAAAAGCAATTCCTCTCTGAATAAGCCCGAGTACTTCTTCGTTTGAAAGAGTTTCCATTGTAACCAAGTGTTTGAGTGATACTTTACCATTTGTAATTGTCATGACGATACCTGCCTTTAGGATATAAGATGTAGAATACTGAGTTGAAAAATAAACGACTAAGCTCCCTCGACTAGGAGGACAGAATCCTGACCATCGATTTCAGCCATGTGAACGATGATTTCTTCCGAACGGCTGGTAGGAATATTCTTTCCAACATAGTCCGCTCGAATTGGTAACTCTCTGTGCCCTCTGTCGACCAACACTGCCAAACTGACACGTGCTGGACGCCCAAGAGATACAACATTATCTATCGCTGCACGAATGGTTCGGCCTGTATAGAGCACATCATCTACCAAAATAACATCACGGTCATTGACATCAGCAGTCATGCTTGTCGTATCTTCTTCGACTTTTACATCATCACGGAAAGGCTTGGTATCCAGTTCACCCAGTGGAACATCAATCCCCTCTAACTGTTTCAGCCTTTCCTGAATACGTTTAGCAATGAACACCCCACGGGTTTTAATACCTGCCAGAACAATATTTTCCAAATTCTTGTTCCGCTCGATAATTTCATAAGTGATACGGGTGATCGCCCGTTTCATGGTCATATCGTCAACGATTTCTTTTGTCTTCATAAAGACCTCCAAAAAATATAGAAAAAAGTCCCCTTTACACAAGGAGACTATGAAAATATAGGCTAGCATTTATAGACTAACCTGCTTAACACGTTGCTCCTTGTCTGCCTCTCTGGACAGGTTTTAAAGGATTTATTAAGCAGAGTATAGCATAAAATCTCAGCCTTGACAATTTTTTTCTGAAAAAATATAGAAATTATCGGATTTTACTGAGAATTTTTTCCAAAAGACAATGAAGTCTTAAGGTTTATGGATTTTAGTCCCGCCAATAGAAAACCGCAGACTAGATAGGCGACAAAGATGACTCCAGCATAAGTCAAAACATAGGTCCAACCATACTTAGGGACATTGAGAAAGAAATAAGCAAAAGGACTGTCCTTAGCATCTGGGATTGGAATTTTTATGAAAAGACCATTCACTAGACCAAAAATCATGTAGAGAACAGGCAAAAGCGTCCACCAAATCGGGTCAAACCACTTGTACTGTTGCTGACGATCGACTATTAGGGTATCTAACAAAAAATATAAGGGAACAATATAATGGCAGAGTAGATTTTCAAGTCGCCAGAAATCGTCTGCCAAAGGTGCCAACATAAAGTGATAGACTACACAGGTAATCATGATAGACATGGTTACAGCAGCCTTTATCCGAAGAAAACGTGACGTCTGTAAATCCACACTTTTACTCATGGCATAGACCATATAGACAGCAAACAGAGATACCAATAAATTAGATTGTACCGTATAATACATGAGCATCCCGATACCGTATTTAATGATTTCTAAGGCGGTACCTGTGATGGCTAAAATGGCTAACAGGCATCTACTGTAAAACAAAATACTTTGATTATTCATACTATCCTTTCAAAAACAGGAAAAGACTGGTTAACCAGTCCTCTCTCTTAGATTTTCTTAACAAATTCAGATTTCAGCTTCATGGCACCAAAACCATCGATTTTACAATCAATATTGTGATCGCCTTCAACGATACGGATGCCTTTAACACGTGTACCTTGTTTAAGGTCCTTAGGCGCACCTTTCACTTTCAAATCTTTGATAAGCGTCACAGTATCGCCGTCCGCCAAACGATTACCGTTAGCATCAATTGCAACAGGTCCACTTTCTTCCTCAGCTACATCTGCTGGGTTCCATTCGTATGCACACTCAGGGCAAACCAAGAGGGCACCGTCTTCATAGACATATTCAGAATTACATTTTGGACAATTTGGTAAAGTTTCCATTCTTACTCTCCTTAACATTTTTCATGTTCTAGTATAGCATTTGTTGAAAAAATGGGCAAGATGATAAGGTTTTCATACTATTATTCAGCCTTGCGCAGTTTTTCAAGTGCCTCCTGAAAAATAGCTGGCGCTTCTGCCGTAAATTCAACAACCTCGCCAGTTCTCGGATGGGTAAATCCAAGCGTTCTGGCATGAAGAAACTGACCATGACCCTTCAGTGTCTTTTTAGGGCCGTAGGCCTCATCCCCTGCTACTGGATGACCGATATATGCCATGTGGACACGAATTTGATGTGTCCGACCGGTTTCCAAGGTCAATTCTAGCAAGGTATAATCTCCGAAACGTTCCAAAACCTGAAAACGTGTCACAGCTTCTTTCCCTTTGGCAGTCACCGCTTGTTTCTTGCGGTCTTTTTCAGAACGACCAATCGGCGCCTCAATTACTCCGCGATCGTTTAGTAGATTGCCGTGTACAATGGCCCAATACTTACGAAGGGATTTCTTATCTTTCAATTCAGCAGCAAGCTTTGTATGGGCATCATCGTTTTTAGCAATCATGAGCAAGCCAGATGTGTCCTTGTCAATCCGATGCACAATTCCTGGTCGCAAGACACCATTGATGCCTGACAAATCTTTTACGTGATAAAGGAGAGCATTAACTAGCGTTCCAGACGTGTGACCAGCCGACGGATGAACGACCATCCCTTGAGGTTTATTTACAACAGCAACATCCTCGTCCTGAAAGACAATCTCTAAAGGAATATCCTCAGCAACATAGTCAATTTCTTCTACTTCTGGAATTTGATAGGTTAGGACATCCCCAACCTGCACACTATATTTAGCTTTTTTAGGCTGTCCATTGACCAAAACCTGACCAGCCTTAATCTGCTCATTTGCAACCGAACGAGACAAATCCGTCAAATCCGACAATGCCTTATCCAAACGAATGCCACCAACTTCAACTCTTACTTCCATTACTCTCTTCTTTCATAATACAAATAAATAAAATACCTACACCAACCGTCAGACAAACATCTGCTACATTAAATACAGGGAAACTAATAAAATCCAAGTGAAACATGTCCACCACATATCCCAATCTAAGACGATCAATAAAATTCCCAAGAGCACCAGCAATCATCAAAGACAGACTGAATAAAGTCCAGATATTGCCCTTGATCTGTTTGATATAGTACCACACTAAGCCTGTCACAGCAACAATTGTCATTATCGTGAAAAACCACTGCTGATTTTGTAAAATCGACCAGGCAGCACCATAATTTCTTAGATAAGCCAAGCTCATCAATCCTGGTATAAATTCCGTTACCGTATCTAATTCAATATTGGCAACTGTCCAAGCTTTTACAAACTGGTCCAAACCAATTAATACTACCATCAAAAATGGAAATCCAATTTTACGCATTTTCATCCTTCTTCTTATCAAAATATGCCTGCATGGTTTCAATAAAGTCTTTGGCACAAGAACTAAGTTCATCATTAGATCGTTTAACGTAGACCATGCGATTGTCTACCTTTCCTTTGAGAGGAATTACGGTAATGCCATTGACACTCTCGTCATCAAGATAACCCGAACCAGTTGCATAGGCATCCGTACGCTCCAAAATTCCATTCAGAGTAGCACGGTCTGTCACATCAAACACAACCGAGGAATCCGACGTATCAATCAAGTTCTCGGAATAATAAAGATAAGCCTCTTTTTCTTGAGTGAACCGTACGGTAGGTAGACCTACCAAATCTGCTGGATCAACCTCAGCTTTCTTTGTCAAAGGATGATCTTCACGAAGGTAGATATGAGTCTGAAATGCAGACAAATCTACAGCTTGCAAGTGAAGTTTATCCAATTTCTGCATGATTCCTTTTGTATTTCTCTCGTTCAAATAAATAATACCAAGCTCGCTATAACCTTGAGCAACCTCATCTAAAATCTGTACTGTAGTCGATTCAAAAATGCGAAAATGAGGGTACTGCGGGTGGCTACGAGAGAACTCCGTAATCAATGGGGGAAGAAAATCATAATGCTGACTTGAAATTGAGAAAGTCTTCTCACCTTCCTCAGGTTGCAAATAGAGATGCTCAAACTGATCAAATCCCTTAACTAAAGCCTGAGCTTTCTCATAGAATTCCATCCCTTTTTGTGTCAAAAAAGTTCCTGAACTAGTTCGGCTAAAAATTTGAAAACCTAACTCTTTTTCCAAATCACGAATGGAAATGGATAAACTAGGCTGGGAAACATACATTTTCTCTGCTGCTTCCCGAAAAGTACCACTGTTGGCAATGGCTACAACGTAGCGTAATTGTTGAATATTCATACCTGATACCTCTTAAAACTGCTCCTACCATTATATCAAAAAAAGCAAGAATTTGCTGAACTCTTGCGTTTTCGCAAATAGACTAGCCCGTCCGGTTCTTCAAAACTAATTTCTTGTATAACTTCCAGGTTCCCAATTTCTCTTCTTCAACTGCAATTTGAAAGGCTTTGGAATTTCTGTTCGCCAAATCATCGATGACTAATTTTACTAAGGTGGAACCCATACCGCTTCCTCTGAACATTTCATCTACTACTGAATGTAGAACTTATAGGCAGTGCAACAGTGCAGAAAGCAAAATATTTTTATCCTATAGAGAAGATATTGCCGTCTTGAATCACTTCTATCGTACACTTTTAAAAATTGCAAAATCAAATTACAAAAAAGACTCTCCGAAATCTCGGAAAGCCTATTGTTAAGCCGTTTTCAGACTTATTTTGCGATCGGGTAAACAGATACTTGTTTCTTATCGCGACCTTTACGTTCGAAGCGTACAACGCCTTCTACTTTAGCGTAAAGAGTGTCATCTCCACCACGACCTACGTTAGCTCCTGGGTAGATTTTTGTACCACGTTGGCGGTAAAGGATTGAACCACCTGATACAGTTTGGCCGTCAGCAGCTTTCGCACCAAGGCGTTTCGCTTGTGAGTCACGACCGTTTGACGTTGAACCTCCACCTTTTTTGTGGGCCATAAATTGCAAGTTAGCAAGATTCAAGTTTAACATATGTTATTCCTCCGAATTTCTGTAATGATTGCTTCAAGCTACGCCTTAAGCGTTGATAGCGTTGATAACAACTTTTGTGTAAGGTTGACGGTGACCTTGTTTGCGGTGGCTACCTTTTTTAGGTTTGTACTTGAAGGTAACAACTTTTTTCTGTTTACCTTGTTTTTCAACAGTACCAACAACAGTAGCGCCTGCTACAAGTGGAGTACCCACAACAGTTTTCTCACCACCAACAAGAACTACTTCTTCGAAAGTAACTTCTTGACCTGCTTCAACGTTCAATTTTTCAACGTAGATAGCTTGACCGACTTCAACTTTAACTTGTTTGCCGCCAGTTTTAATGATTGCATATGTGCTCATTATGCACCTCCTATGATTTTTG
Source organism: Streptococcus suis (assembly GCF_016743335.1). GTDB lineage: Bacteria > Bacillota > Bacilli > Lactobacillales > Streptococcaceae > Streptococcus > Streptococcus suis_Y. Next base: position 863 of record NZ_WCJE01000006.1, on the reverse strand, counting down.
GGTCTTGCCCGAATTTGATGTGAAGACTCGCCTAGTACCGTGGGACGAACCACTTTATCTTGCTCAATAAAAATTAAGTTCAGACTAGGCGACGCAGACACAGGTAGAACTTAGGTTCACCAAGTTAAGTCAACGACATTTGAGCTTAATTTTTGCAGAACAACGGCATTCGTGCGGTTGCACAGGATGTGTGCATAGTCAACAGTCCTATTATAACAAAAACACCTGCAAATGCAAGTGTTTTGAATCATTTTTTTAAATTTCAAAAACTGCGCTAAATTCCCAAAGTAAGTTCTAGTCTGTCTTAAAAACTGGAAATTAGACTGAGACAAAGAAATAAGGTAGAACTTACTATGGGACAAGTTGGTAACTGACAATGAAAAACAAACACTTAACCCTCTCTGATCGCAATGATATTCAAATAGGAATTGAACAACTTAAGCCCTTCTCAGCTATCGCTGTTAAGCTAGGAAAAGACCCGTCCACAATCTCAAAAGAAGTTCGGAGAAATAGGGTGATAAAAGAGAACTCTAGTACCTCCAATTGTGAGGCCTGCCCTTTACTCAAAAAGTCCCATATGACCTATAATGAAAAGCAACCACACTCACATTAGAAAGACTCATATGGAGTCATAACCACCCGTGAAAACGGGTGGCTTGTACACCGGCTATAAGCCGTTTCTCTCCAGCGACGTCTAAAGACGTTCGCTGAACTTCGTTCAGGTTAGTGCTATAATTACTTGACTAATGCCCGTAACAACGGGCTTTTATCTTGTTCTAAAACTGCCATCTGAAAATGGATCTTCATACTCTTTGACACTCAATTTATCAAGTGCAATGTCATTTTTCTCCTGCTCGCGAATA
>NZ_WCJE01000059.1 GCF_016743335.1 Streptococcus suis | reverse complement strand
AGTTGTTGAGCTGAAACAGTCTATCCCCAGACTGTTTCACTCCCACCCCCGCATAGCTCCAAAGGTTCGGGGAACCTTTGGAGGTTGGAGATGAAGCGAACTTTGTTCGCAACAGTCGTAATGGTCAGATTTTGAGTGTAAAACACGAACAAATCTGCCAATCAACCACTGCGCTGAGATGTTGACACGAACCCTGAGAAGCGAGGTTGAGCTTTTTGCCCAGCCTCTTTTCTTATGTTTAAAGGGGTCTTTTATTTGGCATACCAGCTTTGCGTGGAAACTTATTTGGAGTTTCCTTTTTCTTTTCGACGATGGTCAGTGTTCGAGGGTCGCCATTTGGAAGAGTATAGTCGTGGTTTTCAATGACTTTTGCGAAGAGGAGATTGAGTGCGTTTTTTGCCTGGGTCAATTCATCTTCTGCGCTGGACGCCTTGAGTGCGATTAATTTTCCGTTGAGCTTCAAATAAGGAATAGTCAATTCAGAAAGAATCTGCATGCGGGCAACTGCGCGTGCTGTGACAAGGTCAAATTGTGCACGGAAGTTCTTATCTTGTGCAAAGTCTTCTGCACGACCATGATAGAAATGAACACCTTCGAGCTCTAGTTCTTCGGCAAGCAAATGTAAAAAGTTAATTCGTTTATTAAGAGAATCAATGATGGTAACATCTAGTTGCGGAAAGATAATCTTCATAGGTAGGCTAGGAAATCCAGCTCCAGCTCCAATATCTAAAAGCCGAAGAGGTTCGTTCTGAATATGGCCTTGTAGGATTGGAGCGATAGAATCGTAGAAATGCTTCAGATAGACTTCGCTTTCCTCGGTAATAGCTGTCAGATTGATTTTTTCATTCCATTCCACTAATAGTTGGAAATAGCGATGAAATTGGTGTTTTTGTTGGTCGCTTAATTGAATACCTTGGTCTGCCAAGGTTTTATAAAATACTTCAGGTTTCATAATCTTATCTTATCATAATTTAAGCAAAAGAAATCCCAGAAGAGTCTGGGAATTTTCTTATTGACCATCTGTCTGTCCCGTCGCAGGATTGTTTCCTGTTGTTGCAGTTTCAGTTGAAGAAGTTGCAGTCTCGGTGGAAGTTCCAGATGATGTTTCGCTTGATGTTGTCGTCGCTTCGGTCGTTTCACTAGTTTCAGTCGAACTAGAAGAACTTGTACTAGAGCTAGTGTACGTGTTATAAGCATTGGATAGTGAGCGACTACCTCTGAGATAGTAGTTGGAACCGTAAGGTACGAGTCCGCTTGGCATCTCCCAATCGGTAGCTGTATAGTCCGAATGCATAAAGAGCATCATATTGTGGTAGACATCTGTTGCAATTCGCATGCTGTTATCAAGGATAGGAGTCATACGATTGGTATATCCGGTCCAAACAGCCATTGCATACTGACTAGAATATCCAACAAAGTTTTCATCAGGAACGACCATGTAGCTATAATTTGCTTCTGGAATTGAAGCTAGAATAGTATCCGTTTCGCTATCGGTATAGTTTGATGTACCTGTTTTACCTGCCATAGGAACTCCACTAACAGAAGCGTTTAATCCATAACCGGAAGACATAACAGCCTTCATCATATCGGTCATCATGTAGGCTGTTTCGGCAGACATGACTTTGGTTCCTTTAGGAGCATATTCTGTTACTGTTCCATCACTAAAGACAATTTTATTGACATACTGTGGAGCGTAGTAAGTACCACCATTGGCAAAAGCAGCGTAGGCAGCAGCCATTTTTTCACTACTTGCTCCATACTTACTGCTAGTATCGGATGTATTACTTGAAATAGCATTAGAGTAATGAATATCAGGGTAATCGATACCAACGCTATTCAAAAATTTCAAGGCATTTTCTAAGCCTGTAGCTTCCAATGCTTTAACGGCTGTAACATTTCGAGAATACTGAATAGCAGTCTTAACAGAGATATTACCATAGTATTGTTTATCCCAGTTATTGACAGGAGTTGTTGTACCAGGATAGTTATAAGGACCGTCTAAGATTAAATCTGCTGTAGATGTATAAATGCCGTTTTCAAAAGCAGGAGCATAGTCTGTGATTGGCTTCATTGTAGAACCGAAGTCGCGGTTGGTTTCAACGGCTTGGTTGGTACCAAACGAGACGTTTGTCTTCTGTTTACGACCACCTAATTGCGCAACGACTTTACCATTAGAAACATCCACAACCGTTGAAGCTACCTGTAATAAATCATCTGGATAGCTGACATACATATCTGTATTGTAGATATTCCAAAGTTGCTGCTGGGCGGCAGGATCGACGTTCGTATAGACATCCATCCCTGTTGTCAGCAAGTTGTAACCTGTTTTTGCTTCAACTTCTTCAACGACTTGTTTCAGATAGTTGTCCATATAAGCAGGATAAACAGCTGCATTAGATAGTGGTTGCAAACCATCTGTTACAGGTGTTAGAACAGCTTGTTCATACTGGGTATTATCAATGTACTTTTCTTCCAGCATCTCAGCCAATACCAAATCGCGACGTGCTTTTGCATCTTCTGGATTGGTATAAGGATCATATTGGTTTGGCGCTTGGGGCATTCCTGCTAGAAGAGCTAATTGAGGAAGAGTCAAATCTTTTAACTCTTTTCCATAAAAAGCAAGAGCAGCAGTCTTCATACCGTAATTACCATTTGACATATACACCTTGTTGATGTAGTAGGTCAAAATCTCTTGTTTGGTATTGCGGCGTTCCAATTGAGTAGCCAGCCAAGCCTCTTGAATTTTCCGTTTTAGATTTTGATCTTCTACGGATGTCGAGAAATAAGTCAGCTTGATAAGCTGTTGGTCAAGTGTCGAGCCACCCTGCAAACGTCCCCCACTCAGGTTATTAATCAGGGAACCTGCAATACGAATAACGTCAACCCCTCTATGATTGAAGAAGCGTTGGTCTTCGATTGCGACAATCGCATTTACCAAGTCTGTTGGAATTTCTTCAGTCTTGGCACTCGAACGTTTTTCTGCTCCTAAATCTGCAATAAGATTTCCGTTCTTATCGTAAATTTTACTTGACACAGTTGCTGTCAAAGACTCTTCTGTCAATTCTGGAGCGCTTTGGATGTAGTAAACAACCAATGCAGCTCCGGCTAGGCAGGCAATGATAGCCCCCGCAAGTAAAATATTTGCAGTGATTAGAAGAGCTTTTTTAATTGTTGTAGTTTTCAAAAGATTCACCACCTAATAGATTTTTTTCAACGATTTCCAGATATGGGATGCTGGGGAAACGCCCCATTTGAATCTCAAAGCCGTATTGTCGAATAAAGGTCAGAGGCATCGACTTACTCCCCATGTCTACTTGATAAAATTCGATCAAATGAGTGGCTGGCAAGAGATAGGTTTCTTTTAATGTTGAAAAGTGAAGAAGGACAAAACAAATGCCACCTTGTTTTACAACCTGTTTCATGTGTTCAATCTGATGCGCATGAAAATTTTTCATAGGCATGGATGCTTTTTGGCGTGTCTCTTTCGCTTCAAAATCAATATAATGTCTTTTAAAAACACCAGAGTAGTCTGTGGTAGATGCCTGTCGAAAGTATGCTTCGACAATCTTAGCACGGCTCCGTTTGGGGTAATCAACTTTTACAATTTGCACGGGAGTTGGCTTCTTGTGAATGACAGCAATGTCGTGCGCAAGGTAATATTGATTGCTATCGTTGATAGCAGCCTCAAAAGACATTCCGCGATTAGCAAAGTTTACTCGCTGGGATGAAATAGGACTGGTTCTATTGATTTTTTTTGACACCTTATGAGGATAATTGACCATAGAACTCCTTCTTGATAAAATAATATCAGCATATTATACCATAATTAGCGAAAAGAGTACAAGAAATGGATACTAAGAGCCTTTTGGTAACAGGTTATAGACATACAGACCTGGGAATTTTTTCAGAAAAAGATCCTCGACTGCACATTATTAAATCTGCAATTCGTAGGAATTTTATTCGTTTTTTAGAAGAGGGTGTTAGTTGGTTTATACTGACAGGTCAATTGGGTTTTGAATACTGGGCCTTAGAAGTCTTAGAAGATTTACGAGCCGAGGGGTATCAACTGAGTATTGCAACAATATTTCCATTTGAAAATCATGGCGAACAGTGGAATGAGGCTAACCAAGCAAAGTTAGCAAGGTTTAAGCAGGTTGATTTTGTAAAGTATGCCTATCCACGCTATGAAAACCCAGGGCAATTTAGAGACTATAGCCAGTTTCTGCTGGATAATACGACAGGTTGTTATTTGTTTTACGATTCTGAAAATGAAACCAATTTGAAATATTTATATCACATGGTCTTAAAGAAAGAAGGATATAATAGAAAAACGCTTACCTTTGAAGAATTGAATGAGGAGGCTGAAAATTTTTCAAATTCTGAGTGATTTGACTTGATTTTTCCCTATTTTTTTTAATATAATAGGAGTAGTGACGTTTTAGATTAGGGAGAGAGAGATGGCAAGTATTAAATTTACGACAAAAGATATTTTCGAGCAAGATTTTAAAATTGGTTTTCGTGGCTATGATCAAGATGAAGTGAACGATTTTCTTGATGATATTATGAAAGACTATGATGCTTATGAAGCGATTATCAAGGAATTAAAAGGCGAAATTGCTAGATTGAAAGTGCAGGCAGCAAATTCTCCCAAAACAACTCTTCCTACTGAAGAATCGAACGACGTATTGCGTACAGAACGTCCATCTTCAGCGACAAACTTTGATATTCTCCGCCGTCTGAATCGTCTGGAGAAAGAAGTATTTGGAAAACAAATCGTTCAGGGTCAAGAATAGAAAATTGTACACCTAAACTGACACTTTATTCGCAGTAATTTTCTTGTGCACAAATACATTCTGTATTTGTGTCAGAGATATTCCTTGATTTAAAGTGGCTTGCTTTGTAGATACAACTTCTAAGATAATTAAGGTGCAATTTTTGGATAATCGCGTGGTAGTTTTCTACCATGAGGAAAGTCCATGCTAGCACTGGCTGAGATGCCAGTAGTGTTTGTGCTAGGCGAATCAATAAGCCTAGGGACGCCCTTGGGCGTTACGGCGGTTAAAATGGCTAAGTCTTTTGATATGCCAGAGTAGATCTGAAAGTGCCACAGTGACGAAGTTTTTATGGAAACGTAAAAAATGGAACGCGGTAAACCCCTCAAGCTAGCAACCCAAACTTTGGTCGGGGCATGGGATGGATGGAAATGAACAGAAATCCTGACTGTTTAGAACAGTAGACAGATGGTTATCGAAGGTGGTAGAACCTAGTACTACCGGAACAAAACATGGCTTACAGAAAATTGCATAAAATAGGTAGCTAGCTCTGCTAGCTTTTATTGTAGAGGAAAAAAATGAAAAAACAATTTGAGTTGATTGCGACGGCAGCAGCAGGTCTGGAAGCGGTTGTGGGTCGAGAAATTCGTAATCTCGGCTATGAATGTCAAGTGGAAAATGGCCGTGTTCGATTCCAAGGAGATGTAAAATCCATTATCGAAACCAATATCTGGTTGCGTTCAGCAGATAGAATTAAAATCATTGTTGGACAATTTCCAGCAAAGACTTTTGAAGAGTTGTTCCAAGGAGTTTTTAACTTGGACTGGGAAAATTACTTGCCTCTAGGCTGCAAGTTCCCTATTTCCAAGGCCAAATGTGTCAAATCGAAATTGCATAATGAACCAAGTGTGCAGGCTATTTCTAAGAAAGCAGTTGTTAAGAAACTGCAGAAACACTTCTCTCGTCCCGAAGGGGTTCCCTTACAAGAGATGGGGGCAGAGTTTAAAATTGAAGTGTCGATTTTGAAAGATGTGGCGACAGTCATGATTGATACGACAGGTTCTAGTTTGTTCAAACGTGGTTATCGGGTGGAAAAAGGTGGCGCACCAATCAAAGAAAATATGGCAGCTGCTATTTTGCAATTATCGAATTGGTATCCAGATAAACCGCTTATTGACCCTACTTGCGGCTCGGGAACTTTCTGTATTGAGGCAGCTATGTTGGCCAAAAATATAGCTCCAGGTTTGAAGAGAAGTTTTGCATTTGAGGAATGGCCGTGGGTTGAGGATCAATTGGTGGCTGCATTACGCAAAGAAGCGCAAGCTTCTATCAAAACAGATTTGGTATTAGATATTGCTGGATCAGATATTGATGCTCGTATGATTGAAATTGCGAAGAAGAATGCATTTGCGGCAGGAGTTGAGCAGGATATTGTTTTCAAGCAAATGCGTGTGCAAGACTTGCGTACAGATAAAATTAATGGTGTCATTATTTCTAATCCACCTTACGGAGAACGTTTGTTGGATGATGAAGCCATTGTTACCCTGTATCGAGAAATGGGGCAGACTTTTGAACCACTTAAAACATGGTCTAAGTTTATTCTAACTAGTGATGAATTGTTTGAAACCCGTTTTGGACAGCAAGCGGATAAGAAACGCAAACTGTATAATGGTACCCTAAAAGTGGATCTTTATCAATTTTTTGGTCAACGAGTGAAACGTCAAGTGCAAGGATAGGAGGACATCGTGGGAGAAAAAAATAGTCATCATCTTCCTTTGGATGAGGAGAAAGTTTTAGACTTTGAAGTGGCAAAAGATTTAACAATCGAAGAAGCAGTCAAAAAACATAAGGAGATTGAAGCGGGTGTGACAGAAGATGATGGTCTCTTGGATCGTTATATCAAGCAACACCGTGCAGAAATTGAATCTCAAAAATTTGAAACCAAAATCAATCCTCTTCCTTTAGTTGAGGTGGCTGATGAGGAAAAAAATCAAGGACATGAAAGCGCGGAAGAGGTAGAAGCAAATGAGTCTTCTCTTACGGAAGTTGGTGAGGAGATTGCTCCTATTGTAGAAGAACTTTCGGTAACTCCGATGGAAACCTTGGAAGAAACAGTGATTGCAAGTACCGTAGCAATGGAGGGGTTATCTCCAGTGGCAGATGATTCTAGTTTAGAATTGGAAGAAGATGAAGCCGAAGACTTGGACCATAGTGAGGGCGCAGATAGGGATCAGAAAAAGAAATTGTTCTTCTGGTCAGCAGTAGGGCTTTCAATGATTGGTGTAATGGCGACGGCGCTGGTTTGGATGAATTCGGTTAACAAATCGAATACTGCGACTTCTTCAAGTTCAACAAGTACAAGCCAGACGTCATCGACAGCATCAAGTTCGACAGATGCGAATGTGACTGCTTTTGAACAGCTCTATAATAGTTTCTTTACGGATAGTAGTTTGACCAAGCTAAAAAATTCAGAGTTTGGTAAATTAGCAGAACTGAAAGTGCTGTTGGAAAAATTGGATAAGAATTCGGACGGTTATACCAAAGCTAAAGAACAGTATGATCATCTTGAAAAAGCCATTGCAGCCATTCAGGCCATTAATGGTCAGTTTGATAAAGAAGTCGTTGTTAATGGTGAAATTGATACAACGGCGACGGTTAAATCAGGAGAATCTCTTTCTGCGACAACGACAGGGATTAGTGCAGTTGACAGTCTATTAGCATCAGTCGTGAATTTTGGTCGTTCACAACAGGAAGTCGCTTCGGCTACGGTAGCAAGTGAGGCTGCAGTCACAAGCAACCAAGGTGCTGATGAAACTGTATCTACTGGTGTACCAGCGACAACAGAAGTCGCTTCAACAACGGTTTCAGGCTCAACAACCGCCGTGCCAGCTGGTGTCGTCTTGCAACGTGACCGCAGTCGTGTTCCTTATAATCAAGCAATGATTGATGATGTAAACAATGAAGCATGGAATTTCAATCCAGGTATTCTTGAAAATATTGTGACTATCTCGCAACAGCGTGGGTATATAACAGGCAATCAATATATCTTGGAAAAAGTTAATATTATCAACGGCAATGGCTACTACAATATGTTTAAACCAGATGGGACCTACTTATTCTCTATAAATTGTAAGACAGGTTACTTTGTCGGTAATGGTGCTGGTCATTCTGATGCCTTGGATTATTAAACAAAAAAGCGGTTTAGCCGCTTCAGATTGAAGAAAAAGTTCATTTTGGACAATTTTCTTCAATCTTTTTTCTTTATGTTGAAAATAAAAAACTCTCAGAAACGCCGAAATATCAATGTTTCTAAGAGTTTAATGACTTGCTATCTTTCGCAAACTTCTTCAATTTTTTATACAGTCATTTGAATTAACTTTGATACATCGTCACTTTCGGGTTGCCGTACTCTGCAGAAGTGACTTGCTTTGCAAGTTATATCTACAACCTAGCACAGCCACTAGGCTGTGCTAGCAACCTGCACCTCAGTTCCTTGTCTGAAAGTTAATTCATTCGACTATATTTTTAGGAGTTTGTCTACGTTCTGAGCGGTTTATCCGCTTTTTTGTTAGATTGGTTTTCTTTCAAAGGCATCTGTAGAGATTCCCTGAGAAAGGATTAGTTTGGCCCATTCTTTAGCTGAATGAAGGCTGTGGTCTTTGTAGTTACCACATGATTCAATAGTTGTCCCAGGAACATCCTCCCAAGTGATGCCTTCTGCAATTTCTTCCAAACTCGACTTGATGACTTGAGCAATCTTTTCAGAGTCTTGTTTTCCCCACATAATCATGTGGAAACCTGTCCGACACCCGAAAGGAGAGCAGTCGATTAGCCCATCGATGCGCTGGCGAATTAGTTTAGCTAATAGATGCTCGATGGTATGTAGACCAGCTGTATCCATGGCATTTTCATTGGGTTGGATAAGTCGGATATCAAAATTTGTGATAATATCCCCTTTTGGTCCGACTTCTTCAGAAATTAAGCGGATGTAAGGTGCTTTTACAATAGTGTGGTCTAGCTCGAAGCTTTCGACAGTGACTTCTTTTTTCATGGTTTCCTCCAAATAAGTGATGAATTTATTATACCATATTTGACAATTTGGAATTGTGAAATCGGTTCAATTATGATAAAATAGATACAGATTTTGTGAAAATCGAATTATAAAAAAAGAGGTAGAAATATGGATATCATTACAGTAGTAGTGACACTTGTTTCTGCTCTCATTGGTTTAGTAATTGGCTACTTTGCCATTTCTTTGAAGATGAAATCTGCAAAAGAAACTGCAGAATTGACACTTTTAAACGCAGAACAAGAAGCTAGTAATGTTCGTGGTCGAGCAGAAGAGCAAGCTGAGGTTATTCTAAAAACAGCTGAGCGCGATCGCCAGACCTTGAAAAAAGAATTACTCTTGGAAGCTAAGGAAGAAGCTCGTAAGTACCGAGAAGAAATTGCAGAAGAATTTAAGTCAGAACGTCAAGAGTTGAAGCAAATCGAATCACGCTTGACAGAGCGGGCGACCAGCTTGGACCGCAAAGACGATAATTTGACCAACAAGGAAAAGACTTTGGAACAAAAGGAACAAAGTCTGACCGATAAAGCTAAGCACATTGATGAGCGTGAACAAGAAGTTGTAAAACTCGAAGAACAAAAAGCTTTGGAGTTAGAACGAGTGGCGGCCCTCAGTCAAGAAGAGGCGAAGGAAATCATCCTTACCGATACACGTGATAAACTGACGCATGAAATTGCGACTCGTATCAAGGAAGCAGAGCGTGAAGTAAAAGAACGTTCTGACAAGATGGCAAAGGACTTGTTAGCCCAAGCGATGCAACGTATATCAGGTGAATATGTGGCTGAGCAGACGATTACATCGGTTCATTTACCGGATGATGCGATGAAGGGACGGATTATTGGACGTGAGGGTCGAAATATTCGTACCTTTGAAAGTCTCACAGGTATCGATGTTATCATTGATGATACACCCGAAGTGGTTGTTCTATCAGGTTTTGATCCGATTCGCCGTGAGATTGCCCGTATGACCATGGAGACCTTGCTTCAAGATGGTCGTATTCATCCGGCTCGTATTGAGGAGTTGGTTGAGAAATACCGTGTAGAGATGGATAATCGTATTCGTGAGTATGGGGAAGCTGCTGCTTATGAAGTTGGGGCCCCAAACCTTCATCCAGACTTGATTAAAATCATGGGACGTTTGCATTTCCGTACCTCTTATGGACAAAATGTTCTTCGCCACTCAATCGAAGTTGCTAAATTAGCAGGTGTACTTGCTGCTGAATTGGGCGAGAATGTGAATTTGGCACGGCGAGCTGGTTTCCTACATGACGTTGGTAAAGCTATTGACCGTGAGGTGGATGGAAGCCACGTTGAAATCGGTACAGAATTGGCTAAGAAATATAAAGAGAATCCAATTGTTATCAATGCGATTGCTAGTCACCATGGCGATGTAGAAGCGACAAGTACTATTGCAGTTATTGTGGCTGCAGCAGATGCTCTGAGCGCTGCTCGTCCAGGTTCGCGTCGTGAATCTATGGAAGCCTACATCAAACGTCTGCAAGACTTGGAAGAAATCGCTAACAGTTTTGAAGGGATTAAGCAATCCTATGCTATTCAGGCAGGTCGTGAAATTCGGATTATCGTTCATCCTAACAAGGTTACTGATGATCAGATTACCATCTTGGCCCATGATGTTCGTGAGAAAATTGAAAATAATCTGGATTATCCAGGAAATATCAAAATCACAGTTATCCGTGAAACAAGAGCAACAGATGTTGCTAAATAATGCGGAGGGAGCCCAAT
>NZ_WCJE01000058.1 GCF_016743335.1 Streptococcus suis | reverse complement strand
CTTTTAAATATCCGCAGCTGCAAAAACAACCTGTCCATCTTGAAATTTTTCAATACGAGCGAGAGAAGTAACAGGGACACCTGCATCTATCAAGACTTGGCGGCCGTCTTGGAAGGACTTCTCGATGACGATACCAACGCCAATTACCTGAGCTCCGGCCTGTTGGATAATGTCAATCAAGCCTTTAGCAGCTTGTCCATTGGCCAAAAAGTCATCAACGATTAGAACACGGTCCTCAGGCGACAAAAACTTACTAGCAATAGAAACGGTGCTGGTGACTTGCTTGGTGAAGGAGTAGACTTCAGATGTTAAAATGCCTTCGGTCATGGTAATATTTTTATGTTTTTTAGCAAAAATCATTGGCACATCTAGGCTTTCTGCAACATAGACGGCTGGTGCAATACCCGAGGCTTCGATCGTGACAACCTTGGTAATTTCTTTAGAGCGATAGGCATCTGCCAAGACCTGCCCCATTTCTTTCATCAAGCGAAAATCAACCTGATGGGTCAAGAATGAGTCAACCTTTAAGATGTTTTCTCCTAATACCTGACCATCTTTTAAAATGCGTGCCTCCAAAGCTTTCATATTTATCTTCTCCTCCAAATGATACTTTTGTGTATTATAGCATTTTTTTGCTAAAATCAAAACAATAAACGAATTTTTGTGTTGATATATTGTATATATCGACAAAATTCATTGAAAAATACGAATGTTCTGTGTTTGTTGGAGTGAAATGTATTGAAATTGTTCATGTTTTCTGATAGACTAATACCAATATTTAGGAATAAAGAAGGAGAAATCATGTCTCAGAAAATAACAAACGAATATTCTTCGGATATGCTTTACGGAATTGATGAACAACCACCAAAAGGGATGGCTGTTTTGCTTGCTTTTCAGCATATTTTAGCAGCTTTTGCAGGAATCATCGCAGTTCCTCTAGTCGTTGCAAGTGCCTTAGGATTGTCAGTCGAAGATACTTCTATTATGGTATCAGCCTCTATCTTTGTTGCTGGTATTGCTACCATTTTGCAATCTAAAGGTGTTGGGCCAGTAGGTTCACGTGTCTCTGGTATGATGGGGACGGACTTTACCTTTGCCAACCCAGCCATCAGTGTTGGTAGCCAGCTCGGGATTGCAGGTATTGTAGGAGCAACCATTGCTGGTTCATTTGTAGAGATTGCTCTCAGTCGTTTTGTCAAACCCTTGATGCGCTTCTTTCCGCCATTGATTACAGGAACTGTTGTATCCCTCATTGGTATTACCCTCATGCCAGTTAGTATGGACTGGGCAGCTGGTGGAGCTGGCGCTTCAGACTATGCTTCAGTTGAAAATATCGGTATTGCCTTTATCGTCTTGGTTTTCACTTTGGCATTAAATCATTATGGTAAAGGAATGTTGAAAACAGCCTCTGTCTTCTTTGGGATGGTTTTTGGTTATATCTTGTGTATTTTTCTTGGGAAAGTTGATTTATCGGCTGTAGGAGAAGCAGCCTGGTTTGCTCTTCCTAAAATTTTCCATTACGGTGTAAAATTTGACCTATCTTCTATTCTAGCCTTCATTCCAGCCTATGTCGTATCTTTGATTGGTACGGTGGGAATTATGATGGCCATTGGAGAAGCCTCAAATCAAAAGATTTCTTCTGAGCGGGCAGCAAATGGTGTTCTGGCAGACGGAGTTGGTTCCTTGATTGCAGGTATTTTTGGTGCTGGTCCAAATACAGCCTTCTCACAAAACGTTGGCCTCATTACTTTGACAAAAGTTGCTAGTCGTCATGTCATGATTTTAGCCGGTATTATCTTGACTCTACTTGGCGTCTTTCCAAAATTATCAGCTTTGATTTCCATCATGCCGCAGCCTGTTCTTGGTGGTGTTGGGATTATCATGTTCGGTTTGGTTGCTGCCCAAGGGATTAAGACTCTTGCAACTGTAAAAATTGGTGACCGTGAGCTCTTGATTATTTCCATTGCCTTTGCGCTGGGGATTGGAGTGACCGTTCGTCCAGAATTATTGAGTCATCTTCCATCAGCTCTTCAAATGGTCTTCTCATCAGGTATTTCAACAGGGACACTGGCTGCCTTGGTATTAAATCTGGTGTTAAAAGAGGAAAAATAAGAGTTATTTTATTAGTTTGCTTAGATGAAAAGAGAAGGCTGGTCAAAAAGCCCAGGACCACTACTCAGAGTTCGTGTCAACATCTCAGCGCAGTGGTTGATTGGCAGATTTGTTCGTGTTTTGCACTCCAAATCTGGCCTAATCAACTGTGCGGGGGTGGGAAAACGAACTCTTTTTATCTTGGTCGAGTTCTTTCCCACTCCCCTTTTTGGGGTAAGTAAAAAATGCTAAGGGTGTACAGTTGTCGTATCTGAAATTCTAGCCCCTACTTGACCGTACTTGGTATAACATATTACAATATATATAAGACCCTGTGTTCACAGTTCATCGCTTCCATTGGAGTGTTTGAAGGTGGAGATAAGGAAAGGAGATTCCTGACAAATTAGGTGGTAGGCGAAAACTGCCACAGGAGCTTTTTACTCGTCGAAGTAATAAAGTGAGACTAAATGATGATAGAGTCAAGTATTCCTTCAAAAAATTGCCTTGATGAGCAAAAACGATTTCTTGCATAAGAATACTTTGTTTATGAATATAGGTTCTAAGATTTGTCCAAGAGAGGTTATTATATGTTGAAATATATCCGTGCACTTCCCCTTGTTATAGTAGCGGGAGCGGTTGTTTACTTTACTATTTTTATCTGTATTGATAATGGTGATTGGACCTACGTTGTGACTAGAGCACTAGGGCTTAAGGAAGAACATGCCAATAATGTTTCTTTGATTGTAATTGGTGCCCAATCACTTTTTCTGACTTCGGATTGGTTTTACAAGCGGATTCGTGCCTTTCTCAATCGTCGTTTGGAAAAGGCCAAAGGGCTTAATCGGCAGATTTATCTGGGCTATAAGGCAGGGATTGAGTTTTTGATGGCGTTACCCAAACGAACTATTTTATTCACATTCTATCTACTTTTGGTAGTTGCTGAAAGTGTTGGTCTGATTGAAAAAGCCAAGGACTATGCTGCGGTAATCATCTTCATAATTGCTGTTGACCGCGTGACCAAAATCTGGCCGGAGGAAAAGCGGAGAATGATTGAGTTTAGCCAGAAGATTAAGAAACGGATTAAGAGTGTGGAGTAGGGAGAGTTGTTTGGGTATATTTATTTTTTGAAAATCTAATGCAGGTCTTCTATTGAGAGAATGAACGGAACAGTGTGCTGTCTGTGTCTTACTGAAGGAATTCTAAGCAGTGGTGTTGCCCTTGAGCCAAGCTACACTGAAAATAAAATAACACTTAAGTTTAATAATAAGCGAAGATGGACATATTCTGTCCATCTATTTTTATATACTTCTTATTGAGAATATCAGAATAGAGGGGTAAAAATGAACTATTATCACATAAAACTAATGGGAGATGTACAGCAACTAGAGCGACCGAGTGAATCTTTCGCACAAGAAAATAATTGGATGTATTTTTTGAAGGAAAAAGAAGATTTATTTATTGTAACGGGAGCTGCAAATACAAAACGAGAAATAGCAAAAAAGGTTCAGTCACTTTGGGAAGTGGATGTCTATTTAGATGGCTATTCTTCAATAACTGAGGATGATTTTATTGACAAAGTTGGACGTGAACTGTTGGGAGAATTTGGTTATTTTTTATTGAAGCAATCAAAGGAAAATAAGCAAGGTCTTACTCCGAATGCAGATGTGTTGTCAGAAAATATGAGTGGACTCAGCGACTTTAAAAATAGCATTCAGCATCTTATTAACTATTTAGACTATCAATCAAATGATTTAGAATCGCATACAAAAGAGCCGTTTTTCTTAATTTTCAATGGTCAAAAAGGCAGTGGACGAAAATATGCCCTCCAATATTTAGAACGCTTGTTCGACTTGAAAGCGGTTGATATTCATTGTAGTGAATACTTTCTTCCTAAGACTGATGAAAAGCAATTTCCAGTTGTTTATGACTATTTTAAGGCAAGGTCTCGTCCTAAATTAGAACTTTTCGCTAATATCAATGCGAAGAGGGAGAATAATATTTGTATTCTAATTGCCCAATCGACTGAAGAAGCTAAAAAAATAGAAATGGAATTACAGGAGGAATACTATAATGTAAATAGAATCGAGTTTCCTCCTTATACAAATGACGAACTGGTTGAAATTGCTATTCAACTTTTATCAAAAAGACGAATTAGTATAGACAAGAAAATTGTTAGGGAGTATGTAGAAAAGGCTTCAAATCTCAACAATGCAAAAGATATTCGACGAATGGTTCAGAGAATCCATGAGTATGCGGTGGCAACCAATTATTGTCAAGAAAATGGATTGCTGGATCTGAGTCACTTTAGTTTGCAAAAGGAACAATCTAAAAGCAAATGTGGTCAAGCTGAGAAGAGGCTGCATCAAATGATTGGTCTTCAATCTGTCAAAAAATTAATCAGACAACAAGTTGTTTTTGAACAACTATCGAAACTGAGGAAAGAAAGAGGCTATCATGTTGAAGAAAGTAATGGGCACTTGTTATTCACAGGAAATCCAGGGACGGGTAAGACAGAGGTAGCTCGTCTTTATACAGAAATCCTGTATGAACATGGATTGATCGCAGAAAATAGGATAGTAGAGGTTGGAAGAGCAGACCTTATTGGGGAATATGTTGGCCAAACAGCACCAAAAATAAAAAAGGTATTTGATAGTGCAAGTGGTGGCGTACTGTTTATCGATGAAGCTTACAGTCTGATTCCACAGAGTGAAAGAGATTTTGCCAATGAAGCTATACCCACCATTATTCAAGAAATGGAAAATCGTCGCAATGAGATAGTTGTTATTTTTGCCGGTTATAAAGATTTGATGCACAATTTTATAGATGCGAATCCGGGATTACAATCTAGAATTTCAAAAATCATTCATTTTGAAGATTACTCTGTGGACGAACTGTGTGAAATTTTTAGAATGATGTTGAGTAATAAGGGCTATTCCATTGAATTGAGCTGTGAGAGTGCATTGCGCTCGCACTTTTCGAGTCGTGTTAGAAATGAACATTTTGGTAATGGACGCTATGTTCGTAAATTAATAGAAGCTATCTTGTATCAACAGGCGACTCGGGTAATGGAAAGGATAGGTAAGAGGGATTTGGATGAAACAGAGTTGAATGTCGTAATAGAAGCTGATATTAAGAACGCCATTCAAGAATTATCAGAGTTGGAATCAACTCAACGGTTGATAGGTTTTGGATTACAGGGATAGAAGAAAGGAATTACACATGAATAACAATGGTTTGAACGAAAATACTGTGTTTAATGATATGGAAATTTTAGAAATATTTATCGATTTGCTATACAGAAATTTGGACTCGGATACCAAGGTGAGAAGCTCTTTTGACAGTATCAATCGGGAAGTGAGTGATTTTTTTGGAATCCCACAAAAGAGCTATATCGGACAACTTTTATATATTATTTCAGATGTTGATCACATCAGAAAGAGCTTTGTTGACCACATAGAATTTTACTATCGAGAGATGAATAGGAAAGTGAAAAGAGTAGTCGGAGTCAGTCTGGCTATAGAAATAGTACAAAATGTTCATTTTCTAGAAGAATTTGATGTTGTGATGATTGAAAATATTGAAGAATTTTATAATAGTACCGATGCGATTCAGAAGAAGTTGGCAAGAATTTTGGAAAGTTATCTAGAAACAGGCGGAAAATTACTGGTAACTGGTTGCGAGTTTGATAATTCAAACGACTCATTAAGCAAGATTCTCTACCAAGGAAATTTATTGAATTTGACTTGTTAAGAGTGGTATAATCTTGTTAGAATTGAGGCTTATATGAACGACCAAGAAAGACTACTAATCATATTTTTACGTTTGCAATCAGGAGCACATCTGAAAAAGTCACAGTTGGCAGATGAATTTGGAGTGAGTGAGAAGACAATTCAGAGAGATTTTGCTCTGCTAGGAGGATTTATCGAAAGTCAGCCGATGATTGCAGCAGAGTTAGCCTATGATTCTAAGCACCATACTCGCTTTTTGAAAGGGAAATCACTTTTTAACAAAAAGGAAATTCTAACCATTTCTAAGATTTTGCTAGAAAATCGTGCTTTGAATAAGGAAGAAAATAAGGCTGTTTTAGATAGCTTGTTTGCTCTGGTATCGAAAGATGAGCAGAAAGAAATTTCTACCATCATCGCTAGTGAACTATTAAACTATGCCCCGCTATCAGATACTCAAAACAGAATTGATAAGATTTGGGAATGGTCAGAGGCCATTCGTAAGGAATTGGTATTAGATATTCGCTACCAATCTCCCTACAATGTAGAAAAGAAACACACAGTTTTTCCTGTGTCACTCTACTACGATAGTCATTACTTTTACCTTGTAGCTTATAATCTAAAACATTCATCCTATATGACTTTAAAGTTAGATCGGATTTTAGACTGGAAACTTTCGACTGAGAAGAAGCCAGCTATTTCTTATGGCAAAAAGTTTCGAGATGGCGAAGTGCGGAATAAGCGCGTGGATTCCTTTATGGGACGAGAAATAACTATAAGAGTCAAATTTAGCTACGATCCAACCATTGTCTTGGATCAATTTCCGACAGCAAAGATTATCGAAACAATCTCAGAGGGAAATGTGATTGAATTTCTCAGTCAAGACACACCAGGCTTAAAACGTTGGTTGCTGAGTCAGGCGGATGCCCTAACTGTGCTTTCTCCGAGTTCGCTTGTAGAAGATATGAAACATTTTCTCAAAAATATGCAAGAAAACTATAAAAATTAGATATAGGGGACACTATTTGTCCACTCTGTGTATTAGAATGGTTGTATCAGTACTATAACTCTTGATTGAAAGGAGGGGAAGTATATGCAAGAATGGATTGTGGTAGATCAATTTGGAAATACGATTGTAGGACCGTTTTATGATAAAACAGCTGCGGAAATGCATGCGAAAATGATTCCGAATGCAAGTGTAGAGAAAAAATAGGAGAATAAGCAGAATGACCGATATTACTTTGAGGCATATGACACTAGAGGAACTTTTGAAGGACAATAGGCTCCATATCCCAAATTATCAACGCCCTTATAAATGGCAACGAAAACACATTCGCCACTTATTCTATGATGTCAAAGAAGTTATAGATTCTAAAAAGGACATTTATCAAGTTGGTTCTCTTATTTTACACGATAAAAAACAAACTTTAGATATTGTTGATGGACAACAACGGACAATTTCCATTGCATTATTTTTACAGGCTTTAGGAAAGTTGAATGACTATATCGGTGCTCGGCAGTTACTGAATCAAAAATTTGACGTGGTTTCGTGTCAACATGCTAAGGAAAATTTTGAAGAGTGGAAAATACTGATTGACCTAGATGATGAAAAGGCGCAAAAAGTTTGTGACTTTCTTCTTAAAAATTGTGAAATTGCTGTTATTACAATGCCACATAATCGATTATCTGAAGCTTTCCAACTTTTTGATTCTCAAAATAATCGGGGAAAAGCTTTAGAGCCACACGACCTGCTTAAAGCCTATCATTTGAGAAATGCCTCTGAAATCAGTGAAGATTTGATCGAAAATTGGGAAAAAATTGTTACAGACGAAAAGGTTAATTTAAAAGATTTATTTAACCAATATCTTTTTAGAGTGCGGCGGTGGTCAATTGGTGAAACTGGGTTGACTAAACGTCGTCAGGGTTCATACCTTCGCTTTACAGAAGATTTTATCGATGATTTTAAAGGTGTCGGTTTACATCATAACGAATACCCTTATTTGAATCTCTTTAGACTATTAAAAGAACAAAATATTGATTATCCTATTTCTTTAACGATGCCAATTATTGATGGAGAGTACTTTTTCTCTTATATTAATCAGTCACATAAAATGATTCAAAATAGAGAGACTTGGTTTGAAAATCTCAGTTTAGACTCCAAAATGCTAAAGATTTTACATTCTACTAAACAACGTTATAACCGGAATCGTAATTTATTCGATAATTTAGTGTTACTTTTTGTGGATAGGTTTGGTCAGGGAGCTTTAGATAAAGATATTGTTGAAACAATTTTTATATGGGCCTATTATCCACGTATAAAAGCGCGTGCCATTTATGATAGCACTTTAGCCAATTATGCTGCGGGTGGAATTTTTCAACGGCGTACAGTTCAAAAATTATTTCAGCTATTACATCATGCTAGTACACCAAGCGATTTTTTGCAGAAAATCAATCGTGATCAATTTGAACATTTTACCTTGGAGAAAATTCTTGAAGAAGAGGAGCTTAATAAATGACTAAGACAGCTACTTTGACAGTTACAAAACTTTTGACTGAAGATGAATACATTGTTCCTCTTTATCAGCGAAATTTTTCATGGACATATGATGAGATTGAGCAATTGCTTATTGACATAGCAGATGCTTACAAGGAACGTGAAAAGCGTCCTGATTATTACATCGGAACACTGGTTGTTCATCAAAAAGGAAATATGTACCATATTATTGATGGGCAACAGAGAACAACAGCTTTGACTTTGTTGGCATTGGTTTTGAGAAATGAGTATCACATTCAGATTCCTGGCTTGAAACTCTTAAATTTTGAAGCACGTAAGCAGTCCAATGCTTCTTTGCAACAGTTATTTGAAAATAGTAGTGTTGCATTTGAGAACATGGATGAGATTATTAGGGGTTACCAAAACACCAAATTAGCACTCAATAAAATTCTGTCCGAACAGTTTAAAATGGAAGTGACGGTATATGCTGAGTACCTCTTTCAACACGTCATCATTTTTAGAAATATGCTACCTACTGACTTAGATTTGAATCTTTATTTTGAGCGGTTTAATTCAAGAGGAGAGCAATTGGAAGCTCATGAAATTATTAAGGCTCAATTGATGGCGAAGCTTGATGATAAAGAAGCTGCTAAGTTTGCTAAAATTTGGGATGCCTGTGCAGACTTCGAGAATCCGGTAGTTAAATCATTTCAAATGAGAAAGAAAAGAAAGGAAACGTTTAAAGAAAGAGAAAACATTTTTGGTTGGCATTTTTCAAATTATAAATTAGCCAATATCTATCAATTTGTTGATAACACAAATTGTTCAAAAAAAAGTATATTGGATACGCTAGAAGATTCAAGTTCATTGGTATTTGATGACATCGTAGACGACAAAGAAACTGGAAAATATACAACCGTTATTAACTTTGACACACTACTCTTGTATACTGTTTCTATTATTGAAAATATTTCCCCACAAGATGTTCAATTAGATGATAAGAAACTACTTGATGTCTTTACGGTAAGTGAAAAAGGAAGGGATTGGGTCATTTACTTCTCGGAAACTTTATTAAGCATCAGACACCTATTTGATAACTATGTCATTAGAAATGCAAGCGAAGATACAGCAAGGCGGTCAAAAAACGACTGGTTTCTTAGCAAAGGTACTTACTATGAGTATCAAAGAGACAATCGGAAAAATACAGATTACTTTGTAGAAGAACATTTCGAGAATAATACTTTTCCAGATAAGGCAGTGAATGATACCATTATCATGCTTCAGTCTATGTTTGCAGTGACCTTTACATCAAATCGAGATAGTCGTTGGCTATATGAGACTTTGGTCTATCTATTCGAGAATGTTGAGCATTTGCAAGATGAAGCATTTGGACACCAGTTTGTATTTTTTCTCGAAGCGTTGGCAGTTCGGTATGCTGAAGGACGGTTATTTACAGAAGATGGTCAAAAA
Organism: Streptococcus suis; assembly: GCF_016743335.1. Classification (GTDB taxonomy): domain Bacteria; phylum Bacillota; class Bacilli; order Lactobacillales; family Streptococcaceae; genus Streptococcus; species Streptococcus suis_Y. Next base: position 2,563 of record NZ_WCJE01000058.1, on the reverse strand, counting down.
TTTAGATGCTACCCTAATATGCCTATCTATGCTTTCAATTTTGTTGATTATGTCTTATGGAAAAATCAAAATAATCTACAGGAGTACTTTTTTGATTCAAGGAATTTTAGATTCACTTATCGTCGTTCCGTTGAACATTGGTATCCTCAGAATCCAAATTTTGAAGATAGTGGGATGTTAAGAATGTCTGATAGTCTGCTTCATGCTTTTGGAAACCTCTGTATTATCACGGATAGTCAAAATTCGAAGTTTGGAAACTCTAGACCGCAGGCCAAGTATAGCCAATGGGAAAATATATTCGGAAACCAAAGTCTAAAACTACAATGGATGGCTAAACTTACTGGAAATTCTGATGACAATTGGAATAATGAGGTAATCAGAGGGCATGAAGATAAGATCTTAATGTTAGTTAAGGAATTTATAGATTGTACGAAAAAACTTTGATTTTTTCGGAAGTTTTGAATTTCAGTTTATTCCCCTTATGTTTGCCAGTCTTGTCTCCAAGAAAAATAAAAATTTACAAAATTCCTTGCCAAAAGTAAGGGCTTATGTTACAATACCAAAAGCGTAGGTTTTTAAACTCATCCCGTGAGGTGAGAAAGACAACAGGAAAAATTATTAAGGGCCTATGACTATGTATATTTAGAAAGTCTGGGTCTTTTTGTGTACCCAGAATGGGAGATTTATGAGTACAAAAGCCAATCTTTTGTTTGATGTCCATGAGAAACCAGCCCCGCTTCAAGGGATTTTGTTGAGTTTCCAGCACGTGTTCGCTATGTTTGGTGCGACAATTTTGGTGCCGCTGATTCTCGGTATGCCCGTATCGGTTGCCCTCTTTGCATCAGGTGTCGGGACCTTAATTTACCAAGTGGCGACGCAGTTCAAGGTGCCGGTTTACCTAGGCTCTTCTTTCGCCTACATCTCAGCTATGGCTCTTGCTATCAAGGAAATGGGTGGCGATGTGTCAGCTGCTCAGACAGGTATTCTCTTCGTCGGTTTGATTTACGTGTTGACCGCGGCTCTGGTCAAAGTTATCGGTACTAAGTGGATTGATACCCTCTTGCCACCGATTGTTATCGGTCTGATGATTATTGTCATCGGTCTCGGTCTTGCCAATTCTGCCGTGACTTCGGCAGGCTTTGTCGCAGACGGTGACTGGAGAAATGTCGTAGCGGCTATTGCTACCTTCTTGATTGCTGCTTTTGTCAATACCAAAGGGAAAGGCTTCGCCAAGATTGTTCCCTTCTTGATTGCCATTATCGGTGGTTATGTGATTGCCATCTTCCTCGGACTAGTTGATTTCACACCTGTTCTGGAAGCAGCTTGGTTTGAATTGCCAGGTTTCTACCTACCATTTGAAACAGGTACTTTCAAATCCTACAATTTCTACTTCGGTCCAGAAATGATTGCTATCTTACCAATTGCTGTTGTAACAGTAGCTGAGCATATCGGTGACCACACCGTTCTCAGCCAAATCTGTGGCCGCCAGTTCTTGAAGGATCCAGGACTCAGCCGTACCTTGATTGGTGACGGTGTGGCGACTGCTGTATCAGCCTTTATCGGCGGACCTGCTAACACGACCTACGGTGAAAATACAGGGGTTATCGGTATGACCCGCATCGCATCAGTGTCCGTTATACGCAATGCAGCCCTGATTGCCATTGCCTTCTCATTCTTGGGCAAATTTACAGCCCTTATCTCAACTATTCCAAGTGCTGTTCTTGGTGGTATGTCTATCTTGCTCTACGGTGTTATCGCCTCAAACGGTTTGAAAGTTTTGATTGAGAGCCGTGTTGATTTCGGTCAAGTCCGCAACCTGATTATCGCAAGTTCTATGTTAGTTTTGGGTCTCGGTGGCGCAGTTCTTAACATTGGTGCTATCACCTTGTCAGGAACAGCCCTCTCAGCCATTGTCGGCATCGTCCTCAACCTCATCTTACCAAAAGCAGAAAAGGCAGAATAAGATAAAGTGAAAGTCAGCTCCGGCTGGTTTTTTTTGAAAATAGCAGAGCAGCTCAGCTATTTCTCAAATCAGTTGACAAAAGAGTCATTCCTTGATAGAATAAATGAGGTCCAAAAGGACAAATCTAGCTTTTTCTTGGTTGCAGGTCGCCAACCTGTCACTCGGATCAGGCTCAAAAACAAAGGAGAACATATCATGGCAATCTCAAAAGAGAAAAAAAATGAAATCATGGCACAATATGCTCGTCATGAAGGCGACACAGGTTCAGTTGAAGTACAAGTAGCAGTACTTACTTGGGAAATCAACCACCTTAACGACCACATCAAACAACACAAAAAAGACCACGCAACTTACCGTGGTTTGATGAAAAAAATCGGTCGCCGTCGTAACTTGTTGGCATACCTACGCCGCACAGACGTAAACCGTTACCGTGAATTGATTCACTCACTCGGACTCCGTCGTTAATATAAGATACGGAGGCGTGAGAAGCACAGCGAAATTAGGAAATTTTTGCAACAAGTTTACTTGTCAGAAAATTTATCTATTTCGCATAGCTTCTAGCCGAAGTTCAATTCAGAAAGAACCTGTTTTCAGGTTCTT
>NZ_WCJE01000057.1 GCF_016743335.1 Streptococcus suis | reverse complement strand
CGTAAAAACAGCCTCTAGAACAATCTAGAAGCTGTTTTCTTATAGCATAAAATAGACAATGGCTATATATTGTAGTGCGGAAGCCAGTAGAATAAAGAGGTGCCAAATCATGTGAAAGTAGGGCTTTTTCTTGGCATAGAAGAGGGCACCGATGGTGTAGGATAAGCCACCAGCCAGCATAAGAATGCCAAATACTATTCCAGTCTTTTGCAGAATTGCGGGCAGGATAAAGACCACCAACCAGCCCATAAAGAGATAGAGAAAGAGGCTAAATTTTTCATTGATTTTTTTGGCAAAGATTTTGTAGAGAATACCGAAAATGGTCAAACCCCATTGCAAGCCTACAATCAGATAGCCCAGCCAACCACCGACCAAGGAAAGGGCAACAGGTGTGTAACTTCCAGCGATGGCAATGTAAATCATGCTATGGTCGATAATTCTCAGGATGTATTTGTGAATAGAAGCATAGGGCATGGAGTGGTAGATAGAAGAGGATAGGAACATTAGGAAAAGGCTGATGACAAAAATGGACATGCCGACTACCGCTGTCACGTTATAATCTTGAAAAGAATGAATAGCAGTAATAGGGAGTAAAATCAGCATAAGCAAGGCCCCAACTGCATGTGTTACACTATTTGCGACTTCTTCACCAAATGAAAGTTTTAGACTTAATTTCAAACTAGGATTCATGAAATTTCCTTTCTAACTCAACAGTGAGTTGACGGGTTTTGTAGTAAAGTTTGACAGATTGACAAGCGTAGCGAATGATGTCAGGCGTTTCTTCATTTTCCTCGTTTCGCATGCAGTCAACAAAATGATTGTATAGTGTTTCAGAACTATCTGTCTGTCGAAGAAGATGTAAGGTCTGACTGATTTCTTGAATGGAAAAGACATTCTTTAAGATAGTCAAGGCAATCAAGCGGGCTACTTGTTGTTTTTGGTATTTTTTCTTAACAGGTTTTTCGAGCTGCTTGTGTTTGACGTAGTTATTGATCATTGCAGCCGTCAAACTTTTCTGCTCCAATTGCTCCGATGAGCCAGTCGCCTGATTGACATACAAGAGGACTTGATCCAGGTAGAGGTCCAAGTCTGGCAGTTCATGCCAGTAGGGGATGGTTTGTTTCATGATTATCTACTCTCTTTTATCTGGTAATGATAACTAGATTATATAATTTTTAAAAAATAAAGTAAAGAAAAAGGATGCTTCCTTTCCGAAATACCCTTATTTCACAATCAATCCGTCCCAAGCATCCATGCCACCTGCAATATCATTTGCCTTAAATCCTTTAGATGACATGATTTCTCTAGCCAGCTTGCTACGTTTTCCGCTCTTACAGATGAGGAGATAGTGTTGGTCGACTGGTCCATCAAATGCGGCAATTCGATCCATGGGACAATTAATAGCACCACCAATATGACCAACTGAATATTCTTCTGGGTCACGAACATCTAGCAATTGCACCGATTCAGTTTGTATCAACCCAAGCAATTCTGCAGTAGTCAAAGTTATAGTTTGTTCATGTTTTTCTTGCATGATTCCCTCTTTCGTTGGTTTAAATTAATAAGAACAATACCAAATCTTAGCTGGACTTGTCAAGAAAGATTGACTTTTAGAATAAGAAATCCTATGATATGTATTAAGAAGAAAATAGGAGCAGAAGCATGCCAACAGAAAGAGAAAAAATGATTGCTGGGGAATTTTACCGGGCTGGAGATGCTGAATTGAGAGAGATGCGAACCTTTGCCCGCCAACAGATGAAAAAATTTAACGTAGAACTAGATGGACAAGCCCGCTCGGAGCAATTGAAGAACTGGTTTGGAACTACAGGCCAACGCATCTATATGGAGCCAAATTTCTATTGTGACTACGGTAGCAATATTCATGTTGGTGAGGATTTTTATGCAAATTTTAACTGTACCATGTTGGATGTCTGTCCTATCACCATTGGCAAAAATGCCATGCTTGGTCCCAATGTACAGTTGCTAACTCCCCTACATCCTTTGGATCCAGACCAACGTAATTCAGGCTTGGAATACGGGGCTCCTATAACAATTGGTGATAATTTCTGGGCTGGTGGTGGTGTGACAATCTTACCTGGCGTGACCTTGGGCAACAATGTTGTTGTTGGTGCTGGTTCCGTTGTGACCAAGTCTTTTGGTGATAATGTCGTTTTGGCTGGTAATCCTGCGCGTGTTATCAAAGAAATACCTAAAAAATAATTCTTCTTCGGGAGAATTTTTTCTTTGCCTTGCGAATAGACTAGATGAGGTGAAGAAAATGAATAATTTTGAATTGTTTAAATGGAAAAAAGCAGGTTTGACCAATCTTAATGTGAATAAAGTTTTGGCCTATCAAGCAAAACACGGAAAAAAATTGACCTTGCGAAATGTCGCTGTAGTGTCTGAATGTAAAAATCCAGTGCTATTTATGGAAAATTATAAGAATCTAGATACAAAAGCCTGTCGCGAGGAATTTAATAAGTATCCATCATTTTCAATTTTAGATGACATCTATCCTTTGGCACTCAAACAGATTTACAATCCACCTGTACTTTTGTTTTATCAAGGGGATTTAGAATTGCTAGAAAAATCAAAGCTGGCAGTCGTTGGTACACGAAATGCAAGTAAAAATGGTATTCAGTCTGTTCAGAAAATTATCAAGGAACTCCATAATCGTTTCGTCATTGTTAGTGGTCTGGCAAGGGGAATTGATACAGCTGCTCATATTGCTAGCCTGAAAAATGGTGGACAAACCATTGCTGTAATCGGAACAGGTTTAGATAATATTTATCCAAAAGAAAATAAGGATTTGCAGACCTATATTGGAAAACACCATTTGGTGCTGACTGAGTATGAACCGGGTGCCCAGCCAGTCAAATACCATTTCCCAGAACGCAATCGCATTATAGCTGGTTTGGTGGAAGGATTGGTAGTCTGCGAGGCAAAAATGCGGTCTGGTAGCTTGATTACCTGCGAACGTGCCTTGGAAGAAGGCAGAGAAGTCTATGCTATTCCAGGTTCCATTATGGACGGAAAATCAGATGGTTGTCATCATCTGATTCAAGAGGGAGCAAAGTGCGTTACATCAGGCTTGGACATCATTTCTGAGTATCAATTTTAAAACAAGTCTTCCTATAGGAAAATAAATAGCTTGACACTGACTGAAAAATAGTATATTCTTTGTGAGGTTAAAAATATTTGTAAGGTATAAGAATGGCTACAAAAACAGTTAGTAAGAAAAAAACAACAACCAAGAAAAATCTCGTTATTGTAGAGTCGCCTGCTAAGGCAAAAACAATCGAAAAATATCTTGGTAAAAATTATAAGGTCGTTGCTTCAGTCGGGCATATTCGAGATTTGAAGAAATCTAGTATGTCTATTGACTTTGATAACAACTATGCACCTGAATATATCAATATCCGCGGAAAAGGTCCGCTTATCAATTCCTTGAAGAAAGAGGCAAAAAATGCCAAACAAGTCTTTCTGGCAAGTGACCCGGATCGTGAAGGAGAAGCGATTTCTTGGCATTTGGCTCATATTTTGGGATTGGACGCAAACGATAAAAACCGTGTTGTCTTTAATGAAATTACAAAAGATGCAGTAAAAAATGCCTTCAAGGAACCTCGTGCTATTAATCACGATTTGGTCGATGCCCAACAGGCTCGCCGTGTTCTAGACCGTATTGTAGGGTACTCCATATCACCTATTTTATGGAAGAAAGTCAAAAAAGGTCTGTCAGCAGGACGTGTTCAATCGGTTGCGCTCAAATTAATAATCGACCGTGAAAATGAAATCAGCAATTTCAAACCAGAAGAATATTGGACAATTGATGCAACCTTTAAAAAGGGGAGCAAGAAATTCCAAGCCAGCTTTTATGGCTTAGATGGAAAAAAAGTCAAGGTTGAAAACAATGAGCAGGTTAAAGAAATTCTCGCCCGACTTGATGGGGATGATTTCTTAGTAGAACAGGTTGAGCGTAAGGAACGCAAACGAAATGCACCTCTGCCTTACACAACTTCTACTATGCAGATGGATGCAGCTAATAAAATCAATTTCCGTACTCGTAAAACCATGATGGTTGCTCAACAACTTTATGAGGGTGTCAGTCTTGGCACAGGTGGTACCCAAGGTTTGATTACCTATATGCGTACGGATTCAACACGTATTAGCCCTGTTGCACAAGCACAAGCTGCTGACTTTATCACGGAGCGTTTTGGTGCTACCTATTCAAAGCATGGTAATAAAGTAAAAAATGCCAGTGGTGCACAAGATGCCCACGAAGCCATTCGTCCATCAAATGTTAACTTAACCCCTGAATCAATTGCAAAATATCTGGACAAGGACCAGTTGCGACTATATACACTGATTTGGAATCGTTTTGTCGCAAGTCAGATGGCTGCAGCAATTTTTGATACCATGAGTGTTCGTTTAGGTCAAAATGGTATTGTCTTTGCTGCTAATGGTAGCCAAGTAAAATTCGATGGTTATATGGCTGTCTATAACGACGCTGATAAAAATAAAATGTTGCCAGATATGGAACAAGGTGACACGGTGGTACGCGCGTCAACAAATCCAGAACAACACTTTACTCAGCCACCAGCTCGCTACTCTGAAGCAACCTTAATTAAGACATTAGAAGAGAATGGTGTAGGTCGCCCATCTACGTATGCACCAACGATTGAAACTATTCAAAAACGTTACTATGTTAAGCTTGTGGCTAAGCGATTTGAACCGACTGAGCTTGGAGAAATCGTTAATAAGCTGATTGTTGAATTTTTCCCAGATATTGTCAACGTCAAATTTACAGCTGATATGGAGCAAAAATTGGATGATGTAGAAATCGGGAAAGAGCAGTGGCAGAAGGTCATTGACGGTTTCTATCAGCCATTCAAGGTAGAATTATCTAAGGCAGAAGAACAGATGGAAAAAATCCAAATTAAGGATGAACCAGCTGGCTTTGACTGTGATGTTTGTGGGCATGAAATGGTCATTAAACTAGGTCGTTTTGGAAAATTCTATGCTTGTAGTAATTTCCCTGATTGCCGCAATACCAAGCAAATCACCAAAGAAATCGGCGTGATCTGTCCGGACTGTCACAAGGGGCAGGTCATTGAACGCAAGAGCAAACGCAATCGTCTTTTCTATGGTTGTGATCGCTACCCAGAGTGTGAATTTACCTCATGGGATAAACCTGTTGGTCGTGCCTGTCCAAAATGTGACCATTATCTCGTTGAGAAAAAAGTTCGTGGTGGTGGTAAACAGGTCGTCTGTCCAAATGGTGACTACGAAGAAGACAAGATTAAATAAGATTAAATAAGTAATCGAGCGAAGATAAAGTTACAGAAGGAGAGGTTAAATGTGAGAAGTACCTTTCCGCCGATCCGTCCAGTAACGGTGTCCATTTCCAGCCAATAGCTGATTCCTTTCTCTGTGAGAAAGCGTTGGAAGTCCTCGTAAGACCGTCCTTCTTTGGCAGTTTTAGGAATGGGTTGTAGGTTTCTGGTTCTCCGCTTTCTGAATTTCACGACACGGGGGAAATCAATGGGCTTTGTGGACAGATAGCCCTTTTTCAAGGTATCGATAGATAGAAGCTCTGGATGCCGAAAGTTCGTTTGAGGCGATGATGTGGTTGAGGTGTTGTCCCTTTTGGATGGCTGAAGAGACAATCTCGTCCATACGATAGAATTCTTCCTTGTTTAGTGCAACACCTGTTCTCGAGTCTGAGAGCTTAGCTTCATAATCAAGCTGAGCTCTTTTTGCATAGTAGAACTGTTTCTGGTATCCGCAGTTGTTTCTCTTTTTCGGACAGGCATTACAAACGTAAGGAGCCTTTTTGAGTAAAGGGCAGGCCTCACAATTGGAGGTACTAGAGTTCTCATTTATCACCCTATTTCTCCGAACTTCTTTTGAGATTGTGGACGGGTCTTTTCCTAGCTTAACAGCGATAGCTGAGAAGGGCTTAAGTTGTTCAATTCCTATTTGAATATCATTGCGATCAGAGAGGGTTAAGTGTTTGTTTTTCATTGTCAGTTACCAACTTGTCCCATAGTAAGTTCTACCTTATTTCTTTGTCTCAGTCTAATTTCCAGTTTTTAAGACAGACTAGAACTTACTTTGGGAATTTACCCTGGGCTTTTTTGCTTGTCATCCATCACATTGCAACTGCTTATCGAGAGATTTTTTGGTATAATGGAGAGAATGATTTTTTAGAGAAAGTATGAGAAAATGAACCCATTATTAAACGGAATGAATGACAGACAGGCAGAAGCGGTACAGACAACTGAAGGTCCGCTCTTGATTATGGCAGGGGCTGGTTCGGGTAAGACGCGAGTCCTGACCCACCGTATCGCTTATTTGATTGATGAAAAAATGGTCAATCCTTGGAATATCTTAGCCATTACCTTTACTAACAAAGCGGCGCGTGAGATGAAGGAGCGGGCCTATGCCCTCAATCCTGCTACGCAAGATTGCTTGATTGCTACCTTCCACTCCATGTGTGTCCGTATTTTACGCCGAGATGCAGACCATATCGGCTACAACCGCAATTTTACGATTGTCGATCCAGGTGAACAGCGTAGCCTTATGAAACGGATTTTGAAAAATCTTAATTTAGATCCGAAAAAGTGGAGTGAGCGTTCTATTCTAGGAACCATTTCCAATGCCAAAAATGACTTGATTGATGACAAGGCATTTGAAGCCCAGGCAGGCGACCTATACACGCAGATTGTTGCTAAATGCTACACGGCTTATCAAAAGGAACTAAGACAGTCAGAGGCCGTTGACTTTGATGATTTGATCATGTTGACGCTCCGCCTTTTTGACCAAAATCCAGAGGTCCTGACCTATTACCAGCAGAAATTCCAGTATATCCATGTCGATGAGTATCAGGATACCAACCATGCCCAGTACCAATTAGTCAAGCTCCTGGCATCACGTTTCAAGAATATCTGCGTGGTCGGAGATGCGGACCAGTCTATCTATGGTTGGCGTGGAGCGGATATGCAGAATATTCTAGACTTTGAAAAGGACTATCCAGAGAGCAAGGTTGTGCTTTTGGAGGAAAACTATCGTTCGACCAAGAACGTCTTGCAGGCTGCCAATGAGGTCATCGAAAACAACCGCAATCGCCGTCCAAAAAAACTCTGGACACAGAATGCCCAAGGGGATTTGATTACCTATTATCGTGCTCGGGATGAAAATGACGAGGCGATTTTTGTCGCGGGGCAGATTGACCAGTTGCACCGAGAAGGCAAGGCTTATAAGGACTTTGCTGTACTCTATCGGACTAATGCCCAATCCCGTACCATTGAAGAAGCCCTGCTCAAATCTAATATCCCTTATACCATGGTTGGAGGCACCAAGTTCTACAGCCGTAAGGAAATCCGGGATGTGATTTCTTATTTGAATATCATCGCAAATCCATCGGATAATATTTCCTATGAACGCATTGTCAATGAGCCCAAACGTGGCGTTGGACCTGGTACGGTTGACAAACTCCGTGATTTTGCGACCAGCCACAGCATGTCCTTGCTAGAAGCTTCTCAGGATATAATGTTATCACCGATTAAAGGCAAGGCAGCGCAGGCAGTCTTTGACCTAGCCAATCTCCTCTATAATCTTCGCAATCAATTAGACAATTTGACGGTTACCCAAGTAGTCGAGGCAGTATTGAACCAAACAGGCTACATTGATGCCCTTGCAGCACAAAATACGCTGGAAGCCAATGCTCGCATAGAAAACATTCAAGAATTCCTGTCTGTTACCAAAAACTTTGACGAAAAGGATACTGAGGAAGAAGAGACAGGTCTGGATCGCTTGACACGCTTCCTGCTTGATTTGGCACTGATTGCTGACACAGATGATGGCGATACAGAATCTTCAGAAGTGACTCTTATGACCCTCCACGCAGCCAAAGGGCTGGAATTTCCAGTTGTCTTCTTGATTGGTATGGAGGAAAATGTCTTCCCACTCAGTCGTGCAGCAGAAGAAGAGGACGAATTGGAAGAAGAACGACGACTTGCTTATGTTGGTATTACACGGGCAGAGCAGACCCTTTACCTGACCAATGCCAATTCTCGACTCCTTTTTGGTCGCAGCAACTACAACCAGCCAAGCCGCTTTATTCGCGAAATTTCTAGCGACCTATTGGATTATCAAGGTCTTGCTCGTCCAGCCAATACTAGCTTTAAGGCTTCTTATGTCAATGGCAGAGCGACACAGTTTGGACAAGGCATGAGTTTGCAACAAGCCATGCAAAGTCGAAAAGCATCCGTACAACCATCGGCTAAGCTCGGAGGCAGTATGCCTTTCGCATCAAGTAACAAATCGTCTGGCTCAGGCACCAACTGGTCAGTTGGTGACATCGCAGTCCACAAGAAATGGGGCAGAGGAACTGTTCTGGAAGTAGCAGGCTCTGGCAACAACCAAGAACTCAAAATCAATTTCCCAGAAATGGGCCTCAAAAAAGTGCTGGCCAGCTTAGCACCGATTAGTAAGGAAGAGTAGAAACAAACAGACTTTTTTATGATAGAATAGACTATCTTCGAAAATGAGGTATGAAAATAATGGAAAAATTTTGTCAATCTTGTGCCATGCCCTTAAATTTGCATGGTCAAGATGTTCGTGGATCAGAGAAAGACGGCAGCCACTCTAATTTGTTTTGCTCGTACTGCTATGCCGACGGTGAATTTTTAGAACCAGATATAACATTTGAACAAATGTTGGTCAAAGGAAAAAATGCAATTTCAAACGGTCAGGGTAATGCCTTTGTTAAATTTCTTATGAAAGCAAGTTATCCCCTGATGTTGAAGAAAACACAACGGTGGAAAAGTAATCGTTGACCTTGGTGATTAAATGAAACTTAGTTATCTCTGAATGACTTATCGTTTCTCAGAATTTACACCTAATAATCAAGTTGATAGATGTCAGTTAACGATTTTATGTCCTTGGAAGTGATTGGTTTCAAGGGTATTTTTTGGTGAGTCAAAATAGTTTTCATCATAAATTTTGATGGAATTGTTAAATGTGGGACTGAAAAGTGAGCGAAATAATTTTGGTAATGAATCGCGAGTGAGTTCATTTGACAATTCAGGGCTTCAATAAAGTAACATAAATGTGGTATATACTTTTCGGAGCTTCAAAAAGATTCATTTGCATTAGATTGAAGTTCAATAATGTGATATACTAATCATGTTATGGAAATTACAGTAAAAGATTTTAAAGATAGATTTATTGCGGTTTATGGTGAAAATGTATGGAAAGATTTTTATCAGACACATAGGACACCATACCAGGTTAAAGTAGGTTTTCAATCCATAGAGGAAATTGAGTATCATTTGGAAACTTATTTGTCAAATATAACAAATGTACAAAATTTCTATATTGATAATAACAAACAATTTCTGCGTTTTATTTTAATTAGCATTGAAAGGGCATATAGACCAGAGAGTAGAAAATATAACTTTTCTGAGCTATATTACGGATTTGGTAATGAAAAAAAGTGGGAAATTGAACATATTTTTTCATTGAGTAAATTTGATGATGAATATAGCAATAAACCTTTCAGGACTCATGTAAAAAATAGTCTTGGCAATCTTACTTTAATTTCCAGAGATTTAAACGGCGATGCAACATACAAAGAGGCTCTATTTAAAGAGAAAAAAGAAATTATTCGCGGCTTCGAAGAAAAAGATTTCTATATTAATCAGGTTTTTAGAAGCAATGCAATTAGTGAAAAAGATTACGAAAAGTTATTAATTTGTCGTAAAGAACAGCTACAGAATGATTTTATTAATATATTTAAGCAAAATGATATTTGGAATTTTAGCTTATTTTATAATGAAGTTTTGCAACCTTTTTATTAATTAAGAAGGGAGTGGGAAAGAACTTGATTAGGTCAAAAAAGAGTTCGTCAACAATTTTTCGTTTTAAGTTGTTGAGCTGAAACAGTCTATCCCCAGACTGTTTCACTCCCACCCCCGCATAGTTCCAACTGTCTGGGGGACAGTTGGAAGTTGGAAATAGAGTGAACAAAGTTCGCTACAAAACTGTCTGGGAGACAGTTTGAGGTTGGAGATAAGGCGAACTCTGTTCGCATCAGTCGTAGAGGCCAGATTTGGAGTGCAAAACACGAACAAATCTGCCAACCAACCACTGCGCTGAGATGTTGACATGAACTCTGAGAAGTGAGCCTGGGCTTTTTGCCCAGCCTCATTATAAGATTTATTATATTTATTTTAAAGGATTCAAACCTATGGCTTACAAACATCTATTATTCGATTTAGATCACACGCTTCTTGACTTTAATCGCGGAGAAGAAGTTGCTCTGACACAATTTTTTGAATCCATGCAAGTAGAGGACATTGCGGCTTTTAAAGAAGTCTATCGACCGCTCAATCAGGGTATGTGGGAGGATTTGGAAAAAGGGAACATTACAAAGAAAGAGCTAATAAACACCCGCTTTTCACGGACCTTTGCCCACTTTGGTCGGCAAGTTGATGGAAGGGAGATGGCCTTGCGCTACCAAGAATTTATTGGGCGGCAGGGACAAATTTTTACAGGTGCAGATAAGCTTTTGCAGGAATTGACACACCGAGGCTACCAGATTTATGCAGCGACCAATGGCGTGACCTATATACAGGAAAATCGCTTGCTTCACTCACCGATTCAATCGTATTTTAAAGAAGTATTTATTTCTGAGCAGATGGGGACGCAAAAGCCTGCGGCTGATTTTTATGAAAAAATAGCAGAGCAGATTTCAGGTTTTCAGTTTGACCAAGCCTTAATGATTGGAGACAGTTTGACAGCAGATATTCAAGGCGGCAATAATGCTGGCATGGATACTGTTTGGTACAATCCGACTCATATGATAAATAATAGTAAGGCAGTTCCAACCTATACCATTCATAGCTATCAAGAATTATTAGACTTACTATAGAATGTTTTAAAATTTTATAAGATTTTTCGTATATTTGTAATAAAAAATACACTATAAGGAGGAAAAAGTGAAAAGCTTACTGAGACGCATTCGTCCAACAAAGCCCCTAAAAGAACTCACTTGGATAGATTTGTTTATTATCACAACGATTTTATGTGGTAATGCTATTTATACCTCAACCATGCAATGGATAGCATCATTTTCCGCAACAGAAACCGTTGAAACAGGGGTTTTATCGTTTAGTCCAGCCGATAATTGGTGGGCTCTAGCCAATCAAGGAAAATTATTCCTGTTTGCCCTGGTGTATTTATTGATTCGGAATTATGATTTCAAGCAGCTAAAAGTAAAATTAGAGTGGACAGTTTTGCTCTGGGGACCACTGATTTTCATCGGTGCTGGTCTGATTAGCGATTTGGCATTTACAGCATTTTCATATATTCCAGGTCTGTCTGGTGGGTATAATTTCCTCGGATACTTGCCTTACTATGACTGGAATATCATGACAGTGCTCAACCGTTTTCTAGCCGTTGACTACAGTACAGTTATCTATTCCTTGTTTAATGGCTTCTATGAAGAGTTCTTTTTCTTAGGCTTATTGTTGAGTACAGATAAGAAAAAGCGTTCGCTGGTCTTACTCTTTTCAACAATTGTCCGTATATCTTTCCATACCTATCAAGGAATGGTATCTGCTCTTGTTATTGGTGTAGCCTTCGGCCTTTTCTATTACTACATGTACACAAAGAAAAATGATAATTTATTGCCATATTTCTTAGGACATGCTCTTGCGGATATGGTTGGTACAAGTTTCTTCTCATTGTTTATTGCAGGGTAAACAATGAGAAGAACGGACATCAAGCTAATCGGATAAAATTTCTTTCTCTCTTACAACTGACAAACGGATGATGATATGTAGTTTCTATCAACTCGGTATCATCACCCGTTTTATTGTGCTGATATATTTAATCTGTTCAGTCAAATTTCGATTGCTTTATCATATTTTTATCCCATATTTTTTTGAATTAACGGTTTATTTATGTTAAAATGTATTTTTATACATCAAAAAGGAGTATAGATATGAAACAAATAAAGAATCGTTTAAAAAAACATATGTTTTGGATTGGACTCATTTCGTTAGTATTGATGCTCGTTGATAATGTCCTATTTTGTTATTTTAATATTGAATGTAGTCGTACCTTAAACCAAATCGAGCAGACGATTTGTATCATCCTTAGTATTCTTGTATTTTTAGGAGTGCTAAATAATAAACCGGATGTGAAGGTAGAAGACATCGTAAAAAACGGTATGTCATCTAAAAATCAACAATAATGTTTGGTAGGGACTATTGCTGAGATATCTCAGCTGTACTTACAGTTCAGTATCTCTAGCTAATACTAATTTTTCAAAATGCAGTCAGTATTTCCTAAAAAACTATTTTGTATATAAATCACTTTACTTGTGAATACGACTATTTAACATCATATATGTCCACCAGTCGAAAGG
>NZ_WCJE01000056.1 GCF_016743335.1 Streptococcus suis | reverse complement strand
AAAAAAGTTGGTCACCCAACTTCTTTCTATTTTTTCCAGGCAGAGCGTTCTGCTACAACTGTAAACAAGACATCGGTCGATGAATTGAGGGCTGTTTCACAAGAATCTTGAATCACTCCGACTACAAATCCTACTCCAACAACCTGCATGGCGATTTCATTTGGAATACCAAATAGGCTACATGCTACTGGGATGAGGAGAAGCGAGCCACCGGCTACCCCAGATGCTCCTGCTGCTGATAGTGATGCAACAACGGATAAAAGAAGAGCTGAGCTGAAATCAACACTGATGCCAAGTGTATGAACAGCTGCCATTGTTAAAATATTGATGGTAATGGCAGCTCCTGCCATGTTCACTGTCGCACCCAAGGGAATGGAAACAGAATAGGTATCTGAGTCAACTCCTAATCGTTTTGCTAACTGCATATTGACAGGGATATTTGCTGCTGAACTTCTTGTGAAAAATGCCGTAACCCCACTAACTCGAAGACATTCAAATACCAGCGGGTAAGGATTTTTCTTCATTACAAGAAAAGCAATCAAGGGATTGACAACAAGTGCGACAAAAATCATGCTTCCAACCAAGAGTAAGAGCAGTAAACCATAGTCTTTTAAAGCCGTCAGACCATTATTTGCAATGGTATCGAAAACCAAGCCCATGATACCAAATGGTGCCAGACCAATAATCCAGCCTACAACTTTAGAAGTCACTTCTGCCGCAGATTGCAATAAATCTTTGGTTGTCTTGCTTGCATGACGAAAGGCCAAGCCAAACACTGCCGCCCATGTCAAAACACCAATATAATTAGCCGTTGCAAGAGCATTGATTGGATTGTCGACTATTTTCAATAACAAATCTTGAAATACTTCAGCAATCCCTTGTGGAGGGGTAATGTCCGTAGTCGTTGTAGTAGAAAGAACTAGTTTAATAGGGAATAAATAGCTTGCTCCTACAGCAATGAAGGCCGCCGCAAAAGTACCAAATAGATACAAGCAGATAACTGTCCTCATATTCGATTTTTGACCAGCAGGAGCTTGTGATAGAGCATGTGCTACCAAGGTCAGAACCAAAAGAGGGGCTATAGCTTTCAATGCTCCTACAAATAGACTACCAAAGAGAGCAATGACCGCTATTTTTGGAGCAATTAAGCCTAGTAACACTCCCAAAACAACACCAATTCCGATTTTTCGGATTAAATTCATTTTTTTCCATACAGATATTATATTATTCACTCATTTACCTCCAAACAAACATTTTTTCATATTAGCAGAAAAACGAGGCTTGGTCAATAGAATAAAAAATGAGTATCAGGTAGTGAAAATTTGAAAAGCATGTAATAACATTTTCGTCTTTACAAACTGAACCAAAAAGCTACCTTTCGATAGCTTGCTTTTTATGTCAATTTATTAAAATCCCATACATCGTCCACCCAGCCTTCATAGAAATCAGGCTCGTGGCAGACCATGAGGATAGAGCCCTTGTAGGCTTGAAGGGCACGTTTGAGTTCATCCTTGGCATCCACATCCAAGTGGTTAGTCGGCTCGTCGAGAACCAGGACATTGTTTTCACGGTTCATAAGCAAACAGAAGCGAACTTTGGCCTGCTCACCACCTGAAAGAACTTGAATTTGGCTTTCGATATGCTTGGAAGTCAGACCACAACGAGCCAAGGCTGCTCGTACTTCCGCTTGGTTAAGGGCTGGGAAGGCATCCCAAACGGCTTCCAGAGGGGTCTGACGATTGCCACCAGCAACTTCCTGTTCGAAATAACCGAGTTCTAGATACTCACCGCGCTCCACAGAACCACCGAGCGGTGGAATAATCCCCAGCAAACTTTTAAGAAGAGTGGATTTACCGATACCGTTGGCACCGACAATGGCAATCTTCTGGTTGCGCTCAAAGGTCAGATTGAGCGGTTTACGTGTCAATACACGATCATAACCAATTTCCAAATCAGTCGTTTGGAAGATAAAGCGACTTGGAGTTCGAGCCATTTTGAAATCAAATGATGGCTTTGGTTTCTCTGCTTGAAGCTCAATAATCTCCATCTTGTCCAGCTTCTTCTGACGAGACATGGCCATGTTTCGAGTTGCAACACGGGCCTTATTACGGTTAACGAAGTCCTGCAAGTCTGCGATTTCCTTCTGCTGGCGCTCATATGCTGCCTCTAACTGAGCCCGCTTCATGGCATGGACTTCTTGGAATTGGTAGTAATCACCTGTGTAGCGAGTCAAAAGCTGATTTTCCACATGGTAGACAATATTAATTACATCATTCAAGAAAGGAATGTCGTGCGATATCAAGACAAAGGCATTTTCATAGTTCTGCAAGTAGCGTTTGAGCCAGTCGATGTGTTCAGCATCCAGGTAGTTGGTCGGCTCATCCAGAAGTAAGATATCAGGCTTTTCCAAGAGCAATTTTGCCAAAAGTACCTTAGTACGTTGTCCCCCAGATAACTCTGTCACATCCTTGTCCATGCCATAGTCCATGACACCAAGCGCACGCGCCACTTCGTCAATCTTGGCATCAAGCGTATAGAAATCACGGCTTTCCAGACGGTCTTGCAGCTCGCCAACCTCTTCCATGAGGGCATCCATATCGGCACCCTCTTCTGCCATAGACATGTAAATGTCATTGATACGAGCTTCTGTCTTGAAGAGTTCATCGAATGCTGTCCGCAAGACATCACGGACTGATTGACCCTTTTCTAGTTTAGCATGCTGGTCCAAATAACCTGCCGTTACATAACGTGACCATTCAACCTTACCTTCATCTGGCTGCAATTGACCTGTCACGATAGACATGAAGGTCGATTTCCCTTCTCCATTGGCACCGACAAGACCAATATGCTCCCCTTTTAAAAGACGGAAGGAGACATTCTCAAAAATCGCGCGGTCACCAAACCCATGACTTAAATTCTTTACTTCTAAAATACTCATAATTTCCTCACAACATCAAAGAACTGGAGTAACCAAACTCCAGTTTTTACATTTATTTTCGCAGTCTTGAGTGGAACTACTAGCCACCTAATCAATCTGGTGGTTCAAGACAATGAAATCATCTTAACCAATGATTGATTTCTGCTTAAATTCCGATTTCTGCACGAACCACATCTGCAATGGTGTCCACGTAGTAATCGACTTCAGCATCCGTTGGCGCTTCTGCCATGACACGCAAGAGGGGCTCAGTGCCACTTGGGCGAACCAAGATACGACCGTTGCCAGCCATTTCTGCTTCCATTTTTTCAATGATAGCCGCAATTGCTGGCACTTCCATAGCCTTATCTTTCATGCTGTTTTCCACACGGATATTGACCAATTTTTGTGGGTAAATGGTCACTTCTGCTGCTAATTCTGACAACTTCTTACCAGTTTCTTTCATGATTTTGGTCAATTGCACAGCGGTCAACTGGCCGTCGCCTGTGGTGTTATAATCCATCAGAATCACATGTCCTGACTGCTCACCACCGACATTGTAGCCACCTTTACGCATTTCTTCCACCACATAACGGTCACCAACTGCGGTCACAGCTTTTTCAATACCTTCACGATCCAAAGCCTTATGGAAACCAAGGTTAGACATAACAGTTGTCACAATGGTATTTTTAGCAAGTAACCCCTTGTCAGCCAAGTACTTACCAACGATGTACATGATACGGTCACCATCAACCAAGTCACCATTTTCATCAACGGCAATCAGTCGGTCACTGTCTCCGTCAAAGGCAAGTCCGATTTGACTGCCAGTTTCTTTCACCAATTCCTGCAATTTTTCTGGGTGGGTTGAACCAACGCCTTCGTTGATGTTCAAACCGTCTGGCTTTTCAGCCATAACCGTCAATTCAGCACCTAAATCCGCAAAAATTTGACGAGCAGAGGTTGAGGCAGCACCATTAGCTGTATCAAGTGCAACTTTCATACCGTCCAAATCTGTACCAGTTGACACCAAGAATTGCTGGTACTTACGTAGACCTTCTGGATATTCTACCACATCTCCTAGACCTTTAGCAGATGGGCGTGGCAATGTGTCTTCCTCAGCGTCAAGAAGAGCCTCAATTTCCGCTTCCAATGCATCATCCAATTTGAAACCATCACCAGCAAAGAATTTGATACCGTTATCTTGCGCTGGGTTATGACTTGCAGAAATCATGACACCTGCACTTGCTTTTTCAGTTTTTACTAGGTGGGCAACACCCGGTGTCGCCAAAACTCCCAATTTATACACATGAATCCCTACTGATAGAAGCCCTGCAATCAAGGCAGCCTCTAACATTTGACCTGAGATACGTGTGTCACGCGCCACAAAGACACGAGGAACATCCGTCTCATGCTGGCTAAGGACATAACCACCAAAACGACCCAATTTGAATGCTAATTCTGGCGTTAATTCTACGTTTGCTTCTCCACGGACACCATCTGTCCCAAAATATTTACCCATTTTCATAACCTCTTATTTTGTTTTTGTAAGTATAATTTGCATATTTGCTTCCGTCTGAGACAGTACAACTGGCAAGACATTGCCGTCGCTATCTACAGCCTGTAATTTAGCTGTACCACTATAATTCTCAGACAGATTGCTCACATCCATCGCAACAGCTTCGACCTGATCAATCTTAGCCATTGTTTCTTCATCCGTTGTCACTTTAACGGTATCTACGTTGACCGAAACCTTAGACAGACTGTAACCTTCTGCCAATTGATTACTATATACTCTACCAGCTACCGGGAATGCCTTGCTAACTTTTTTACCAATCTTAACGGTAATCGCATCTGGTGCTAGTGTCGCACTCACTCCTGCTGGCAAATTAGTCAATTGTAACTTGACAGTCTGTGTCCCATCACTCAACTCTCTCAAATCCGCAGTCACTTGAAAAGTCCGAGTTGACTCATCGGATTCTCTCTGTAGGAGAACACGATTAGAGCCCCTTAATTCAACTGCTACCGTCGAAGAAAATCCGGAAATAAAATACTTGTTTGTATCATATTCAATCTCAATCGGTACATTGCTCAGTGTGTGAACATAGGTTTCTGACTCCGTGTTCTGTGCAGCTGTTTCTGAATTTTTATAGTTGGTGGTTGTTGCATAGAAAAAGAGCAACAATGCTAGAAAAATAGATAAGGCTAAGTGACCTACAGCTTTAAACTTATCGTTCATGTTTGCCACCTCCTAATCTCTTCCAGATGGACTTTTTCTCTACATTTTCAGAAATAAAAGTCGCTCGCAACTCTGCTTCAAACTCATCCAAAGTCAAATCATGTTTAAATATCCCGTTTCGTGCAATAGAGATACTGCCAGTTTCTTCAGAAACAATAAATACAAACGCATCAGATACCTCCGATAAGCCAATGGCTGCACGATGTCGTGTTCCAAATTCCTTTGAAATTCCTGCGCTCTCTGACAGGGGCAAATAAGCACAAGCAACAGCTACCTTGTCTTCCTTGACAATTACAGCCCCATCATGTAGCGGTGTATTCGGGATGAAAATATTTATTAACAATTCCTGCGATATATCCGCATTGAGTGGAATCCCCGTTGCTCTATATTCTTGCAATGTTTGGGCTTGTTCTACTGCCACAAGTGCACCAATTTTACGCGGAGACATATAAGCAACCGATTTGAGAAAAGCAACAATTAACTTTTCTTCTGCACTCACTGTATTTGTCCCAAAAATCTGAGTTGTCCTACCGAGTTTTTCAAGCATAGCACGCAACTCTGGTGCAAAAATAACTACTGCTGCAATAACCCCATACGTGATTACTTGATTAATCAGCCAAGCAATCGTCTGCAGACCGAATAAACTCGCTATAATCTGGAAAATAATGAAGAGAAAAACCCCTCGAATCAATGTCATAATTTTAGTACCTGCAATAGCCTTACTAAAATTATAAATCAAATAAACAACAATACTAATATCAATTAGGTGCAACAGTGCGGTCCAAGGACTGGCTATCAAACTCGACCAATACCCTGTATCCAGTAACTGGTTTAGGTTTAACATATCATTCTCATACTTTCTAACTCATACATAGTAATGTACCCATTATACCATATTTTCCCCTTTTCTTTAGAAAATAGTGACCTTCCTGTTAAAAATAGTACAGATTTACTGCAGGAATATATCACGTTCCAACACACTCCATTCTAGAAAATCAGTGACCTTTATGATAAAATAATCCCATGAAAATAAATACAGCTTTGGGTATTCTAGCAGGAAAAAGCTCCCAGTTCATTTTGAAAAAACTAGGACGTGGTACTACTCTGCCTGGGAAAATTGCCCTCAAATTCGATAAACATATTTTAGATAGTTTGGCTAAAGATTATGAAGTCGTTGTTATTACTGGAACTAATGGTAAAACTCTAACAACAGCCTTGACCGTAGGTATCCTCCAAGAAGCCTTTGGCGAAATCACGACCAATACCAGCGGTGCCAATATGATGACAGGGATTACGGCAACATTTTTATCTGCTAAGAAAAACAAAAACGGCAAGAAGATTGCCGTCTTGGAGATTGACGAAGCAAGTCTTGCCCGCGTGACCGACTTTATCAAGCCTAGCTTGATTGTCTTTACCAATATCTTCCGTGATCAGATGGATCGCTACGGTGAAATCTATACCACCTTCCAGATGATTTTGGACGGGGCCGCCAAAGCTCCACAGGCAACTATTTTAGCCAACGGTGACAGCCCGCTCTTCAACTCAACGACGGTTATCAATCCAGTTAAGTATTACGGTTTCGCGACAGAGGAGCATGTGCCGCGTCTGGCCCATTACAATACCGAGGGCGTTCTCTGTCCGCATTGCCACCAGATTATCCAGTACAAGCTCAATACCTACGCCAACTTGGGTAGCTATATCTGTACCAACTGTGGCTTTAGCCGACCTGAGCTGGACTACAAGTTGACCGAACTAAAAGAAATCACCAATACCTCTTCTACCTTTGCCATTGACGGTCAGGATTATAAGATTAACATCGGCGGGCTTTACAATATCTACAATGCCCTAGCAGCTGTCAGCGTGGCAGAATTTTTCGGCGTATCTCCTGAGAAAATCAAGGCAGGTTTTGACAAGTCCAAAGCTGTTTTCGGTCGCCAAGAAACCTTTAAGTTGGGTGATAAGGATTGTACCTTGGTCTTGATTAAAAACCCTGTCGGTGCAACCCAGGCTATTGAAATGATGAAACTGGCTCCATACGATTTTAGCCTGTCCGTCCTTCTAAATGCTAACTACGCTGACGGAATTGATACCAGCTGGATTTGGGACGCTGACTTTGAACAAATCACTCAAATGGACATTCCACAAGTCTTTGCAGGCGGTGTTCGTTCGTCTGAAATTGCCCGTCGCCTCCGTGTGACTGGCTATCCTGAAACCCAGATTACTGAAACGCCAAAACTAGAAGACATCATGACCTTGATTGAGCAATCGAGTAGCCAACATGCTTATATCCTCGCAACCTATACGGCTATGCTGGAATTCCGTGACTTGCTAGCTCAACGCCAAGCAGTTGGAAAGGAGATGAAATAAAATGGTCTATACGTCATTAAAAAGTCCTGAAAAAGACTATGCTTATGATCTCCACATCGCCCACCTCTACGGAGATTTGATGAATACCTACGGTGACAATGGTAATATCCTCATGCTCAAGTATGTGGCTGAAAAGCTGGGGGCTCGTGTTCAGGTGGACATCGTTTCACTGACAGATGAATTTGACAAGGATTTTTACGACATCGCCTTCTTTGGTGGTGGTCAAGACTACGAACAGTCTATTTTAGCCAAGGATTTACCGATAAAAAAAGACAGCCTAGCAGACTTTATCGAAAACGATGGCGTCATGCTGGCTATCTGCGGTGGCTTCCAATTGCTCGGGCAATATTACATCGAAGCTGGCGGTCGCAAGATCGACGGTCTAGGTATCATGGGCCACTACACCCTCAACCAAACCAACAACCGTTACATCGGTGACATCAAAATTCACAATGATGAATTCAACGAAACCTACTACGGTTTTGAAAACCACCAAGGCCGTACCTTCCTAGCTGGCAACCAAAAACCGCTGGGCAAGGTTGTCTATGGTAATGGCAACAATAAAGAAGACGGTGGCGAAGGCTTGCATTACAAAAACACCTTCGGCAGCTACTTCCACGGACCAATCCTGTCCCGCAATGCCAACCTAGCCTACCGCTTGGTCACTACTGCCCTCCGTAAAAAATACGGACAAAACATCCAACTTGCTAGCTACGCTGACATCCTCAGCAAAGAAGTCGCTGAAGAATATGGCGATGTAAAAAGCAAGGCAGAATTTGATACTCAATGAAAATCAGAATCAGACTAGCACCAAAGGTTTGGGGAACCTTTGGTGGTGGGAAATAAAGCGAACGAAGTTCGCTACAAAAGGTTTGGGGATCCTTTGGTGGTTGGAAATAGAGCGAACATCGTTCGTGTCTATATGGCGCCGATAGAACTCTGTCACTTTATTATTGTCAAGTGACAGGCTGGAAACCTCCGCTGGAGCTTTCCACTCATCAAATCAAGTCAACAACGTCTGACTTTGATTTTCGAAGAGTATGAGAAATAAAGCAAAACCGCTTCTGATATCCAGAGGCGGTTTCATTTTTTATATCGTTCCTACCAAAAGTACTGCCTCAACCGTAATCTTGGTCAACTGGCTCAAGTCCAGCTTGGACTGGTCCACTTGGAAAAAGAGGGGTGTCATGTCTGCCAAGACTTGAGCATGGGCGGCTGTAATCGGCAGGGTCCGGCTGACCAGTACTTGCTCCACCTGTCCCACGTAAGACTTGAAATGGTCCACGATATCTTGGTTGTCATAGGACTCCTTACGGAGTTGGTCTTTTGCTAAATGACGGAGCTCTTTGAGGTGATTGGGACCTGGGACCAGCTTGAGAATAGCCCCATCAGCTTTCAGCACTCTGGCAAACTCCTGATAGTTGGCTGGAGAAAAGATGTCCAAGATGCCGTCAATGGTCTTATCTTGAATAGGCAACTTGGTTAAGTCGCCGACAAACCATTTGACCGACTTGGTCCTGTCAGATTTGGCTGCTAGGAGAATGGAATCCTTGGAAATATCAAAAGCAAGAATGTCCAAGTCCATTTTCTCGGCTAATTTGCGGGAATAAAAACCCTCTCCACAGCCGATATCCAAGACAGACCGTAAGCCCAGCTCTGCTATTTTTCTCTCAAAAGCCTCGTAGAGATGGTCGTAATAGCCCGCCTCTAAAAAGGCCTGGCGGTTTTCAAAGCTAGACTTGTGGTAGTTGGCGGACTGCTTGACCTGGGGTGCCAGGTTGACGTAGCCCTGCTTGGCAATGTCAAAGGTGTGGCGGTTGGGACAGCGGAGGCTGTTGAGGTCAAGACCAAGACCCTGCCCACAATGTGGACAGGCAAAAAATTGGTCGCTATTTAGGAAACGTGGGTGTTTGGTCATCTTACTTATTTTCTTTTCTAAAGCGGTGCAGAGCTAGTCCTGATAGGAGCGTGGCAAGGGCTCCTGTAAAGACCAGCAAGTAGCCGACTGGAATGAGATAAAAATTTTCATGTAGAATGCCCTCGGCATCAATATATTCGATCGAGTTTGCCTTGATGACAAAGCAGACGAATCCGAGAAGCATGAGAAAACTACCAATAATGGTAATGGTCAGGTGCATCTGGGTGCGGCGGCCTTCACGACCGTCTTTTACAAGTTTTTCTGTCATGTTGTTCATGTCAGTTCCTCCTGAGATAAGTTGATCTAAGGAGATCGAAAAGACAGAGGACATGAGAATTAAGAGCTCCAAGTCGGGCAGATTTTTGTCATTTTCCCAGTTGGAAACAGCCTGCCTAGTCACATTGAGTTTGAGGGCAAACTGCTCCTGGGTCAAGCCTTCCTTCTTTCGTAAGTCTTTGATTTGCTGTCCAAAGTTCATTTCTTTCTCCTTTCGGGGAGCGGGACAGAACTCGAAAAATGAAAAAGAGTTCGTCAACAATTTTTCGTTTTAAGTTGTTGAGCTGAAACAGTCTATCCCCAGACTGTTTCACTCCCACCCCCGCACAGTTGATTAGGTCAGATTTGAAGTGTGCAACACGAATTGCTGAGATTTGCTTCACAAATCTTATCTCCAACCTTTAACAGTCCACTGGACTGTTAAACCCAATCAACCACTGCGCTGAGATGTTGACACCACCTTCGAGAAGTGATGCTAATCTCTAAACTCATCTTAGCCTGTCGGTCGATGTTTTCCAAGAAAGGCTGGCTTGCCCTGGACTTTTTTAGCGAAAGGTGGTCTTGCTAACTCCGCAAGACTGGCTTGCAAGCCGTTCTGTCAAGGATTTGAGCCTCTTGTCAACTCCCTGTCAACCTACCCCATCTGCTCAGATAATTCTTCCCATTCTTCCATAAGACTTTCTTGTTGACTAATCAGTTGGTCGATTTCTTTTTGGTAATCGGTCAGCTGGCCGATGTCGTTTGTTTCTAGCATGGCTTGGTTAAGCTCGCTGAGATGGTTTTCGATGGCCTCAATTTCTGCCTCGATTTGCTCGATGCGGCGGGCCAGTTTGCGTTGCTCTTTTTGGTTTTCCTTTTGGGCTTGGTAGCCCATGGCTCCGGCTGATTGGCTAGTACTTTCTAGCTGGTCAGGCTGGGCTTCTGCTTCCAGCTCTGCCTTTTTCTCCAGATAATAGTCATAGTCGCCCAAGTAGAGCGTGGAGCCAGTTTCCGAGATTTCGAGCACCTTGGTGGCGACGCGGTTGATGAAATAGCGGTCGTGGCTGACAAAGAGCAGGGTTCCGTCAAAGTCGATGAGGGTATTTTCCAGCACTTCCTTGCTGTCGATGTCCAGGTGGTTGGTCGGCTCGTCAAGGATGAGGAAGTTGTTGTTTTCCATGGACAGCTTGGCCAGGAGCAGGCGGGCTTTTTCCCCACCCGATAGCATAGAAACGGACTTTTTGACATCGTCACCCGAGAAGAGAAAGGCTCCCAGACGGTTGCGGATCTCCACTTCAGGCGTGGTCGGAAAGGCTGACCAGAGCTCCTCCAAGACCGTGTTGGAAGGCGTCAGGGCCGACTGGGTCTGATCGTAGTAGCCCACTTCCACATTGGCACCTAGTTTGGCTTCCCCTTTGATAAATGGCAGAGCTCCGATGATTGATTTGAGCAGGGTAGTTTTTCCGATTCCATTGGGACCGACAATGGCAATGGCATCCAGCTTTCGTTGGTCAATGGAAATAGGCTGAGAAAGGATATCTCCATCGTAGCCAACCGCAGCATTTTCCACTGTCAAGACGATATTGCCAGAAGTCTTGTCCGACTGGAAGGTCATGTTAGCAGACTTGTTATGGGCAGTTGGCTTGTCCAGTCGCTCCATCTTTTCCAACTGCTTGCGTCTAGCCTGAGCACGCTTGGTGGTCGAAGCACGGACAATATTTTTCTGAACAAAGTCTTCTAACTTGGCAATTTCCTTCTGTTGCTTCTCATAATTTTGCAATTCCGTTTGCAACTTCTGCTCTTTGAGCTCGACAAACTGAGAATAATTGCCCACATAACGATCCAAGGAATGCTTGGTCAGGTCCAGTGTCAGTGTCGCTACCTTGTCCAAGAAATAGCGGTCGTGACTGACGATAATCAAGGCTCCCTTGTAATGCACTAGGTAGTTTTCCAGCCAAGCAATCGTGTCAATATCCAGGTGGTTGGTCGGCTCGTCCAGTACCAATAACTCTGGGCTTTCAAGAAGCATCTTTGCCAGAGCAAGTCGAGTATTCTGACCACCAGAGAGTTCGGAAATTTTCATGTCCCACATGGTCCGGTCAAACTTAAAACCATTCAAAATAGCACGGATATCCGCCTCATAGTTAAAGCCACCTGCCAGACGAAATTCTTCCGACAGACTATCATAGGTTTTCATCAGCTGGTCAAGTTCACTACCAGACAAACTGCCCATTTGCTCTTCCATAGACCGCAGGCGTTTCTCCGTCATCCGCAGATCATCAAAGACATGAAGCATTTCATCGTAAATGGTATTTTCCGACTCAAAACGGCTGTCCTGTGCCAGATAGGAAAGGGACAAATCGCGCTTGGCTGAAATGTCACCGCTGGTCGCTGCTTCTTCTCCGACAAGGATTTTGAGCAGAGTAGACTTGCCTGCCCCATTTTTTCCGACAAGGGCAATCCGATCACGTTCATCGACTTGAATGTTGATATTGTTAAATAAAACTTCGCCCGCAAAAGAGCGTTCAATCTTGTTTCCACTTAGAATAATCATAGCAATATTGTACCATAAATTAGCCGAACCGTGGTAACCGCCCAATAACAAAGTATATTGAAAAAGGCTCCAAAGTCCTATCGACTCTGGAACCTTTTTCTATTTACATGCTCTCTTAATATTTTTATCCCATGGAAAATAGGATTCTATAATCAAATGAAACAAGAACAGGACAAAAGTGTCTCAAGGAAAGTATCGCAATTTGGCAAGGCTTTTCTGAGGTGTTTTTGTCCTGTTCTTGTTTCAATTAGTCATGCATTATATCACAAATGTACTGTTTTTGTTTCATTTAACTATATAACATAACCTTCGTCGCGCACCCGCATAGCGGGTGGTTTAG
>NZ_WCJE01000055.1 GCF_016743335.1 Streptococcus suis | reverse complement strand
AGAATTCTTCAGTTAGGAGGTCAACAAAGATGGAATTAGTGAAATATGTAGCCGTTATCTTATTCATTATTATTTGTATTCTAAAGCTAGTATCCCTTATGAGACTTTCTAAAAATGAAAGGGGGACAGAAACAAATTTAATAAGAGGGAATGGGACTGTTATCTTTTTTAACGAAAAAAGTGAAAAGGGAAGATTGCTAGGAATTCTTTGTCTATCCTGTATTATTTTTGCTTTAATATTTATACTGCTTTATTGATAAATAAGTCTAACCAAATAATTTTTTCCAGAAGGAAGGTTTTGCATCTTCCTTTTTTTCTTCTGGTTTTGAGATAAGATTTGGAAATATGGATCCTAAGCTAACTTCTTCATTATCCACAGCGTGATTTGTGTGAAAGACAAGTGCGTAGGGAGATTGCCCGATTTTTTCATCAATGATAGCGGTAGTAATGCCGTAGGTCTGAGCAATTTTTAGTAGTGAAATTTGTTGCTTGTCAGACAGGGCTGGCGAGAGTTTGAGGAATAGAGGGGAGTAGCTGTTTGCTAGTTTTTGGCAAATTGTATCGAACTTATTTCCGACGACTTCACTACTCAAATCGTCAAAGGAAACGAGCAGGACAACCCGTTCGCGATAGGTTCCCATGTATAGACGTTGTTCATCTGGATTCAATCGTGTTTCGCCAGAGGCTTTCTGTAGTATGGTAGTATTTAAATCGTTCATGATTTCAGTATAACATACTCAGTTAACTTTGAAAAGGAAGGCGTTTACATTATTTCTTTCAGTAAAATAACCTGTTTTTTCTTGAAAAATCCCTTCTTTTAGGGTATGATAGCTATGTAACTATTTTAAACTCAAAGGAGAGTAATATAATGTCAATTATTACTGATGTTTACGCTCGCGAAGTCCTTGACTCACGCGGTAACCCTACACTTGAAGTTGAAGTTTATACTGAATCAGGTGCTTTCGGACGTGGTATGGTTCCTTCAGGAGCTTCTACTGGTGAGCACGAAGCAGTTGAGCTTCGCGACGGTGACAAATCTCGTTACCTTGGTCTTGGTACTCAAAAAGCTGTTGACAACGTGAACAACGTGATTGCTGACGCTATCATCGGTTTTGACGTTCGTGATCAACAAGCTATCGACCGCGCTATGATCGCTCTTGACGGTACTCCTAACAAAGGTAAATTGGGTGCAAACGCAATCCTCGGTGTTTCTATCGCTGTTGCGCGTGCTGCTGCTGACTACCTTGAAGTGCCACTTTACACTTACCTTGGTGGATTCAACACTAAAGTATTGCCAACTCCAATGATGAACATCATCAACGGTGGTTCTCACTCAGACGCTCCAATCGCTTTCCAAGAATTCATGATCTTGCCAGTTGGCGCTCCTTCATTCAAAGAAGGTCTTCGTTGGGGTGCTGAAGTATTCCACGCTTTGAAGAAAATCTTGAAAGCTCGTGGTTTGGTAACAGCTGTTGGTGACGAAGGTGGTTTCGCTCCTAAGTTCGAAGGAACTGAAGACGGCGTTGAAACAATCATCGAAGCTATCGAAGCTGCTGGTTACGAAGCTGGCGAAAACGGCATCATGATCGGTTTCGACTGTGCGTCATCTGAATTCTACGACAAAGAGCGTAAAGTTTATGATTACACTAAATTCGAAGGCGAAGGCGCGGCTGTTCGTACATCTGCAGAGCAAATCGACTACCTTGAAGAATTGGTTAACAAATACCCAATCATCACTATCGAAGATGGTATGGATGAGAACGACTGGGATGGCTGGAAAGCTCTTACTGAGCGTCTTGGCAAACGCGTTCAATTGGTTGGTGACGACTTCTTCGTAACAAACACTGACTACCTTGCACGTGGTATCAAAGAAGGTGCTGCTAACTCAATCCTTATCAAAGTTAACCAAATCGGTACTCTTACTGAAACATTTGAAGCTATCGAAATGGCTAAAGAAGCTGGCTACACTGCCGTTGTATCACACCGTTCAGGTGAAACTGAAGATTCAACAATCGCTGACATCGCAGTTGCAACTAACGCTGGCCAAATCAAGACTGGTTCATTGTCACGTACAGACCGTATCGCTAAATACAACCAATTGCTTCGTATCGAAGATCAACTTGGTGAAGTTGCAGTCTACAAAGGCTTGAACTCATTCTACAACTTGAAAAAATAAAACAGTCTGGGAGACTGTTTTATCCCCGAGCTAGCATAGCGAGGGTTATCATAAGAACAAGTCCGAAATCTGCGGACTTGTTTTTTCTATGTACAGTGTACTAAAATTTATCCCCGAGTTAGAATAACAAGGGATTAGTAAAACCTCTTGGTTTTCCTAGGGAATTTTCTTTGCCTTGATATTGATAAAATGATATTCTAAAAAGGTAGATCAACTTAAGTATTCTCATGTTGAAAAGAGATGGAGAGTGGGATGATAGAGTGGATATTTTTTGATTTGGGTTCGACGCTTTTAGATGAAGAGGCTGCTTATGGTTATTATATAGACAAGTGTGTGAAGAAGTTAGAGTCTCTGGATATAGAGGTTTCATCAGATTCTTATAAAAAGAAAATGGTGGAGTATGCTCATAAGTCGCTGGATCCCATTCGTGCGACCTGGCACTATTTTGCACCGACCGAGCCACGTCCTTTATGGACAAATGAGGGTGTGAGCCTGTATCCTGAAACAATAGATGCTCTAGAGAAGTTATCACAAAACTATCGATTGGGGATTGTTGCCAATCAGTCTAGTAGTGTTAGAGATCTGCTTAAAGAGTGGGGAATTGAGTCTTATTTTCAACTCATCATCCTCTCTGAAGAGGTTGGGCTATCTAAACCAGATACAACTATTTTCACACTTGCCTTGCAAAAAGCAAACATCCCTGCAGATAGAGTTGTCTATGTCGGGGATAGGTATGATAATGATATTCTGCCTGCTAAATCTTTGGGAATGTGGACTGTACGGATACTGACAGGTTTTGGAAAGCATGCCAGTGAAAATGAAAAATTGAAGAGCGATTGGGTAATTCCCTCATTGCAAGAGATAACAAATATTTTTGAATAAACAAAAAAACTAGACTGAACATTCTCAGCCTAGTTTTTACATGTATTAGAACAAGCCTTTAACTTTATCTAAAAGACCGTTAACACCTTCAGAACCTGATAACAAGCCTTTTGCTTGTTCCAAGTATTTACCGAATTGGTCTTTGTTTTCTTCGATAAATTGTTTTGCACCATCAAAGTCTTTGTTTGCAATCAATTCTTTTACTTGGTTAAAAAGATCTACTGGATTCATGGTGAAAACACCTCCTATGAAACTATTAAACCAAAACTGTACGGATTTCACAACTGAAACGACTTATAAAAATGTAACGCAAACTGCTTCAGGAACATAGAAATCGTGTGAAAGCTCAGTCAAACAGCCATTTTCGGCATCTCTTTCGAATACAGTTGCATTGTCAGAATCTTGATGGACAACAATCAAATGCTTTTCATCAGGACTAAGCGTGAAATCGCGAGGAGTTTTTCCATTTGTTGGGACGATTTCAACTAATTCTAAGCTGGCATCAGCAAGCGTTTTGTAGACTGCGATAGAGTCGTTTCCGCGGTTGGATCCATAAATGAATTTACCATCCTTTGTGATGCGAATAGCGGCAGTACCGTTGAAACCAGTATGGTCTTCTGGGAGAGTAGAGACAGTTTGTAGGTGTTCAAATTGTCCCCAGCCGTCATAGATAAGCACCTCAATAGTTGAATTGAGTTCACAGATGAGATAGGCGATTTTTGCGACAGGATGGAAGACAATGTGTCTTGGACCACTTCCTGGCGCAGCCTGATAGGTTGCGATTTTCTCTACTTTTCCTTGGTCAGATACCTTATAGGTTACCACTTGATCACATCCTAAATCACAGGTTACTAAAAATTTATCGGGCGTCAAATCAGAAAAGTGAACATGGGCGGAAGCTTGGTTTTCGTGCGGCCCAGATCCTTCGTGTTGAGCGACATCAGCTAATTCTAGCGAACCATCCGCCAAACGTTTATAAACAAGTAGTTGCCCTTTGTGGTAATTGGAGCCATAAACTAAATCTCTTGTTTCATCTACAGCGACATAGCAAAGTGGTGCGCCCTCTGATACAACATGGTTGAGTAGAGTATAGTCAGCATTAAAGGCAGCGATACCTCCTAGACCATTTTCAGCGCCGACGGAGTATAGATGTCCGGCCTTATCAAAGGCAAGGTAGGTAGGGTTAGGTTCTTCAGTGACCAATTCTAGATTGCTAAGTTGTCCTGTTTCAGAATCAAAATTTGCTTTATAAATTCCTTTTGATTCACGTTTTGTGTAGGTACCGAAATAGATAGTCATAGAATTCTCCTTTTTGGAAATGATTGATAAAATTATACCATGTTTTTCTGAGAAAGTCGTATAAATTCTGTAGTTGATTTTTACAAAAATCCTTTCTCCATGTTACAATAGAAAAAAAGACTAGGAGTGTATTAGATGGAAGATAAGCATCAAAAATTTAGTCTGACTTGGTTTTTCCGCTTGTTTTTAAATAGCCAAGCGGTGACATTTTTATTGGTAACCTTGCTGACTTTTTTGACTATATTTATTTTTAGTAAAATTAGTTTTTTATTCAGACCAATAGGAAGCTTTTTAGAAATTGTATTGTTACCGATGATTTTAACAGGTCTTTTGTATTACCTATTAAATCCGATGGTTGACTGGATGGAAAAGCATAAAATTTCTCGTACAGTTGGTATTTCCATTCTCTTTGTTTTAATCAGTCTTCTCATTATATGGGGACTGGCGGTGGCAATTCCGAGTATTCAAGAGCAAGTGACATCCTTTGCGCAAAATCTTCCTTCGAATATCCAGAAAATCGAAGGGCAAGTGACTAGCTTATTGCAGGACCAAAGATTTGAACAATTTCGTCCTACTGCATTGGAATTGTTAAATAAGGTCAATGATCAAGCAGTTGCTTATGCGCAAAAATTTTCAACAAGTGCTGTGAACTGGGCAAGTAATTTGATTTCGACAGCATCTCAAATTATTGTTGCTGTTCTGATTATGCCTTTTATTCTCTTTTATCTGTTACGGGATGGTCAGTATTTGAATAAACACATCACCCAATATCTACCAACCAAGTGGAGAGAACCGATTGGAACAGTACTATCAGATGTGAATGGGCAATTATCAAACTATGTTCGTGGTCAGGTGACCGTTGCGATTATTGTTGCCCTGATGTTCTCAGTGATGTTCTCAATCATTGGTCTTAGCTATCCAATAACTTTGGGGGTGATGGCTGGTTTCCTCAATCTAATTCCGTATTTGGGTTCTTTCTTGGCCATGATTCCAGCTGTTATTTTAGGATTGATTGCTGGTCCAATCATGCTGATAAAGGTTTTAGTAGTCTTTATGATTGAGCAGACTATAGAAGGTCGTTTTGTGACGCCATTGATTATCGGAAGCTCCCTAAGTATTCATCCGATTACCATTTTATTCGTATTATTGACAGCTGGTCAGATGTACGGTGTCCTAGGAGTTCTTCTGGGAATTCCAATATATGCCTCTATTAAGGTTTTAGTGAAAGCGGCATTTGAATGGTACAAGGCACACAGTAGTTTGTATGAAGATGAAGAAAATGAGGTTGTGAATGAACAATAGTGAAAAAATGTTGGTTTGTTTGGACCAACAGGATTTAGACAAGGCAGATAAGTATTTCAAGCGCGCCTTGGTGCAAGATGATAGCGAAACGCTTTTGTCCTTGGCAGCCTACTTAGAAGGCATTGGTTTTTTCCCACAGGCTAGACAAATCTATGAACAGGTCAAAGAAGAATTTCCCGAAGTACTGATCAATCTTGCCCAAATAGCATTTGAAGACGGCATGGTCGAAGAAGCTTTCGGATACTTGGAGGAAATTTCAGAAGACAGTCCTGTCTATGTGGAAGCCTTGTTGGTTAAGGCGGACCTGTATCAGGCAGAAGGCTTGTCGGATGTGGCGCGTGAAAAATTGTTAGAAGCAAGTCACTTATCAGATGAACCCATCATCCTCTTTGGCTTAGCAGAATTGGATATGGAACTGGAGCTTTTTAATGAGGCTATTTCCTACTATGCCCAGCTGGATAATCGTGAAATCTACGAATTAACGGGAGTTTCTACCTATCAGCGAATTGGTATTGCCTATGCAAGTTTAGGGAAATTTGAAGCCGCCATTGAATTTTTGGAAAAGGCTGTTGAGTTGGAATACGATGATCAGACGGTCTTTGAATTGGCAGCTCTGCTATTTGAACGAGAAGAATACCAAAAAGCAAATCTCTATTTCAAGCAGTTGGATACCATCAATCCTGATTTTGAGGGCTATGAATATGCCTATGCTCAATCTCTCCATGCCGAGCATAAAATTGATGAAGCCTTGGCTATGACTCAAAAAGGCCTAGCTAAAAATGACTTTGATGCCAATCTCTTGCTTCAGGCTTCACAGTATGCCTATGAATTGCATGACGAGGCGGGGGCAGAAGATTATCTTCTACGGGCAAAAGAGGTGGCAGATGATAGTAACGAACTAGCTCTGCGCTTGTCCAATCTGTATTTTGAGCAAGAGCGATTTGAAGAGGTTGTAGCTTTATTTGATGAAGAGGTCGATAACGTTCTAGCTCGCTGGAATGTGGCCAAAGCCTATCAAGCTCTAGAAAGAGACGATGAAGCTATTGAGCTTTACGATGAATTGGCTGGAGAATTGGCTGAGAATCCTGAATTTTTGGCAGATTACGTAGCGGTTTTACGTCAACTTGGTCGTTTGGATGAGGCAAAAGAGCAAGCTAGTCGTTATATCCAATTGGTGCCAGACGATTTAGCCATGCAAGAATTTTTGAATGAAGAGTAGGTTATGCAAGTAAATCGATTATTTCAATACAATACCTTAGGTGCCTTAATGGCTGGACTGTATGGCGGCTCCTTGACGGTTGGCGAATTGTTGGAACATGGTGATTTGGGTTTGGGAACCCTGGATTCCATTGATGGCGAGCTGATTGTCTTGGATGGAAAGGCTTATCAGGCCAAGGGTGCAGGGGAGAAACCAGAAGTGGTTGAAGTTCCAGCTGATATGAAAGTTCCCTATGCGGCGGTTATTTTCCATGAGGCAGAAGTGATTTTCAAACAACGTTTTGAAATGACTAGCGATGAATTGCATCAGCGGATTGAATCCTATTATGATGGGGAAAATCTCTTTCGTTCCATCAAAATAAAAGGGATGTTTTCGCATATGCACGTGCGCATGATTCCAAAATCGGCTTCTGATGTTCGTTTTGCGGAAGTGGCAAGTCGCCAGCCTGAGTATACCGCTGAGAATATTTCAGGTACCATTGTTGGTATTTGGACGCCAGAGATTTTCCATGGTGTCAGTGTGGCTGGCTATCATTTGCATTTTATTTCGGATGATTTGACATTTGGCGGGCATGTCATGGACTATGTTATCTCAGAAGGAATGGTGGAAGTGGGACCAGTAGATCAACTAGACCAACGTTTTCCTGTTCAAGACCGCCAGTATCTTTTTGCTAAGTTCAACGCTAAGGAAGTTAGAGAAGATATTGATAAGGCGGAGTAGGTTTCAATACAGAAAAATCCATGAACTAGATTTTCATGGATTTTATTTTGTCTTCAGTTGGGGTGACACGGAGGGTTTTCTGACCTCGGTAGGTCACAAAGCCTGGTTTGCCACCTGTCGGTTTGTGAAGTTTCTTGGCCTCAATCATGTCGACTTGGACCAAGTTAGAATGTCTAGCCTTGGAGAAGTAGGCGGCTAACTCCGCCGCATCGGTCTTGACCTCATCACTTGGGTCCAAGTTGTCTGTGATGACCACATGACTGCCTGGAATGTCTTTGGCATGGAACCAAAGTTCACCTTTCTTTGCCATTTTGAAGGTCAATTCATCATTTTGCAGGTTATTTTTCCCAACCAGAATAATGGTTTTCCCGTCCGTCGCCAAGTATCGCTCAGGTTTCTGACGCTTATGGATTTTCTCACGATGACGGCGTTTGAGGTAGCCTGTTTCAATCAATTCCTCACGGATTTCATCGATTTCTGCCAGACTAGCCTGTCCCAGCATGGTGTCAACGGACTCCAGATAGACAATGGTTGCCTTGGTTTCCTCAATCAAGTTGGTCAGGTGCTTGACCGCCTCCTTGAGTTTCTGGTACTTTTTGAAATAACGTTGGGCATTCTGGCTAGGAGTCAAAGCCACATCCAACTCAATCTCCAGTTCCTCGCCCGTATAGTAGTTGTCTAACCGCACACTCGACTGGTCGTTGGGCACCTGATGCAGATAGGTGGTCAAGAGCTCGCCCTTTTGCCGCACCAACTCCGCCGTCTCCGTATCCGCCAATTCTTGCTCCTGCTTGACCAGTTTCTTGCGATTTTTCTCCAACTCACTGGCTACCCGCTTGATCAGCTCATTGGCCTGCTGGGCCACCCGATCCCGCTCCGCCTTGTCCTGATAGTAGAAGTCCAGCAGACTGCTCAGGCTCTCAAAGTGTGGCTGGTTTTCAGGGCTATTGGCAAATGGCAGAGCAGCATAGGATTTGTCTGTCAGGCTAGGCTGTGTAGCCTGGTCAAAAAAGGCACGGAAGTTCTTGAGGCGGTCTGTCTGCAAATGATTGGCCAATTCAGAAGCCGTATCCCGCCCCAAACCTTGAAAGACCTGTTGGAGATTTTTTGGACTCAGTTCCTGAGTCGATAAGATTTCAAACAATTTCTCATCAGACACCGTATAAGGATTGAGAGAATGCGTCTCCGGTGGACGAATGTAGGTTGAACCTGGCAGGATGGTCCGGTAGGAATTTTGCGAGAAACCAATGTGTTTAATGGCTTCGATAATCCGCTGTTCAGACTTGTCTACCAAGATGATATTGCTGTGCTTGCCCATGATTTCCACAATCAAGGTTGCTTGGATATGGTCGCCAATCTCGTTCTTGTTGGACACCGAAAATTCTAAGATGCGGTCATTGTCCAACTGACGAATCTCCTCGATAATAGCTCCCTGCAAGTATT
Organism: Streptococcus suis; assembly: GCF_016743335.1. Lineage (GTDB taxonomy): Bacteria > Bacillota > Bacilli > Lactobacillales > Streptococcaceae > Streptococcus > Streptococcus suis_Y. The sequence goes on along the minus strand of NZ_WCJE01000055.1, from coordinate 3,820 downwards.
TCCGCAGAATCATGGTAAAGGTATTGGGCACCTTGGGATTGGTAAAATCCGACTGGGTCAGCTGAACTCGCCCGAAGACCGAATGGGCGGACAGGAGCAATTTATGGCTCTGACGGTTGCTGCGGATGTTGAGGACAATCTCCTGTTCAAAGGGTTGGTTGATTTTCTGAATCCGCCCACCTTCTAAATTGGCCCTTAACTCAGCCGTCATGTGATGTAAAAAAAATCCGTCAAAAGACATGGTTTTCCTCTTTCTAATAGCTATAACTCAGTCTAGTATATCATATTTTGATGTTTTTTGATGAGACTGGTAGTCCCTACTGACATAAAAAGTTTTCAGAAAATTTAATCAAAAGTATTGACAAAGTGATTTTGATGCCGTATAATCGTCTGTAATCAGAAGAAGTAGTAAAGCAGAAGTCTTCAGGGAGCCTGTGGTACTGGGAACGGGTGGCGGAGTTTTATGAAATGGGCTGATGTGTATTTATGTCTATTTTATGACGTCGTTAGTCGTGCTTGCCGTACCACCAGTACTGCCTTCACCCGACTGCCTAGTCCTAAAATGCCCTAAATTCACAAGGATTGTTTGGTATACCATACTTTGCGTAGACTGTTTTGGCTGAGTACGAGGCAGGTCGACGCAGCTTATACTGGCGGTATAGCAAGGAGAGTTAACGAAGTAACTAGCCAAATCAATCACGCAAATGAACTTAAAACAATGATAGTTCGGTTGGCACACCTTACAGTGCAACTCCTTGTTAGAGGAGATGAGATATGGGAGGATTCTAGACAATTCCCATAAGTGAGGTGGCACCGTGTCATTGACGCCCTCGCAGGTTGGTTTTTCCTGCGGGGGCTTTTTCCTTTAGTCATTCAGTTTATCTTTTATTACGTCGTTAACTCGCTTTGCCGTACTTTAGTACTGCCTGCAGCTCGTTGCCTAGTACTAAAAGCAAACTGAAAGACTATTATCTAAACGAGGTAATCATGATGAAACGATGGCGATGGTGGGATAATATATTGATGACGTAGAAATTGTATATTGTGTATTTTACGAGGAGAATGAATATGTTGAAAAATAAAAATTTACTTGCTACAATTGTTGCCCTTACTGTTATGGTAGTTGCTGCCCTGTTTTTGACGCAAAAAGAGCAGAGCAGTCAGTCTGCTAGTTCTGAAAAAGTTAAAATTGGGGTTCTGCAGTTCGTGACCCATGATTCATTAGACGAAATTTATAAGGGAATCAAGGCAGGCCTTAAAGAAGGTGGTTATACCACAACGGATAATTTAGAAATTGATTTTATGAATGCAGAAGGTGATCAGTCACAGGTTCAAACCATGAGTAAAAAATTGGTGGACAATGGCAATGAATTATTGATTGGTATCGCAACACCTGCTGCACAGGGATTAGCAAACGCTACGACAGAATTACCCATTATCATGGGAGCTGTGACAGATCCAGTCGGAGCCAACTTGGTAACTGACTTGAAAAATCCTGGTGGAAATATTACAGGGGTATCAGACCAAACACCAGTAGCAGACGCAGTTTCTCTCATTAAAGAAATTACACCAGACGCTAAAACAATCGGTATTCTCTACTCTTCAAATGAAGATAATTCAAAAATTCAAGTAGCGGAATTTAAGGCAGCAGCAGAAGAGGCTGGCTATACTGTTCTTGAATATGCAGTTGCTTCTAGTAATGAAATTGCAGCGACAGTAGAGGTCGCAAGTAGTAAAGCAGATGTTCTCTTTACACCAGTAGACAACACAGTTGCCTCAGCATTTTCAACTGTCGTATCTGTGGCAAATAAAACCAAAACTCCGATATTCACCAGCGTAGAAGATATGGTAGAAGGCGGAGGTATCGCATCTGTTACCCTTAGTCAATATGACTTGGGTGTGGCAACTGGTAAAATGGCTGCGAAAATTCTTGATGGTGCCAATCCAGCGGATACACCTGTACAAATCTTTAACGAGGGTACCGTTGTTGTCAACCAAAAAGTTGCTAAAGAATTAGGAATTATCTTGTCAGATGATGTGATTAGTAAAGCAAGCAAGGTTATCGAATAAGAGATAAGAGAAAAGGAAAAATATGATTGTATCAACAGTTTCACAGGCTCTTTTATGGGCTGTACTAGGTTTGGGAATATTCGTTACCTTTCGGATTCTGAATTTTCCTGATATGACGACAGAGGGCTCTTTCCCGCTTGGAGGAGCGGTTGCTGTTACCTTATTGACGCAAGGAGTTCATCCTATCTTGGCTACTCTAGCAGCAGTTCTTGTTGGCTGTTTGGCGGGCTTTGTCACAGGCTTGCTTTATACCAAGGGGAAAATTCCCACTCTCCTAGCTGGTATCTTGGTCATGTCTTCCTGTCACTCTGTCATTCTATTTATCATGGGTAGGGCAAATCTAGGCTTACTGAATACCAAACGTTTACAAGATTTCCTTCCTTTTTCTGAGCAAATTAATGGTCTCTTGCTAGGTCTAGGTAGCCTAGCGGTGGTGATTGGTGCCTTGATGTTCTTCCTCTATACTCGCCTTGGACAAGCCTTTATTGCAACAGGGGATAATCCAGATATGGCTCGCAGTTTTGGTATCAATACAAGTCGAATGGAGTTGCTAGGTCTTGTTCTTTCAAATGGGATCATCGCTCTTGCAGGTGCCTTGATTGCACAACAAGAAGGCTATGCGGATGTGTCGCGTGGTATTGGAGTCATTGTGGTCGGTATGGCTAGTCTGATTATCGGTGAGGTAATTTATGGTAACCTTACTATGTTAGAACGATTCTTGGCCATTGTTGTCGGAGCGATTTTCTATCAGTTCTTAATTTTGGTGGTCATTTCCCTCGGTATCAATACCAGCTACCTCCGTATCTTCTCGGCCATGATTCTGGCAACTTGTCTCATGGTTCCTGAGTTGAAAAATAAACTTCTGAAAGGAGCCAGTCTGTCACGATGAAAGCAATTGTTGAATTAAAAAATGCCACCAAGGTGGTGACAAACGGTTTTGATGAAGAACGTGTGATTTTGGACAATGTCAATCTGACCATTTACCAGGGTGATTTTATTACCATTTTGGGTGGAAATGGGGCTGGGAAGTCAACCCTCTTTAATGTCATTGCTGGAACCCTACCCTTGACTAGTGGTTCAGTCCATATTCTTGGTGAGGACGTGACCAATTGGCCTGCAGAAAAACGTGCTAAGTATCTGGCACGTGTTTTCCAAGATCCTAAAATGGGTACAGCGCCACGGATGACGGTGGCAGAAAATCTACTGATAGCTAAGTACCGTGGCGAGGGACGGGGCTTAGTGCCACGCAGATTGGCTCAACAGACGGAAGAATTTGCCCAGCTTTTGCCGAGAGTGGGAAATGGTCTAGAAAAACATCTGGATACGCCAGCAGGGCTCTTATCAGGTGGTCAACGCCAGGCATTGAGTTTGTTGATGGCGAGTTTGAAACAACCGGAACTCCTGCTCTTGGATGAACATACTGCAGCCCTTGACCCAAAAACCAGCCAATCTTTGATGCAATTAACGGACGAATTGATTGCGACCAAGGGAATGACGGCCCTCATGGTCACTCACCAGATGGAAGATGCTCTGCGTCACGGTAATCGCTTGATTGTCATGAAAAATGGTCAGATTATTCAGGACCAAACGGCTGAAGAAAAATCCAAGATGAAACTGGAAGATTATTATAAGTTGTTTGATTAGATGACGGATTCATTCTGTGTTAACAACAGCTATAGCGATTTTGTCCAAAGTCTCTATTCTAATCCGTTAATGTGAAATGCTGCTATATAAAAGAGGTTTTTACCTC
>NZ_WCJE01000054.1 GCF_016743335.1 Streptococcus suis | reverse complement strand
TTTTTCCTCTAGTATACATTAAAAAACAAGTTGGCACAAGACCAACTTGTTTATGATTATGGGTTAAAAATTTGGCATTCTAACGACCTATTTAATTATGTTCTTAACATAAACGTCTATGGATAAAATATTGAATTTCTGAATTCATCAGTTGAACGCAAGAGTTCACTATAGACCTTTCTCTTCAAGCTATGAACCCAACTTGTATTCACATTTGAAGTCGCTTGATCCAAGCGTTTCATATCCTCTTCTACTGCTGCTTTCATCAGATTTTCTAAATCTTGATAAGAATTGATGGTCACTATATTCGTTGAATTTGGCTTATCAAGTTCATATACAATCGTAATTGGCTTCAATTTTGTCAATTGATCTATCCGCTCTTTGTACATATCCTTCTTGAATTCAGACCAAGTTGCATATTTGTTATCAAAGACATGTTGTAAAACAATTGTATCATTAACAATTCCATTTGGTGATTCGGACTTCAGTTGATTGCTCACGTATGGAACAAATCCTTCATCGTAGCCTTTAGCGGCTAAGAGTTCATAGGCCATGCGTCTAAACATCAAATCTCCAGGTGCTCCAGTCGGATTATCCAAAGCAGAATAGATTGGTGACAATAAGAATGTATTATAGTAGCCATTTCTAGCCAATTTCTCATTGTCAGAATATTGTCTGCGGTTCATGATGCTTTGATCAATCAAGTCATCAAATGTTACCAGTTTAGCCACTTCCTCATCAGTCAATGGACGAATTTGGTTACCAGCATGAACTCCATCGTAATAGTTTTCAATCTTTCTGAACCAAGCTTTCTTGACAGCGGCATCTTGTTGTAAAACAACACTACCTTCTAAGTAATCAAGCATGTAGATGGCATCAAACATATGATGTGCATAGGTATTCAAATCCTCTTGGCTGTTAAAGCGCTCGACTGGATTGTACGGCTGAACACGAATCAAAGAATCTTTCTTATCCAATTCAGTATACATGGTATTAAGTGCAATGATATTATCTTCAGTATTACTTACATTTTGCAATAAACCACGCGCATAGAGCTCTGGACCTTGTCCAGTTCTCCTACCAAATCCATAAAAGAATGTATTAGAATCCAAGTTATGGACCATTTCATGCGTATAGGTAGAACTTCCAACCTTATCCAACATCAAGTAAGCTACAAAGTGGGTTTCTGACCCATTTGCATAGGCAGCTGTACCATTACTTCCATACCATTTTGCAATCGGACCAAAGAAGTCTTGAATTGCTGCATTACTACTTGACAAATTATGCCATACTCTTGTTCCATTTTCATCAAACAAGCCAAAACCATCTGTGTTCATGTAGGCACCAAACATCTTGTCTTTATTTTCATCATTTAATGTCTTGTACCAGAAGTCAGTATGGTCACGTTGCCAAATGGCTGCTTGATTAATGATTGCATAGACTTCTTCCCGTTTTTCTGGATGATTTACCAAATCTCTGTATCGACTAAAAGCACCAAAGGCTACCGTATTCATATTGGAAATAATATAAATATCTTCGTTTTCCATGGTTAACAGAGGCAAGAGCATCTGACGGTATCTCCAAGATGGATTTGTAATCTTGTCATATACCTCAACTGCATACTTACTATGTTTAGTAGCTGTATTTTGCTTTTCCAATGCTTCTGGAACTTGAGATTTCATCTCGACAATGTATGCTTTTGTATTGTCCTTGAACCATTGATTATCCGTTTTATTTGGTGAAAACACCTTACGATAGGATTCAACCAAGTCAAATACAGTTGCTTTTCCAGTCATTTCAGCTAAATAGGAAGAATAAAGTTCCACATTATTTTTCGGTCTTAAAGCTTCATAACCTGCTTGACCAATTGAAATAATGGCATCCAATGTTGAAGCTGAATGATTGCCAAAGAAATCCATATTGAACAAGGTTAACTCTTTTGTATTCAAGGTATCGTAATTGATGTCGTACCATCTGTCTAAGTAAGACAAACCTAGCAAGAATGCTTCTTTATTGTTTGCAATCTTATTCTCGAAGTAGGTCTCAACACTCTGGCCTTGACCATTCATTGTAGCCGTTAAAACCTTACGGAGATAGCCAGAAAGATTGTCTTTAATGCGATTGAAACTTGACTTGAAGTACATATCGTTGATGTCATTTGTCGTTTGATTCGCTGCCTGAGCAGGTGGATTTAGTTGTTTCAACAGCGCTTCTGATTCATATGCAATCGGAGACAATAGAGCAACAAGTCGGTTTACCATAGCTTCATTTTGATTAACAAAACTTTCAGGAGTATACGGTATGTGCATACCTGCAATATCATATTCGATAATATGATTATTCTTGAAATCTTCAGCATAAGCAACTGATTTGTATTCAACAGTACCATCTTCAAAATAAAGCATAATTTTATTGACACTTGCCTTATCTGCTATCAAATCAGCAACTACCGCATTATCCTTCATTGGAACGACATCAACAAGTTTAACTTGATTTAACTTATCAGTAGTGGCAATCGTATTTCCATAATAAACAAGTAATTCCTTGTTGTAGAATGGTAAAATTTTCTCCATATTTAAGTATGCCACTGTATGGTCCGTTTTTGCATTAGTTACATTGCTGTAATCAACTGAGTATGCATTCAAGTCTTTGTAATCGGAGTCAGACAGTTTAGCAGTGATTGCCATATTTGACAATTTACTTTCTGCTTGTTGAGCAGTTATCTGAGAATTATTTTCACCAGCGATAGTTGAAAAAGCATTGCTCAACTTGGTCGCAGCGTCAAAGACTTGACCAATAACTGGTTGACCGCCTGTCACCTGAACTTGACTGACCAGATTGTCAAAGCTACCATAATTCCAACCCCTATCATTGGTTCCGACCATGCCACCAACTTTTTGGCTTGTACCAAGGTTGGTAACACTGCCCGTTGCATAGGCATTTTTAATATTGATTTCATTTCCGCTTTGCCAACCTGTTACACGACCTGCAATTGCACCTGCTGCCTGATTGTTTTCACCGAGAATAGAAATGTTCACATCTGCTTTCACATCTGTGATATATGAACCAGGGTTCATACCGACAATACCGCCTACGTATGACTCACCTCTTCCATAAGAATCTAACTTACCTTGGAAACTTGCATTTGACAAACGTGATTGGTAATCCAGTTTGTAGACAATCCCCCCGAGATTCCGTTGTGCTCTTAGATTTCCTTGAACTGCTACATCCGAAATAGTTGAATAGGCTGTTTCATTTGCCAAACTTCCTAAATCGCGATGCAAGGCAGAACTTATTTGAACATTTTTAAGATCAATTCCAGAAATTGTTGCACGTTCTATCTTTGCGAAGAGTGGCGCTTTCAGATTATGAATAGCATATTTATTTCCATTTGACTCACCAAGCAAGGTCCCTTGGAAGGTATCGGTCATATAAGCTTTCACATCTCCAACCTGAACTTCATCAGCATAGAGATTAGCACCAAGTTTAAATGTTCCAGTCGGGTTAGCCTTCATAGCATCCAATAGAGAAGTAAAATCAGTATAGACTCCATTTTCCTTGGTCACTTTTGGTATATAAAAGACTTTCTGTTGATTGAATCCTGTTCCATTATCTTCTACTAATTGATCAAAAGTGCTAGTTAATTCATAAACCGGCTGTCCGTCCTTGGTCGTTTCCCTAACTGATGAAATCGGAAGATAGATATCCTTAAATCGATCAGAAGTAACTTTTACAAATAAATCATCAGGGTTGGTTGGTGTTTCATCAAGTATATAGGCAGAAGTATATTTCCCATCTTTACGACGGTAGACCGTCACGGCGTCAATATCCTTCACTTCAATTTTCTTATAAAACAGATTAAATTCACGCAAGCTTTCTTGGATGGCATTATGCTCAACGCTATCCAAAGTGTAGAAGACTTTTGTTTTCAAGGTGTAATCTGTATAGAAATCAAGATTTGTAAATTCCATATTACCGTTTGCATCTGTGATTTCTTTTTCTTCTACCAGTTGATCTCCCTTGTACAACAGAGCAATTGCACGTAGGTAATTATCCGTTGGATTGTCTAATTTATAACTCGCTGTCGCTGACCTATTATCTTCATTTTTATCTAGGCCTATGATTGCTACCGTTGGAATTTTCTCAACTTTTGTACCTCGGCGAACAATCTTGTCTTCTGGATGATCTACTAATTCTTCAATAGAAAGTGGTGGATTTTGCCGAACACCTCTAATAGTTTGATAGATGGTGGTGATGGTTTTTAATCCGTCTTTCCCCTCTTTTTCTACAACAGTTTTACCTTCTAACATGGATAGATCATCGATATACTTTGTTTCAAAAGGTAATACTTCCGTTTTAATATCCTTTTCAATCGCTGTAACAGGCTTTGTACCACGAAGAATTTCTCTAGCGATTGGCTCAACCAAGATTTTTTCGGTGACAGTTGGATTAGGTTGGCGGACGCCCTTGATAGTCTGGTAAGTTGTTGTGATTTCCTTGGAGCCAACTTTACCTTCTACCTGAACACGTTCTTCACCAACATAAAGATCAGCACTTGAAATTTCCTTAGTTTCAAAGGCGATTTCTTCCGTACGTTTGTCAACTTCGGTACCCTCAACTGGCTTGGTGCCCTTGAGAACTTGTTTGGCTACTGGTTCTGTTAGAACTTTTTCAGTAACAGTTGGATTAGGTTGGCGGATGCCCTTGATAGTTTGATAGGTTGTTGTAATTTCCTTGGAGCCAACTTTGCCTTCTACTTGAACTCGTTCTTCGCCAACATAAAGATCAGCACTTGGGTTCTCCTTGGTTTCAAAGGCAATTTCTTCCGTACGCTTGTCAACTTCAGTACCTTCAACTGGTTTGGTCCCTTTGAGAACTTGTTTGGCTACTGGCTCTGTCAAAACTTTCTCTGTGACAGTTGGATTAGATTGGCGGACGCCCTTGATAGTTTGATAGGTTGTTGTAATTTCCTTGGAGCCTACTGTACCTTCAACTCGCACTTGTTCCTCACCAAGATACAAACTATCCGTTTCTCTTACTACAATATCAAACGGAATCTCTACAGTTCTCGTCTCAGTATCTGTCTTTTCTTCAATAATTTTAGTACCACGAGCTACAATTTGTGAAATCGGCTGCTTGGTAATTTCTTCTGATACCGTTGGATTGGCCTGACGGACACCGTTTATAAGTGTATAGGTAGTAGTGACCGTTTTTTGACCCTCGACCCCTTGAGATTGAACTTGTTCTTGTCCAAGAGGGAGACTCGGATCTTCGATATACTTGGTTTCATATGGAACAGAAACAACCGTTTGTTCCACTTCATTTGTTATCTGGTCTGGTGATTTCGACCCCACAGCAACTATTTCAGCAACTGGCTCATTCACTATATCGGACAACAGCTCTGATTGAATCAAGACCCCATCAGCATAGATCAATTTGGTCTGAATAGTACGACTCCCTGCTTGACCAATTTGCCTAACTTGTCTAGTACCTTCAGGTAAATTTGGATCCATTATTTCTTGAGTTGGATATGGAATAGATTCTACATTCGAAATAATGTCTTCCGTTAATTGAATGGCAGGAACTTCATATGTAGGTGCATTATTAGGAACCTCTGTAATGATCTCACCAGTATTTTCAATTGGAGGGACTGGTTCCGGAATAGGCTCTGGTTCTGGCATTGGACTAACCGGTTTTGTACCAATACGTACAATTTGGGGAATTGCAGCTTGTACAGACTCGGAAATAATTTCTGATTTTAGTAGAACGCCTCCTGCATAAGTGAGCTTGCTTTCTATCACTCTTTGACCAGCCTGTCCAACTTGTACAGTCTGTCTAACCCCTTCAGCTAAGTTTGCATCATAAACTTCCTGGGTTTCAAATGGAATACTTTCCACATGACTGGCGATTTCTTCTGAAATCTCGATAGAAGGCACTTGATGTGTCGGAGCCGAATCAGGCACTTCAGTAATAACCTTTTCATCAGATTTTTTTGTACCAATTTCGATAAGTCTTGGAATTGCAGCTTTTGTTATCTCAGAAGAAACTTCTTCTTCCTTCAAGACTTGCCCATCCACAATCGTTTGCTGGATAGTAATGGTTTGAATGCCATTTGCGCCTTCTTGGGCGACACGAGTTTCTCCCTCAACCAGTGCCGCATTCTCGATTTCATGGGTTTCGAATGGAATATCTTTTGTTTTAGTAATATTTTTGGTTTCAATTGGTAGAGTTGGTAAGTCGATTGAATTGGACAAACTCATGTCTGAATCTTTTGTACCAATCATTGTGATTTCTTCAACAGGCTCACTAATAACTTTCGTTGACAGTTTCTCCGTCTTTACTAACTGACCATTAACGTAAGTTTGCTTGGATTCAATAACTTGCTTTCCTACCTGACCAGCTTGAGTAACTTTTTGCTCACCAACCATCAATGCACTTGAATATATTGTGACTTTTTCAAATGGAATATCTTCATCTTCCGTTACAAACTTCTCACTAATCTTTGCTTCAGGCAATGAATGGGTAGGAGCAGTGTCAGGTTTCTCTGTGATTACAGGCGCCTCAGCCGTTTGGTCGACCTCTTCCTTACTTTCCTTTAAATAACCTACATAAACATATCCTTCAATATCATTTGGTGCAGGCAAGGATTGACCTCCAGCGATTTCAATGGCATGGTTAAATTTCGCTAAGATTTGACTAGAAATAGCATGACTGGTTGGAGCTAGAAAGCTTGCGCCCGTCGCTGTTAGCAAGATAACACTTGCCAATTCCTTCTTACCTTTTTTACTAACTTTAACTGCAAGGACAAGAGTGAAAATACCAGCCATTCCTAACAGTAGGTTATCGAATACACCTGTTTTGGGTAAGCTATGCTGGCTAGCTTGTGCCTTTTCAATGCTATTTTGAACAAGTGGAGCAATTGAAGGCTGGCTTGTTTCAATAGTGGCAGGTAATACTGTCGAAGTGTCCTCCGTTGATGCTGTCGAAGTGTCCTCCGTTTGCCAAATCGTTGATGGCAAAGCAGGTCTATACACCAAATAATACGTAGCATCAGTTTTATCTACTTTACCTGGTACATCGTAAACAATTGCGTTTTTTTCTTGATCCGTTAATTCTTGTTCTGTGACATAGGTCAACTGAATAGACTGAGCCCCAACTCCTTGAGCTGTTGCAATTGATGTCATGAAAAATAGACTTGCAACAGTAGCAGAGACAAGTCCTACAGACAATTTACGAAAGGAAAAACGTTGTTGCTTTTCATTAAAATTCTTTTTCATTTTCGCTAACCCCCTAGTTAGTAATTTTATTATACTATGAAATTGAAATACTTTCAAAATTTCTAATCTTTAATTCAAGTAATCTTTCGTTTTTTCTAGAGATAAATTACATATTTTCAATATTACATAAACTATTGAATATAATATTTAACATTGAGACTGTTTTCATAAAGTTTAGTTCGCTTTTATCACTATTTTAATGTTAAGGTTTACTTATATATTTTGATGTATTTTGATTGCTACAATTTTAAAAAATACAACAATTTTACCATTACCAATATTCAATTATCAGATTTAAGTGATGAAATGAAGTACAGAACTAAATCTGGTAATCTATGGTGAATGCTCTATGCTGAGTCATAGATAAAAAGAGTTTGGACAAATCTAATTCCAAACTCTTTTTATATCCCATAATTCAAGTGTAGTCAGTTGAGTAATTCGACAAAAAATTCAATTCTCTGTTATGACTCAATGTTGTTTGTTATGTAAAGTATTCAATTTAACATAAATTTACTGCAGATTCTAGATTAGTATTTTACCTGATAAGAAAATATGAAATTTTGCAATACAAAATTCTATCAAATCACAAATTTAACAGCAACATCAATAAAATTGTTACATATTCTTCAACTCAATAACCATATCACGAATCTGGGCTGCCAGTTCAAAGTCAAGCACTTCTGCTGCTTCCTGCATTTGACCTTCCAGTTTCTTGATCATAGCCTTACGTTCATCTTTATTAAGAGCATTGAAGTCCACCACTTCTTCCTTGTCCTGAGTGACAGCCTTAGTCACGCTTATCAGGTCACGGATTTCCTTCTTAATAGTCTGTGGAATGATTCCATGCTCTTCATTATAAGTCATCTGGATTTGACGGCGGCGGGCTGTTTCGTCCATAGCCTTGCGCATGGACTCGGTGACCTTGTCCGCATACATAATCACATGACCCTCAGAGTTACGAGCTGCCCGACCAATAGTCTGTATGAGCCCCCGTTCATTACGGAGGAAGCCTTCCTTGTCAGCATCTAGAATAGCAACCAGACTAACTTCTGGCACGTCAATCCCTTCACGCAAGAGGTTAATCCCTATCAAGACATCAAAGACACCCAAACGCAAATCACGGATAATCTCCGTACGCTCCAAGGTCTTGATGTCCGAGTGCATATACTTGACCTTGACGCCCATTTCTTTCAAGTAGTCGGTCAAGTCCTCTGCCATTTTCTTGGTCAGGGTGGTGATAAAGGTCCGCTCGCCTTTCTCAACACGGGCATTGATTTCACCTAAAAGGTCGTCCATTTGCCCCATGGTTGGACGGACTTCCACTTCTGGATCCAAAAGCCCGGTCGGCCGGATAATCTGCTCGACAACGGTCTCTGTCTGCTCCATTTCATAGTCACCCGGCGTTGCAGATACATAGACAATCTGATGGACATGGCTCTCAAATTCTTCCCTGCGCAGCGGTCGATTATCCAATGCACTCGGAAGGCGGAAACCATAATTGACCAACATCTCCTTGCGTGAGCGGTCACCATTGTACATCCCTTTTATCTGCCCCATGGTCATGTGGCTCTCGTCAATCATGATGAGATAATCTTCAGGGAAAAAGTCCAGCAGAGTATAAGGAGGCTCGCCCTCGCTTCGCCCGTCCATGTGACGAGAATAGTTCTCGACTCCGTTGGTGTAGCCCATTTCCCGTAGCATTTCGATGTCGTAGTCGGTTCGTTGTTTCAATCGCTGAGCTTCTAAGAGTTTTCCTTCTGCCTCAAAGACCTTGAGCTGCTCTTCCAGTTCCGCCTGAATCTTGGCAATAGCCGTTTCCATGTGGTCATCGTTGGTCACGAAGTGGGTGGCAGGGAAAATGGCCAAGTGATCCACATCGCCCAAAACCTTACCTGTCAGGCTTTCAATCTCACGAATGCGGTCGATTTCATCGCCGAAAAATTCCACACGGAAGGCGTGTTCATCACGGGAAGCTGGGAAAATCTCCACCACATCGCCACGCACACGGAAGCGTCCCCGTTGGAAGTCGATGTCGTTCCGCTCAAACTGGATATCTACCAGAGAATTGAGCAACTGATCACGGGAAATCTCCTGACCTGGTCGCAGACTGACCACGCTGTCAGAATATTCCTTGGGCGAACCCAAACCATAGATACAAGAAACCGAAGCCACTACAATGACATCGTTTCGTTCCAGCAGGGCCGACGTCGCTGAGTGACGGAGTTTGTCAATCTCATCATTGACCGAACTGTCCTTCTCAATATAGGTATCGCTAGACGGTACATAGGCTTCTGGCTGGTAGTAATCATAGTAAGACACGAAGTATTCGACCGCATTTTCTGGGAAGAATTCCTTGAACTCGCTATAAAGCTGACCAGCCAAGGTCTTGTTGTGGGCGATGACCAAGGTTGGCTTATTGACACGGGCGATGACCTGACTCATGGTGTAGGTCTTACCAGTACCAGTCGCCCCCATGAGAATCTGGGATTTTTCGCCCCCCTCGATGTTATCGACCAAGGTTTCAATGGCTTGGGGTTGGTCACCAGATGGTGCATATTTTGACACAAGTTTAAATTGGTTTTCAGTATTTCGGTTAATCATACTTCTATTTTATCATAAGTTCGACTAATGGAGAAACATTCTAAACCATTCACAACTATGTCCAAAATATTAAATTTTCTCACATTTTAATGACTTTGTATGTCAGAACTTCTAACATTATAAAAGCCTCGATTTTGCATTAATTTTCAGAATATGATATACTAGGACAGTTATTTTATAATAGAAGGAGTATGGAAATGAAGAAAAAATTACTCATGTTATTGGCAAGCATTCTGCCAGTATTCTTTATTTTTACTGGCGTTAAAGCTGACGATACTATTGATATCGTATTTGACAATGCTTACGCCCCATTCGAGTTTAAAGACTCAGATCAAATTTATAAAGGATTAGATGTTGACATCATCAACGAAGTAGCCAAGCGCTCAGGTTGGACCATGAATCAAAGCTTCCCAGGATTTGATGCAGCTGTAAACGCTGTACAGGCTGGATCTGCGGACGCCCTAATGGCAGGTACAACTATCACCGAAGCGCGTAAGAAAGTATTTACTTTCTCAGACCCTTACTTCGACACCAAAATCGTTATCGCTACCACAAAGGCAAATACCATCTCTTCATATAAGGACCTTAAAGGCAAGACTGTCGGTATCAAAAACGGTACTGCAGCCCAAAACTTCCTAGAAGAAAACAAAGACAAGTACGGATACAACGTAAAAACTTTTGATACTGGCGATTTGATGTATAATAGCCTTTCTGCTGGTGCTGTTGATGCTGTAATGGACGACGAAGCAGTTATTCAATACGCTATCCAACAAGGTCAAGATCTAAGCATTAACATCGAAGGCGAAGCAATCGGTTCATTTGGTTTCTCAGTAAAAAAAGGTAGCCAATATGAGTACCTTGTAGAAGATTTTAACAAGGCTCTTGCTGCCATGAAGGAAGATGGAACTTATGATCAAATCATGAATAAATGGTTAGGTTCATCTACCGCTTCTGCTGAAAGTACAGATTACTCTTCACGTCTTAGCCTGACTGGTAGTGCCACTGCAAAAGCAACACCTGTAAAAGCAAGCTATACAATCGTTGCTGATTCTTCATTTGCCCCATTTGAATACCAAGATGAAACTGGTAAATATGTCGGTATCGACATGGAATTAATTAAGGCGATTGCTGAAAACCAAGGCTTTACCATTACCATTCAAAACCCAGGTTTTGATGCTGCATTAAACGCTGTTCAAGCAGGACAAGCTGATGCAGTTATTGCCGGTATGTCTATCACAGACGCTCGTAAGGAAATCTTTGACTTCTCAAACGCCTACTATACTTCAAACATCCTATTAGCTGTTAAAAATGGTAGTGACATCGCTTCTTACGAGGACTTAAAAGGGAAAACTGTTGGGGCTAAAAATGGTACTGCTTCATATAGTTTCTTGGAAGAAAACAAGTCAAAATACGGTTACACCCTAAAAGCCTTCGACGAAGCTTCAAGTATGTATGACAGTTTAAACTCTGGTTCTATTGATGCTCTTATGGATGACGAAGCGGTTCTTCTATATGCCATCCAACAAGGTCGCAACTTTGCAACACCAATTCCTGGCGAAAAATCAGGTGAGTACGGATTTGCTGTTAAAAAAGGTGCCAACCCAGAATTAATTGAAATGTTTAACAACGGCTTAGCTGCCCTAGTTGAATCCGGCAAGTATGATGAAATCCTTAATAAGTATTTCAACTCAACTGAAGAAGCAAGCGCAACAACTTCAACTGTTGATGAGACAACAATTGTTGGTCTTTTGAAAAACAACTACGGTCAGTTGCTCTCAGGTCTTGGTATCACAATTGGACTTGCCCTTCTATCATTTGCTATTGCAATTGTCATCGGTATTATCTTCGGTATGTTTGCTGTCAGCCCAGTTAAAGCACTCCGTGTTACTTCATCTGTTTTTGTAGATGTTGTTCGTGGTATTCCGCTCATGATTGTCGCTGCATTTATTTTCTGGGGAATTCCAAACTTGATTGAATCAATTACTGGTCAACAATCTCCAATCAATGACTTTGTCGCTGGTACGATTGCCCTATCCCTCAACTCCGGTGCCTATATTGCTGAGATTGTTCGTGGCGGTATTCAGGCAGTTCCAGCTGGTCAGATGGAGGCGTCACGGAGTTTGGGTATTTCCTATGGAACAACCATGCGTAAGATTATCCTACCTCAAGCTGGTAAAATTATGTTGCCTAACTTTATTAA
Organism: Streptococcus suis; assembly: GCF_016743335.1. Lineage (GTDB taxonomy): Bacteria > Bacillota > Bacilli > Lactobacillales > Streptococcaceae > Streptococcus > Streptococcus suis_Y. Next base: position 974 of record NZ_WCJE01000054.1, on the reverse strand, counting down.
CCAGTTTGTTATTACTCTGAAAGATACTACTATCATTTCTGCGATTGGTTTGGTCGAACTCTTCCAAGCAGGTAAAATCATTATTGCACGTAACTACCAATCCTTCCGTATGTATGCAATTCTTGCCATCATTTACTTGGTAGTTATCACACTCTTGACTCGCTTAGCACGCAAACTCGAAAAAGGAGGTAAATAATGGCTCAATTAAAAATCAACGTCCATGACTTACACAAGTCTTATGGTAAAAACGAGGTCCTCAAAGGTATTACTGCTAAGTTCTATGAAGGCGATGTTGTTTGTATCATCGGTCCTTCTGGTTCAGGTAAATCGACCTTCCTTCGTACAATGAACTTACTTGAAACCATTACAAGTGGTCAAGTAACAGTCGATGGATATGACTTAACCGATCCTAAGACAGATGTTGACGCCTTCCGTTCAAATGTCGGAATGGTATTCCAACACTTCAACCTCTTCCCTCATATGTCTGTACTTGACAATATCACATTTGCGCCAATCGAACACAAATTGATGGACAAGTCTGAAGCTGAAAAAGTCGGCATGGAATTATTGGAAAAAGTTGGATTGGCAGACAAACACGACGCTATGCCAGACAGCCTTTCAGGTGGTCAAAAGCAACGTGTTGCTATCGCTCGTGCGCTGGCAATGAATCCAGACATCATGCTCTTTGACGAACCAACTTCTGCCCTTGACCCTGAAATGGTTGGCGATGTACTCAACGTTATGAAAGACTTGGCAGAACAAGGTATGACCATGTTGATCGTCACACACGAGATGGGCTTCGCCCGCAAGGTTGCTAACCGTGTTATCTTTACAGATGGTGGTCAATTCCTTGAAGATGGCACTCCTGAGCAAATCTTTGATAACCCACAACACCCACGTTTACAAGACTTCCTAGATAAGGTATTGAACGTGTAGATATGCAAAAAGCCTTTGACCCAAAGAGTCAAGGCTTT
>NZ_WCJE01000053.1 GCF_016743335.1 Streptococcus suis | reverse complement strand
TCTTTTCTTTGTGTTCTTTGAGATAGCCTTTAGCTTCCTCAATCCATTTCGGAAGTTGTTTTGCTAAAGGGGAAAAACCAATTTTATTCCGTTCATTTGTAAAACGATGATGACGCGGAATTTTTTGTTGTTCTTCTTCCAAGGTCCGGATTGATAAACTAGCCTTTTCAGTATATTCATCAAAGTCGACTACCTGTACCAAAACCTCTTGCCCCAATTTTAAATGATCATAAATATTATCAACAAAACCTGTTTTGATTTCCGAGATATGGATTAGGCCCGTTGTCCCATTCTCTAATTGTACAAAGGCTCCATACGGCTGAATGCCCGTTACCGTCCCCTTGAGTTTATCTCCGATTTTCATCTTAATCCTCTATTTCGATGGTCTCAATTACAACATCTTCATGTGGACGATCTGCTGAATCTGTTGCAACCGCTGCTATAGCATCCAAGACGACGAAGGAGTCTTCATCAACTAGATGACCAAACACTGTGTGGCGTTGATCTAGATGTGGTGTCCCGCCATTTTTGATATAGGCTTCTGCAACTTCTTTAGGCCAACCGCCTCGTTCTAATTCTTTCGCATTGTATGGGAAGTTTTGGTTTTGAACGATAAAGAATTGGCTTCCATTTGTATTTGGTCCTGCATTGGCCATTGACAAGGCTCCTCTGAGATTAAAAGCTTCCATTGAAAATTCATCTTCAAACGCAGTACCATAAATAGATTCACCACCCATACCTGTTCCGGTTGGATCGCCACCTTGAATCATAAAGTCTTTAATAATACGATGGAAGATAATTCCGTCATAATAGCCATCTTTAGAAAGAGCTACGAAATTTGCTACAGTTTTGGGTGCAATTTCAGGGAAGAGTTTTACTGTTAACTTACCATGGTTAGTCTTGATATGCGCAACTGGTCCTGTAACATTTTCCAAATCTAATTGCGGGAAATATTTTTCTTTTTCTACCATACCTAATTTCTCCAAGGCATCAAAAATGCCATCTTCTTCTACTTTTTTTGTGATATAATCTGCATGCTTTTGCAATTCTGGATGCGAATGCCCCATAGCGATACTAATTCCTGCATAATCGAATAACTCAATATCGTTGAGTCCATCTCCGAACACTAGGACATTTTCAGGTTTCAGGCCTAGTTTTTCAACAACCTTAGCAACACCAGTTGCTTTGGAAGAGCCTTTTAGCACAATGTCCGATGAAATAGCATCCCAACGAACACTACGCAATTCCGCTTGCAACTCTTCTGGAAGTTCTACTTCGTGACCATCTTTCTCGAAAGTTAGCAATTGGTAGATGTCATTTTCTTTATAAAAAGTTGGGTTTGTTTCCAAACCTTCATAAATCAAGTCAATTACTTGACTAATGCGGTCAGTTCGTGCAGAAAGTGTCCCTTTTTGACTACCAAGCATACCATATTCGATTCCAATTTCTTTAGCCCAATTTAATACAGATTCTACTAAATTTTGGGGCATTGGCTGATGGTACACTACCTGACCTTTGACATCTTCTACGTAGGAGCCGTTAATCATAGCGAAAAAGTCTGGCTTTAAGGCCTTGATTTCTGGCACCAAACCATAAGGCGTTCGTCCTGAAGCAATTCCTGTCAAAATTCCCTTTTCTTTCAGTGATTTGAAAACCTGCTGAATTGATTCAGGAATGTAGCCTGTATTCTTTACACGTAGCGTGTCGTCAATGTCAAAAAAGACTATTTTTATTTTTTTTGCCTTATATCTGAGTTTTGCATCCATATAATTCCACTATCCTTTGGTTGAAAATTAACTAATTTTCATTATACCACTATTGGTCCTCTTGCGCCACCAAACCATGCTGGAAAGCATAAACAACTGCTTGAGTACGATCGCTAACAGCTAGTTTGGATAAGATATTGGAAACATGGGTCTTAACAGTTTTTAGGGAAATGAAAGACTCATCTGCAATTCGTTGATTATCATATCCCTTGGCTAACAGCGTCAAGATTTCGCGTTCACGAGCTGTCAAGTCATCATGTAAAGCTGGGTGGCGTTTATGGTGCTCTACTTTTTTCTCTACTTCTGTCTCAATAGCATATTCTCCAAGAGCTACCTTGCGGATGGCTGCTAAGATTTCGTCAGCACTTGACGTTTTCAACATATAGCCACGAGCTCCTGCTTCCAGCACAGGATAGATTTTCTCATTATCTAGATAGGAAGTCAGGATGACAATCTGCGCTTGCGGCCATTCCTTCAGCAAGGCCAGGGTTGCTTCTACGCCAGTCATCTTGGGCATAACCAAGTCCATCACTATAACATCGGGTTTAACCTCTAACGCTTTAGCCAGACCTTCCTCGCCATCACTAGCTTCTGCAACTACTTCAACATCTGGCTGTAAATTTAAGTAACTTTTCAATCCTAGACGGACCATCTCATGGTCGTCAACCAGCATCACTCGAATCGTATTCATCTTCTTTTCCTTTCAATAGTGGGATACGAATATCAATCGCCACTCCCTTATTTGGAGCTGTGCGAATTTTTATCGTTCCAGCCATGTCTTCAACCCGCTCACGTATGTTTTGAAGACCGTAACTTAATTCATCATCTGCACCTTGTTGGAAGCCGATCCCATCGTCTGTCATTTTCAACTGAAGTTCTGTTTCCTTCTGCAAGAGGTAAACATCCAAATGCTTGGCTTTGGCATGTCGCAAGGTATTACTGATAATTTCTTGCGCAATGCGGAAGAGATGTTCTTCAATTAGTTTCGGTAGTTCCTCTACTTCATGTTGGAAATGAACGATAATATTACTTTTGTCGCTAACTTCACGCAAAATCAGCTCAAAGCCTTCAACCAAGGTTTTACTTTCAAGTTCACTTGGGCGTAGATGTAATAATAGGATGCGTAGGTCTCGTTGGGCAGACTCAATCATGTCTTTCACGAGCATCAGCTGTTCCTGCAAAGTTTCCTGCGGAAGAGTGGATAGATTGGACGATAATCCTGACAAAATCATGCTCGTTGCAAATAACTCTTGACTAACCGTATCATGCAAATCCCTGGCAATCCGTTTCCGTTCTCCCTCAACAATCTCTTCTTTCTTGACTAAATCTTGATTGTCAACCAGCTGTACCTGACGCGTGAGGTTTCTGACCTTATCAGATAACTGGAGCAAGAGCTGATCACTTTCGGTATCTGTTCGAATACTTTTATTCTTCAAGATAGCTTGTAACTTCGTCCGCATAACCTGAGTGGAGGCCAGGCTGACAGTTTGTACCATTACAGCTAGAAAAAGGGTCAAAACAATAACCAGTAGAATGAGAGTAAACACGAGCTGCTCCGTTGAAATCCAGAGCGTAACATCTAGCAATGAATAATTTAAAAGCGGGAGGGTGGAAGCAATCACCACAAAAACAATGAGACAGGCAAACCAGGCGAGGAGTAGGTAGGTACGTTTTCTCATACGCGAACCACCTCCACATCTCCCAGTATATTGTTGGTAACGACTTTTACACGTTTGTGTGATTCTTGATAATCGGGACTATTGATTGCTATACTTTCATTCCGCAAATCCCAATATGATTCACCCAGGAAACTTACTCGTCCATAGATACTAGTTGCTGAAAGTGCGACCTCAACATCAATTGGAACAATAATTTTTGTCCGTCCAAACGTTTTACGAATTACAACAATATTATCTCTGCCAACTAATACAGTCTTATCCAAATCAACTACATCATTGCCAAACAAGCGTACAATGTTAATATCTTCAAAACCAAACCTATCTTGAGAGTGGTCGTGGTTGCCAAACCATCTATTTTTCTCTTTTTGAACCTGTAGAGAATAGTCACTAAAAACAATGTGGGTATATTGGTTTCTCTTTTCATAACGTGAAAAGAAATTAATCAGCATGTACACGACTAGCAGCATAATCCCAATAATGAAGAAGGGATTTAAAACAAAGACCAAAAATAATAGAGATAAGGAGCTGACCAGTAAAACGCTATTAACTTTTCTTCCTAGGAAGTACCAAATGACGAGTAATAAGGTAGAGAAAAGTAGCAGGGTCCGACTGGCCTCATTGGCTACCACGTCAAAGGCTGCCATCGTAAAAATCATACTTTCTATTAGTAGAAAAAATTGAACTTTCCGCATCTTCTCCATCCTTTCTATACTATTGTAACAAAAAATAAGTAAAAGAACTCCATCCAAAGTAGGAAATATAGTCGAATGAATTAGCTTTCAGACAAGGAACTGAGGCGCAGGCTGTACTTGGGTACGGCAAGGCGAAAGTGACGATGTATCAAAGATAATTCAAATGAATATATTAGTTCAAAGCAACGAGATGCAGGCTATACTTGGGTACGGCAAAGTAAATTAACGAAGCAAGCAAAATAAACTGAACATGACTATAAACTATGCAAATCACTCCTAGGCCATCACTCTTGATGGACAGAAGGAAACAATTTTGGCATAAGGGATCGCTCACAAGCTACGCTCTCTAATCAAGAGAAAAAGGTTCGGCATCTGCCCAACCTTATTCATCTTTATCGTCCGCTATCTGTTGAAGTACTTGTGCTGGTGGAACTTCCTGTTGAGGAATCGCTACTGGTGCCGGTCGATGCAACGGAGACATACAAGGTAACTGTTCCATCAATTGTTGCTCCAGCAGCAGGATATTGTCCAATGACGATGTCACTTGTCGTTGAGTAATAGCTTCTATCTTCTTGTTTTTCAATACTTTCCACATTGACGCCTAGCGCTTGTAATTGACTACGTGCCTGTGAATAGGTGTAATTGCCAGATGTTAAATCAGGCATAATCAATTCTTTTCCTTTTGAAACAACTAGATTGATGATAGAACCTTTTGTCAACTCTGTATTGGCAACGGGATCTGTACTGATAACCTGACCCGCAGTAACAGATGAGCTATATTCCTGAGTAATAGTTCCAATACTGAAGCCTGCTGTCTGAAGAATTTGAGTAGCATTCTCCTGAGTTTTTCCAACAACGTTTGGCACAACTTGTGGCGCTACTCCTTTGGAAACGTAAAGGGTAATTTTCGCCCCTTTCTCAGCAGAACTATTTGCTCCTGGATCTGTTTTGATGACAAGTCCTTGGGCAACTTTTTCGCTATATTCTTCTTTTATTGTCACTTGGAAACCAAGAGCCTCCAATTCCTGCCGTGCAGTATCAGAATCCTTATCTGTCACATCTGGAATAGATACCATCGCAGCCGTTGCTACTACAATATCAATCTTACTTCCTTGACGTCTGGTCGTCTTTGCAGCCGGAGAGGTCCGTATTACCAAGCCTTCATCTACAGTCGCTGTCGCTTCTTCTGTGATGTTTCCAACTTCCAATCCTGCCACTTCAATCATTTCTGTAGCTTTTTCAACGGTTTGACCAGACACATCAGGGACTGTAACTGTTCGTGGAGTGTTGAAAAATATGAATCCAGCCGCTATGACTGTTAACAAAATAGCCCCTATCAAGACTTTGTAGCGTGTACGCATACCTGGCCTTGGTTTTGAAACAGGCTTATTTCCCGACTTCGCCACTTCTTTCTTACCAGGCCCCTTATCCGTCGCTGAAACTTGGGCAGAACTATTTGTATGCGGTACTTTCGTTTCAACATTGGCCTGGGAGAGTTTTGGCAAGGTTTTTGTATCAACCTTGTTCCCTTCTAGTTCAACCCTGGGTTCATTCCGACGATCCATGGATAGAGCCGAAGCTAAATCTGCGTACATTTCTGCAACCGACTTATAGCGCTCGTTTAATTTTTTAGCCGTTGCTTTTAGTACAACATTTTCTAAGGCCTGAGGTACGTTGGCATTCTCTTCTCTAACAGATGGGAGAGGTTTTTGGAAATGCTGAAGAGCGATCGTCACAGCACTATCTCCATCATAGGGAATACGCCCCGTCAACATTTCAAAAAGGATGATTCCCATTGCATAAATGTCACTTTGAATGGTCGCTTTCGAACCACGCGCCTGCTCAGGTGAAAGATAGTGAACAGACCCCAACATGGAGTTGGTTTGTGTCAAACTCGTTTCAGCAAAGGCAACTGCAATACCAAAGTCTGTTACTTTAGCGACTCCATTGGAAGTCAAAAGGACGTTCTGAGGTTTCAAATCTCGATGGACAATTCCTCTCGTGTGCGCCATGCGCATAGCAAGGAGAATCTGTCCCATAATTCGCACCGCAACATCGTTGGAGAGTGGTGCATTTTCTTTTATATAACGTTTTAAATCGAGGCCATTGACATATTCCATAGCCAGATACTGTTGACCATCTTCTTCACCGATGTCCGAAATACGAACGATATTGGGATGGTCAAGTTCTGCCATGGCACGCGCTTCACGTTGAAAACGCTGGATAGCAATTTGATCTGTCTGATAGTTGGTCCGAAGAACTTTAACAGCAACCTCTTCTCCATCTAAAATCAAATCTCTTGCTAGGTAAACATCTGCCATACCGCCTCGACCAATTTGCCGAACGATTCGATACCGACCGGCAAAGATCTTACCGATTTGAATCATTACCTAGCCTCCTCCGTAATGTGAAGCAAACCTACTGTAATATTATCTAGACCGCCTGCATTATTGGCAAAACGTACAAGTGTTTCTACCTTGCTTTCAATTGAAACATCACTCAATACAATATCACGAATATCCTCGGTTGGTACCATATTGGTTAAGCCATCGCTGTTAATAAGGACATAATCTCCAACCTCAAGAGTTTTCAAAGCAATGTCTGGTTCAATTGGTTCGGCTTGTCCAATGGACTGCGTTACAATATTTTTTTGAGGATGACGCTGTGCTTCTTCTTCTGTGAGCTGACCAGCTCGAACAAGGGCACCTACCAGCGAATGGTCGTTGGTTAGACGTGTATATTCGCCATCTCTAATCAATCCAACTCGTGAATCTCCAACATGGGCATAGATCATTTGATTGTCGATGACAACAACTGCTTCAAGAGTTGTTCCCATCCCCTTGTATTCTTCTGTCTGTCCAAGTTCATGAATCTTTTGGTTTTCAGCATCAATGATTGCAACCATCCATTCACGGACATCATTCAAGGTCACTAATTGAGTATCAACCCAAGCAGCTCCCAAATCTGTTGCTGCCATTTCACTGGCAATATGGCCGGCACGGTGACCACCCATTCCATCAGCTAACACGACCAAATCAATCCCTGCGCGATTTTTGTAGCGATTGATATAGTCTTGGTTGTTCGAACGTTTCTGTCCTACATCAGTAAGTAATGCAATTTCCATAATTTTTATCGTTGCTAAGCAACTTCCTCCTCTTATTCTAGGATTTTCGTCTAAATTGACCGATGAAAAATCCATCTGTCTTATACTGTTCAGGGGTTATCAACAAGCAACCATCCACCATAATATCTGTTTGAGGGTGTTCTAGTGTCACCTGTTCAAAATTGGGATGGTTTTGCAGAAATTCTTGAATAACCTCTTGGTTTTCCTTAGCAATAATCGTACATGTGCTATAGGTTATTATACCACCAATTTTCAAGCTTTGGCAAACACTGTCCAGTATCTGCAACTGGATAGTCTTTAGAGAATCAAAATCCATCGATGCCTTGTTATAACGAATATCTGGCTTACGGCGGATGAGTCCAATACCTGAACATGGGGCATCCACTAGGATTTTATCAAAGGTATCTGGACCAAATTCCTCATGAACACGACTGGCGTCCAGACCTTTGGTCTCAATCTTATCTTCTAGGCCTAAACGACGTGCGTTTTCTTCAATCAGGTTTAGTTTATGCTCGTATAAATCAAGAGCAATAACTTTACCACTTGTTAAATAGCTGGCCATATGACAGGTTTTTCCACCCGGAGCCGCACAGGCATCCAAGATGATTTCATCTCCTTGAATATCCAAAGTCGGAGCCACCAATTGACTGGTTTCATCTTGAATAGTGATGAGTCCTTCCTTGAAATAATCTGTCCCCGCAAAGTGTCCGTGGGATTTAACCAACCCAACTGGTGATAACTGCGAGTGTTGGGCGCCTAACTCCTCTGCCAATCGCTCCACTTGTTGACCATCTGTCACGCGTACACTGGCCTTATTCCGATCATGTAAGCTTTGGAAAATCTTCTCTGCACGTTCATCGCCATATTCTGCAATCAGGGTTTGGACCAGCCAAACTGGCACAGAATACTGAACGGATAGACGTTTATTTTTTCGTTTGATGTCCGCTGGATTTGGCAAAGTCGATTGACTGATTTTTCGCAAAATGGCATTAACAAATTTGTCAGTTCCAGGCTTTCGCTTGGCAATATTAACTGCCTCATTGACAACTGCGTGGGTAGGCAATTTGTCCAAATATACCAACTGGTAGAGGCTCAACATGAGGAGATAGTAGACCCAAGTGTCCAACTTTTCTCTATCTTCGATAAAATGTGCCAAATACCACTCTAGGGTAATTTTACGAGAAACCGTCCCATAAACCAACTCGGTCGCCAAGCCCTTGTCCTGTGCTGATAAACGAGAAAATTCTAGGGCCTTATTGAGAGCGATGTTCGAGTAAGCACCTTGATCAAAGACTTGTTCCAATACAGATAAGGCTAGACTTCTTGCTGTTTCATGTTTATTGATCACCAAATTGATCTCCTACTGCAATATCTCGACCTGCACCATTCAAAAAGTCTGCAATGGTCATTTTAGGCTTACCAGCAGGCTGGACAGTTTTCAGAGAAAGGGCTCCCTGACCTGTCGCAACGACCAATTCTTTCTTGCTTCGAGCAATGACTTGACCGACTGGACCTGAACCTTCTACTTCGACAGCTTCTTGAATTTTAAAACGTTCCCCTTGCCAATAGGTGTGGGCAACGGGCCACGGGTACATACCGCGAATGTGATTAAATAGTTGACGAGCTGACTTGTTCCAATCAAGCACTTCTTCTTCTGGCTGGATATTTGGTGAGAAGGTTACCTGTTCTGGATTTTGAGCGACTGGTTTCAAGTCACCAGCAATGTAGGCTGGCAAGGTTTGCAATAGCAAATCCCGTCCAACAACAGCCAACTTTTCAAACAAGGTACCAACATTATCCGTTTCTTCAATAGCAATGCTATCGCTAGAAATCATGTCACCAGCATCCATTTCCTTGACCATTTCCATGATGGTTACGCCGGCACGTTCATCACCGTTAATCAAAGCGTAATGGATAGGGGCACCGCCACGGTATTTAGGAAGAAGAGAAGCATGAACATTGACTGCAAAGTCAACTGAGTTCAATAATTTGGTTGGTAGGAATTGCCCAAAAGCTGCCGTCACAATCCCATCTGCTCCTAAATTCATCAGCTCATCCATTTCTTGGCTTCCAGATAGCTTCTCTGGTTGATAGACTGGTAAATTGTATTCCAAGGCTACTTCTTTCACAGGTGTCATTTGGATGACTTTTTTTCGTCCAACAGCTCGGTCAGGCTGGGTTACAACAGCCAGGATTTCATACTGGTCATCCGCCAAAAGACCTTTTAAGACTGTCGCTGAAAATGCTGGTGTTCCCATAAAAATCAACTTTGTCATCTTTGCTTTCTCATCTCCTTTACATTACATCGTTCGTACTTATTCTATTATCCCTTAATTATACCATTTTTGCTTATTTTTTCCTTAATTAAAGGTTCTTAAAACAAAAAAATGCAAGGTCAATAGTGACCTCACATCATATTCTGCGGTTCATTGTCAATAATCAAACGCAAATCTTGATTTTCTCTCTCCTGCGTCCAATCCAAAATCTGATTCAATACCTCTTCCAAACGGTCTTCCTGCCGGTATTTCAAGATGATCTGGTAGTGGTAGAGATTATGGGTTCTGGCAATAGGCTTGGGCGTCGGTCCCAGGATTTGAATTGCATCTGTTAAGTGTTGACGGAGAAAGGCTACAGTTTCATAGGCTTTTTTCACGACAAATTCTTCCGACTTGTGCGAAAAGGTTAGACCAACTGTAAAATAGTAAGGTGGATAGCCAAGATTTTTCCGAATGCCCATCTCATAACGATAGAAACCTTCATAGTCCTGCTCTTTGGCAAAGGCAATGGCATAGTGATTGGGGTTGTAGGTCTGAATCAGGACCTCCCCTTCCTTATCAGCTCGACCAGCCCGACCAGCTACCTGAGTCAGCAACTGGAAGGTTCGCTCAGAAGACCGAAAATCAGGCAAATTCAGAGCCGTATCCGCATTGAGCACGCCAACTAGGGTCACATTTGGAAAATCCAAGCCTTTGGCAATCATCTGAGTTCCTAGAAGAATATCCGCTTCGCCTCGACCAAACCGTTCGAGCAAGTCCTCATGAGCACCTTTTTTCTTGGTGGTATCTACATCCATCCGCAAAATTCGAGCTTCTGGCAAGAGCTCCTGCAATTCATCGTAGGCCTTTTGCGTACCCGTCCCATAATAACGAATAGAACGACTTTGACAGTTTGGACAGGTCTGAGGAATCCCCTTTTGAAAACCACAATAATGGCAATTCATGGTTTTTGTATCCATATGGAGCGTAAGGGAAATATCACAATTGGGACACTGGTCAACGCTACCACAATCACGACACATGACAAAAGAAGAATAACCACGCCGATTCAACATAAGAACGACCTGTTCCTTACGAGCCAATTTTTCTCTTATCTTTTCAATCAGAACAGGGGTAAAATTACTAGCCTCCTGCTGACCGATATAATCACGGAAATCCACAACTTCCACTTCTGGAATACGAGCCAAGGGATTGGCCCTCTGGTTAAGAGTCAGTCTTCCATAGACTCCGCGACTAGCCCGAGCCCGTGTTTCAAGACTCGGCGTAGCAGAACCCAAAACCAGAGTCGCTCGATTATAATCAGCCCGCAACTTTGCCACATCACGCGCATGATAGCGTGGATTACTGTCCTGCTTGTAGGTCGCCTCATGCTCCTCATCAATGATGATAACACCCAAATTGGTCAGAGGGGCAAAAATGGCCGAACGGGCCCCGACAACCACCTGGGCATTTCCCGCCTCAATCTTCCGCCACTCATCGTACTTCTCACCATCAGACAATCCAGAGTGGAGAATGGCAACCTGCTGACCAAAACGAGAAATAAAACGATTGGTCATCTGAGGGGTCAAGGAAATTTCAGGCACCAGCATGATGGCCGTTTTCCCCATTTTCAAGACCCTATCAATAACCTGGAGATAGACTTCCGTCTTCCCAGAACCTGTCACTCCTTGCAGTAGAAATGTCTGACTTTCCTGACCGATAGAGGCCACAATCTCCCGAACCGCAATCGCCTGCTCTGGATTCAAATCCAAGGCCTGCGTTTTTTCTACCTTATCAAAAACACCCTGAGTCCGCGACACTTCCTCTTCCCAGACTTCTATATAGCCTTTTTCTTGGAAATAGCGGAGCGTATCAGCTGAATAGTCCGATTTTAGGTTTGAAAGGAGCTGGTCTTCAGGATGAGTCAAAAGAAATTCTCTTAATTGCTGCCGTTTTTTAGCCCGATTGCTGATGTCTGCATCTTGCAATTTATCTAGACAAACCCGGTACCATTTTTCTGTCTTGATTTGCTTTTTATCCTTGGCCACATAGTCAACCAAGATTTTTCCAGACTGGGTCAGACGCATAATTTTCCCTTGCTCTTTCACGTCTAAGTCAGAAAAACGAATCTGCTCCTTATCACCGAACAGACTGACCTGCTCTGCCATTTCCAAGCCATTCCCCGGTCTGAGTAATTTGTCATAGGTGGAATTGAGAAGACTTGGCAACATGGATTTTAAGAGGGTAATTTTGTAGGAGAAAACCGACTTCCTCATCTGGTCAGCTAACCAAAATTGCTCTTGATTGAGAACAGGACTATAATCCAAAACCTCGGCAAGCTCTTTCAAATCCTGCAAGTCAGACGCATCATCATCTTCATCAACCAATGCTACTACAATCCCTTGAATCAACCGATTTCCCTTACCAAAGGGGACATGGACTCGTACACCAACCATAAGCCCCTCTTCCAACTCAGCAGGAATCCGATAAGAATAAGCTTGATCAGTCTGCATCAAGGGGACGTCTACAATAACCTGTGCTAACATAGGACCTCCTTTCTTTCAATGTTCATAAGTGAAAAGAAACCCGGATGGCAATCCCAACCGAGTCTTGTTTCTAAATCTTTTCGCCTTCTTCTTTTTCTTTAGCGATTTGTTCTTTGATTTTCTTCTCTTCTTCTTCTGCCAGACGTTTCGCTTCTTCCGCACGGCGACGAACTGCCTCACGTTTTGCTTCTGGATCTGGGTGGATAACCACATTGCCAGATTCAATTTCTTCCAAGGCACGAAGGGTTGATTTTACTGAAGTAAATTCTTGAGTTGGCTTTGCGCCAGCTTCTAATTCATGGGCACGTTTTGCCTCAAGAATGACCAAGGAATACTTAGATGGTACCTTGTCCAACAAGGTATCGATAGATGGTTTCAACATCATAGTTCTATTCTCTACTTTCTATTAAGGTTCTATTACTTGTTCACATCACGAATCATTTCGTCATAACGACCGATTACGCGATCGACACGGAAATGCTCTGCTTCGATAATACGCTTGACACGCTCAGCTGCCAAAGGAACTTCATCATTGACAACCGCATAATCATACTCACGCATCAAGGCAATCTCTTCCTTGGCACGTTCGATACGTTGCGCAATGACTTCCTCACTGTCTGTCCCACGACCAACCAAGCGATCTTGCAACTCCTCCAAGTCAGGTGGTGTCAAGAAAATAAACACCCCATCTGGAACCTTTTTCTTCACTTGTAGGGCACCCTGTACTTCAATTTCTAAAAAGACATCAATTCCCTTATCAAGAGTTTCATTGACATAGGTCAGAGGTGTTCCATAGTAATTTCCAACGTACTCTGCATATTCCAACATCTGACCCTGGCGAATCAAATCTTCAAATTCCTCACGACTACGGAAGAAATAGTCAACACCATCAACTTCTCCCGGTCTCTGTGGACGTGTCGTCATGGATACAGAATATTCAAATTTATTATCAGAGCTTTCAAAAATTTCCTTTCGAACTGTTCCTTTTCCAACACCAGATGGGCCAGAAAAGACAATGAGTAAGCCTCGCTCTTTCATGATATCTCCTTTAAAATCTTTCATTCTAGTGTAACAAAAATCCCTAGGAATTTCAACTGATTTTAAATGAGCAGGGTATTTTTTCAAACAAAAAGGGAGCTGATTGGGCTC
>NZ_WCJE01000052.1 GCF_016743335.1 Streptococcus suis | reverse complement strand
AATTGGCACGTCAATTTTGGAGACATTTTTATTATGGTTTAGTGAACTAAAAGTAAGCTTATACCAAACCTTGGGCAATCATGCTATCCGCAATTTGTTCAAAGGCTGCGATGTTAGCACCTGCAAGGTAGTCTGTACCAAGGTCATATTTTTCAGCAGTTTCTTTGGCTGTGTTGAAGATATTTGCCATGATGTCTTTAAGACGGCCGTCTACTTCTTCACGAGTCCATGAAAGACGAAGGCTGTTTTGGCTCATTTCAAGGGCAGATACGGCTACACCACCAGCGTTGGCAGCTTTTGCAAGACCGTAAAGAACGCCATTTTCTTTGTAAACTTTGATAGCATCAAGGTCAGATGGCATGTTGGCACCTTCAGCCACACAGTAAACACCATTTTTCACAAGAGAAGCAGCTTGCTCGCCGTTGATTTCGTTTTGAGTCGCACATGGAAGGGCAATGTCAGCCTTGCCGTCGTAGTTCCATACAGAACCTTCGAAGTACTTAGCAGTTGCTTTTTCTGCAGCGTATTCTGTCAAACGAGCACGGCGTTTTTCTTTGATGTCCACCAAGAGGTCGAAGTCAATACCAGTTTCATCGATGATATAACCATTTGAGTCTGAAACAGAAATAACTTTTGCACCAAGTTCAGTCGCTTTTTGAACAGCATATTGGGCAACGTTACCAGAACCTGAGATAAGGACAGTTTGGTCTTTGAAGGATTTACCGTTTGCTGCCAACATATTGTCAGTAAAGTAAACCAAACCGTAACCAGTTGCTTCTGGGCGGATTAATGAACCACCGAAGCCAAGAGGTTTACCAGTCAAGACACCTGCATCAAACTGGCGGAGGCGTTTGTACTGACCGTACATGTAACCAATCTCACGACCACCAACACCGATGTCACCAGCAGGGACGTCAAGTGAAGGTCCGATGTGTTTTTGCAATTCAGTCATGAAGCTTTGGCAGAAACGCATGATTTCAGCATCAGTTTTTCCTTTTGGATCAAAGTCTGAACCACCTTTACCACCACCGATTGGCAGACCAGTCAAGACGTTTTTGAAGATTTGTTCAAAACCGAGGAACTTCAAGATGGATTGGTTTACAGTTGGGTGGAAGCGAAGGCCGCCCTTGTAAGGACCTACAGCTGAGTTGAACTGAACACGGTAGCCACGGTTGACTTGGACATTTCCATCTTTATCTGTCCATGGAACACGGAAGCTGATGATACGCTCAGGCTCAACGATACGGGCCAAGATGTTTTCTTCGATGTATTCTGGGTGTGCTTCAAAAACAGGCTCAAGTGTAGAGAAGAGCTCTTCTACAGCTTGGAGGAATTCTGTTTCATGTGGGTTGCGGGCTTTGACTGCTTCAAAAGAAGCTTGGATGTAAGCTTTGGCATTTGACATAGGGTCACCTGATTTCTTTTTTATTTATTAAATTGTCTGACAATTTAATTTATCTGATAATTATTATAGCACCATGATTTTTAAATGTAAAGAAGAAAATGTAAGAATTTTAAAAAAATTAATAAATTTTTATTAAAAAATCCGAACCTTAGTAGTAAATGAAGAAAATCCGTTTGTTTCTTATGATATAATCAAGAAAGAATGACCTATATGGAGGATAATATGGTTTCAACAGCAACGACACTCGGTGGATTTACCTTTGATAATTGTTTGATGAATGCGGCAGGGGTTTGGTGCATGACCAAGGAAGAATTGGATGCGGTTAAGAACTCGAAGGCGGGTACTTTTGTAACAAAAACAGCAACCTTGGACTACCGCGCGGGTAATCCAGAACCACGTTATCAGAATGTTCTGCTTGGTTCTATCAATTCGATGGGCTTGCCAAATCAGGGCTTGGATTACTATTTGGATTATCTACTAGAATTGCAGGAAACGGAGCCAGAACGCACATTTGTTTTATCTTTAGTTGGAATGTCGCCTGATGAAACTCACGAGATTTTGAGAACTGTAGAAGCCAGTGATTTTAAGGGGTTGACAGAGTTAAATCTTTCTTGTCCCAATGTCCCTGGAAAACCGCAGATTGCCTATGATTTTGAAACGACAGAGACCATCTTGCAGGAAGTCTTCACTTACTTTACCAAACCACTCGGTATTAAGTTACCACCTTATTTCGATATTGTGCATTTTGACCAGGCAGCCGCTATCTTCAATCAATTCCCGCTCAAGTTTGTCAACTGTGTCAATTCTATTGGAAATGGTCTCTATATCAAGGATGAGTCAGTTGTCATCAAGCCTAAAAATGGTTTTGGTGGTATCGGTGGAGAGTATATCAAGCCGACTGCTCTTGCCAATGTCCACGCTTTTTACCAACGTTTGAAACCGGAGATTCAGATTGTTGGAACTGGCGGGGTCTTGACAGGTCGGGATGCCTTCGAACACATTCTCTGTGGCGCCAGCATGGTCCAAGTTGGAACAACCCTGCAAAAGGAAGGTGTGGCAGCCTTTGAACGCATTACGGCTGAATTGCAGGCCATCATGGCTGAAAAAGGCTACGAGACCATTGAAGATTTTCGTGGCAAGCTACAGCACTTAGATGATTGAAATCATCTGTTGAAGACATAAAAAGAAGCTAACATTGTATCGTTCTCCCAGATAGTCTTTTAGGGAGTCGCGAGGGGATAATGTTAGCTCTTTTTAAATGGTCTGTGAAGATCGGTCTGATAATCGTTTGAGGAATGGAATACATAGTCGGAGACATATATTTGTGAGATGGAATTCTGATTTTATTTAGATTTTTTAGCAAAAATGTCGTATACTAATATTAGAACCTCTATTTATAAGTGATGTACCTTTATGGAAGAAATATTTTTTTGAGGGACTACTGACTGTATTTTGAACAAAGGTTCTTAAGTAGGGTGTCTTGATGGATATAAGGATTCAAAAGGAGAATGGGCAAACAAGTATTCAAACTGCTCAAGCCCATCCGACCTGGGTGAATCGCCTTTCAAAAGGGACTTATTCAACAGAGGGATACGAACAATTTTCCTACCAGACTTACATTTTGGAAGACTGGGTAGCTGGTGGTCAATATTATGGGCAGCTAGATGAAGAAATACAGGCGCGTGTGGACGTAGCCTATCAAGAAATGAAAGACTTTGTCAATTTGGTATGGTGAGGAGAGAGAAGATGATAGTTCGATTAATTGCAACAGACATGGATGGGACCTTTTTAGATGGACAGGGGAGTTTTGATAGAGAGCGATTTTCGAAGGTCCTGGAGAAGCTAGAAGAGAAACATATTCCTTTTGTTATCGCTAGTGGTAATGGAATTGGGCGATTACTACAATTATGCCAAGGATTTGAAGATAGATTAATCTTTGTAGCGGATAATGGAGCCCATGTGTATCAAAATGGCAAGACAGTAATTCGTCGGGCTATTCAGCAAGTGGAAGTCGAAGCAATACTGCATTTTTTCAAAGGCCGTTGGGCGGATGTATGTCTGATGTTGTCGAACGATGGAAATATTTATATGCAGGCTGGGGCAGGTGTGCCATTTGCAGGGACGGATTTGCCAATAAAACCAGCTCAGATGGCTGCCTTCCAAAATCGTGTGACATATTTAGACGACCTTAGTACCTATCCTATTTCTGAGCCGATTTATAAGGTTGGTCTCTGGGTTCCTGAAGCGCGTGTAGAATCGATAACGGAAGAGTTTAACCAGGCTTTTCAAGGTCAGTTGGTGGCTGTAACCAGTGGGTATGGTTCCGTTGACATTCTACCGCAGGGTATCCATAAGGCGTGGGGCTTGGAGCAGGTTTTACAGGACTTAGCAACCCAACCTGATCAAGTTATGGCCTTCGGTGATTCAGACAATGATATTGAGTTATTGTCCTACGTTGGGTATTCCTATGCCATGGAAAATGCGACAGACAAGGTCAAGGCAGTTGCCAAATACATGGCTCCAAGCCATTTGGAAGCAGGTGTGCTTCAGGTCATTGAAGAATATATTTTATAAACCCGTTGTGCTAGTTAATCAAGCGTAAGCAAGGGAATATTTTAAACTGATACCAAATTCAGTATGACTGCTTTTAAGCAAAAGAGAATAGATAAGTAATATTGCCTCTGTCTTAAATTTGAGCGCCTGAATGTTTCGACAACGTAAAGCCTCCATTCCAAACTGCTCTAAACTAGAAAATACAGTCTCCACTGGTTTCCTCAATCGACTTATTTTGTAATTTTCTAGCCATGAATAACCCACCATGTTTTTTCTGAGTTGAGAAATTAACTGGATGCCACAGTCTGCTAACGCTGCCTTTGTCTGTCTATCCACATATCCTTTATCTCCATAAACGATTGGAAATGGGCTGTTTTCAAGTAGCTCCAAAGCAACATCGCCATCATAAATAGATGCGGGTGTGACAACATAATCAATAGGAAACCCACTATCGCTGACAAGAACTGAAAATTTCAAGCCATAATAATGGATTTTCTTAGTCGCATTATAGCCAATATCTGCCACCTCTGATAACAATGTAGCTCTCATGTTGCGAATGGTGTGACATAGGGCACAAGGAAAGCTGTCAATCAAGCCGAACGAGCAGGTTTGACAAAGATCTAAGACCATAAAATAGCGCATACGCTGAATACTTTGAGCAAGATTTTGACAGATACGGCAAAATCGAGAGCGTTCAGGGAAGTTGTCAGAGAAGAGATTATGACGAATTGCACGGTAAATAGCACTTGCCGTCCTGCAGCCCTCTTGAATTGCCCAAAGATAACTAGCGATAACAACGACATCAGACTGTTTTTGTAGGTGGATGTTTCGCCGATTTCGAACCTCATGGGGAACAAATCGCTCATATAAAGCGAGAACTTGGGTCAAGATTTTTGAAAAAATAACTTGTGTTTGATTGGGATTTGCGAGATAATAATGTTGGCTTTGCATATCATTCCCTCATTTCGTGGTTGTTTTGAGTTTATGATACGCAAAGTTTTTTTTATTTGGCTAGAATTAACTAGCACAACGGGTATTACTTATAACTCACGTACTATATTTACTTTCTATATTCAATCTAGCTTTGAATTAGTTATTTTTAAAATACAAAATCCATAATATATTATTAAAAATAGAATTGGTAATGACACTATAAGTAGGGCATGATGAGACAACATTTTTTGAAAATATTGAGAGATAAGAGCTCCTGTTACAAAAGAGAAAACGACTTTTGTAAATAATAGGGCTAAATTCTTTTTACTATCATTCTTTGTGAGTGCAAAATCCGACCAGTATAAAACCATTTTTTTAATATTACCTGTTATAAACGCATCATTGTAAGATTGCCCATCAACTTTATCAAAGCAAGCGACGGTTAAAGCCAGACCAAACGATAACGGAAATAGCGCTAGTGGATCACTAACCATATCAATTAAGGCATAGCTACATAAAATGGATGCTAAAAAGAGAAAAAGCAAGTAAAATTCCAAGAAAATAATATGAACTCTATTAGCAAGATACCTTGAAATCATAATTCCTAAGACAAAACCAAATAGCGTTGATAGTTTAATAGAGACTCCAGACCAATCTTTTAAAATAAAATCACTTGTTAGCAAAACCATATTCCCAGACTGGGTCAAAGGTAGGGTATGATCAAAATTACTATAAGCATAGCTATCAATAAACCCTCCTGAAAAGGTTAGGAACATTGCGATAGTCGTCCGTTGATTGATCGCTGTAATTTCAGATGTTTCCATTGACTTCCTTTCTAAAAAGAGGAAGCCACCATAAAAAGTGAGTTCCTCTTTTACTGTTATGTCCAAATACCATATAAATCAGTTGCTAGGGAAGGGTAAGCAAAGATGACATCCTGAACATCTTGCATGCTGGCTCCCAAGTTAATGAGTAAAGCTAAATAATTTACTAAAATATCTGTGGTATCACTTAAAATTTCTGCACCCACGACTCTTTGACTTTGATGTTCGACAACCAGTTTGAGTCGTGCCAAATCATCCCTTACACGCCTATAATTTTGCCAGTGGCTCATATCAACAGTTTTAATGGTGTAGTTATGAGAGTCTACTTTTGCTTGATTAACAGACATACCAACCTGCCCCAATTTAGGAATACTAAAAACAGTTACAGCAGGGGCTTTAGGATAGGAGATACAATCGTTCCTATGACCTAACAGTAAGTTAGCCAAATATTTTGCCTGGTAATCACCATAACTCGTCAACTTAGGAACTGGAGCGTCACAGCAATCTCCTAAAGCATAAATCCACTCTTTAGAGGTTTGCAAGTAATCATTAACTGCAACCCCTTTGGCATTATAGCTAATGCCTGCTTTTTCTAAATCTAGTTGTTGGATATAAGGAGCACGTCCAGCAGCATCATAAACGCCATTAACACTTAAGGAAACACCTGTTGATAGCAATACGGTGTAGAGACCATTATCCTCTTTAGAAACCCTTGTGGGTTCGGCATTTAAATGGAACTCCGCCCCTTTTGCCTGGAGTCGTGAGACTAAAGTATCAACGAGTTCTTTATCAAAGCCTCTGAGAATACTATCATTGTGCTGAATGACATGCACCTTAACACCCGCCTCGGTAAAGCTCGAAATGAGGGAGAGGGCAATAACACCAGCACCAATAATAGCAACCTCTTTTGGTTTACGATGTTGTCGTAACAAATTACCACTATCATCTACAAATTGAGCTCCTTCAAACGTTAGCTCTCGAGGTCTAGACCCTGTTGCGATTATAATCGTATCAGCTGACAGAACCCGTCCATCAACGATAACATGGTGATCATCTAGAAATCTCGCTTGCCCTTCAAAGGTATAAACACCAGAAGAAATAGCGCGCTCTTTTGCTCTCGCTCGCTGATCTTCAACTAGCCAATCCCGATGGCTAATCATATCTTCCCAGTTGATAGTTGGAACGTCATCGAAACCTTTTCCTTGAAAAGCCTCAATCTTGTGGTGCAACTCACTTAAAGCCAAAATCGCCCTTTTCGCTATTGCACCACGGTTAATACTCGTTCCGCCCCAGTCTCTGGATTCGATCAAGGCAACAGACTTACCTTCAGTAGCTAAATTACTTGAAACGGTTAGCCCCGTTATTCCTCCACCAATGACTAAAAAATCAAAGTTTTTGGTTTTCTTTTCAGAATTAGTCATTAGAAGGGCTTTTTTTCAGATTTATTGAATTGGATCTTTTCAGGGTCAAACCAAACAACAGGTTGTGCTTCTTGTGGGAAACGTTCTACAACATCTTCTGAGAGGTTCAAATGTTCAGCGACCGTTTTTGTAGGAACAGATGCCAACCATTTATTAAGGGAAATATCGGAATAATCAGGATTTGGAAAGACTTCAACAAAAACGAGCTTTTCTGTTCCTGTATTTTGAACATAGTGACCTGCGACATTTGGCACATAACCAACATCTCCAGCCTTAAAATCAAACGTCCGAGCTAAACCATTAGAGTTAAAAACACCCATTCTTGCTTGACCTGAAATGTAATATTGCCACTCAGATGATTTAGGGTGCCAATGAAGTTCACGCATACCACCTGGTTCCACTTCAACAATCGCACCTGCAATGCTCTTAGCAGCTGGAAAGACAGATTGGTCAATAATCCAAACGCGACCAGCTTCCGTTTCAATAGGGTCAATATCGTCCAAATGGAAGGTTAGTGGATGGACAGTATCTCCTTTGGAGTTAGGACGTTTTTCTTCTTCAATGGACTGAGGTAGTGTTCCGTTAAAGATGTATTTTTCTTTTTTAGGAAGAGGTTCAAGAACCTCTTCACTTTGCTTAAAGTTGGCTTGAACAACTTCTTCTGGTGTATGGGCTAGCCAATCACTTAGCAAAAGGGTTTGATTTTCTGAGAAGTTGGCGTCATTAAAGACAAGTAAGAATTCACAACCTTCATCTAGTGCTTGAATGGAATGGGCTACCCCTGATTCAAAGTTCCACAAATCACCAGCTTGGACATCGTCAATAAAGGTTTGCCCATGTTCGTCAATTCCTGTTACCCGTGCATTTCCGTAAAGCATTAGTCCCCATTCAGCTTCTTTGTGCCAGTGCATTTCTCGGTAAGCCCCAGGTGCTAAAGCCATATTAACACCAGCCAGCTCATCTGAAATTGGCAATTCACGGATGGTGACTTCACGTGCCCAGCCACCTTCTTCCATACGGTTATGAGCATCAGAGTAACTAAAACGCATATTTGATAAAGTACCATGGTCTGTTGTTGGTGGAACTAAAATATCTGGATTTTCACGGTCACGTTCAATATTTCGAGGTCCAAAGTCTAACCAGCCTTTATTGTCTTTGTTCCGAGTTGGTTGAGGGATAGTTGAATTTGTCATAGAGATTCTCCTCTTTCGTCGAAGCAGAGACATAGACCCGAACATACATGCCTAACATGGCAATGTTTTTCTTACGAATATCACGGTCTAACTCTTGAAGGTCTTTAATTTCATCCAACTCTTGTTGATTATCCGTTACCTTACTATTTCCTGTAATACGAGTAGATTTTTCTTCGATGGACTCCTTAATCTCTTGTTTTAGCTCTTTATTGCTCTCCCGATACCAATCTAAAAAAGCTCGTGTACCTGGGATGAGTAAGAGTTCGGACAACCAAAAACGGTCTAATTCTTCTGATGGGTATTCATAGAACAATAAATCCGTGTGGTAGCCATCCCCACTCACCCAATAGCGGTCATGGTTAAAATCAATATTGCCTTGGGGTTGAATCCGACTTAAAAAAGCTAAATCATACCCCGCAGCTTTTAATTGACGTTGGCGTTTTTTGGATAAATCTGGCATAAACTCTCCCTTCTACTACACCTTTTCATTCATGTTATTGTACTGTTTTAAAATTTGTTCTTTTTTAGCAACGCTAATGTTTTGGGGAACAAAATCATTATTTCCATAGGTTTTTGCTTTCCGCACAAGTTCATCCATTTCAGATGTGGTTGGGGCAAACAACCATAAGATAAATTCCGTGTTATAAATTTCTTGTTGGATAGACTCTTCTACCTGAAGATCATTAGTCAGTAGTACTTCACGGTCTTCTAGTTGATAGTAACGACGAGAGGTTGGAGATAATTTTGCTTTTTCCTGCCGAACCAAACTCAGATGGTGACGTAAATCCGCAATCTGGGTGGTCGTATCTGTTGGTAACGTCGTCACTTCAATTTGAACATTGGTATTAAAATCCGTAATCCATTTCTCGAAGTTATCTAGCGTACGTTGGATCTCGTTATAGGAGAGTGACCCTAAATCTTTCCTTGAGATTTCCATCAACTGCAGGTAGCCATAATCAACCAACTCAATGTAAGCCTTATGATTATTGACGATCGTTTTGACATCGATCAATTCAACAGCAGAATGCAGGTCATAGTAATCCTGCGTTTGGTGTTTTGTGGGTTGAAATCGTCCTAAAGGACGTTTGATACCTTCTGAAGAGGGTGATTGTCTAATCGCCATGACTATTTCACTCCCCTCTGATAATTAATACTGGTATAGCGTTTCCGACGGCGTCTGAAGAAGAGCACCATACTATGCCAATTTTTCTTCCCACCATCGGTTGGTAAAACCAGATATAAACACATGAGTGGGGTTAATAACATAAACACTAGCATCTGTGGCCATTGATTCATGGGAAATAGTCGCATCCCAAAGGTTACAGCAGCAACCGCTGAACCGCCAACAAAAGCAAGATCAATAATGAATAAGCCAATAATCTTAACCCGTGCCCGAATATCACGAGGCACGCCATATTTTTCAGTCATGTAGAATGTCTCCTTTACTAGTTGATAGGTTTATCGTAAGGGATAATTTAAAATCGTGCTGTAACGGTCAAAGTCAATTCCAAAAAGAAAAATAGAGACATCACAATAGCTAAAGAGTTATATAATTTTTTGCATACAAAAAGACGACATCGCTGAAGTCGTCTTCGATTCTATTTATATTAGTTATTCTGGCATTCTTTCAGATAAGCCTATTTCCCAATTACCAGCCTACGAGTATAAACAGCCTGCCCTGCATGCATGGCAACATCATCTACAATAGCTGTGATCCAGACTGATAAAGGAACATCACTTGACCATCTTGTGTTAACAGTTGTAGTCAACTGCTTTTCATCCAATGCAATAAGGTAGTCCTTTGCTAGCGTGACCGATTCTTGTAGATAATCAGCTAGCACTTGTTTATCAGAAACGGTAATTTGAGCAGCCTCTTCAGAGGATTGGTTGCCTTCCAGTGTTTCACGAGGTAATCCGAAATCAAATCTACCTTCCCAATCTTCACTAAAATATAACGGTTCTATTCCTAGTAAAGGAGAAAACTGTAAATCTAAAATCCGAGCACTGTGCCAAATAAGCCAAGTTACCGATTTAATTAAAGGCTGAGGCATTGTATTGGCCTCTTCCACTGTCATTTGATCCAAAGTAGATAAAAACCGTTGCTGAAGTCTATCTAATAACTGACTATACATTTCGAGTTCTTTCATTTTACTTCTCCTTTTAGACATCTCGCATTTCTGATAAATTGGCTCCTTTAAGTGGCGGAAACCAAGAAATACCCTGTAACTGCATCTGCCAGAGACGTTCAGGATAACGGTAATCTAGTTGACGATCAATATCAATAGTGGTCTCAATCTCTTTATAACGTTTTTCCTTTACTAAAGTCGCAAAATTAGGATTAATTAAAACAGCTTTTGCAACTGCGATAAATTCTGCCCACCCTGTTTGATAAGCTTCATTGACTTGTTCTGCAGTTAATAGATTACCTACACCAATTAATGGAAAAGTACCATCAATACGCTTGTGAATCTGTTCAATACGAGATGACGTGGTATCTCCTCCACGACGTGCTTTTTTATCAAATCCCCAAAGTGAAACGTGTAAATATTGAATATTTTTTTGCTTCAAGGCATCAATCAAAGCAAAAGTATCCGTCATAGTCAGCCCATTTTTACCAGCTTCTTCAGGTGAAAATCGGTAACCTACAATGAAATCAGAACGCTCTTGCTGTGTACGAGTTTCAAGCACTGCATCTACAACTGCCAATGGAAAACGTAAACGATTATCTAAACGACCACCCCACTTATCTTGACGATGATTTGATTTCGCTGAAAAAAACTGTTGCAAAAGATAATCATTAGCACCATGCAATTCTACCCCATCAAATCCAGCACGAATCGCCAACTCTGTTGCTTTCCCATAGGCAGAGATTATAGAAACAATCTCATCCTCGGTCAATTCTCTAGCTCCGTCAAGAGCACTTGGAGCCACTGGCTCAACTACCTCTTGAAAATCTGAGGCACGTCTACCTCCATGGTGTAATTGTAAAATAGCCTTAGCCCCTTGTTCTTTAATCACTGTTGCTCTTTGTCGTAAACTAGGAAGATCATCATCAGTAATAGCATAAGGCTCTCCTGGAAAAGTTTTCCCTTCAGGTGATACTAAAGTTGAGGCTGTTATAAATAATCCAAAATCCGTTGCACGACCCTTTAAGAAATTTGCCTCTGCCTCACTAAAACTCCCATCATCAGTAGCACCAAAATGTGTCATTGGGGCAACTACCAAACGATTTTTAATAACGATACCGTTATTAAGTGTATATGGTTGAAAATTGTATTTTTTAAATATACACTATAATATAATTTTTCGTGATAACTGTCAATCTTTTTATAAAAACGTCTATTTATTTTATACAATTATAATGCTATAATACTAAAAAGAGGTACTAAGATTATGAAACAATCAAAACAATTTAGTGACGCCATTCATATTATGACTTATATTGCATTAACAGATGATCCTAAACAACTTAAGAGCGAGAAAATTGCAGAAAGTGTCAAAACTAACGCTTCAAACATTCGACGAATTATGGGAAATTTACGCAAAGCGGGACTTCTCTGCAACCAACAAGGGGATTCAAAAAATAGATTGTCGCGGCAATCGAAGGATATTACTTTACTTGATATCTATAAGAGCTTACCTGGAGATAATCCTTTACTTCAAATTGATAATGACACGAACCTTAACTGTATTGTTGGAGGGAATATTCAAAACGTTTTAGCTGAAAAATATGCTTTCTTACAATTACATTTTGAGAAGGAGCTAGATCAATTAACTCTAGCTGATATTATCACCGACCTCTTGTCTAAAGCACGAGCTAAAGGAGAATCCTTAGAAGATATCAAAGCACTACTATAAGCTTTAAGTTGTATTTTTACTATAACTTAAAGCTTTTTAATATCTTATTCTAAAACATAAATTATTCAAAATGATATAACTTTTAACACGTAAAAAAGGAGCCTCAGGCTTGAGACTCCATGAAAACTCTTTAAAATATGCTTTGTTCTAAATTAAATAATATGATAATCTTTCAATAATTTTTCTATATCTGTTCCTTCAGATTTACGTAGAGCTTGTTTGAGGATAAATTTTTCTACAAAATTTAGCTCCATATCAGTAATTGATTTACCATCACGAAGAGCTACAGTCGCATGAAGTAAATCACGGACATCATAGGTACTACCCCAGACTTCTGGTACACCACGGTCAATATTTAATAACGTGTAAACAGCTTCCATACCCGTACGAATAGAGTATTCAGTTGTGAAAATAGTATCACGTTGTGTTTCGGCAAACTGTCCTAAAAAAGCAAAGTTAACGGCACCATCTGGTACAACATTTGGACGATCTCCCTTTTCACGTGGCATGAAGAAGGCTGTTATGTAAGGCATCATACAAGGAACTGTTTTGGCACTATGACGTGATAAATCATCAATCTCTGCTACAGGAACTCCCATATGATAAAGCCATTCAGCACAAATTTCTTGACCAGTACAATCACGCATCGGTTTCTTGATATAGTCACCTTTTAAAAATAAATGCAAAACAATTTGATTAATTAAAAGCTAATTCTTTTTTGAAAATTTTTCTTTAATGTCAGCTCTCAGCTTGTCAAATTTTTCATGACGGGCTTCTTTTTTATCCGCGATTAAACGAGCTTTGGCCTGATGAGCTAGGTCTTGTTGGATTTGAAGGGCAGATTCTACTTCTGCTAAAACAGTCGCAACATTCCATCTTGCAATATGAGTCTGATATTTCTCAAAAATAGCATTTAAGACAGATTCATCATTTTCTTGCACAAGTGCAATTATAGCGACTTCCCCGTTAGTCAAATTTTCACTAACAGTTGTAATTAGTGCTGAATTAGCCAATTCTTTATCTGAACCAATGGAAGCTCCAATCATTCCACCAGCTGCAAAACCAAGGAGAACACCTAACGGTCCACCTAAAATACCAACTAGACTGCCAATTAACCCACCTTTGAAATAATCATTTTCCAAGGAATTCATCAAATCAAAGTTATCTTTAACGTTAATAATACCATTTTCAGCTTTCACAATCGAAACCTGAGCTAATTTTGTATTTTCCGTTTGACCAAATTGTTTCAGCTCTGAAAAGGCTTGAAAAGCCTCACTTTCAATGCGAAAAATTGAGACAACAACATTTTCCATAGGCTTATATCTCCTTTATTGTTTTATATAAATTAAATAAAATATTCTATACGTATAGCATCAGTACTAACTA
>NZ_WCJE01000051.1 GCF_016743335.1 Streptococcus suis | reverse complement strand
AGTTTTTGGGATTTTTTACACTGAAAGTTCTATGTAGATACTTTGTTTTTTCTCCTATTCCTTCTTCTCTTTGCTATAACCTATATAAAAAGAAACTGAACAGAACTTTTTATGGTGCTTCTGCCCAATTTCTTAATTCGATTAACATGATGTTAGTAATTAGTTTTAGCGAAAGTCTTTCAAATGAATTTGTAAATCACGTATCATTTCACGACGACCATTAAAACATTGTCCGCTAATTAATTTTTCGTATTTATCAAGTTGATCATTGCTCAGATTTTTTCGATAATCTCTCAAGGCACCTCTCAACATTAATAGTTCATCGTTTATCAATCCCGGTGATTGTATTGCGTGAGATAATTCGTGAATATCTTCATGTGGCATACGGTCAAACTTGCGTTTTTGACTTTCCTGTTTGCGGATACGATCTTTGATTCGATTTCTGAACTTGACTTTAAAATAACAATATAATTGAACTTGTTCATCAACTAGCCACGGTTGAGCTTCCAACAATTCAAACAAGGTCATCATTCCTTCTTGTTCCCAATCATCTCGATCCCATAGTTTAATGTAAAACTCTTTTCGAGCCTTGTTTACAATACCTTTGACGCTTGCGTACACTTTTTCGAATTCCATTTCTTAATCTCCTTTTGTTGATGGTTTAAGTTTATCGAAAAGTGCTGTCTTTCTACAGGACATTTTTGTCTAGCATACTTTATTTGATTTTTCTTTTTTAAAGTACATTTGCTGTTGATACTCTATGGCAAACATTGCATTCTGCTTCAGAAGGGAGTTATTTGGTATAGTTCTAAGATTGAGATAAATAACTATTGATTCGTTTTTCTTGTAAATGCCCTGTTTCTGATATGTATCATGTAAAAAAGCCCTCGCCAAGATTATGTACTTAGCGAAGGCTTTGTGGTTATTTTAGTGGTTGAGAGTGAGGGCAGATCCGTTATGGAATGTCTTACACAGACCATTTTTATACTACTCTTTCGTATTAATTTTCTCTTTTACCTCTTCATAAGAAAGGGGATGAATATCTTCATCATCACGTTCAATATTTTCTGGCATTTTGCCTGTTTCATACAGAGATTTAATTTGAACACTGTCTAGGGTTTCGTATTTGAGCAATGCTTCTGCGATTAGTTTATGAGTTTCGCGATTAGACTGAATAATTTCAGCCGCTTTGTTGCGAGCTTCATTTAACAAATCACGTACTTCATTATCTAACTCATATGCAGTTTGCTCAGAAATATGTTTTTGAGTTGTTTGTCCAGCAAACATTGCATGACTGCCTTCATACTGCATTGGTCCCATTTTTTCACTCATACCATATTCTGCAACCATAGCACGCGCCATCTGTGTAGCTTGCTCAAAGTCATTTGAGGCACCTGTGGTTTGAGTATTAAAGATAATTTCTTCTGCTACACGACCACCCATAAGCCCAGCCAATTGCTCCTTCATATCTTCTTTAGAAAGAAGCATTTGATCTTCTTTAGGAAGGGCAATCATGTATCCACCTGCGCGACCGCGGGGAACAATTGTTACTTTGTGAACTTCACGTGCATTTGATAGTACAAGACCAACAATTGTATGACCTGCTTCATGGTAGGCAACGATTTCGCGTTCTTTGGCTGAAACTTGACGGTCTTTCTTAGATGGACCTGCAATGACACGATCTTCTGCTTCGTCAATATCTGAAGCATCAATGACAGTCTTGTTTCGACGTGCAGCTACAAGGGCTGCTTCGTTAAGAACATTCTCTAAATCTGCACCAACAAATCCTGGTGTTTGTTGTGCTACTAATTTCAAATCTACATCTGCTGCTAGTGGTTTATTCTTCGCATGAACTTTAAGGATTGCTTCACGTCCTTTAACATCCGGACGACCAACCAATACTTTACGGTCAAAACGACCTGGACGAAGAAGGGCAGGGTCTAAAACATCACTACGGTTGGTTGCGGCAATGACAATAATCCCTTCGTTCCCTTCAAAACCATCCATTTCAATTAAGAGTTGGTTGAGGGTTTGTTCACGTTCATCGTTACCACCACCCATGCCGACACCACGTTGGCGACCGACAGCATCGATTTCATCGATGAAAATAATGGCTGGTGCTGCTTTTTTTGCATCTTCAAATAATGAACGAACACGGCTGGCACCGACACCAACAAACATTTCAACAAAATCTGAACCAGAAATGGAGAAGAATGGTACACCCGCTTCACCCGCTACTGCTTTGGCAAGCAAGGTTTTACCTGTTCCTGGAGGACCCTCTAGTAGCACACCTGCTGGAATACGTGCTCCAAGTTTAGTAAAGCGTTTTGGATCCTTCAAAAATTCAACAACTTCAACTAATTCTTGTTTTTCTTCTTCTGCACCTGCAACATCTGAGAAACGAACTTTGATATTGCTTTGCTCAAGAGCTTTTGCCTTGTTTCGCCCAAAGTTCATGGCACCTCGAGCTCCGCCACCACCCTGGTTCATCATCATCATGAAGAATACACCAGCAATGATAAGCGGTAACAAATTAAAGACGATATTTAACCAAAGTCCATTTGAACTTTCAGGTTTAATAGTAACCTTTACTCCATTTTCATTTGCAAGAGCTTGTAGCTCTGACAAATTCGTTTCTGACGGTAAAATTAGTGATTTAAAGTTTTTATACTTAACTTTACTAGAAACTTGGAATAACTTAATAGATGAAGCTAACTCATCTTTAGCTTCCTGTTCTGTTTTGTACTTACCAGTAATTTCAATAACACTTGAATCTGGTTGATAAGTAATTTCAGATACATTATTATTTTTCAATTCAGTTACTACTTGTGAATAACTGATTTCTTGAGTTGCTACTTGCTGACCAGCGTTAAAAAATTGAAAGGCTGTAACAATAGTGGCAATAACGAGAATAATGAGAAAAGGATTTTTTATAAATCCTTTATTTGGTTGATTGTTCATAATATAGTAGGAAACCTTTTTCTATTTTGTGTAAACTTCCTCTTTGAGTACACCAACATAAGGAAGATTACGGTAATTTTCATCATAATCTAAGCCAAATCCAACTACAAATTCATTTGGAATAGTAAAGCAAGTGTAGTCTGGCTCGATTTCAACAACACGACCTTCTGGTTTATCAAGAAGAGTGGCAATTTTAATAGAAGCTGCCTGACGCAAAGCAAAGAGTTCTTTCAATTCTTTTAATGTGCGACCAGTGTCAATAATATCCTCTACGAAGATGATATGTCGACCTGCAACACTATTGTCCAAATCCTTGATAATCTTAACGGTACCGCTACTCTCCGTTCCGCCATGGTAGCTAGAAACAACCATATAATCCGTTTCTACATGGGCATCAATATGTTTCATTAATTCTGCCATAAATGGGATAGAACCTTTCAAAATTCCAACAAGAATAGGGTTCTTATCTGCATAGTCTGTTGCTAGAATTTGACCGAGTTCTTTGCATTTTGCAACGATTTCTTCTTCTGAAACAAGAATTTTCTTAATATCTTTGTCCAACATAGTTGTTCTACTCTTTCATTTTTATATATAAGGTAGCTTTGATTATATCATTTTTTACTGATTTACTCAAATCACTGCTAACAAGATTCGTAATTCCATAAATTTCTCCATTCTGCTCGATAATAAGCGCATTTTGTCGAACTTTCTGTGAGATTTTATTATCAATAAACCAACGGCGGAGTTTTTTATTTATTCCGTTTATTAAAATGGTATCCCCAGCCTGCCTTCTCCTCACTACAATTGGATTTTCTGTAGGAAAATATAAAATACTATCCGCTTCTTCCAAAGGATGATTGAGAGAAAAAATATATGAACCGTAAGAAAAAATACCCTCTGATTTTATCATGATTTTTTCTGGTTGACTATCCGTCTCTGGTCCTATTTTATAAATTTGAAAACGATGATAATCCTTTTCTAGCATGTAATCATTTTTCAATAAATGATAGTAGTTAGCTTTTGAACGCAAGATGTGTAATACTTCATTAAATTGTGGACGAGAGAGCTGTAAATTAGGAAATTTTTCCAAATATTCCTCTAATAGATAACTTTGTACCGCAGGTGTCTGTTGTTGAAAACTCATCACATCTGTAACGGATAAATCCTGTGTCAAATCTCTTAGCGCTTGAAATAGATTATTTGTATCAACTGCAAGATTATTGAGAGTAAGTTCGATTTTAGGATTTTCCTGTTTTAACTTTGGTAAATAGTCATTTCTGACTCTATTTCGAAAATATTTGAAATCTGCATTGCTGCAATCTTCAAAATGAAATAGCTTTTCAAAATCTGCCTTTTTAAAAGATAAAAGTGGTCGAATAAGTTCCCCTGTTGCAAAAGGCTGAGTCGGTTGAATTGCTGATAAGTGACGTAAACGACCTCCTCTAATCAATCGCATAAAGACAGTTTCTGCTTGATCATCTGCATGGTGGGCTGTCACTAGTGCAGTGTAACCTTCCTTCTCCATGATTGTAGCAAAAAATCCATAACGCCATTTTCGCGCCGCTTCTTCTGAAAAATCGCCTTCAAAATAGGACAGATAAAAGGGAACATTACTTTCTTCTGCTAACTGTCTAAGATATTTTTCCTCAATGACAGATTCTTCTCTCTGTCCATGATTAATATGGGCAATTCCAAGTTCAATCCCTAACACTTGTTTGCATTCGTATAAAAGATGGAATAGGTTCATAGAATCTAACCCACCAGATACGGCTACTAGTACTTTCTTATGTTTATCAAAAAAGTGACCATCCAGTGTCACTTTTAAAAATCTATCTTTCATTTACTTTAAAATCCCGTAAATATCATTTGCAATTTGTGTAATCTCATCATAATTTGATTTATCTGTAAAAATAGATAAAACAAAAGGAGACCCTGCGTAAACAATCGCTACATCGTGTTTGACATCATCTGCATCACCAATTTTATGAGCAACTGGAACTGAGATGTCTTTCGAAATACGTTGATCATCAAATTGAGTAGATAACAAACTTTCTAGCACATAGCCATTTTGAATATATAAGGCTTCCATCATTTTACCTGCGATTTCAGCTGAAGTTTCACGTGTAACCATACTCCACTCACTACCTGTTTTAGCAGTTATTACTTGATAAAAATTGGAATCGAATTTATTAGCTACATAATAAGAAAGTAAATTACTAGCTACATTATCTGACTCTTTAGCAGTCTTATTGATTAATTCTTCCACTGAATAATCTTTATTGTCAGGAGTTTTTGACAGTGAACCACTTCCTCCAGCAACATAAGCTCCTGGGAAGGATATAGATTCGGTTGTATATTTCACTTTAGTAGTCAAATCAATATACCCAGCATTCAGTTGCTCTTGAACGTAATAAAGAATTGGTAGTTTAGCAATGCTGGCAGAATAGAATAGTTTCTCTTGATTTACACCTGCAGTTTGACCTGTTGACAATTGTTTCACATATATACCAATAGTATCTTTGGAATATTTGTTAGTCAACAACTCTTGAACGGCTTCTACTCTATTATCCGTTTTAGAAAGATTATTTACTGCAATCCAACCTTTATCTGTAACATAGGCAAAATCACCTAGGGAAGTTGTCACGATTTTAGAAACCATAACAGCTTGATAGGGTTGTAAATCATTTTTTATTTCCGTAGCTTCGTTAGCAATTGGTGAGGTTAACAATGTGAAACCTTTTTTTGTCCAATAAGTTTGCTCAACAGTAGTTTCTGTAACAATTACATCATCAAATAGTAGATGCCTACTTGCAAGAATGTAACCCTTTTCATCTATTT
This sequence comes from Streptococcus suis, assembly GCF_016743335.1. Taxonomy (GTDB): domain Bacteria; phylum Bacillota; class Bacilli; order Lactobacillales; family Streptococcaceae; genus Streptococcus; species Streptococcus suis_Y. The sequence continues at coordinate 8,145 of NZ_WCJE01000051.1, read as the reverse complement.
TGAAAACCAATTCTTTTTTGCTATTGACTAGAACATCCGTAATAGAAAAATGTTGGTTCGGCTGTAATTGTCCACCTGCTATAGTCAGTTCTTCATTCGAATAAAGATTCTCAGTTTGAAAAACATTTGGGTTTTGAGGGATAGTTTGAAAATACTGATCATAGATAGTATGAGTCAATTTGTATTCTTCTTGCGCTGTGAGTGCAAATGGTATTTCTGTACTATCGACCACCTGCCATCCAAACAAAACTGGCAATAACCATACGAGCAGTTTTTTCTGCATACTCCCTCCTTTCTACGATTCATTTTCTTCTAACTTTAATTCTCTATTCTTTTGATTCAACTCTTCTAATTTTTCATCAGAATGCTGTAAAAATTGCTCTACAATTTTAAAAATAGATTCGGTCATTTTGGTAACCCTGGAATATTGTAGACAAATTCCCCTTCTTTAGAGTATTGATACTTAGCCCGAACATACTTTGCTGCGTATTCCTCATTTTTCAATTTTGCAACCATTTCTGCTTCCTGCTTCTGTTCTTTGGTCAGTTCTTCGTAATTTTTTTCCAATTCAGCAAGCTTCTTTTCCTGCTGCTGAATATTAGTGTAAGTCCCAACAAGATTATAGGCAGGCAACATAAAAAGAAAGATAACTAGAATGAGAATCGCACCCATAAAACGATTTTTTTGTTGGCGTTCTGCCAATTGATGCTGAGTTTTTTTACGCTCCGACTGAATAAAGGCATTATTCAGTTGTAGAATTTTAGATTTCTTCATCTTTTTCTATCCTTTTTTCACTGATAATTTCATACATTTTCAGTGCGTCTTCTTTTTTAGTCGAATCTTTCATTTCAAGTACTTTTACAGTGAGTAGTTTATTACCAAATTGGATTTCAACCTGATCATTTACTTTTAAATCTGTTGAAGATTTCGCCAAAATCCCATTGACTTTTATTCGTCCTTTATCGGCAACTTCCTTCGCAACTGTTCGACGCTTGATAATGCGGGATACTTTCAAATATTTATCTAGTCTCATACTTTACCTCAGTTCATTATTTTACCATTTTTCAAGGTATTTGAGAAATTTATTCTGCCTTCCTTGCTTTAATTTCTTTTAATTTTTCGGCAAAAGAAATCAATTCCTCTAATATTTCATATTCTTTTTTCTGTTGAATGTTAAACACAACAGCTAGTTTTCCTTTATTTTCCGTTATCTGAGCTTTCAAATTTGTCACAGATAAAGCTTCAAAGTAATCTTGCGTTAGGAAAATTTGACCAGCCATAGGTTCGAATGTTACTGTCACTTGATGTTGGCGTCTAAGAACTGTATGACAGAAAACTTGGTCTAAAAATGATTTCAATAGACCGATTTCAAGTAAGTAGGCTACTACATCAGGATACTCTCCAAAACGGTCAATCAATTCTTCCTGTAATTCGTGATAGTTTACACGACTATCAATATTCTTTATACGCTTGTAAATTTCAATTTTTTGTCGCTGATCACCAATATAATCACTTGGTAAATAGGCATCAATCTGTAAATTGACCTCTGAATTACTCTTCTGACGCTGAGACGCCTTGCCTTGTTTTTCCAAGATGGCTTGTTCCAGCAATTGTGAATACAGTTCATATCCCACAGAATCAATAAAACCTGACTGAGCAGCACCTAAAATATTTCCAGCTCCACGGATAGACAAATCTTGCATAGCAATCTTGAAACCTGATCCTAGTTCTGTAAAGCCCTTAATGGCTTCCAAGCGTTTTTCAGCTACTTCTGTCAAGGACTTGTCTGGACGGTACATGAGATAGGCATAGGCAATCCGACTGGATCGGCCAACACGTCCTCTAAGTTGATAAAGCGTTGACAGTCCCATATGATCTGCATTTTCAATAAACAGTGTATTAGCATTTGGAATATCAACACCTGTTTCAATGATTGTTGTGGTCACCAGAATATCATACTCACCTTCTACAAAGGCATAAAGGGTATTTTCCAGCTGAATTTCCGACATTTGACCATGGACATAACCGATGCTAGCTTCTGGAACCAATTCTTTTAATTCAGACACTTTCTGTTCAATGGTGTCAACTTTATTGTAAAGATAGTAAACCTGTCCTCCGCGATCTATCTCACGAAGCATTGCATCTCGGATAACGGAAGGATTTGTTTCCATGACATAAGTTTGGACTGGATAGCGATTTGTCGGTGGAGTCTCGATTACGGATAAGTCACGGATTCCCAACATAGACATTTGCAATGTCCGAGGAATTGGAGTTGCAGTTAGGGTTAGGACATCTATTTTCTTTTTCAATTCCTTCAAGCGTTCCTTATGCTTGACACCAAACCGTTGCTCTTCGTCAATAACCAGTAAACCTAAATCAGCAAAAACAACATCTTTTGATAGAAGGCGATGGGTACCAATCAAGATATCAACTTGACCTTTTTTCAATTTCTCAAGTGTTTTTTCCTGCTCTGCCTTGGTTTTAAAACGACTCATAACATCCACATTGACAGGAAATTCCGCAAATCGTTCTTGGAAATTAGCATAGTGTTGTTGGGCTAAAACAGTCGTTGGAACAAGAATAGCTACTTGCTTGCCATCATTGACTGCTTTAAAGGCAGCCCGCATGGCTACTTCGGTCTTACCAAAACCAACATCCCCAACCAAAAGACGATCCATTGGAGAATCTTTTTCCATGTCTTTTTTGATTTCATCGATGGAACGGAGTTGGTCGTCTGTTTCCACGTGTGTAAAGTAGTTGTCAAATTCAACTTGATTGTTATCGTCCGGTGAAAAGGCAAAGCCTTTCAACTGGCTACGCTCTGCATAAAGCTTGATCAAATCATCCGCAATGTCCTCTACCTGCTTCTGAACTTTTTGCTTGGTTCGTTGGAAACGGCCATCATTTAGTTTATTAACTTTTGGAGCTTTTCCATCAGAGGCCAAGTATTTGGAAAGGAGATCAATCTGCTCTACAGGAATGGAAATACGATCGGAGTTTTGATATTGAACTGTCACATAGTCACGGTGGATACCTGATATTTCAATGGTTTCTATCCCTAAATACTGACCTATCCCGTGAACATGGTGAACAACATAGTCACCAACAGCTAGCTCACTATAGTCCTTAATACGCTCAGCATTAGAAATATTAGTTCTACGGACCTTACGCTTAATCTTTTTATTAAAAATCTCTTTTTCAGTAATAAGAACTAACTTCTCATCCATCAAATGAAATCCAGAAGCTAGCTGTCCAATGGTCACTTGTTGCTGACCTTCTACTAACTTATCCGCTGGATAGGCAGGTAGCTGAATATCATACTCCTGTAAAGATTTTTGTAAAGTCTGTAAACTTGCTTCAGAACTTGCTTGAATAATGACCGTATTCTTCGACTTAGCATACCGAGTTAGTTCTTCTTTTAATAAGGGAATTTGATGGAAAAATTCCTGCATAGGATGTTGAGTAAATTGATAGAGGGCATCAAATTTTACATTTCCTAACCCCTTTTGAAAACTTGAAAAGAAGCTGGCAGGTTTGTATTTTCTTAATTCCGAATAGGTAGATGCAAAATAGTTTAAACTTGACACTGATTTACCCTTTTGTAAATCATCTGTCAATAACTCTGCTGATTCTTTTTCAAATTGAGCCTGCTTGTCAGCAATTTTATGAAAATCATCTAAAAATAAAGGGGTTCCCTTTGGCAAATAATCTAGCAGTGTCCAAGATTGTTCATATAAAAATGATAGAAATTTTCGTAAATCGGGATGACGATATTCTGTTTGCATATCCGCCAAAACTTCCCGTAAATAAGACTGCTGTTCTTCTATATGTGATTGTTCAATAGCTGTTTCAATACTACTGCAGGCCCGTTCATAGTCAGTAGCTGTCAAAAGAATATCCGATGCTGGAGCAATGGTGATGCTGTCCAAATTTTCTAAAGACTTTTGACTGTCGACATCAAAGATACGAATGCCATCAATCTCATCTCCAAAAAATTCCAAACGATAAGGGGCATCGGCTTGCATATCAAAAACATCTAGGATGTCTCCTCGTTGGCTAAATTCTCCCTGAGTTAAAACTCTGGATACCTTTTTGTAGCCTATATTGACAAGTTTCTTTACAAAAATGTCAACTTCTATTTCTTGACCAACCTCAATTTGAATTTTTGACTTTCTAAATATTTCTGGATTCGGTAACAGAATCCTACAAGCAGCCATGCTAACAACTATAACTCCTGATTGAGTTGAATCAGTCAGAAAATTCAAGCTATCAATTCTTGACTGCGTCCGTTCCTTAGAAGCGAAAACAAACTCTGCAATCGGACTATCATCTGTAAAGAAGTTGTAAACATTCTCACTGCCTATAATGGCTGATAAATCTGTAGTCAATCTCTCTGCTTCATTCTGACTAGCCGTTACAATCATTATTTTCTCAGTCAAACTATCATAGGCAGTCGCCATGACTAATGACTTACTGGTTCCAGATAATCCTAATAGTAACTGACGTGTTGATTTGTTTAAACCAGACTGCCATTGATTGATTTGCTTATTTTTGTGAAGTAAATCGAGTATATTCATTATCCATTAAACTTTCTCATAATAGTATCAAAATCATCTTCTTCGAGATATACGTTGACAGCCTTGTCAAGTTTATCTAGTGCTAAGTCAATTTCAATACGGTCCTCTATATCAAAGCCAGACAAGACATGGTTTACAACGCTCATTTTTCCTTTGGGACGGCCGATGCCGATTTTAATGCGGTCAAATTCTTGTGTTCCAATATGCTTGACAATGGATTTAATCCCATTGTGGCCACCTGCGGAGCCTTTTTGACGGAAACGGATTTTCCCAACAGCCATGTCCAAATCATCGTAAGCCACCAGAATATCTGTCTCATCCAAACCATAGTAGGTCATCAGGGCATGAACAGCCTTACCTGATTCATTCATGAAAGTCGTTGGTTTGACCAGGTAAATTTTTTCACCATCAATAAAGGTTGTGGCAATGTCAGCTTGGAAAATCTTATCGTGACTAAAGGTCACATTTTCACGCTTGGCAATCTTATCCAGCAACATAAAGCCAACGTTGTGTTTTGTTTCAAAATAGCGGTCTCCGGGATTTCCCAGACCGATGATCAATCGTGTCATTTTTTCTCCTTAAATACCAAAAGGCTGGAAAAAGCTTTCCAACCAAGTAATCATCCTCTTTGATACGATAAACTGTTCTTAGTCTAGGCGTTGAAACCGCAGACAATACTGACGGTATGGCAAGGTAAAACAACGAAGAATAAGGACAGTTTAGCCATCAAACGTTAAAGCGGAACTCCATGATGTCCCCATCCTGAACAACGTACTCTTTTCCTTCTTCTCGAAGGCGTCCTGCCTCTTTTACAGCCTTTTCAGAGCCGTATTGAATCAAATCATCATAAGACATGGTAACGGCACGGATAAAGCCTTTTTCGAAGTCTGAGTGGATAATACCCGCACACTGAGGAGCTTTCATGCCACGCTTGAAGGTCCAAGCACGTACTTCTTTTTCCCCTGCTGTAAAGTAGGTGCCAAGTCCAAGCAAGTGGTAGGCTGCACGTGTTAATTTGTCCACACCAGATTCTGTTAATCCAAGAGCTTCCAAAAACTCACCCTTGTCTTCATCGTCGAGTTCTGAAATTTCTTCCTCTGCACGGGCAGAAATGACCACTACTTCTGCATTTTCTGTTGCCGCAAAGTCACGGATTTGCTGAACATAGCTGATAGACTCAGGATCTGCTACCTTGTCTTCATCGACGTTGGCAACATAGAGGACTGGCTTGGTGGTCAAGAGGAAGAGTTGCTTAACGATTTTTTGTTCTTCATCGGTGAAGTCAACTGTACGAGCAGATTTTCCATCTTCCAAGACAGGCTTGATTTTTTCAAGAACTGCAAATTCTGCCACAGAATCCTTGTCTTTTTGCGTACGGGCCATTTTTTCTACACGCGCATAACGCTTGTTGATACTCTCTAGATCCGCCAAAATCAATTCTAGGTTAATAGTATCAATATCTGCGATTGGATCCACAAAGGCGTCTTCACGGCCTTGTTCACGCATGACATTTTCATCGTCAAAGGCACGCACCACGTGGACAATGGCATCAACCTCACGGATATTGGCCAAGAATTTGTTTCCAAGTCCCTCACCTTTAGAGGCACCTTTTACGATACCGGCAATATCGGTAAATTCAAAAGTCGTTGGGACTGTCTTTTTAGGGGTGATGAGTTCTGTCAACTTCTGCAAACGCTCATCGGGCACTTCTACCATGCCGACGTTTGGATCAATGGTCGCGAAAGGGTAGTTTGCAGCCTCTGCTCCTGCCTTGGTAATTGCGTTAAATAGGGTTGATTTACCAACGTTTGGTAAACCGACGATTCCTGCTGTTAAAGCCATGTTTTTTTACTCTCCAATTAAAAATTCAATCATGACTATTATAGCAGAAAAGATGAGAAAAATCCTGCCAAATGACAGGATTGTAAGATTTATCAAAATTTCTGCAAAATTCTCATCGCTGCAGCAAATAAGCCAAAGGCTATTATCATGATTGGGATAAGAACCCACCAATAATTAGCAAGAAACTCCCAAACATTCATTTTTCCTCGTTGTTCCACCACAATTTCCTTCTCAGGCTCTTTTCCTAAAACCAGATAATCCAGACTAACACCAAAGATTTCTGCCAGCTGGACCAGTTTGTCAATATCTGGCGTGGCTTCGCCATTTTCCCACTTGGAAACAGCCTGACGGGAAATATAGAGTTTCTCTGCCAACTCATCTTGAGATAGGTTCTTGGTTGTGCGTAGATTCTTGATTTGCTGTGCCAACTGCTTCATGATTATATCCTCCTCTTTTTTCTAAGTCTATTATAGCTTAGAAAGGAGCAGTTGACTAGCACTTTTTAGGAAAAACTCGCAACCAGTAGTTGCAAACTGTCAACTAGGCTTCACTTGGTAGAACTTGTTTCATTTTTCGTTCAAAATCATGCCGGCTCATCATAACAACATGGTCACAGTTACTGCAACGGATTTTAATATCCGCTCCTAGGCGGATAACCTTCCACTTATTTGCCTTCTTACCGGTTGATTTGATGACACAGGCATGGGGCTTTTTCATTTCGACAAATGATCCTAATTGATACATACTTCCTCCTTAAAGATACATACTTCTTTCCTGATAGGTTAACGTTACCTCATTTGCAGTGCATGTCTCTCCATCTATTTGCAATAACAATTTTTCTTTTGATTTTAAAACTACATCTACCCCTGTTAAATGCTGAATTGTATGAGAAGATTCATGCCTCTTCGTTAATAAGGCTAACAATGATTGTAGACGTTGGTAGAAATTTCCATTTTTGAAGTAAACAATATCTACTTCCTTCTTTTTAGCACTTGCTGTTGGCCATATCATGATTCCTCCACCAAAATAAAGACTATTTGCTACAGAAATAAAAAAGAGATTATCTAACTGATAAGATTTTTCATCAAGAGTTAATTCTAAGTTTATAGCTTGTTTTGAAAATAATGTTTTAATACCAAAGAATAGATAAGTTAACTTCCCAAGTTTTACCTTGTTCAGAATTTTTTTCAAAATTGAATTCGTCGAACCATTGATAACTTGAGCTGCAAAGCCAAAATCCATACTGTTTACAACCGTTCCGTATGAACTGTTTAAAACATATATCCGACTTGTTTTTCCCTCTAAAATGGCATCTACACTTCTATAGAGCGATGTTATATTCATTGCCTTAGCAAAATCATTTCCAGATCCTGTTGGATAATAAGCAAACGGTAGACTAGCTGGCAAAAAACGCAAAGCTTTAGATAGTGTGCCGTCTCCGCCTAAAATCATTAATTGATCTTCACTACTGACAAACTCCTTTAAAATAGCCTCTATTTGACTTTTTTCATCCTCAGGACCAACTGTCATAAAAATATTAACTGCAAGCTGTGGATAACTTTCTTTTATTTTGAATATGATATGTTCAGCAGTATGGCTACCAGCATTAGGATTAGCTAATATATATAATGTCATTTATTCCCCATCACTAAATATATAAAAATAAGCTAGGTGCTATTTTTTAGTATAACATAAAAACGGCTAGTTTAGCCGTTCTTAATATTAT
>NZ_WCJE01000050.1 GCF_016743335.1 Streptococcus suis | reverse complement strand
AGCAGAGCCAAAGGCGCCTGCTTCGTTAATTTTATCGTAAGAGGGTACCCACTTACTGTGCTTGCTACAAGAGTTCAAAGTTGTAGAGCGGTAAGCTGATATATATCATTGTATCATAAAATTCATTAAAATTGTTTAACACATCATAAATTTTACAAGTTGGAAGATAAAAAAGTTAGGTCACTTCCATTATGCCATGAGAACGCCGGGCAAGAAGATTATTTCCATTCCCAAGTGGGCCTATGCTCAAGTCGGTAAGCAAATTATGAATGCCCAGAAAAAAGATGGCCACTAGGGTGGATTAGATGTGGTTCGCTTTGCTGACTTGTAGTGCAGTCAGCTATTTATCGATAAATCCCAGGGAGCGACCATTTTAGGTGTAGAAGAGGACGACATTGTGGGAGCTATTCACGATTCAGTCAAGTTGTCACTCGAGTCCCAGAACAAAGAAATGGTTGAAATGAGGGCGGAGTAAAAGGAAGGTACTTGAGCACCTTCCTCCCTTATCTTTTATCCTTCCGATAATGGAGTGGAGTTTGTCCAGTAAACTTTTTGAACTGGTTTTGAAAGTAGGATTGACTGGAGAAGGCCAAATAGGTACTAATATGGCTGATAGGCTTATCGGTAAATGCCAGCAGTTCCATGGCTTCTTCCATTTTAGCTTCTAGAATAGCCTCGTTAATCGTCTTCTCAGTTTCCTGTTTGAATTGCTTACTGAAGAAGGAGTAGCTGAAACCAACATGGTCTGCCACCATTTGAACAGTCAGAGGTAGATTGGTATGGGTCTGAATATAGTTAAGGGCCTGCTGAACTGGCTGGCTCAGACGAGACTGAATCTTGCAATCTGCTACCCGTTGTACAAAATCCATATACATGGTGTAGCTAAGGCCGTAAATACTAGCCTCATCTGTCAGATGCTCGCACTTATTGATATAAATATCACTGAGCTGATAGGCTTTTTCAATGGATAGCCCTCCCTCAATAGCCGCACGAACGGTTTGGGTAATCGCAATGATGAAGATATTTTTCAACTGCCTAAGAAGATTGTCAGACAACTGTCCAGCGTGATAGGCCTGGTCCTGGTTGACCAACAACTCATGGAGTTTCTGGACATTACCAGTCTTCACTGCCTGAATTAACCGCTTTTCAAAATAGTAGGTATTGTGGTGGCGTGCCTCTTCCTTGGCATCGTAGAGCTGGTCAGTTAAATCCTCCTGAATGCTCTGCTGGCTTGGATGAACAAAGCCAAAGCGTTCAAAAATATTGATTTGATCCTGCTTAACGGCAGTATAGGCCTGGTCTAAGATGAAGAGACTCTGGTTGATAGAAGTTATCGGAATTTGCCGTACACTTTGTTCCACCAGCATGGTATTTTCTTTGGAAATAGCAAAGCAATCTTGGAAGTCTTTCATTTCTTGCTGATTAGGCCTGCTAGTGCAGAAAGGACCAAAAACAAGGCTACCATTTTCATTTCCAAGTTCAATCTTGTAAAAAATAGAAAAACCAGTTGCGTAGAAGATACCTACTTCATCCGTTTCTTCAAATCGGTCAAGTAATTTACCTAAACAAGCTAACTGCTCTGGAAAGCAGACTACTAAATGTTTCTCAGTATCAAAATAGGAAACAGGGATATAGTGGGCATGGTAAAAAGAATTACAATAGTTTAATACATCAATCATAATTGTATTTTACATAAAAAAGTTGAATTATACAATATTATTGAGAAGAAAATAGATATAATCAAAAGAAAACGTTTCAAGTGACACCCTTGATGAAAGAAAGGAAAAGAGAATGATTACAGTCAGTAAACTTTATACGGAGTATATAGAAAATCCAATAGCTGTAACCAAAGGAAATCCACGTTTTTCTTGGAAACTAGCCTCAGATTTGCCAAACTTACTTCAGGAGGCTTATCAACTTACTGTAGTAAACGAAGATGGGAGGGTTCTTTGGGATTCTGGACGAATACTTAGCCAGAAAAATATGGCACAGATGAAGACCTCAGAAAGCTTGCAGTCTAATCATCGTTATCAAATCAAACTGGAACTGTGGTTTACGAACGGAATGACAGTGACCTGCGATGATTTCTATTTTGAAACTGGCTTACTACAGATAGCTGATTGGCAAGCCAAATGGATTGAGCCTGCTCCTTTGCCACAACCAGCAGTTGATGCTATAGCAGAAGCTACGGCTGAATGGCTGGCCTTATTACCAAAAATCATGACTGGGGATATGAGCGATTTTAAAACAGATGAAGAGCTCATGTCTCAATTTCCGCTAAGCCCCTATGACCCTGCAGTCCAATTTCGTAAGGTCTTTACTTTGGAGCAAACAGTACAACAAGCAAAAGTTTTTATGACCAGTCATGGGATTTATGAACTGAAAATCAATGGCAAAAAAGTCAGCCACGCCCTACTAACACCTGGTTTTACTACTTACGACAAACGATTACGTTACCAAGTCTACGATATTAAGGATTACTTAGTGAAAGGTGATAATGTCCTTGTGGTTACAGTGGCTGACGGGTGGTACAAGGGAAAAATCGCATTGGGTCGGGGACGTGAGTATGGTGATGTACTTGGCTTATTGGGCCAAATTCAGATTGTAGATGAGTTGGGCCAGGAGGTACTTGTGAAAACAGATGAGTCATGGACTTATAGTTATAATGGACCCGTACGACATGCAGATTTATTCCTGGGGCAAAAGGTTGATGCTAGATTAGAAAATCTGGCCATTCATCTACCTAACTATCAGGCAGATGAATGGAAGCTAGTAGAATTGGCAAGCTACTCTCTAGAAAACTTGGAAGCTCAATTATCTCCATATGTTTCCGTTATCAGAGAAGTAAAGGCTGAAAAAATCTGGCTGGCTCCTAATGGCGATACCCTTGTTGATTTTGGACAAAATTTAGCAGGTCAGTTACGTGTGAGATTGCAAAATACTCAGGAAGGTCAGGAGCTTCGTTTTGAGCACGGTGAAACTTTGGATAAGGAAGGGAATTTTTATTATCCTTTCACCGGTGACCACAGAGGCCAAATGGATGAGTATATCTGTGCTGGTCGTCAAGAAGAAATTTTCCAGCCTCAATTTACCTATCATGGATTTAGGTACCTGAGACTTACTGGAAATATCGACTGGAAAAAAGAAGACTTCACAGCTTTAGCCATTAGTTCTTCCAACGTTGAAACCGGAAGTTTTGAAACGGATAACCTTAAAATCAATCGTCTACAAAAAAATATCCAGTGGAGTCAGTGGAGTAATAATATCGATATTCCAACAGATTGCCCTACACGAGAAAAGGCGGGCTGGACTGGGGATGTCCTTGTCTATGCTAAGACAGCCCTTTTCAACCAAGACATGTTTGCTTTTTATGATGACTGGCTCAAGAGTATTCGCGCAGAGCAAAGAGAGAATGGACATATTATCCATACAGTTCCTCAGATAAAAAATTATATCCAGCAAGCATTTGCAGGTTCACTGGGCTGGGCAGATGTTATCTATGACCTACCTCTAACTTTGCATACAGTCTATGACGATTCTACAGTCATAACTGAGAATCTTGATGCTATGAAAAAGTGGTTTTCAGCAGTTAAACAAATGGTCGCTGAATTACCTTATGGAGTTTCTGTAGCTGACCTATCAGAGACTGACTTGAAACATCAGCAACATGTCATCAATACTGGTTTTCATTTTGGAGATTGGATTATTCCCTCCGTTGTTAACGAAGCAGGATTTACAGACGGCCCCATGTCTTCCTTCCTAACCATGAACGTAGTGGGAACCTGTCTGGTTGCTGCAGGGGCGGATAAGTTGGTAAGTATTGCTGAGATCCTTGGTGATACAAACCTTGCTGAAGATGCTCGTCAGTTTGCTACTAACGTCCGTCAGGCCTTTCAAGCTATCTTTGTTAATGAAAACGGACTCTTAGAGCAGGAAATTCAAGGGAATTATGTGTTGGCCCTAGCTCATCAAATGGTTCCAGAGGTTGATGCTGTCCGCTTTGCCAATCGTCTCAATCAACTGATAGCTGAAAATGATTACCGTCTGGATACCGGCTTCATGGCTACTCCACTGTTGTTAGAAGTTTTGAAGGCCAATGGTTATGCAGATACTGCCTGGACCTTGGTACTTCAGGAAAAATGTCCTTCTTGGCTTTATGAGGTCAATCAAGGAGCGACAAGTCTATGGGAAAATTGGGATGCCATTCGACCAGACGGGCAAATCAATCCTGTTTCCTTTAACCACTATGCTTTTGGGTGTGTGGGCGATTTCCTTTATAAAGAGGCTTTAGGAATAAAACAAACCAGTCCAGGTTTCAAGGAGATTGAAATTTCGCCTGACTTTGATGCACCATTTAAGCAGGTTTATGGACACTATGACAGTCCATATGGGCGAATTTCTATAGCTTGGGAAAAACAAGGAAATCAGGTAATTGTCAAGACAACATTACCATGCAATACTCGAGGACGGCTTGTACTTGGTTCAAAATGGATTGAATTACAGAATAATCTTGAGGAAGTACACATACTTTCTATATAGGAGAATAAGATGAGCTTTCAAAGTTTTTATTAAATATTTATATGCAACTGCGACCAGCTGTTGACAAAATAACAGGTCCATATGATTACGAAAAAGAACAGCGAGAAAATGCCAAATACAGTGGCAAAATCGACTCCAGTCTCCAGTTTGAAGAGTTGGAAATACAGGGTCAGATTATCGAGTCCTATTCCCAACCTGGCAATCCAAAATGGGTCTTCTATATCCACGGAGGTGGTTTTACGACTGTATTTCAGTCAATTATTGGATGGCCCCTTAGCACAAGTGGCCGAGCCAGATAGATGATGTCTATGCAATCTTTCTATATTTAGCCAAGCGTAGTCATGACTTGAGCCAAGCTATCATCATGGGCGAAAGTGCGGGTGGTACCCTATCCTTGGAGCTAGGCATCAAACTTCGTGATGGCAACCACATCCTACCACGCGCCATTATTGCCCTTTCCCCACCAACCAACCATGCAGACGAGCTCCTGTCTCATCTGTCAAATAGAGCGATGGATTACATGTTGAGAGGTAATTACACTAGCTACCAACAGAAAGAAGCAGTTTATGGTTGGGCTGTGGCTAATAGCAGAGTTGCCTTGCTGGATCTTTACATCTCAACATAATTTGCAGACTATACAGGCCTGCCACCAATCTTACTATCAGTGTCTTCCAGCGAGGTCCTCTATGATGATTCAAAACTGCTTTATGAAAAACTGAAACAGTAAGATCATCGAATCGCTATTGATATTCAAGACAAGCAGTGCCATGCCTTTCCATTTTTACCAGAAGCGAGAAAGAGTTTGAAAAAAGCTTTGGATTTTGTAGAAAATTGTAAAATTAAATTGTAATTTATACAAAAAAATTGATTTTTACAATATTTTGCACTAAAAACACTATAAGATAGTATTGTAAACGTTATCAAAGGAGAAAATCATGACAGAAAGAAATATCAAAGAACTGGTTACCCAGATGACTCTGGAAGAAAAAGCAAGTTTGTGTTCTGGTAGAGATTTTTGGAATACAAAGGCAGTTGAACGCTTAGGGATTCCGTCAGTTATGTTATCAGACGGTCCGCATGGCTTGCGCAAACAAGAGAGCGAAGGCGACCACTTGGGATTGAACGAAAGTATTCCAGCAGTCTGTTTTCCAGCAGGCTGTGCCATTGCATCCAGCTGGGATAGGGAAGTAGCCAAGCTACTAGGCCAAACCCTTGCAAATGAATGTCAGGCTGAAAATGTGTCCACTATTTTGGGACCTGCCATGAACATCAAACGGTCGCCACTATGTGGTCGAAACTTTGAATACTTGTCAGAAGATCCCCTACTTTCTTCTGATATGGCCAGTGCTTATGTCCAAGCAGTTCAGAGCAAGAATGTGGCAACCAGTCCCAAGCATTTCATGGCTAACAACCAAGAATTTCATCGGATGACTAGCGACTCCATTATGGACGATCGAACCATGCGTGAAATCTATCTAGCTTCATTTGAAAAGATGGTTAAGGAAGCAAAACCTTGGACCATGATGGGAGCTTACAACAAGCTGAACGGAACCTATCTTTGTGAAAACAAGCTAATCTTAACAGATATTCTCCGGGATGAGTGGGGCTTTGAAGGCTATGTGATGACCGACTGGGGTGCTATGAATGACCGAGTAGATGGATTGATAGCGGGCTGTGAATTGGAAATGCCAGCTATGTCAGACCGTACTGACAAGGAGATTGTAGCAGCAGTTGAGTCAGGTAAGTTGGACCAATCTATTCTTGACCAAGCCGTAGAGCGTTTCTTGACAGTTATCTTTAATTATGTGGACAATCGCGATGAGTCAGCTGTATTTGACAGGGAAGCTGACCACAAGGTTGCTCAACACTTAGCAGAAGAGTCCAGCATCCTTTTGAAAAACCAAGATGCCATTTTGCCACTGAAAAAGGAGCAAAAGGTCGCCTTTATCGGTCAATATGCCCAAGAACCACGCTACCAAGGTGGCGGGTCTTCCCACATCAATAGCTTCAAAGTCGATTCAGCATTAGAAGCTGCTAAGGACTTGTCTGTTAGCTATGCCAGAGGTTATGATGATAGATTGGATGTGGCAGTAGAAAACCTCGAAGAACAGGCGCTCGAACTAGCGCAACAATCCGATGTGGCCGTACTCTTTATCGGATTACCAGACCGCTATGAATCAGAAGGGTATGACCGCAAGCACATGCAACTACCAGCTAATCAGGTTGAATTGCTAGAGAAAATCAGTCAGGTGCAGGAAAATCTAGTTGTCGTTCTTCATAATGGCTCCGCTATTGAAATGCCGTGGATTGACAAGGTTAAAGGGCTTTTGGAAGTCTATCTCGGAGGGCAGGCGGTTGGTCAAGCTACTGTCAATTTGCTCTATGGCGAGGTCAATCCAAGTGGACGATTAGCTGAGACCTTCCCCCTTCGTCTTCAAGATACTCCATCATATTTGGATTACGGCGGAGAAAATGACAAGTCCTATTACCGAGAAGGTGTCTTTGTCGGCTACCGTTATTATAGTTCTAAGGAAATGCCAGTCCTATTTCCATTTGGTCATGGCTTGTCCTATACCCAGTTCAGCTATGGTCAGCTGGAGCTTAGCCAAAAGGAACTAACAGATGCTGATACACTTGCTGTCACTGTTCGCGTGACTAACACAGGGATTTGTTACGGAAAAGAAGTAGTGCAGGTCTATGTGGCAGCGCCAAACAGCAAGATTATCCGTCCAAGCCTAGAGTTACGGGCCTTTGACAAAATTGGACTTGAGCCAGGCGAAAGCAAGACGGTAACAGTCGAACTGGATAAGAGAGCCTTTGCTTACTGGGATATGGATAGACAGGACTGGACTGTTGAAGAAGGTGACTACACAATTATCATCGGTCGGTCAGCTGAGGAAAAAATCTTGGAAGCAAGTGTCCATGTCGCTCCAGCCCAACCTACAAGAAAGGTCTTTCACCTGAACTCAACGATTGGAGAAATATTGGCGGACAAACATGCCGGTCCAATCTTTGAACAGATGATGGGCAGTGCACTGGGAGGCAATGCTGAAGCTCAACAAGTGGCTGATAGCCAGTCAGATGCCGTCAGTGCAGAAATGATGCAAGCCATGATGGAAGGAATGCCGATCAGACAGCTTTTGAGCTTCGTACCAGGGATTGAAAAGTCTATGCTAGAAGGACTTGTTGCAGTTTTGAATCAATAAAACAGTTATAACCTACACATAGGAGGAAAAATATCGTGGGTAAAAAAGACAAACATGCTATCCGCTACGACCGTGACGGGATTCAGAAGGTGATGCGGATTCGTGATTATTTTGCGGACTCCTTGGGGATGTTCTCGCTTAACATCATCACAGGTTTGGCGGGCCAATTGACCTACTTCTATACAGATAAGGTTGGCTTAGCAGCAGGGGCTATTGCGACCATCTTTATGATCAACCGTATCATCGATGCCTTTACAGACTTGTTTATGGGTTCTATTGTGGACAATACTCCTCCAGGGAAAGAACGCTATCGGCCATGGCTTTTGAAAGCAGGAATACCAGCTGGTCTTCTATTGGTGACCATGTTCATCATTCCACCAGGTCCAGATTGGTTCCAACTGGGATATATCATGGTTATGAACCTCTTGATTACAGATATTTTCTATACAGCAATTTCACTTCCTTATGTTTCCCTTCAAATCGTGCGGACCAACAGTCAGGAAGAACGAAGCAATATGGGTACATGGCGAGCAGCAGCTGGCTATGTATCAGGTATGATTATTGTTATCGGGGTTATTCCAATTACAAATATGTTGGGTGGAGACCAATCAGCATGGATTAAACTAGCTGCCTTCTTTGGAGCTATCATCGTTCTCTCCATGCTTCTTTGCTACAAGTATGCACGTGAATCAGCAGTAGATGCACGCCAAGAAACTGCAAAAGAAGTAGTGAAACATACTCATGTTGAGGAGGAAGAAAAGCTTACCTACAGGGAGGCTTTGGCAAAATTAGGTCGCAATAAATATTGGCTCTTGCTACTTGTCATCAACTTTGCTGCCCAAGTTTCATGGGGGATTTCAGGAGCCTCTAGCACTTACTATGCAAAATGGATTTATGGTAATGACAACCTAGTTGCCATCATGGGTGGTTTGGGCTTGCTAGCAACCTTGCTTGGCTTTGTACTATTGACACCTCTTGTGAAAAAATTGGGTCCAACGAAACTCTTGACAGTTATGGCTTTGATTACCACTGTGGTTACTGCTGCACGTGTTATCAATCCTGACCATTTTGTATTTAACACAGCCGTTGGCTTGATTACAACCTTTACTGGTATTCCAATTATGGCTTTGTCAGGTGTACTCATGGCCATGGTCATTGACTACAATGATTATCTCTTTGGTACGAAAATGGTTGGACGTTCGAGTGCGGCTCAAAGTTTTACAAACAAGATTGGTAATGGTCTTGGTGTATCTATCATTGGTTGGAGTTTGGCAGTTGCTGGTTACAATGCAGAGATGACAGTTGCAACTGAGGCTGTCCGTCAGGCAATCTTTACTTTTTCTATCTATGTACCATTTATTTTGAGCTTGGTCAGTTTTCTATGCTTTCGTAAGTTTGACTTGGAAGGTCGAATGGTTGAAATTTACGCAGCTATTGCGGAACGTCGTGGAAATACAGAGATAACAGATGCAACCAGTGTACAGGTTGCAAGCCCACAAGCAACTCCAGTTACAGACGAAGTTCTACTTGCACCACTTGCTGGTAAAGTAGTGACACTAAGTGATGTCAGCGATCCAGTCTTCTCAAGTGGAGCCATGGGACAAGGAATTGCTATTAAACCAAGTGATTATGCAGTCTATGCACCAGCTGATGCTGAAGTGACTTTAGCCTTTGCGACTGGTCATGCCTTCAGTTTGAAGACAGAATCTGGTGCGGAAGTCTTCATCCACGTCGGTGTCAATACCGTTACCTTGAATGGTGAGGGCTTCGAACTCAAGGTAGAAAATGGTGCTAAAGTCAAAGCAGGTGACCTACTAGGTACCTTTGATAAAGAGAAAATTACCGCAGCAGGCTTAGATGATACAACCGTTGTTATTGTAACCAATACTGCTGACTACCATGCTGTCTTATCATTAGCGAGTGGACAAGTTGAAATTGGAGACAGACTACTCCATGTAAGTAAATAATCTTCAAAAAATAAAAAACCTATTCTTATTTGTTGGAAGAATAGGTTTTTGCGTGCCTGCGGTATTGTAGTGGGGTTACACCGTGCTTTTTTTTGAAGACGGTCTGGAAGTAGGATTGACTGGAGAAGGCGAGGAAGTTGCTGATGTCGCTATCAGCTCTATCAGTGAAGAGAAGCGAATCTTTAGTTTCAAGGAGTTTGAGCTCGATGATATAGTCGCTCAAGTTTGTGTCCAATTCGGACTTGAAAATACGGGACAGATAAGAGCGTTTTTGATAGAGGGATTGCGCCAGGTTATTGACGGTCAACGGCTCAATGATATGAGTAGCAATGTAATTGATGACTTGCTGTACAAGTGGTCCGACGGTTTTAACTGTCTTTAGAGCAGCGACCTTTTTAGTCAATTCAAAGAGAAAGGATTGTAGCTATTCCATAATATTCTCCAGATTGGATAATTTCTCCATTTCCCAGAGGACCATATCGCTGAAATGGTAGGTAATCTGTGGTTCTAGTCCACCTTCAATAGCTGCGCGTGTAGACAGGGTTGTTGAGGCAATATGGAGGTTTTTGATTTGTCGGAGATTATCGTCAGAGACGATACCAGCATCAATATTTTCTGGTTTTTCCATGAGTTGTTAGAGTTTTTCCAGATTGCCTTCACGGACATAGGAGAGATAGCGTTGTTCAAACTCCCAGGTGGTATGAAGAATCCATATCTTAAAAGTTCAGAATGGGGTTGGCAGATTGACCCTATTGGGTTACGATTAGTATTAAATGATTACTATGATCGCTACCAGTTACCGCTTTTTATCGTTGAAAATGGGCTAGGTGCGAAAGATGTACTTGTTGATGGACCTAATGGTCCAACTGTTGAGGATGATTACCGCATAAACATCTCAGACAATTGGCTGAGGTAATTGAGGATGGCGTGGAATTATGGGGATACACTACTTGGGGACCGATCGATCTGGTTTCAGCAAGCACGGCGGAACTCAGCAAACGGTACGGATTTATCTACGTTGACCGAAATGATGACGGAAAGGGAACGCTTGAACGATTTAAGAAAAAATCATTTTGGTGGTACAAAGAAGTGATAGCTAGTAATGGGCAAAGTCTATTTTCAGAAAAAGATGGTAGAATATAATAAAAACATAATACGAGGTGAATTGTGAGAAAAATCATACTAGTTTTGGCAACTTTAATGAGTATCTTTGTATTAGTATTTGTGATTATACAACAAAAGAATGGGAATGTAGAAGTTCAGACGACTAGCCGAACATCAACCAGTGAGTCATCCACTGAACAATCGACAGCACTGACATCTGAAACAACAGCATCTTCCTCAACTTTTGAGCTCAAAGCTACTGAAGACATCGTTTCTGAAACCTATATGATTGAAAGAGAAGGTGTTAACTTATATGGTGTAGTAACAGCGTCTCGCAACTATAAGAACGAGAAACGACCGCTTGTCATCATTTCACACGGTTTTAACAATACCTTAGAAATGTATGAAGAATACGCCGATAAACTGGCTCGTATGGGATTTATCGTTTATCGCTTTGATTTTTATGGCGGAAGTCATAACTCAAAAAGTGGCGGAACAGATATGTTATCAATGTCTGTCTTGACTGAAAAACAGGACTTGTCAGCAGTAGTTGACAAACTCTCAAAAGAATCGTTTGTCAATCCTGATGCAACAACCTTACTTGGAGCTAGTCAAGGAGGGGTTGTATCGACTCTATATGCAGCAGAAAATCCGACAATTATAAAAAATCTTGTTTTGATTTTCCCTGCCTTTGTTCTCTTTGACGATGTCAAGGAAACTTATGCCAGTTTAGGTGTCTCGTCAACAGATCAGATTCCAGCAGTGATATCACATAAAAATGCTCGACTTGGTGCTGTTTATCTAAAAGATGCAATTGGGATTAATATTGATAGTGAGATAAAAAAAGTTGAATCCCCTGTTCTGATTATACAAGGAACCAATGATGAAGTAGTGCCCTATCAGTATGCTGTTGAGGCCAATCAATTATTTTCATCATCGGAACTTGTAACTGTAGAGGGTGGCGTACACTGGATTGACAATAACTTCAATCAAGTTGCTATTCCAGCAATTGAGCAATTTTTAAAGAAATAGACGTATTCTATTTTTTGACGGTATTCTAACAAAGCTAGCAGCCTCAAACTGCTAGCTTTGTCTTTCCTCCTTCGGTCCATGGCCGAAGGTTTCTTTGTATTTGTCGTAAAAGTAGGTTTTGTTACTGAAACCGACGCTGAGGGCAATTTCTTGGATTGGTAATTGCGTTGTTCTCAGTAATAGTTGAGCCTTCATCAATTTGCGTTGATTCACTAATTGTGTAAAGGTTTGACCAGATTCTGTCTTGATGAGATTGCTCAGATAGTTTTTATTAAAATTTAAGCGTTGAGCCAGTTCAGCTAATCCAATCGTGGCATATTCTCGGTCGATAATCTTTAATACCTGAGCATAAGTTGACTCCTCTAATTGTAAATCCACTGTCTTTTCAAGTGTTGGCAATAGGCGAGCCAATTGGTAGAAGAAAAGTGGCAGGTAGTGTTTCAACATTTGTTGGGAAAATTCCTGCGGTAAAAAATATTCAGTCATCATTTCGGTTAAAATTTGTCGGACAGGGCTATTTGCTTCCGTATGCAGCAAGAGAAAGTTATCACGTTTGAAGTGTTGGGAGGAATCTGACAGCAAGAATTGGTAGAGCAGACTGTTTTCACCTTGTAATTGCTTGAGCCAGTTGATCGATACATCTTTATTCTGAAACAAAATATTTATAAGAATATCCTCATCTCCCAGCGCCTCAATGGAATGACGGCTTTCCACATCCATAAGCAGAATATCTCCCTCTTTCAGCTCAAATTTCTGGCGGTTAATCTGCTGGCGACAACGCCCCTTATAGACATAATTAATCTCTAAAAATTGATGGGTATGCTCTGGATAAGCAGCGTACCGGCTATGTTTACTGATAAAAATGTCTTTATTTTGAAAGAAGAACTGTTGAGAAAGTTTTGGTGTCTGACTTGCGGATTGTATGTCCAAATAATCTGCTACGAATCCCTGTTTTTCTTGCAAGAGTTCATGCTCTGTTTTTCTTAATAATAACTGTTCTAACAGATTCATTGCGTTTTTCTCCTAACTGTAAATTTGATACGTTTTTAATGTTCTATCGACATTGTACCATAAACAGAAATAAGGTTAAATAGAAGTATCAAAAAACAAAGGAGAAACCTCATGACCTATCATGTTGCCATTGATATTGGAGCATCTAGTGGCCGTGTGATCTTAGCAAATAAGACTGATGGATTGGAATTAAGTGAAATTCATCGTTTCAAAAATGGATTTGAGAAGTCAGACGGACATGATAGATGGGATATTGACCAACTAGTTGATAATGTACTGATTGGGCTAGAAAAAGTGAAGCAATCTGGAGTAACCACCTGTACAATTGGTATTGATACCTGGGCTGTAGACTATGTTCTACTTGATGACATGGGAGAGCTATTAGGACAACCAGTTGCCTACCGTGATGCTAGAACTCAGGGAGCGATGGAACAAGTCTTTCAGTATATCTCCAAAGAAGCCATTTACAAGAAAACAGGAATCCAATTTCTAAATTTCAATACCTTATATCAGTTTTTTGTTGAAGACAAAAGTTTGCTAGAGAAAACAGCCAAGATTCTTATGATACCTGACTACATTGCCTACAGATTGACAGGAAAGATGACAGGAGAAGTGACTAATTGGTCAACGACCCAATTTATGAACCTTGAAACACGCACTTTTGACAAGGAGTTGTTGGAAGTGATTGGTATCGAGAATGGCAAGTTCCCTGATTTGATTGAAGCAGGTGGTTTCATCGGTCGGTTAGAAGTAGATGGATATGATCTACCAGAAGCACAAGTGATTGCGGTCGGTACACATGATACCGCATCGGCCGTTGTGGGGGTTCCAGCGACTAGCGAAAACTGGGCCTATATTAGCTCAGGCACCTGGTCTTTGATAGGTATTGAATCTAAGCAGCCTATCGCCAATCAAGACAGCTATCTAGCCAATTATACAAATGAATGGGGCGCTTATCAGACATACCGATTCCTCAAAAACATTACAGGTATGTGGTGTGTCCAAGAAATTGCACGCCTGACAGATTATCGCTATTCCTTTAAGGAAATGGCAGAGCAGGCAGCCCTTGTTGAGCCATTCCAGCAAGAGATAGATCTGAATGACGAACGATTCACTAATCCTGAAAATATGATAGAAGAAATCAAAGAGGCTTGTCGTGAGACAGGGCAAAAAGTGCCTGAATCTATCGGAGAACTGGTTATGGCTGTCTATTCCAACTTAGCTAAGGCCTACGGACGAGAATTGAAGCAAGTTGAAGCATTAACTGGCCAGACCATCGATTGTCTTCATATCGTAGGTGGTGGCTCTAACATCAGCTTGCTCAACCAGCTAACCGCCAACGTCATCGGAAAAGAAGTGATTGCAGGACCAGGAGAGGCAACTGCAATTGGCAATATCCTAGTACAGATGATTGCGACAGGGGAGTTTGAAAATCTCCAAGAAGCTAGACAATGGTTAGCAGAAACATCTGAATTTGAAACATTTATACCACAACTGTAAGGAGAAAGAAATGAACGCTGAACAATTGAAACAAGCATATCAAGTCGCTAAAGAACGCTATGCAGCA